>NZ_JALDQE010000015.1:0-100309 GCF_022748145.1 Bacillus sp. CCB-MMP212
GCTGTCTTAGGACGAATTCGTTAGCTACCAAAAGTAACGACTAACCGAGAAGCCCCCACTTCAAACAGTCCGTTAGGATGTTAAGTGGCGGGTAGTTCACTTACTTTCCATAAAGCTAATGAGAAAATCCAATTTGGATCACCGTATCCTTGATAACTTTGAACTGCTTCATAAATTTTACCTTGATGTTCTACTCTATCTCCTTTTTTATATGCAGCATACGAATTCCATGCCTTATACTCAGAAGAGGGGGTATCTTTTGTTGTGATTTTGATTTCATTACTCGCAACTGAAACTTTTCCTTGAGTATCTATAGCTTTTACCATATATCTATATTCTGTACTAGCCAGTAAATTTTCATCTGTATAGTAAGTTGAAGGACTTGTAGCTATTTTCGTACCGTTACGATAAATCTCATATTCTTTTATACCAACATTACTTATGGATTCTTCCCATATTAAATGAACACTGTTTGTAGTAGTTTCTGATGCTTGTAATCCTGTTGGAGCTGTTGGAGCTATTTGTTCTGGATTCTCTTCTTTTGTTGTAACTGAAACTTCATTGCTACTTTTTGACTTATTTCCTGCTGCATCTGTAGCTTTAATTGTATAATTATATTTTGTATTGGCTTGTAATCCCGCATCTTCATAACGTGTTGTTTTTGTTGTTCCTACTTTTTTTCCATCACGATAAACTTCATATTCTTTCACACCAATATTATCTGTGGAAGCCTCCCACTGTAGCTCAACAGTTGTTGCTGTTTGACTAGCAGAGCGTAGGTTAGAAGGAGCTGTTGGAGCGATTACGTCAATTTCAGTACTACTATTAAAAGCAGAAAATAGTTTAGAAAAAGCACCGTCGTCTACATCGGGTAATCCAGAAGCATCTCCAGTTGCCTGACCGATTTGCCAACTTTCAGTAGCTTTTTTATCACGATACACTGACCACATACTAATTTCCCCAATACCTTTTTCTTTGGCAAATTGGAACAATTCTTTTGCATTATTTAATGTGAAAATTTCATTTTGAGTATCATTTTTTCCTATCATAGGTGTAACAGCAATCATTTTCCAAATGTCAGAATCTTTAATAGTACCTTTATATAAATTAGTTAATTGTCCATGCAAGCTATTAATAGCATCTATTGCAGCTTGTCCCATTTGTTGGTTTTGTTGCCCGTAATCCATAGTCATAATATTAACTGAATTTAAATCTACATCATGTTTTATAGCGTTTTGAATTACATTTAGTCCATCATTAGTTAGGCCATATGGCATTACTGGTAAGGTATAACCAATTTTTACATCTTTACCTTCAGCTTTTAATTCCTTTTGTAATAACGCAATTGCTTTCGATCTTCTTTCGATAGATTCTGGGTGAGCAACTAAGACGCCTTCAATATCAAAATCCATGTGTGTTAAATGTAATGTGTTAATTACACTTTTATAAGCATCTTTTAATTTATTCACATCTGTAATAGCTGCGGCAAGATCTGCACCTAATCCAGGGATATTACCAGCATTTGCTCCACCAAAAGATACTTTAACATCTCCACCTATTTTTCTAATTTGTTTAATTTGATCATCTAAGTTACCATCTCCAATAGGGGTATGACTTCCTCCCCATACTGGATTTCCATTTTTATCAGCCACTATAAAAGAAAGCGTGAAGAAACTAGTATTTGTTTCTTGGGCATATTTTAATAGGTTTTGAGGATTCATGCCGTTATCTACATATGGTGCAAAAACATGAGTTGGCCAAGTGATTCCTTCACCAAATAAATCATTTGGATCACTATTGTCAGTTATATATTCTGAACCAGTATATAATTCCCAACCGCTAAATTGTTGGGTAGGTAATGTACCTGCATTTACCCAATATACAGAATGATAAATCTTACCTTCATATGTAACGTAAGATTCACCTGGATAATCTTTATTTTTATTCCAAAATGGCGCTACTTGTTGTTGAGAATTCGCTATATTTTCTTGAGCGTAGGCAAACGTATGGCTAATGGCTTGGGATGTAGGAATGATCATAGTTAATGCAACAGCTGTTTTTGCTAGAGTACAAAATGGATGTTTCTTTCTAATCATAATAATATCTCCTCACTTCTAATTTATAATTAAAAAAAGAAATTATATTTGGCATTATTAAAATTCTTTTAATATATATTTTGAAGAATTATTGCCGTAACTCCCAATACTGATACTTTTATACGTGATGATTACCCTCATTTAGTAGGATAACAACTTACAAAAAATGAAACAAATTAGAGGGAAATATAATAATATTCATCCAAAAACAATATATTTCTTCTCATAAACTACAGAAAATCGAATTAAAATGTACATATATATACCATTTTTGTAAGGTGGGGATGAATAGTGAGCTAGAAGTAATATAAATGTACACAAAAGTGTCGATTCTAATAATCTAGTTTGGCTAAAAAATTTTTATCTTGAGTACAAGACTAACTACTTCTATTACTAAATCTAAACAATTTGTTGTATTCTTTAGTAATAAAATGAGAATATTCTTTTTAGGTTTTCTAAAATTGTCTTACTTTAGTTGAGTAGGTAAACTGGAAGCAGCATAAATTAAGTCCTTTACTTCTCCTACATTTTTTATGAATTATATCTTTTTAGTATTCTCATAAAAACTATAGGATGTTTGAAAAATTGACACATAGATTTTTGGTTTTTATATGTTAAGATGGTGTTGCTAACCTATTGTTTATAATAAAAACAGCTTATTTTTTTATCAAAAGTATAGGACTAGAAAAAACCTCATAAAGAGGTTTTTTTATTTCTATATTTATCTTTGGTGTGAAAATTCAGTTACAAAATTAATTTTGACATAATGCTATGATTCATTTAAATATTTCGTGCTCTTATATGTTGGATGAAGTCTTCAGATTATTTCATGATATATACAATTTTAATGCTTATTTAGTTTTTAATATATAGTATTGTAATTTTGCTAAATTCTTAAAAGGACACATATAAAATTAAATAATGTGTAATATACACTTAATTAATTTTTGGGATTGTAATTTTGAACTAATTTTTTTAATTTATACTCAGTAGCATAAGCATCAGCAGCAATAATTGCATCAAAAACCATTTCTGGTGAAATTTCAAATGGCATATTATGTATAGTTTCACCATCTTGACAGGCAGCTTCAGCCACTTTCATCAATTCTTCTTTACTTGCATCACCTAGGTTCAGATCTTCAAGTGTAGTAGGTAAGCCAAGCTTGATACAGAAATCAATGTAGTTATATAGTTCTTCAGTTGTCCAAGATTCCAATGCCATTTGTACTAATGTGCCAAATGCAACCTTTTCTCCATGCATCAAATCATGAGTCTTATCATGTAAAACAGTAAAACCATTATGGATGGCATGAGCTGCAGCTAACCCCACACTTTCAAATCCAAGGCCACTAAGCAAGGTGTTTGCCTCTATTACGGCTTCAACTGCTGGAGTAACTGTTTTTTGTTTAACTGCTAAAAGAGCAGCTTCTCCATATTGAAATAAGGTATCCCAACAGAGTTCTGCAATCTTAGCAGCTGCTAGGGTAGAGAGTCCTCCAGCCATAGCGGGTTTTCGTGATTCTAAATTTGCTCTAGCTTCAATCCATGTAGCCATTCCGTCTCCAATCCCAGCAGCTAAAAATCTAGATGGGGCTTGTGCAATGACTTGGGAATCTACTAAAATAATATCCGGATTTTTTAAATAAAATTTGTATTTCTCAAATACTCCATCATCAGAGTAAATAACAGAAAGAGAACTGGTTGGTGCATCTGTTGAGGCAATAGTGGGAACGCTTACAACTTTAGCCGAAAGAATTTCTCCTACAGCTTTTGCTGTGTCTACTGATTTACCACCACCAATACCAATGATTACATCAGCACCAAATTCTTTTCCTATTTTCTCAATTCTTGAAATTTCATTTTCAGAACTTTCACCATTAAAACCGACTTTTTCAAAGCTTAGATTTTGTTTATGAAAGCTTTCCATAACTTTTTCACCAACAAGATGCCAAACACATTCATCTGCAATAACTAATAAATTGGTTCCTAGAGGCTTTACATACTCCCCAATTTTTTCAATTACATTTCTTCCCTGGATATATTTTTGTGGGCTAATTAGAATACGTTCCATGATAATCACTCCTTGATTTTTTAGTAAGTAAGCTGAAAAATCTAGCCTTGAATATAATATTATCAAAATACAGTGTACAGAATTATGAATATTTTATGTATATTTTTCGTCTGTTATATGACGAGTTAGGAGATAGTGTTATGATTATCAAAAATAAAATACGATTTTTTAAGAAAGCTCAAATGGTAAAATTAGTATTAAAAACCTATATTATCAGGTTTTGTATAAATAATCTTGTTATTTGAAATTTGGAATTTTAATAATGAAAATAAAAATACATAAAATTTACTGATTGAATTTTATGTATTTTTATGCATGTATTATTATGAAACGAGGTCTTATAATGCAAAGGATTGAAATTAATATTCATACTACAAATGGCCTACATGTTCGAGCGGCAGCTACACTTATTGCAAAGTTAAATACTACCATAAAGGATACACGTATTTTAAAGAAAATTTTTATTTTATATAAAGGAAAAAAATCTCCTATTACGAGCCTGTTATCCGTTGCTTCTTTTAAGATAAAAAAAGGTGATAAAGTTATTATTCAATTCGAGGAAGAGGTAAGTATGTCTATTATAGAAGAGATAAAAAATTATTTGGAAGAAGAAAAGGTTAACTATATTGAACAAAATCAAACAGATCATCTTCTTTTGGAAAATTTTATAGCAATTGAAGAGATTTTCTCTAGTCTCTCACATGGACTTGTTGTCGTGAATAAAGAGAACATTATTACTTATGTTAATAATGAGGGAGGAAAATTACTTGGAATGTCAGTGGGAAAATTATTAAATCAACGAGCTGATTTAGTAATACCTCATTCTAGGCTTCATCATGTACTACAAACTGGAAAAGAAGAGATTTCGCAAAAACAAGTAGTGGGTAAGCAAGTTATTATAACAAACAGAACTCCTATTATTTTAAATGAGAATATTGTTGGAGCAGTCGCTTTATTTCAAGATATATCTACAGTAGAAGAGTTGATTGAAGAGTTGAAAAGAGTAAAAGAGCTAAAAAAACAATTGGAACTCATTCTACACTCCGTAAAAGATTTAATAGCACTAACCGATTGCAAGGGATGTTTTATATATTGCAACCCTGAAATGGAGGGATTTCTTAACAGTTTAGATAATCCAGGCAAAGTTCAATTCGTTTTCGGGATTGAAAAGTGGGAATTTTGCATCAAATATCAAAAATGTATTCCACAATTACTAGATTTTAAACAAGGAAATTCCTATATTGCGAAGTTAAGTCCCATATTGGTAGAAGGAGAATTATGTGGAACCATTCTAACAATGAGTCCATTTCATGAAACACAATCATTGCTGGATCAATTGATCCGTGAAAAGAAAAGAATAAAGTATCTAGAGAGTGAATTATCGAAATATAAAAAACTAAACGAATCTTTCCCGGAAATTATTGGATGCAGTGATGTTTTAATGGAAACGCTCTTTATTGCCAATAAAGTTGCAAAATCAGATTCTACAATTCTTATTACTGGAGAGAGTGGAACTGGAAAGGAACTTATAGCTAAAGGTATTCATAAAGTTAGTTTGAGAAAGGATAGGCCGTTTATTCGAGTGAATTGTGCGGCGATTCCTCCTAATTTAATTGAAAGTGAATTATTTGGCCATGAGAAAGGAGCATTCACAGGAGCACTTCATATGAGAAGAGGAAAGTTTGAGCAAGCAAATAACGGGACAATCTTTCTAGATGAGATTGGGGATTTAAAGTTAGATCTACAAGTAAAATTACTACGTGTTTTACAAGAAAAAGAAATAGTTAGGGTTGGAGGAGATAAGACTATAAAGCTAAATGTTAGAGTACTAGCAGCGACTAATGGAAATCTACAAAAAATGGTTCGTGATAGAGAGTTCAGAGAAGATTTGTATTATCGACTCAATGTAATCCCCATTCATATTCCTCCACTTAGAGAAAGAAAAGCAGATATTCAATCATTAATTGAATATTTCAGGGGACACTTCAATACCGTGCTAAATAAAGAAATACATTCATATACAGATGATTTTTTACATGCCCTGATGAAGTATAAGTGGCCTGGAAATATTAGAGAACTGCAAAATGTGATTGAACGGGCCATGAACCTAAGTGAGAATGATGTACTTGAAATTGGAGATTTACCAGACAATATTAATATGAATTCTCAGCAAAATAGTATTATAAATAACCAGATTGAGAATACAGAAACAGTTTTAACTATGAGCGAATATGAACAAAAGATTTTGAAACATGTTATTCAGTTTTATCCAAGTTTTAATGCAGTAGGGAAAGCATTAGGGTTAACTCATAAAACTGTGGCAGCTAAAGTAAGAAAATACAACCTCGAATCCTATATGGGTAAAAAATACCAAACAAGATGATATTTTTTACCTATAGATAGGCTAAAAGTTCAAACTATTATTGTAATTTCAACGAAATAAAAATTGGCACAATAATTGCTTGAAAAGTAGTGTAAGAAATTTTTAGAGAAAGGAAGAGGAGCTTATGAAGAAATTTATTAATAATCCAGAAACAATAGTTAGGGACATGATTGATGGAATGTTGTTTGCGCATCCTGATAAACTACGAAATTTGCCGGATACAAATATAATCATTCGAGCTAATAGTCCATTTAAAGGAAAAGTAGCAATTGTAAGCGGAGGTGGGAGTGGGCATGAACCAGCGCATATAGGGTTTGTTGGTAAAGGGATGCTTGATGCAGCAGTAGTAGGCGAAGTTTTTACTTCTCCAACACCAGACCAAATTTTTGAAGTAATCCAAAAAGTAGATAATGGAAGTGGTGTTTTATTAATTGTAAAAAACTACTCAGGAGACATAATGAATTTTGAAATGGCTGCTGAAATGGCTGAAGTAAAGGGAATACCGATTGCTACAGTAATTGTTAATGATGATGTTGCTGTTGAGAATAGCTCCCATACTACCGGAAGAAGAGGAATTGCTGGGACAGTATTTGTACACAAAATAGCTGGAGCACTGGCTGAAAAAGGGTCCTCGCTTAAAGAAGTTGAAGATGTTGCAAATAAAGTGATTGCTAATATTCGTAGTATGGGCATGGCATTAACTACGTGTACTTTACCGGCAGTTGGTACATCCGGTTTTGAAATTGGTGAAAACGAAGTAGAAATCGGCATGGGTATCCATGGTGAACCTGGAACTCATCGTATCAGTATGACATCGGCTAATGAAATGGCTGAACTTCTTTTAGAACGTATTTTAAGTGATATACAATTAAAAATTGGTGACAAAGTTGCTGTCATGATAAATGGCTTAGGTGGGACGCCATTAATGGAATTGTATATTTTAAATAAAAAGATTAGCACAACTTTAAATGAAGCTGGTATTGATATCTGTAAAACATACGTTGGAGAATATATGACAGCAATTGATATGGCCGGATTTTCTATTACTATATTAAAACTAGATGAGCAACTAATTGATTTACTTAATGAGCCGGCAAATACAACTAATTGGCGTGTACAATAGGAGGAACCAACATGAATATTACACCAAGACATATTATCAATTGGATGCAACTCACAGCCAAACAAATAGAGTATCAAAAAGAAAATCTAACGCAACTTGATCAATTAATAGGTGATGGAGACCATGGTATTAATATGGATAGAGGTTTTAAAGAAGTTGAAAAAAAAATATTATATACCGCTTATGATGATATTGGAGATTTATTTCATGATATTGGAATGGTACTCATTTCAAAAGTTGGGGGTGCATCAGGCCCACTATATGGAACGGCATTTTTAAGGGCTGGTAAAGTGTTAAAAGGAAAAAATAAAATTACAATAGATGAACTTGGCCATGCTTTGCAAGAATCTGTAAATGGTATTTGTCTAAGAGGAAAAACTAAGATAGGGGATAAAACAATGCTTGATGTTTGGGAACCTGTTTTGAAATATATACAACGACATGGAGAAAAAATTAAACCTTTTGGTCTTATCATATTTGCAAGAGAGCAAATGGAAAAAACTAAGCCATTACTAGCTAAAAGGGGGCGTGCTTCTTTTTTAGGAGAACGGTCTATTGGTCATTTAGATCCTGGAGCAGTCTCATCTTTTATTATCTTTGAAACACTATGTTTATCTCTTATAGGTGAAAAGGATATTATTAATGAAATTAGGGAGCAATTGTGATGAGTAATGTGGGAATAGTTTTAGTTTCTCATAGTTATCAATTAGTAGAAGGATTAAAGGTTTTGCTAACTCAGTTAAGTTCTGATGTTTCCATTGTCTCTGCAGGAGGAACAGATGATGATGGGATCGGGACAAGTGCCAGTAAAATTAAAGATGCTATTAAGTCTATTTATAATGAACGAGGTGTAATTGTATTTCTGGATTTGGGGAGTGCTCTAATTAATACTGAATTAGCTATAGAGTGGTTAGCTGAAGAGGGACTAGATCAAATAAAAATAGCAGATTCACCATTAGTAGAGGGCTCTTATGTAGCAGTTGTTGAATCAGGATGTGGCAAAGCACTAGAGGAAATATATATAGCTGCACTTGAGGCGAAAAATATTATAAAAATATAAAGGGAGCTTATCTTATGAGAATCGAAAAAAATTTAATTGTAACTCGTAAGGATGGAATTCATGCAAGACCAGCAAGTGAAATTGTAAATGGTTTAAAAGATTATAATTGTTCAGTTGAATTTATATTTAACGATAAAAAAATTAATGCAAAGAGTATTCTTCAATTAATGGGGTTAGCAGTAAAAAGAGGAGCAGAAATACAAGTAATTCTTGATGGGGAAGATGCTGATGATGCCCTTGTGTTTATACAATGGTTTTTGAAATAACAAAGGGGGTCGTAAATATGTCTCCATTTATGGGGGAATTAATTGGAACCTTGATTCTTATTTTATTAGGGAACGGCGTTGTAGCAGGTACTTTGCTGAAAAAATCCAAAGCACATAATTCCGGATGGGTAGCAATTACGCTTGGCTGGGGATTAGCAGTTACATTTGCTATTTATATAGTGAATAGCATAAGTGGTGCACATTTGAATCCTGCAGTTACAATTGCTTTTGCTTGTATAGGGCTATTCCCTTGGAGTGAAGTTCCTTCCTATATTGGTGCACAGTTGATTGGAGCTTTTTTAGGTTCAATATTTGTCTGGCTCCAGTATTTTCCGCATTGGAAAGAAACTAAAAATCAAGAAATTATATTGTCGGTGTTTTCTACAAGCCCTGCAATAAAAAGCTGGCCGTCCAATTTGTTAAGTGAAATTATTGGCACTGCGGTATTTCTATTTTCAATTTTAGCTATGGGTCATAATAAAGTTACAGATGGACTCCTTCCAATAATAATAGGAGCGTTAATAGTATCTATAGGTTTATCTCTTGGTGGAACAACTGGATTTGCCTTAAATCCGGCTCGAGATTTTGGGCCAAGACTAGCACATCAAATCTTACCAATATGTAATAAAGGCTCTTCGGATTGGGGATACGCATGGATTCCCATAATTGGTAGTACCATAGGAGGAATTATAGGAGCTATATGTTTTCAATTGTTTTATTAAGTAATTAATATATTGAACTTCAATTAGAAAGTAATTAGTTAACCACATTTACTATTGATCATACAATGCAAAGGGGTATTTAAATGAAAAATAAAAAATGTATGCTAAAAAAAATTACTATAACTTCTATTATAATGTGGAATTGTTTTACCTTAAATATACTGACAGCACACGCTGATACAAAGATAGAAAGTATTGTGGATATTGGAGAAAATGGACAAAATGCAAAGGTATATAATAATTTTTCTACTCTTTTTGATGAGCAAGCAAAAATAAAAACATCGCTGTTAGTTTCAATAATTGATGATCCATACAGTAATAAACAAATTGCTGTCATTAAAACCGATGGAAGTAATATTAGTGCAAATAAATCAGTAGAAGGATTAACAGATAAATATGGACATGAAGCCGGATATATGTCAGCCGTTTTAAAATGGGCTTCATCTTATAACATTGGAATGGAGTTAACAAATGATAATTCCCAATTTTATAAAGTTTCACCAATAAATACGATAGATACAAAAACTATAACTTCTACTATCGGCTATAATATAGGTGGAGAAATAAAAGTAAGTGATAAACCGGATGGTGGAGGATCAGGAGGTATGAATTGGTCAACTAGTACATCATATGATCAACCAGACTATAAAACAGTATTAGAAACTGATACTGCTAATAAAGTTCAATGGAGAATACCATTCATTTCTACAATGAATCAAGGCTATGGTCCATATAATAGAGACTCTGATGATTCTATTTATAGAAATCAACTTTTCATGAAGTCGAGAAATGCAGCAACATGGGCAAAAGATAATTTTATATCTAGTGATGAAATGCCAGCTTTAGCATCGTATGGATTTTCTCCAGGGATGATTGCAGTTGTTATTGCAGATAAATCGGAAGATATATCTACTTTTAAAATTACTTATACTAGAAATTCTGATGATTATCGAATGGATTGGACATCATTTTTTAATGGAGTTCATGGTAGCGGTGCAGGCTGGTGGGTAGGTGGCAATATTAAGGATGTAAGTAAAGGTATTTCTGTTCATAATTATTCGGTGGATTGGAACAATCATAGGCTAATTGAAAATTAGTTTATATGTTTACAACTATAAGAATGTACTTAAAATAATAGGGTTAGTAATTGTACAGAAACTTTTTAAATATTCAATAAGATGTCACAGGATTATTTGAGAAATATGCTATAATTTAAATTGTAGTTCATTCTGTTCCGTATAGCCTAAACTACAATTAATCTATTCACCACTTAAGTATTTTCAATTTGTGTAGTTTAATTAACGTGCATAAAAAACTCAACTTAACTAAAGTTGAGTTTTTTTATTATTATACTGAACGAATTAATAAATGTAGTTTATTAATCAATATCTAAACAAGAATATGGGCATATATGATTAAAAACTACTTTTTTTTTCATATCCATTTCCAAGCTATACAGCAAAACACTTAAGAGTTATCCAAGATTCTAATTCGTCTGTTCAACCCCCTACAGTAAAACGGGAGAAATTTTGATCAATATGAGAAAAATAGTCTTTGATATACTAGGTGTTGTTTACAATAATACCTAGGGGAGCGCCACATGCCCATCAACTTAAGAAATTAATTGTTCCCCATAACAAAAAAATAAACTAAATTCCATTAGACACCTATGAAAAGAAGAAATTTTCGTTTTGGGGGTACTTCAAAATGTTAGCTTGATAGCGTGTGATAGGACTCCGTATATCACCTATGATAAACGAATTTTTTGACAATTAACCCTGTTATTGTTATTGTAAATATAATTGTTAATTTAATTAAATAAAAGGTGGGATTCTATGATAAAAAAAGAAAACAGTGTATTCTATATCTCCATCTTGCTTACAACCTTATTTATTATATGGGGTGTAATTCCAGCAAGTTGGATACAAGGCTATGATTTACAAAATGTTACCTCTTCTTTAAACGCATTTATTCTCAATAAGTTTGGATGGTTTTACTCTCTACTTATGACCACAATGATTGTTTTAGCTGGTTATTTAGCATTTTCAAAGTATGGCTCCATTCGTCTTGGTAAAGATGATGAAAAACCGCAATATAGTTACCTCTCTTGGCTTTCCATGTTATTTGGAGCGGGAATGGGCATCGGACTTCTCTTTTACGGAATTACTGAACCCATTTCACACTTTGGATCACCGCTTACTGGTGAACCTGGAACTGAGGAAAGCGCTAAACTTGCTATGCAATATTCATTTTTCCACTGGGGTCTCTTCCCTTGGTCACTTTATGCAATGGTCGCTCTAACAATTGCATATTTTACATTCCGAAAACAAAAAGGTAGTACAATTGGCGCTACAGTTACTCCATTATTTAATCGATCGAAACATTCTCCTATTGGAAAAACAGTAGATATTTTGGCTGTTTTAGCAACTGTATTTGGAATCGTACCATCCGTAGGAATAGGTGCACAACAAATCGCTGGAGGATTAAGCTATTTATTCCCTTCTATTAATAATACAATTGGTACACAACTCGTACTTATTGCCATTTTCACTGTATTCTATTTAACAAGTGCACAAACTGGCTTAGATCGTGGGATTAAATATTTGAGTAACTTAAACTTCTCCCTCGCTGGAATATTACTCGTTTCCTTTTTAATTTTAGGGCCAACTGTCTTTATCATGAAGTATTTTACTTCCACACTAGGCTCTTATATTGGAGCATTACCAAGCATGGGATTAAATTTAGGTGCTTTTAGCAAAGAATCTTCTTCTTGGATTGAAAATTGGACTATTTTTTACTGGGGTTGGTGGATTTCTTGGTCTCCATTCGTCGGTACATTCATTGCCCGTGTTTCTCGCGGACGTACAATTCGAGAATTTATTATCGGCGTCGTATTAATCCCAACATTCATTTGTACATTTTGGTTCGCTGTGTTTGGCGGTACAGCTATTCATATGGAAATGTTTCAATCACTTGGAATTGCTGATGAAATTGCGAAAAATGGTGCCGAAATTGGTTTGTTCGCTGTCATTTCGCATTTACCATTCTCAACATTTTTGACCATTATTGGACTAATTTTAGTCGCAACATTCTTCGTTACCTCTGCTGACTCCGCAACATTTGTTGTTGCTATGCAAACAAGCAATGGTAACTTATCACCGAAAAACAGTTTGAAACTTATTTGGGGATTAACAATTGCAGCTATTGCAGCCATTCTCTTGCAAGCTGGTGGGTTAAATGCACTGCAAATTGCAGCGATCATAGCAGCTTTACCATTCTCTATTGTAGTCGTTCTTATGGTCACGTCTCTCTTTAAAGAATTACGAAAAGAGAATATCATTACTCAAACGAAACAATCACCTCAAAAAATAAAAAAAGTTATATAATGAAAAGCACCTCTTCTTTGCTAGAGAGGTGCTTTTCTATTATTTAATCTACCGTATAGGGATACAGCGACACATCCATCAACTTAAAAAAAATATATTGTGGTGAAGCGTATAGTTTCAGCAATAGCATTATAAGTTAATTATTTAAATGGAGGTGTATTTCATTCTAATTGATGAGATATGGAATTTTTATGCATAATGATCATGTAAAAGGAAAAGCTAACTTATATTCTTTTAAAGTTGGTGACCTTGAGATGCAATCTAATTCGTATCATAGAAGTCTTACTCTGATAGAACTAGCAACTTTGGTTATATGTAATATTTGTGGGATTGGTTTACTTTCGTTACCAAATACTATTGCAAGTGGGACCTTGTTTGCGGATGGATGGGTTATATTACTTGGTACAGGTCTTATAGTTGTTATTCTTGGCTGGATTTCTACAAAATTAGCTGCTTATTTTCCGCAAATGTCCTTTTATGAATACACAAGTGCATTAGTTTCAAGACCTGTGGCATTTCTTTTTTCGGTAATAGCGATATGTATTTATCTTTGTATTGCTGCTTATGAAATAAGAAGTATTTCCGTAATAGTAAATCTTTATTTAATGGAAAATACAGATGTTAAAGTTATTGCATTTTGTTTTGTATTAGTTCTTTCGTATGGTTTATGTGGATCAAGAATGGCTTTAATACAATTTTGCATCTTAGGTTTATATGTTGTTATAGTATCGCTAATCATATCATTTATATTGAATATAAATAATATTGATTTCACTCATCTATTTCCGATTTTAAAAACACCACCAATGGGTTATATTCGTGGCTTAAAAAATTCTGGTTTTGCTTTCTTAGGATTTGAGGTTGTATTATATTATAGTTTCTTAGTCAGTAACCCTAAAAAAGCTCCAGTATATGTAGTAAATGCGTTGTTAGTAGTAGTAATGTTATACACAATTACTTATTTAATTTGTATATGTGTTTTTTCTCAATCTGTTGTTCAAGAGTTGGTGTATCCGGTTGTAGAATTAGGAAAAGAAGTAGAGATTGGGGAGTTTTTAGAAAGATTTGATGCCTTTTTTTTTATGACTTGGATTATTACCATTTTCTCGACTACTATAATCTATATTGATATGGTGGTGATTGTGTTAACATCTGCATTTAAGAAGACAAAGAAACAAACATTTGTTTTTATTTTAATGCCCATTGTATATATGATTTCTATATTCCCAAATGGTCAAGAAGAGGTAAGTCACTTTGGAAATATAGCTACAACAGCTAATTTCTTTTATATTTTGATTATTCCACCAATATTAATATTAATTACTTTTGTGAAGAAAAAGAAGAGTTAAAGGCGTACGAAGTAAGAATAATTTTAGTGAATTATAATACACATATATATAATTGAAAAATATGTGAATGTGTGAAAAAGCGTCGTCCATCACTATGGTACGGCTTTTTGTTTTGCTCCTTTTCGCATATACAGAAAGTATGCTATATGGTGAGATAAAATAACTCGAGGTGTACATGGCACTCAGTCAAGATACGTGTATAAATGGGGAAAATCTTAGGTTCTATTCCCATAATAAAACCTTTTTCTATTCCTATAGAAATATAATGAGATTTTCAATAAAACCTATATAATAAACAGATCATTCTTTGCTTAAATATATACTTTAAGTAGATGGATGTGTGATGCTACCAGAAATTGAGTGTTTTATTCATAAAATGTTCAATTTATATCTATTGTGAAAAAATTCACAATAGATATAATGAATATATAACTGTTGTAGAGGATGATAGTGGTTTTATTCTTTTGAGAACTGATAAACGAGCTGCTTTTATCTTGTTATATTCATTTGTTTTTTTACAAATAATATTATTATTTGATACATACTCTCTTTAAAGTTGAGCAAATATCCAATCTAACCAAGATCAAAAACACCAATGCCAAATATTCTTTTGCGACGAATCAACTCTTTTATCAAATTTCTGTCTCCAACTATAAACTGTTTTCTAGATAGCTATCTTTAGCCAACTTCTGACTCGTAAGAAGGGGTTATTGTTTTTTTTGTTTGCTATTTTGTATGCAGGCGATATAAATCATCTTATCAGATAGAATGGCAATGTTTTTAGCAAATGGAATCGATTTCATTATGCGAATAACAGTGCTTTTCTTTAGTTGGGAAAAGGAGCAATGTGTATACTCTGTCATTCTATTGAACTTTTGGTAAGTAACATATGCGTAATAAAAACTTACATGGTATTTTTATCATTCGAAAGAACTTTAAATTGTTTTCTGTCATGTTCGTTTGCATTGATAATCATGTTTTTCGAGATAAACGCTTTCCTTATCAATGAGGCAATTCGCAAATGGAGTTTTACTCCTATTTTGGTTTGACGCAATTCAGTCTATTTATAGTGGGTTAGGTTTAGGGTAAGTGTATTTGAAACAATGATTTTCAACGGTATGTTTTTTCTATATTTTGAAAGCGTTTTCTTATAGTAGGTTATTTTATAAGATTATGAACCTTTTACTTAAGAAATTATGTGTTTTAAGTAATGATTTGAAAAATGATGAATTGGAGATTCACAAACTCATTTTTAGTAGTAAACAAAATTTTATAAAAGAAGTGAGATTTAAATAGCCTAGGAGGTGGTTTTCTCAAAGATAGAAAAAGTTGGTTTTTAATAGTTAAAGATTGATGAAACGAAGAAGAAAAGTTGTGTTGGTTGCGTCAATTCAGAAAAAATTAGGATGAAATATTTAGGAGGTAGAGAGATGGTAGGGATTATCCTAGCAAGCCATGGCCAATTTGCTGAAGGCATTTTACAATCTGGCGCAATGATTTTTGGAGAGCAAGAGAATGTTAAGGCTGTTACCTTAATGCCAAACGAAGGGCCAGACGATTTGAGAGCAAAAATGGAAGCAGCAGTTGCAACTTTTGATAATCAAGATGAGGTATTATTTTTAGTCGATCTATGGGGCGGTACTCCATTCAATCAAGCTAATGGCTTGTATGAAGAACACAAAGACAATTGGGCAATCGTTGCTGGTTTGAACTTACCAATGGTGATTGAAGCTTATGCATCCCGTTTATCAATTACGTCTGCTCAAGAGATCGCAGCACATATCATTAAAACAGCGAAGGAAGGGGTCAGAATTAAACCTGAAGAGCTGGAACCCAAAGAAAATACTGATATCGCAGTTGCAAAAGATGGAAAAGCAAATGGCAGACTTGCTCCCGGTACAGTAGTTGGTGATGGAAAAATCAAGTTCGTTTTAGTCCGTGTGGATTCTCGTTTATTGCATGGTCAGGTAGCGACTGCATGGACAAAGTCTACACAACCAAATCGTATTATCGTAGTTTCAGATGCAGTGTCTAAAGACGATCTTCGTAAAAAATTAATCGAGCAGGCGGCACCACCAGGGGTTAAGGCCAATGTTATTCCAATCAGCAAAATGATTGAAGTTGAAAAAGATCCCCGTTTTGGTAATACTAACGCACTGGTATTATTTGAAAACCCACTAGATGTCCTGAGAGTTATAGAGGGTGGCGTGGATATTAAAGAAGTTAACGTTGGTTCTATGGCTCATTCAACTGGAAAGGTTGTTGTTAATAAGGTTCTTTCTATGGGAAGAGAAGATGTAGAGGCTTTCGAGAAAATGAAAGCAAAAGGCATTCATTTTGATGTACGTAAAGTACCTAATGATTCTCGTGCAAATATGGATGATATTCTAAAAAAAGCGAAGGTTGAATTATCGTAGTTACATAGAAAATTTAATGAAATGGGGGATCATAATGTCTACTATAGAAATAATTTTAGTGATACTAATTGCATTTCTAGCCGGTATGGAAGGAATATTAGATGAATTTCAATTCCATCAACCATTAGTGGCATGTACACTAATCGGTTTAGTAACAGGTAACCTGGAGGCTGGTATTGTTCTTGGCGGTACACTTCAAATGATTGCACTTGGATGGGCAAATATTGGAGCAGCCGTAGCACCAGATGCTGCATTAGCATCAGTTGCATCAGCAATCATTTTAGTATTAGGCGGACAAGGTGTTAGCGGTGTTGCATCAGCAATTGCAGTAGCGGTACCACTTGCAGTAGCAGGACTTTTCTTAACAATGATTGTTCGTACACTTGCTGTTCCTATTGTACACATGATGGATACGGCAGCTGAAGAAGGAAATATAAAAAAAATTGAAGTGTTACACATCGCTGCGGTGTGTTTACAAGGTATCCGAATTGCAATTCCTGCCGGAGCACTTTTATTTATCCCTGCACAAAGCGTTCAAGGATTCTTGGAATCAATGCCTGCATGGTTAACTGATGGAATGGCTATTGGTGGCGGAATGGTTGTTGCTGTTGGTTATGCATTAGTTATTAATATGATGGCAACAAAAGAAGTATGGCCATTCTTCATTATTGGTTTCGTAATAGCTGCGATTTCTCAATTAACACTTATTGCTCTTGGTGCATTGGGTGTGGCTTTAGCTCTTATTTATTTGAGTCTTTCTAAAATGGGTGGTTCTTCAAATGGTGGTGGAGGCAACTCTGGTGACCCGCTTGACGATATCTTAAACGATTATTAATTCAGGAGGAGAAGACAAATGGCAGAAAAAATTCAATTAACAAAAAGAGATCGTTTAGCTGTTGCATGGCGATCTACATTTATTCAGGGTTCTTGGAACTACGAACGTATGCAGAATGGTGGTTGGGCCTTCTCGATGATTCCAGCGATTAAAAAGTTATATAAATCAAAAGAAGATCGAAAAGCAGCATTAAAACGTCACTTGGAATTCTTCAATACACATCCTTATATTGCTTCACCAATTCTAGGAGTTACATTAGCACTTGAAGAAGAACGTGCTAATGGTGCAGAAGTTGATGATGTGGCAATTCAGGGGGTTAAAGTTGGGATGATGGGTCCTTTAGCCGGTGTTGGTGATCCGGTATTCTGGTTTACTTTACGTCCGATGTTAGGTGCTTTAGGAGCATCATTAGCAATGGGGGGGAATATCCTTGGGCCAATCCTTTTCTTCTTAGCTTGGAATCTGGTTCGTTGGGGATTTATGTGGTATACACAAGAGTTTGGTTATAAAGCCGGTTCTAAAATCACTGATGATCTTTCAGGTGGATTATTACAAGATATTACAAAAGGTGCATCAATCCTTGGTATGTTTGTACTTGCAGCCTTGGTGGAACGGTGGGTATCAATTAAATTCAAGCCAGTTGTATCTGAAGTTCAGTTAGATAAAGGTGCGTATGTTGAGTGGGACAAACTTCCTGGAAATGGTGAAGGGATTCGTCAATCTTTTGAACAAGTAAACTCAGGAATGGCACTGTCACCTACGAAAGTGACCACCTTGCAAGATAACTTAGATCAATTAATTCCTGGTTTAGCAGCATTGCTTCTGACATTCTTCTGTATGTGGTTGCTGAAGAAAAAAGTCAGCCCAATTGTTATTATTCTTTCATTATTCGTAGTTGGGGTAGTTGGTCACGTAATCGGACTTTTATAATTTAAGTTGCTCACGTTTTCAATTCTTAAAATTTATTATTTAGGAATTGTTGAGATTGAAGTATAGGTTAGTAGTCTGTGAATCGATAATAGTTCGTATACAAAAAGTGGCTGGGGATTATCGCTTCAGCCACTTTTTGTATTGATTTAATTGTTTGAAGTTACGAATTATAAATAGGATAAATGAAATGGAGTGGATATGATGGTTCAATCAATTAATACAAAGGTAGATTTAGTAATAGATGCTACCGCTTTTACGGGACTTACGGACTATGGGAAAATTATGATTGGTGATAAAGGGTTTGAATTTTATAATTCTCGTGATACGCGTAAATTTATTCAAATTCCGTGGGAGGAAGTAGATTATGTTATAGCTTCTGTAATGTTTAAGGGGAAATGGATTCCACGTTATGCAATTGAAACGAGGAGAAATGGGATTTTCACCTTTTCTTCTAAGGAACCTAAGAAAGTTCTTCGGGCTATACGAAAATATATAGATCCAGGTCATATGGCACAATCTCTAAGTTTCTATGATGTTATTAAATGTGGTCTTAAATCAATATGTAAAAAGAAATAATAAAATGAAGAGAAGGGGTGTATTGTTTATATAGGGGCTAACATGGTTTTGGTGTAAAAATAAAAGATAATAAAGTATATAGATTCTTAGTGGGATTGTATTTTTTCTACAAGTTCAAACAATTGATAGATGAATGCTTGATGGTTTTGAACAGATGAGTCTTGTATATTCACCTTTTCTCTTTAATCATGTGAACGGTTTCTACTTCAGAAAGAATGGTGTAGATGTGTCAAAATATTTAAACTCTAGCATAGAACAAGAGCATTGCTTCTTAATTAAGCAATGCTCTTGTTCTACTATGTTATTCATGTACTTTTGTTTTTTAAGTCGCATACCATCAGGTTACGGAAGCTCAAATTGTACCATAGGTACCAAACTTACTATTAATTGGATTAATTCAGGCTGATAATGCCTCCATGTAAACAAATTTTCCTTTTCTATACTAATCACGTACCTTTTTTAGAGTCATACATATTTAAAAATTTATCTAGTATTTCAGAGTGATTATCCTTTCGCCATGCAAATGAGGCTTCAATTGTTACATCTATATCCTCAACTTTACGTTGTACGATACCACGTAATGGATGAAGTGATGAGGGTAACAATGCAATTCCCATACCATTTGCGACCAATGATGAAACAGTTTGAAGATCATTTACCTGCATGGTGATTTTGGGTGCGAATCCTGCACTTTTGAATAGCCTCATAAAAGTATCATAATAAAATGGAGCTGTTGATTTAGTTGCCAAAATAAAGGGCTCATTTACTAAATCACGAATATAAATTGCTCGTTTAGAAGCAAGAATGTGTTTTTCGGGAATAAGAGCCTTTACGTATACCTTTTGGATTGGTCTTACATGAATTTTATTACTACTTACTGGGGCGGCTACGATACCTATATCAATCCTTTTTTCATGCAAAGCTTTAACTTGAAGAGGGGTACTTAGTTGTTATAATACAATTCCGACTTTAGGGTATTGTTCACGGAATTTTTGAATGGTTTGAATAAGATTGTTCACTGAGCCACTAAATCCCATTACCAGTTCGCCTTCAGATCCCGTAGAAGTTAATCTCGTGCTGATACACGCTTGTTCAACTTGATCGAGGATTTGATAAGCTTTACTTAAAAACACCTTTCCAGCACTAGTTAACTCAACATGTCGCTTTGTTCGGTGAAATAATTGTGCCCCGATTTCCTCCTCTAATTCTTTTATTTGCTTACTAAGAGGTGGTTGAGCAATGTGTAGTTTTTCAGCAGCTCGACTAAAGTTTAGTTCTTCTGCCAGAGCTAAAAAATATCGGATATGCCTCAGTTCCATTTGATTTCCTTTTCTTTCCTACAATTTATACCTAAACGGTATTAATAAGATACTTTTTAGGTATTTCCCATAATTATTATTATTTAATATTAAGTCAAGTTATAGAAATTCTTATTAACAAGGAAATTCAGAAGAATTCCCTCTAATGGCCGTTAGCATGTTAATACGTATTAAGTCTATTTAAATAATTTTCATTTTAATTACTTTTAAAACTTTAATGCAACTGAAAGTAAGCAAACTAATAAAATAAGAAAGGAATGAACGTAATTCAATGGGGAATCTAATCTAAAGAACATAAAGAGACATCTTTAAATGAATTTCATACCATAGCCTTGCATTTAAATATTTAATTCTGTTTAAAATAAAGTTCATATATTATTTTTTGGTAAAGGAAGGTGAAGGTATGTATCGATTACTTGGAATAATTTTTGGCTCTGTCATTACGGCACTTTCTTTTAATCTTTTCCTAGTTCCGCATGAAATTTTAAGTAGCGGGATTAGTGGGGTTGCAATTATCATTGGAATCTTAACACCTTTTAATTTCTATCAGACTAAAATAGGAGGAGTAATATTTGCTTTAAGTATAGGAGCAAGTATTAAAGTTCTAGCTGATGGTATATTGAATGAAAGTAAACAAAAAAATACAATTGATTTTGAAGTAAATCGAAGATTAACCAAAAGCTATCTTAATAAATATTGCACTCAACTATGTAAAAATGATAGCTGGTATACTGTTAAAGTCAAAAAAAAGCACCTTAGAGTATCTGCTTTTTATTATAAACAATATGTAATATTGCATTAAAATTTATTATTAACTTATGATAAATTTTAAGAAACTGCTTATTTTTTTCATATTTGAAATACCGTTACATTTTAACGAAAATATACACTAAGCAAATTGAGTCTCCTATCATTTATAAGTTATGTTCTACTTTGTTTTCTTCATTTCAAGTAACTCCATAAATTGGACACCTATTATTCCTTTATTTCTCAACTTTGGATAAGTTTCTTCCATACTGCAAGCAAAAGCGATGAACAGGATAAAAGGTCTATCTATTTAACATACCCAGCTGGTTATAAATTTGAATTCCACACAGAAACCCTACAAAATTGTTTACATTATTATGAAGAATATAAAAAATATATGACTTTTTATAAATAAAAATAGTTAGTAAAATAATCTCATTTTATATGTATGGATAATTATTTTTGTTAAAAAACTAGCTCTTTTTACTTCTAATAATGGTAGGTTATATTAACTTGATTTTTTCTAGGTAAATATATGTTAAAAACTGAAAGTATAGACTGCAACAAAGA
Source organism: Bacillus sp. CCB-MMP212 (assembly GCF_022748145.1). NCBI lineage: Bacteria > Bacillati > Bacillota > Bacilli > Caryophanales > Bacillaceae > Bacillus > Bacillus sp. CCB-MMP212. Next base: position 21,851 of record NZ_JALDQE010000015.1, read on the forward strand.
TAATAAATCCTGATACTAAAAATAGCGTATACGCTGAAGCTTTTTGATTTTATTTTAAATCAGAAAGTCCTGTCATTAAAATCAGCAATCTCATAAATAAAAACATAAAAGGGAAGGAAGAGAATTTATCAAGTAACTAATTTATTATGTTTTTCGTATAAGGCTTTTGTCTAGCGATAGAACAGAAACAGGCAACAAGCATTATCGGACATTAGAAGTGATAAAAATGGTTTGATTTTAGATGATTTTTTCTCCTGAAACAGAAAAGTTCGATTTTTTAAAAAAATCAATAACATATTTTATTGATGATGTACGATAAATATCATTAGCGGAAGTTTTGGCTCCGTTGCTACACAAACCTCAAGTCTAAGGAGATTTTGATAATAAATGACCATTCAATTTTCTGCAGTATACTACAATAAAAATTTTTTATTACATTATACTCCATAATTCAACAGACCGATTTTTACTTTTATAGTCAGTTTTTTATTTATTTCGACAATATATACCATAATATTTGCGGAAGGATACATTTATTTCGTATTGATAAAATTTGGTTAGATAATTTAAAAAATTAAAAAAATAAAGAAATAAAAATTATTATGTTAGTCTGGATTTGGTTACAGTAAATTCCATTTTGTAAATCAAGGGAGGAACAGATATGAAAATTAAAAAAAAGGTTGTAGCATTTATTGGTACATTAGCAGTAGCTGGGGCACTGTCTTTTGGGGGAGCTGACACTGCAAGTGCATATTCAGATAGTGTAACAGAAAATATTCCTCAACTACCTGGTAATAGTATTCAATCTAATATTTGGATGAGTGCTACAGCATTTAATCAGAAACAATCATATCAAGTAAGTGCTAAATTTATTGGAAACAATCCACCAAATGCAGATTGGGTAAAGACAGCATGGGCTATAAAAGCAAATGGATTAGGTGTATCTATTGGTGGTGTTAGTGGTGGTACATCTAATGGAAATACTTTGACTGGAACTTGGACAAACACAAACACGTGGATTTCTGATTATGCGGGATCCTACAATATCTCAGGTATTCCAATAAGCGGTGGTGGGGATAACACTGCTTCATTCTTAGCAAAAGGTGTAAAACGCTCGGCATCTTCTTCTATTTTTAGACTGTATTAAAGTAAGCTATTGAAATAACTGTGACCACAAGAAAGTGAATGCTATCATACATTCACTTTCTTTACCTATTATAATATACGAATTGAGGTAGAAAGATGCGTTATAAATTCAGCGTTATTCTTCCTGTACTACTAATGGTGGTAGCTTCTTTTACTATATACATATATGTTAATTCGGATGAGAAAGGAGAACATTTAAAATTAAATACCAATCTCATTAAAGAACTAGAAAGGCAGAAAAAGGAAAGTGCAAATGTATTAAAGAGAAGTTGGGGGGATGAGACATTATTTAACCCTGTTAATGCAGTAGAAGCTTCAAAGGATGAGTATATAACTTATTATGCTTACCAAACAGTATACCTATTAGGCGAATCACCTGGGAGAAATTATTGTAAACACCTAAAACAGGTGACTGAAAAGGGGGATTTTTCCGCAGAGACAGAAAATCTTATTTTTACTGGCATTGAAAGAGTATATAGAGCACAAAAATCGTTAGAATTGTGCATAGGTGAAACAGAACAAACAAAGTTTTCAGGAATAGAAAAACATGTTATAGACTTGTTAAATAGTACGTATATAGATCATGGATATTTTATTTCAGAGGAATTCAAGCCTTATAAAGATAAACCTGAATATATTGAGGTAAAACTTCAGCAAACATATATGATGATATATTTAGCAAATGTGTACAAACAATTGGATAAAATCGATACCAACCAAATAAAATTATGGATTAAGCAAATACCGTTGAAAGATCTAACCGTTATTAACACTATCACAAAAATTGATGAAATTTTAGGTTCTAAGACAAATGTTGAAATAGATATAAAAGAAGTAGAAAGTCTTGTGAATCAACAAACTTATCAAATCCATGATTTTATGTCTCTAAATAGTCTAGTAGAACTTTATAATAAAAAGTATATTCAATTAGATAATTCAATAACTACTTCTATTAAAGATAAAATTAAAAAATATCAATTTGGTTTATCAGATATACAAAGTGAATATATAAAGAATAATATACTAAAAAATTTAAATGCCGACATAAATGAGAAAGAAAAAGAAATTTTAATGAAAGATTTTTCTACGTATATGTATGATGATGGAATGCTTCCTACTTTTAGTACATACAATAACCCGCTAAGCCCGTCTTTAGTAGGTAGGATTTCAGAAGAATTTACAGTAGCGAATTCTAGTAATCACGATGTGAAAATACTTAATACTATTAAAAATCTAAATATGAAGGAACTTATGAAGCAAGATCCTTTTGAAGTATATAGTTATGTCACTCTCTATAAATTAGCAGATTCAACTCCAGATGATTCACAAAAAAAAGAGCTCATAGAAATGTTGAAACAGAAAATCAAACTACCCATTAATCGTAATAATGTAATGAGTTGGAGTTTCTATGTAAAATCTCTAATTAATTTAGATGAGAAAATTTCTGTAAACATGCTACCTAATAATACACCTGAAATTCTCAATAGTATAATTGAAACGGAAAAAAGTTATTTCGGAAAAAATGGAGAAATTTCTACATTGGTATTCCTGGAAACGATAGCAAGTACAGAACTTTATCAGGACAAGCTAATAAAAACTAAAAATTTTATAGAAGTAGTAGATGCCGATGAGAATTCGGAGATTGGAGCTTACTTAATATATTATAAAACAATGTTACAAGAAATTTTAGAAATTCCATATGATAAAAATAAAACTGCTTCTAAAATAACACGCTTATTTAAACAGTCTGGTTATTCTTTAAGTACACAACATAAATTTGCTGATGTTTACTCGACTTATTTTTTAATGAATGTTAATCAAATACTTTCGGAGGCTAAGCATAATGTATAAAGAACCGTTACTCCAATTGAAGGATGTTGAAAAAAGTTTTTCTACTAAAACAGAAAACCTTCAAATTTTAAAAAATATAAATTTCACTGTAAATCCTGGTCAAATGAACGTTATTATGGGGCCATCAGGTTCCGGGAAGAGTACATTACTTAATCTTTTAGGCTTACTTGATAGACCTACAAAAGGAGAAATTTATCTTAATTCGCAACTAACTAATAAGCTAAAAGAAAAAGAAAAATCCAAGCTAAGAGCAAAAACAGTTGGGTTTGTATTTCAGGATTTTAATTTATTCCCTAACCTTAATGCTTTAGAAAATGTGACTCTCCCATTATTAATTCATAAAGAAATTAGTAAAGAATCTAGAGAAAAAAAAGCAAGAGAATTATTAGAATTAGTAGGGTTATCTCATCGTATTACACATATGCCTAGCTCTTTATCAGGCGGAGAAAAACAGAGGGTGTCTATTGCACGTTCCCTAGCTGCAAACCCAAAATTATTATTAGCGGATGAACCGACGGGTAATGTCGATGAGGAAAATGAAATTAAAATAATAGAATTATTTAAAAAACTAACAAATTCAGGGGTAGGATTAGTTATAGTGACTCATAATCCCGTTTTTAAGGATTATACTGATCATTATTATGTGATGAAAAAAGGTGTATTAGAGGAGGTTATTTTAAATTATGAGATTAAGTGATTACCTTAAGTTAGGTAAGAATAACTTTCTTAGGAATGGTTTTAAAACATTATCTCCTATTATTATTATAACGCTGGCTATTATTGTGTTTAATATGGTAACAGGGTTCTTTACTAGTATAACCGATAGTATGAACAATACCGTTATTAAAAATGATAGCTTAAAATTTATTGAAGTTATAGCAACACCAGACAAAACTATGGATATTCATAGTTTTGAGAACATAAAAAGAATTGAAGGGGTAGCATCGACCTTCCCTAAAGTACAGTCTTTTGTAGGATTAGAACATGATCAAGATAAAATAACTACAAATTTAATAGGAGTTGATAATAAGGCAGTCCATTTTTTTACCTCTGGAAAGAAAGATGTAATTAAAGAGGATGAAATTATTCTTAATTCTGGATTAACAACTAAAATTAAAGAAGGAGATAGCGTTAAGGTTAACTATACTATAAAAGTAAAAGAAGGAGAGGGAATTAGAAAACTTAAGGATGCCAAAATTTCAACATTATATAATCAATTTTATATAAATAGTTTTCCAGAAGATATATCATTAGCAACAATTGACTATGTAGAGAGCCTTAATGCAGAATTTGTGGGACTTTCTTTAGCGGATTATCGTAAAAATCTTACCTATGAATTTGGAACGGTTATTGTCAAGGATGTTGAAGATATTACAAAAGTAGCTAAAAAAATTGAAGATATGGGATATGATACAAATTATTCTTTAAAATCATCACAATCAATTCCTATGGTTGCTAAAATTATCATTGCTATAGGAGGAATTGTTATTGCTTTGTTATTGGTATTTTCCGGGATAAGCATTGCCTCAATTATAAGTCAATCACTCAGAGGAAGATATAAGGAAATAGGTATTATGAGGGCCGTTGGATATGAGCGTAATCACTTAATCAAATTGTTTGCTGTTGAGGTATTGTATATTTCACTAATTTCCTTTGTTTTATCAACAAGCTTAAGTTTTATACTAATAAAGGTAATAAGCTATTTTATGAATCAGTCCAATCTTTCTAATTTTCAATTCAATGTTACAATGGATATAAAGCAAGTCGTTATAAGCTTTATCTTAATAATCTTTGTAAGCTTTATTTCTAGTTTTAGACCAATAATGAAAGCCTCTTCGACTAGTATAATAGAAATTATCAGAGGGAATGCATCATGAAAAAGAAAATTATATTTCCAGTTTTAGCATGTCTATTATCGGGTGCAATCCTCACATATTTTTTCTTTACTGGAACTAAGAATACTGTAGGCTCAAGTATTGAAAAAAATTCTGGTAATTCTATAGCATATTTATCAGAAGATAGCCAAAAACAAGTCATTAAAGTATTTAATTTTAATCAAGAAAAATTCACAAAGATTCTTCAGATTAAACAAGAGAGAGACCCTTATTCTACTTCCTATTATAATCAGAAAGAAAATAAAACAGTTGTCGTTACACAACAGACGATACCATATGGATATCAAGTATATTTACAAAACTCCTCCGATATCCAAAATTTAGGATTGTTAGAAGGAAGAGTACATGAAGTTATCTTGAATAAGGAGTATCTTTATGTTTTGGTTTATGCAGATGACAATAGCGTGTACTTAAAAAAATTCAACTTAAAAAATTTAGATACACCGTTAAAAGCATGGAAGTTGGAAGGGGATCCAGAGAGACTAATATTAGATGAGGACTCAGATAAGATTTATATATTGATGAGGACAAATAAGACAATACTATATTCATTAGAAAATGGAGAGACATTAAAACAGAAAGAGATACTTGAACAGGGGTATGACCTTAATGCGACAATAGAAGAGGGAAAATTATGGATTTTACCTAGAGAAATATTAGATAATATAAAAGTTAAAAGTAAGAAAAATAAAGAGGTTAAATTTATATATTGTGTTAATTTACTTAACCTAGAATTTAATTCGAAAATTCCTACGAAGTATCCACCTAAATTTATTGAGGTGGATAAGGAAAAAATATATGTTATTACTGGGACACCTAATGAATCATTTCTAGAGATATATAATCGTCAAACATATGAAAATGAAAAAATATTAGAATTACATTTAAATACGATTTATGGATTTGTAAACATGAAAAATGAAAATTATATTTTTGCAAATAATGGTATATTCAAAGTGAAGCAAAATCATTTAGAAAAAGTTTTAAATGAGGATATTTCCTCAAATACTGATTTTGTTATTCGATAAAGTTAGTATCGGAAGAAAGGGTGCAGAGAATGAAAAGGACTTTAGCTATTATTTCGTGTATCTTCGTTCTAACTACAGGATGTAGTCAAAAAGAGAAAATAAAAACAATAAATGAAGCAAAGGTTGAGGATCTACAAAAATACAAGGAAACACTTGTGGGTAATAATTCTGCTATAAGTTCAATTGTAAATTCTTTACCTGGTGGTTCTACATACAAAGAAATCGAACTATCTGATCAATCAATAAAAGTCGTATATGGAATAAAAACGGATAGAGAAAACTTGAACAAAGATGAGCTAAATACGTATTGGTTAAATGATAATAATATAGAAAATAACTTTCTATATAATGCCACAGCAATCTTTATACTTGTTAAAAACGTTCAAAAAGTTACTCTAGAATTAGAATCAGAGAAGTATTACTCTTTTTCAATTTCTAGAGAGGAATTAATTAAAGAATTACCTCATTCATTAGACGAGTATGTTAAAAATAAGAAGCTGTGGGAAGACGATATTTTGAATAATTTGATTATGAAAAAAGAGAAAAGGGAAGAATTTTTTAAAAAATATCCCGTGAAACAAAGATAAAAAACGATACAAAGATTGAATTAAACTAAAAATATTTTAATAAAAAAAGTTACTCTTTCATAATTATGTTATATAAAAAGAGTAACTTTTTTTATTATTTATCTTTGTTTTTAAAACTTACTTTATGTCATTTTATTGTACCAAAGTGAAAGCGGAATAGTGATACTTCTATTGTGGAATTGATAAAGATGGACACACACTGGATATACAACTTTTAAAAAATGGGATTGTCATGCTGTATATGTATTTATAGAGAGAAGAGGGTGAAAGTATCTCGCGAATCATCGATTCTAACAACAGACAAGGCACCAGCATCAATTTGTACATTTCACAAATTAGGAGAAACGACTTTTATAAACATATAACTCATTATGTAATTAAATATCACCATCGAAAAAGGTGATCGATCTACAGGATTCCAAAAACTTGGTTATGTTTTGTGTGCCACGTAATTTGAAAGTAATAAAAACTTTCATGACTATCTGAATCAAAAAGAAGTACTGAAAGAAAATCCTGTTTTTCGGCGTGCAGCGAATTACAGTAATGACTTATGGTTGCATAATAGTGAGTAACAAATTCTTCATCCAATTTAATGTAAAGGAACTTTACAATAGAAAGCAAAAAGTAATGATTGGATAATTTTATTTTTTTTTGAAAATAAAGGTTATTTAACTTCTTTATATATGATATAGTTGAATAGAATAATTTAAAGGGAGAGATTATTATGAAAATTAGAAATACGAAAAAATTAATTGGCTGTATGACTTTATGTGCTGGTATTGTAGGTTTCTCATCTTTGGCTGATGCTGCGACATCGTATAAATATTCTGCAACTATACCCGTAACAACTGACTATGAAACTTACCTTGCAACAAAGCAATCTAGCGATTCAAATGCTACCAATGAAGTTTCTTATGTTGAAGGAGGTCGAAAACTAGTTAGTTGGGTTGAAGAATATACTTATAGAAAAAATTTAACTAGTGAAGTTTCATATAGTTCTGGTGGAAAGAAATATATGAAATATTATAATGCCAGCAATTCGAACGGAGAAGGCTGTCACTTAAACATCTCAACCGCAATAAATAATTGGACTTCAACTAAGACTAATGGATATTGGAGCCCTGATAGATTATAACCAAAAGATGTCTTCAATTTTTTGAAGACATCTTCCTATTTTAATAATTACTGAAAATAAAGGAGTAAAATATGAAGGAAACTATGTATTTAAAAGAAGAATTAAAACGAGCCTTTTTATCTAAAAGTACGTTATTAAGCTTTATTTTAGCTATACTTTGTATATTTGCTGGATGTTGGCAATATTTATACTTTATAGATCCTGATAACAACTTTTTAAATGCTTTATTGGCTGCACATTCTTCTGGAACAATGAGTATAATCAGTTTGGTTTTTCCAATCATTGTTTCTCTACCTTTTGCTGCATCTTATGTGATAGATTTGCAATCTGGAGTTGCACACTACATTCATATTCGAATAGGACGAGTAAAATACTGTTTTATTCGATTGTTTGTAAATGGTATAGTAAGTGGTGCTGTTCTTTCAGTTAGTTTTTTAATACTTTTTTTCACTTTATTAATAGTATATGGTCCAAATGTAAATGGGGTATTTTCACATGAAACGGTAATTTTTAAAGAGATTCATGATAAATCTCCAATTGTGTATACAGCTATTCTAATATTAAATACATTCATTTGCGGTATTGTATTTTCAACTTTAGGTTTGGGGATTTCCACTTTTATTAAAAATAAATATTTAGCTGTACTGACCCCTTTTTTATGTTATCTTTTCTCTGGAACAATTCTTGTACAAGTTAATAAATTCTTCCATTTGGGTATATTATTTGATTGGGATTATTACAATGATTTACAGCTATCTACCGTTTTGATTTCCTATATTATTATCTTCCTTATAGGTATAGGTCTTTTTCTGTTTGGAGCTTTAAAGAAAGGGGAAGATCATGTTTAACCCATTTCTTTCATTAAGATTAATTAAAATTTCATTTCACAAAAGATATGTATATTTTTTTGTGTTTATTAACATTTTAATCAGTTTGATACAGTTTTTAAAATTTATTGATAATCCTCTTGATAAAACATTTTATGACTGGATAATATTTAATTTTAATGATTTTTTTCTTTTATCATACATCTTAGGTAATTTATTTACAGTAGTTATTTACTATTACATAGCTTCTTCTGCTTTTTCAAACTATGTTTTAATAAGATTAAAACATCGATTACAGTGGTATTGTCAAACTCTGTTTACAATTTTAATTATGGCTTTTATATATGTCGTAAGCCTGTTATGTGTATATATTCTTCAAGCAATCACAACGCTAAAATTTGATGCTGGCTGGAGTGCTTATTCTGTACAGGCTTATGGAGAAGATGTATTAAATAAGTTATCTCCGTTAACTCTCATAGTACACAATATAACTTTAGTATTTTTATACTTGTTTACATTGGGGGTAATTATTTTTATTAGTAGTCTCTATTTTAGAAATCCTATCATAAGTCTAGTAATTGCTTTAGGGTATAACACTATTGGTATTGTTATTTATCTTAGTAGACTTTCTGTTTTGTACAAGTTTACTGCTTTTTATAATGCGTTACCATTAAACTCTATATTCAAAACAAATGGGCTATCTAGTTATTTGTACTTTTCTTATTCATACTGGATAGTATTAATTATAATTGTAGTATTAATTGGTAAATTAAGGGTCAATAGAATTGATTTTGATTGGAGAAACAGATGAGGGTTGTAAAAATTATAAAAAGCATCGTAATAAGTTTCTTTTCATTTAAATTTCTGTTGGGAATATGTTTAATTTTTGCTCTGCATTTTTATTTGTCCATTAATTTTTATGGATATGATAAAGAGACGTCTTCCATAAATCATCTTATTTTATTTTTTTATGGACCCAAAAATATAAGAGTAGGATTTTTGACCTGGTTGTTTCATCAGGTTCCTATTATTATTTTAATTGGTTTTTTACTAAATAAAGAACTTAAAGAACATATCATATACAAACTATCAAGGATAAGGAGTTTTCCTATCTGGATATCCAGTTTAATAATTTCTAGCTTTGTTCTAATTTTTATATACTACACAATTGGGTTTGTTGAACAAAGTATACTACTCAATTTTTTTCATGGATCACATACCAGCTTTGAAGGTACATCATTGTTAATACTACTAAATAAATATAATTCATTATCCCTGTTAATTCATCAATTTTTATTGCTAGTATTAGGTACTTTTTTTATTGTGTTAGTTAATTTCTGTATATCCTTGTTCTTAAAAAATCCTACAGCTGCATTTGCAGTAAACATGATGGGAGTGTATTTGTCAATTACAATAGGTAGTACTTATCCATATCTGAAAAATTGGCTTCCTTTTACCCACGGATTTTTAACAATGCATGATGCTCGGAACTTTACTCTACAATGGTCTTATATTTACCTATTTATTGCTATTAATGTAACCTTAATAATAATTACAGCAGTCTATACGAAGCGCCTCGAAAAAATTTTAATAAGTCAAGGAGGAGATGGATAAATATGAACAATGTTGTTATTATCAAAGAGCTGTATAAAAAATTCAATAATGAATATATTTTAAATAATATTAATTTAGAACTTGAGGAAGGGAAAATATATGGTGTCGTTGGAAGAAACGGATCAGGTAAAAGTATTCTTTTTAAAACAATTAGTGGCTTACTTTCTCCAAATAAAGGACAGTTAATTGTATTTGGAGAAAGTATTGGAAAAGGAAAATTTCCTAAAAATCTTGGTTTATTGTTAGATATACCAGGATTTTTACCAAGTTATTCAGGATTTAAAAATTTAAAATTATTAGCATCAATTAATAATAAGTTATCAGATGCAGAGATTAAAGAATATATACATTTAGTAGGTTTAGATCCTAACGATTCTAAACCTGTGAAGAAGTATTCTTTGGGAATGAAACAAAGATTAGGAATTGCGCAGGCCATTATGGAGAAACCTAAATTATTGATATTAGATGAACCGATGAATGGCTTAGATGAACAAGGTATACATGAGATTCGTAATTTATTAAAAAAACAAAAGAATCAAGGTGTTACAATATTATTATCAAGCCATAATTCAGAAGATATTCAAGTGTTATGTGATAAGGTTTACAAGATGGATAGTGGGAAAATTCAGTTATGTGAAAGTATATAAAATTAAATTGTTTTTTTATACTTTCTTCAAATGAATTTTTTTCCAGTCCCCTTATGATTGGGTTCTGGTTAAAAAAACAGAATTTTGCAAGTGATCTTCTAAACTTGGAAATACGGATAGTATGATCCTAAAAGGTGTGCGTTCAGTGTGGAAAAGGAAAGTTTGTTTAAATGAGGTAGTGATACATTGCTATCAAGCTAACAAAACGAAATCTACTTTAAAGTTAAAAAACGCTATTCTTTCTGCAGAAGCATAGGAAAGGATAGCGTTTTTATATGTCTATTGCTGTATCTGGGGTTCAGCCGAGATACGTGTATTATCTATACTTAAGAGTAATAAATTTTGATTTAATAAGGGTTTTACATTGAATACATGTAAACAACGTACTTGACAACAATCCTCGCAGTATCGAATTCTACAACCATTAGTTGCCCTCAAGGCAACTAATACACCTTAAAGCACTCTCAAGAGGTACGGTTTATCCAAGCAAGGTTATTCAATACCTTCTCATTGCAAAGACATCACTACTTTGAATACGTTAAATACATTGTTTACTTAGTTAAGATATCAAGTATTTAACGTAACTTTTCACTCGATTTTTCTTCTTAGAATACTTTAAATACTCCTGATTTTCATAGTGAGTATCTACATTCCTACATAATTTTTTAGATTTAATTAGGTTCAATGCCAAATATAATTAATGTTTAATTTTCTAAATATCTGTATAACGTGGATTTGCTAATTCCTGTTTCATCTTTTATTTGAGCAAGACTATATTCTCCACTTTGATACATAACAATCGCATGTTTTACATTTTCATCAGGCTTTCTTGGTCGGCCGGGAGTGACTCCTTTTTGCTTCGCCTCATATAACCCCTTTTTTGTCTTCTCGCTTATCACATCACTTTGAAAATTAACCAGGTGCTTTACAATATCACCAAATCGATATCCAGCTGAATTACTCGTATCAATTCCCTCATCAAGAGATTGAAAATAAGCGTTTTTCAAATCAATCAGTTCTATTAACTCTACTAGATGGCGTGTTGAATCAGCCAATGTAAAAAGTTTTGTAACGATTATCTTATCACCTGGATTTAGATTGCTTACCATACTTTTAAGTTGTGTTCTTTTTTTTGCTGATGAATGTTCCTCTGAAATGATTTTTTTGCAATTTACTTTTTCTAAGTTTTTTATTTGTTCCTCGCATTTTAGATCATCTTGATATGGTCTCATATATCCGATTAACATACATGCTCTCCTAACAGTTAAGATGTTTCTTTTATCATACCATAACTTGGCGTCGGAAAATTAGTTTCAAAAAGGTTCCTTTTTGGGATGATAAATGTTAGACTGTTTTTATTAAATCGTGAACACGGCTTTTATGAGACTTAAAAGCCACAAAATATATGATATGAGGTGTATAAAACAGTGGTAGAAAAATTAAAAATAGAATGGTTTTCTAATGTTAGAGCAGATATCCTTGCGGGGATTGTAGTTGCACTAGCATTAATCCCGGAGGCGATTGCATTTTCCATTATTGCAGGTGTAGATCCAATGGTAGGGTTATATGCATCTTTTTGTATTGCAGTAAGTATTGCCTTTGTAGGTGGACGTCCTGGAATGATTTCAGCGGCAACTGGTGCAATGGCATTACTTATGGTTCCTTTAGTTAAAGAACATGGGCTAAATTATTTATTAGCGGCCACAATTTTGACAGGTGTTATACAAATTATTTTTGGTGTATGTAAAGTAGCAAGATTAATGAAATTTATTCCGCGTGCGGTCATGATTGGTTTTGTTAATGCGTTAGCAATTTTAATTTTTATGGCTCAAGTACCACACTTTATCGGCATTTCCAATCTAACATATGTATTTGTTGCAATTACATTAGCAATTGTTTATATCGTACCTAGATTCATTAAATCCATTCCAGCTCCATTAATAGCTATCGTATTATTGACAGCTGTAGCGATTTTTATGCACCTAGACTTACGAACAGTCGGTGACTTAGGAGCAATTACAAGAACATTACCATCATTCTTTATTCCAGACGTTCCATTTACGTTTGATACGCTACAAATTATTTTCCCATATTCAATCGCTTTAGCAATTGTAGGGCTATTAGAATCTTTATTAACAGCATCCATCGTAGATGATATGACAGGAACTGATAGCAATAAGAATCAAGAATCAAGAGGACAAGGAATCGCCAATATTATCAATGGTTTCTTTGGCGGTATGGCAGGTTGTGCAATGATTGGGCAGTCTGTAATCAATGTAAAATCAGGTGGACGTGGTAGATTATCTACGCTAATTGCAGGATTGTTTTTAATGTTTCTTATTATTGTATTAGGAGATTTAGTTGTCCAAATCCCAATGCCTGTTCTAGTAGGTATTATGATTATGGTTTCCATTGGTACATTTGATTGGTCTTCTTTTTCTTATTTAGTAAAAGCGCCAAAAAGTGATGCAGCAGTTATGTTAGTAACAGTTATTATCGTGGTTGCAACGCATGATTTATCAAAAGGTGTAATTGCTGGCGTTTTATTAAGTGCAATATTCTTTGTTGCTAAAATTTCAAAGATACAAGTAGTTACACGACAAATTGACTCCTTTATAACATTTGATGTAGAAGGTCAATTATTCTTTGCATCAGTAGAAAGCTTTGTAGAGGCATTTGATTTCAATGTTAAAAACAGGAGTATTATTATTGACTTCTCAAATACCCATGTTTGGGATGATTCAGCAGTCGGGGCTATCGATAAGGTAGTTATTAAATATCGTGAAAACAGCAATATCGTTACTATACAGAATTTAAATTCTTCTAGTAAAAAACTCGTAGAAAAATTAGCTGTATATAATAATCCAAATAGAAAAGCTTCATCTCATTAATCTAGTATTAGGAGTGAAAATCATGTATAAAAAAATACTATTAGCTGTTGATGGCTCTGAACATTCTCTACGTGCAACACAAGAGGTAGTCAAAATCGCTTCTTTAATAAATGATTGTAAAGTTGAAATTGTATTTGTGGTTGATTCTTCAAAAGCAAAGAACGAAGTTCTTCATGCACAAGGAAAAGAAGAATTAGATTTGTCACGACGTAAGAGACTCTTACCCATTGAAGAGAAATTGGTATCGAATGGTGTATCTTATGAAATCTTACATGGAGAACCTGGACCAACAATTGTAGATTATGCGAATAGAGAAATTTTTGATTTAGTCGTGTTAGGTAGTCGAGGACTTAATGCTTTACAAGAAATGGTACTAGGAAGTGTAAGCCATAAAGTTGCAAAAAGGGTACAGTGCCCCGTACTTATTGTGAAATAACATATAAAGTTCATACTATTCCTGATTTTAAAGACTGTTCTTTTTAAATCAGGAATTTTTATAATTAGATATAAAGGAGTTGGAACATGGAGAAATTAGAAGTTGGAAAAACAAAGGTTTTTGCTTTAGGGGGACTTGGAGAGATCGGAAAAAACATGTATGTTGTTGAATACAACAATGAGATTCTTATTATTGATTCTGGGTTTAAATTTCCTGAAACAGAATTATTGGGGATTGACTATGTTATACCCGATTATACATATTTAGAAAGAAATAAAGATAAGATAAAAGGTCTGTTCATTACACATGGACATGAAGATCATATTGGTGGAGTTCCTTTTTTATTTAAGTGCATACAAGTACCAATATATGCTGGGAAATTAGCCGCAGCACTCATTAAAAACAAGTTAGAGGAACATAATATTCGTCATGTTGAAATAAAAAATATTCTAGATGAAACAGAGATTTACTTTCAACACACGAAAGTTCGGTTCTACAGAACTACACATAGTATTCCTGACGCGTTTGGCGTAGTAGTAACGACTCCAAACGGAAATATTGTACATACTGGTGATTTTAAAATTGATTTTACACCTGTTGGTACAGAGGCAAACCTACACAAGATTGCTGAAATTGGCAGGGAAGGTGTATTGTGTTTACTTTCCGACAGTACAAATAGTGAGGTTCCTGGTTTCTCGATGTCAGAGAAAAAGGTTGGGCAATCCATAAATGAGATTTTTTCAGAAGCACAAGGACGTATCTTATTTGCAACTTTTGCATCTAATGTTCACAGATTACAACAAGTTGTAGAAGCTTCTATTTTATATAATCGTAAAATTGTAGTTGTAGGAAGAAGTATGGAAAAAACAATTCAAATAGGAAAAGACTTAGGGTATATCCAAGCTCCGGAGGGAACATTTGTTGGAATAAATGAAATAAATCATATTCCAAGTCATCAAATAACCGTTATATGTACAGGTAGTCAAGGGGAACCAATGGCAGCTTTATCTCGAATCGGAAATGGAAATCATCGCTACATTCAAATTATCCCTGGAGATACTGTTGTGCTCTCTTCCTCTCCGATTCCTGGAAATGTATTAAGTGTTAACAGGATTGTTAATCAATTATACCGAGTAGGTGCAAATGTAATCCATCACAAAATAAGTGATATTCATACATCTGGTCATGGTGCACAGGAAGAACAAAAATTAATGCTCTCACTTTTAAAACCGAAATACTTCATGCCCATTCATGGAGAATATCGTATGTTAAAAAAGCATGTGGAATTAGCTGGTGAATGTGGTGTTCCCTTAGAAAACTGTTTTGTTATGGATAATGGAGAAATATTAGAAATTTCGAAAAGAGAAGCAAGAATCAGTAGTAGAACGATTCCTTCTCAAGCTATATATGTTGATGGAAGCGGTATAGGTGATATTGGAAATATTGTATTACGTGATCGTAGGATACTATCTGAAGAAGGTATTATCATTATAAGTCTGAATTTAGATAGTAAACAAAAGCAATTAGTCTCTTCTCCCGCAATTGTTACAAGAGGGTTTGTATATATGCGAGGTTCAGAAGAACTGATGAAAAAAATAGAGAATATTGTATATGAATGTATATCTAATTTACTAAATGAGGGAGTGATAAATTGGGCACAAATCAAACAAACACTTGTAGAAGTGTTAAGTCCATTCTTATATACTGAAACGGGACGTCGTCCAATGCTTCTCCCAATCATTATGGAAGTGTAAAAAATAATAAATTTAACTAATGAATTGAATACTAATATAAACTCATATTTTTAAAAAGACAGCATATATATTACACTTATCTAATATATATGCTGTCTTTTTTTGTAACTCTCTCACGTAACAAAAATGAACATTTTTGATATAAAAGAATCCAAAATTTTCATCTTTTTTATAGCATAGAAAAACCTTAGCTTATGAAAATCAAGGATTAAAATCCCCAAAATGTCTTAGAATGGTTTTTATGTCACTGGATCGGCGGGATCCCTAAATAAAAATAAATCAAATAATATTCTGAATTGAATTTATTTTTATAAGTGATTCTAAAAAGAAGGGATTGCTAATATGCTCCTAATAAAAAATGGATTGTTTATCCTATCTGAAAAATGCTTATACTAGCAGACACTGCAGTTAAAGCTCCTTCTCCATTATTTAAAAGGGTTACAGTTCCTGTTGTAGAGGTATTGTTAACCAAAGTTAGTGTAGATGGGACAGTTGTAACTGTGAAAGCAACATTACCTGTGGTTTGAATACGGTTTATAGATGTACCATATCGTCCCCCTAGAATTGGTGTACCATTTAGTGCAAAAGAAAATTGATTTGCCTGTACTGCTGTTAAATTAAATTCAGCTACATATGTTCCGGCTATATTAATTATAATATTTTCAGTACCTGCTACATGTGTCAATGCTGATCCTGTTTTAGGTCCAGTTGTATTGAAGATAACGGCACTTCCTACTGAAATTAATTGATTAGTTGTATCATAAACATATAAATAGTTTGCTATCCTTGAACTAGTGTCTCCCGTTGCCCCTGTAACTTCTGTTGCTCCGTTCCATAAAGTTGTAACATTATTGTAAAGATACATCGTCTATAAGTACCCTGGAACTCCCAGCTTGTCCTTCTTTGTAAATAAATAACATAACTTTATTTGCTAAAGGTGGAGACGGAGAAACAATTTGATAAAGCTCTAACCAATTACTTGGATTACCATTTGGAAGATGATTTGATGGAATCCTCATAATTAAGCCTTGTTCCAAAAAAAGAGAATCATAAAGGTAAGCAAGATTAATAGTAATAGGTGGACTTTGAGCTCCCCCTATTTTGGCAAGTGAAATAAGAAATTCAAGGAGGTATAGGGATTGTTTATATAAGCTGAGCATTAGCTTCCCCTCCCATTAAGCTTGCACTATAGATGCCAGAATGACTATTTGTATTAACAATTTCTACGTTTGTTCTAATGAATGGAGCAAGACTGCCACTTTCAAAGCTTCCATTCATTATAAAAAGTACGAAGTCTTTTAAAAGACTTCGTACTAATAACAGACTAAAGTGCAGTTCATAGAAAACTGAAAGGGAATTTTATCTATTTATCTGTTGTAAAAAAAGATCAAATGTCTATTTTTTAGATTTTTATTAATGGTAGACAAATTTATGTAAGATATAACTCCATAATCTTACCATAATAAAACCTGATTTTCAGGATTTTATAACAATAGTATGGTTAATTTGATATAATGATTATGTACAAGTAAATATTTCCTTGTTTCAAAAAAACCAATTCTTCACACCAGAATTGGTTTTTTAATATATTTAATCAATTATAAAGAACAATTTCATACTTTTTATAAAATCTTTTCCTCTAACACTCTTTATCATATCTTCTATGTTTTATTGAGATCTTTCTAATATTTTTATTTAGATTGGTTATTATTATTTTTGTTTTTATAAGAATAAGATAACAAAATAATTACTATTAACCAAAATACTGAGTTTTGTATCCATTCTGATATAACTGGAATCATGAAAGTAACAAAACCTAACAAAAGACTTAATATAATAATTATAAATTTATGCATTTAATTCTCCTTATCATTAATATAAATTATTTATAATAAGAACTTCTATGATATACGTTATTTTGTGAAGGTTCTTATTGAAATCTTACTCTAAATAATATAGAGGAGAGGGAGATATGGATCTTTTTGTTTCAAAGATTTTAAAGTGAAAAAAAGTACGAAATCTTTTAAAAGACTTCGTACCAACACCAGACTAAAGTATAGTTCATCGGAAACTGAAAGGGAATTTCATTTATATTATTATAACTCATCCATTCCTATTTCTGGTGATTAATTAGAAAATATGCAAAATTTCATATTTTATTGTTGCTATAAGTAAAAAAACACGGATTTATTTTTGAATTTTATTTTTATTCATGGTAAATTAGTTATATAAGATTAAATTCCTTAAGAGCTTAGATACAGTTCTATTCATTATACTCAAAAAAACCAGTTCTTCTATAATAGAATTGGTTTTTTTGGTATGAAATTTAGTTAATACAGCAACTTGAACTCGTATTTTTAAATGTAGTCTTTTCAATCTTATTATAAAATAAAAAGTAAACATAAAAAGACTCCTTATATAAGGAGTCTTTTAAAAGGATACAATCCCTTTAGGTAGATAGTGATGGGTATCTATTATAACATATTTTTTAATAAAAGATGAGTAATACAAAATTGTAATTAGAATTAGTTGGTTATGGTACGGTAGTTATATGTGAATGAATATAAGACTTAAGTTAAAGATTATAATGAAATTTACCATTTAGGAGGGAGAGATTTGAAAGTTTTTATTTATATTGCTTTAGTATCATGTATTTGCATGTTAATAAGCTCATTGTTTTTGCAAAAGAAATTTTTATATAAAAAATATGATATTTTTTTGTCTATTACAATGATAGGACTGTGCATAACCTTTATGATCTATAGCTTTTATGGTGTTGATATTTCTATTGGTAGGCAATTATGGTACATAGGATTATTTATATTAATTGGAGTTTTAACGGGTACTCTTATAAATTCAGCTTGGAAATTGGGAAGGAGACAAGATAGATATAAAATTCATGTTTTTGGTCATATACTAGGTTTTTTAGTATGTGGAATACAAGCTACAGCTTATTTTTATGTAGAATCTCAGTGGGATTTTTTTAATAGGGAAATATTTATTTCTTTTTTCTTGATTTTATTAACTATATTATTAGTTTGTATAGCTGTATTCTTTCATCGGATCTTTTATATGTGTGTTGCAATTATTCCCGGTTTATTAACAACGCAACATGTATCTATGTTTTGGATTATTATAAGTAATAGTTTGTTAGTGTTGGGCGCATTGCTTATGACTACAGAATATAAAAAGAAAAGACGGGTAGATAAGCGTGTAGAGTATTTTAGAGGAAAAGGTTATTCATAATGTTTAAGTATAAGTATTTGGTTTCTAATATTATATATCATCGTACTTCTTTATCTAATTACATGTATTTCTCCACAATAATACCTAAAAAAGATTATATATAAAATAACAAATTTCTATCTTTAAAGGGCTATATTTTCTTCATTTTATAACTTGTTGAAAAGTATAAGATACTTTTTTTGCAAATGACAGGGGGGCAATTGAACTAAAATGTACAAACATAAGTAATGGATTCATAAAAAGCCAATGATTATGGAGAGAATTAACAATTATTCCTTGTTGTTGTAAAAGGAATATAAAAGGGTATACTTCTTCTTGCCTTAAAGCAGTTTCTCCTAATTTTAAAGCAGTCTAAGCTTTCAAATGAAAACATAATTCCAATGACGTGATTGGAGGCCGCATCCCTTCCCATAATTGAGGTATACAAATTATTCCTTTTTATTTTTACTGAACAAACTCCATCTTCAACTGTACGTGGGGTACGGCAACGGTTCCTTCTTTTAAGAGCCACTCACAAATTTATAACAAGAGGTAGTTCAAATAGCTAAATAACTACTTAAACTACCTCTTTGCTTTGTTTATCTGGAGTACGGAAATGATTTTGATTTAACCAATTAGGATTTTCTCTTCCGCATAACGAATTTTATTATGCTCATTTTTAGCCATAGCAAGCGCTAATGCCATCGTTAATGGTCCTAATCGACCAATAAACATCATCAATGTAATTAAAATACGTCCTACAGGAGTAAGATCACCTGTTAACCCTGCACTTAGTTCAACCGTACCAAATGCAGAAACTGTTTCGAATTAAATTTGTAAGAATTCTGCACTTTTTTAAGTAATTGTTAATAAGAAAAATATGATAAACATAATAGCTGTCGTAGCAATGGCGATTGCTCGATTCACTAAATTTTTTTGAATTCTTCTTTTAAATATATGAATATCCTCTCTATTTCTTATGATTGCTGTAATGGATAATAAAAGCAGGAATGCTGTTGTTACTTTAATGCCACCACCAGTTGATCCAGAGGATGCCCCGATAAACATTAATGCAATTATATAGACTTGAGAACTCATGGTCATTTGCCTAATGTTGCAGGGTTATTGTATTCTAAAAATAAAATAATAATGGAACTTATGATGTTAAGAAACAGTGTGGCTACTAAAACTAGTTTGGTATGCAGTGAGAAATATATGAATATCCTTTTCTTAATCACATCTAAAATTACAATAAAACCAATTCCACCACTTATAAATAGGAACGTAATTATTATATTGACTACAGGATCTCCTACCGACTTACTTAAACTGTCTGATTCTAATCCAAACCCTGCATTATTAAATGCTGAAATCGTATTGAATAACCCATAATATATTGCTTTTGGCCAAGGCATTTCATATGACCAGCGAATCGCTAAAACAATTGCTCCAACTAATTCAATCACAAGTTTAATCAAAATAATTTGCTGTACTAATCTTATAATCCCTTGCAAAGACAAAGAATTAATGGACTCCGGAAGTAACAGTCTCTTCTTTATCCCAATTTTTCTCCCTAAAATAAGAAACATCAAAATTCCACTTGTCATAAACACCCAACCACTAAGCTGGATAAGGATAAGTAAAACAATTTGTCCAAATACAGTAAATGTACTCCCTGTATCAACTACTGCAAGTCCTGTTACAAACACAGCTGATGTCGCCTCAAAAAGGGCATCAATAAACGATAAATGATAATTAAATTTTAAAAAATAATAATGATCCTAAATATATCTAATCTTTTATTGTGTGAAATACTCTTTTTTATGTTTTAGAACAAAAATTATGCGAATGAAACATTGGGAAGGATACGGGATAGTTACTGTGCATAATGTATAGTGATTATGCACAGCGTTTATTTATGTACATGTATTTAATTAAAATAAATTTCGAATGTGAAAGGGTTTTAATAATGATTGTCTAATTATGCACATATGTTTTATGTGGATATACGAGTAATATTAACGAGTTGAAGTAACTCCTTGACAGGAAATTCATGCCTTAATCCATAAAAGAATAGTTATTTTACGCAGTATTGCGAAAAGAGGAAGAAGGACGTATTTCCTTTCAGCAAAGATTTAAAGAATTTCTGTTTATGATTGTTAGTTTTGGGATTATTATGTTTCTCATATATGGAGAAATCCTGTTACAATAGTAAAGAATAACTTGGGTACAAATTAATAATGAAATGGGGAAAGATAATAGATGAAAGCAACCGGAATGACTAGAAAAGTAGATGAATTAGGACGTGTAGTACTTCCAAAGGAACTTAGAAATACGCTTGGGATTAAAGAAAAATCACCATTAGAAATTTTTGTAGAAGGGGAAGACATCATTTTACAGAAGTATCAGCCTGGTCATGGTTGTGCATTAACAGGAGAAGTGTCAAATTGTAACATAGCATTAGCAAAGGGTAAAATCTCATTAAGTCCAGAAGGTGCAGAGCTATTAATAAAAGAAATAGAACAGTACCTTGTAAAATAAGTGCTCCTTTCAAGGGGCTTTTTTTATAGTTAAAATAATAATTTCACATAATTTAATCTTGTGTAGACTTAATCACCTAAATGGAGAATATATTGTATATATTTTGGATAGATTTCTTGCGAAATATGTATATAGAGCAGTATTTCGAATTAAATGTGATACGATAGTGATATATTCGTTTTGCTAGTAAAAGGGGATGAGTGTCGATGAAAAACCACATAAAAGTAAATGGAAAAACACTTCAAACAAATAAAAAATGGTCACATCTCAAGCAAAGACAAAGACAACATATTTCTAATTGGTTACGTAGAGAATATACACAGTTTGTAAAAACACATTATAGAAAACCTAGAAAGTATGAACATGATGAGATTCTTCATGAAGTGATGAATCAAATACAGGAACGTGAAATTTGGATTCCTAATGGTGAAATAAAAAGATATTATCTAAGCAAAATAGGAAAATGGTTTAGAAAAATAGAGAGTGAATGGGAATCACAAATATCCAACAGTGAAAAGCAGCAGGTATTAGAAGAAAAGTAAATACAAAGAAACAAGGGGTACGCATTTCATGTTTAATTTACAAGAAGATATGTATGAACAATTGAAAGAGAAAAGAGGGGGAGTTACAGTAATTTTAAAGAATGGCGTTCCAGTACGTGGGAAGATTCTTGCAAGAGATAAATTTACCGTCCTAATGATGGTTCATGGTAAACAACATTTAATCTACAAACAAGCAATCTCTACACTTGCTATTTAATGGGTACCGCTAGTAACAAACCAGAAACCTAAAACCGTACTATAATTGGAAGGTATTGAAAATTGCATAGATTGATAGAACAAAAAAAGGAGGTTCCCTTGTAAGAGTAGGGTTTCTCCTTTTTCCTTGCTACCGATAATGAGACGTTATGTGAACTAGAAATGAATAGAGTATTCATAAAAAAACTTTAATACAAATAAGCTTTACCATGATAATCTAATCTTATAAATACATAAAAAGAGAAGACTGGATATGTTGAACAGTCGAAATTGGATTAATAACTGGAACGAAACGTTTCATCAAATAGAAAAAATAAAGGGGATATTGAATCTTTCGTTGTTGAAAAATCAGCAACAGAAGAAGAAATTAAATTAACAGAACAACAATTAGGTTATCCTCTTTCTATTAGCTTCAAAGAAGTTTTAGTGAAATTTTCAAAGCAAGTAGAGCTTAGATGGTCCTTTCCAGATGAACTTTCTATACCAGCCGAATTTGATGATATCTTTGCAGGTGAATTATGTTGGAATTTAGATTCGATTGAGGACTTAGCAGAAGTGGCAGATAGCTTAAAGGATGTAGGAGATAATTATGGTGAAAACTTACGACAAAAATTAGCATTCTATACCGTCCCCAACGGTGATTATCTTGCTTTAGATTTGAATTCTAATAACGAAGATGCAGCTGTTGTTTACTGGGATCATGAAGAAGATTCAGTCACTTATGTAGCAGATAATTTTATTGAGTTTATTGAAAAGTTTACTGGTTTGCATTTAATTGGGGCTGAGATCTGGCAATGCGAAACCTTCATAGATTCTAAGGGTATAAATACAGATAGTGAAATAGCACGAAAATGGAAAAAACTCTTCACAGAACTTTAAAACATAGGCACTTTTAACTTCCAATAACGAAAACTAAAGATCCAAGAACTAATTAATAAAATATAACTTTTTCTAATAAGTCAACAACCAGTTCCTTAACATATAAGGAACTGGTTAATTTATATACAAAATATGTATAAATGTCTAATTTTCTTTATTTACACTTGCGTACTTATTTGAGTATGATGCTGAATTTATTTTACTTGTATGCGACTATTATCCCGATAATAAGCAATTCATAGTTGTATATCTAATAAAGAAAGAATAATGTTTGTTTCAAGTGACATCTGGATTACCTCTTTCTTTTTAGTGTTATTATGCACATAAATCATCGCATGCTCCTGAAGCTGATATGAAGTAAAGATGATCTTCCTATGAAGTTTTTATGTTTCCACATAAACTCCAGATAGCAAGGTTATAATGACTACCAAAGAAAAGCTCTCTTTATAGAAAAATTCCCCCGTATTTTTTGTATAAAAACCTCATATATTTAAGCATAATTTATTGGGAGGTTGATTATGAGCATGTATTTAAATATACAAGAAAGTGCGAAGCGTATAAATGAATTAACTAACCATCAAAAGAAACTAGAACGCGAAAAAAATATATTAAAAAGTGATTTTTATAGATTGTTGAAAGAAAATAAAAAATACAAAGATACTCCCGAAGAGATAAGAACAATGGATAATTAATTTCAATTTAAAGTTTCATTTAAATTTTAGTCAACTGCAGAAGTATGAAAATAGTTTAACTTCAGAACTTGGTTAGCTATAAGTATTTTGATACTATATTTATTCGTAAATTTGACACAGCCTTTTATGATATATACATGCTATACTTAATTGCATAGTAAATAAATTGTATCCCAGTACATTGCTTACTATTACTAGTACCCGAAAAACCTTAATATGATACGGTAAAAGGCCTCTTTTCAACGAGAAAAGAGGCCTTTTTTCATTAATATTTAGTTAAGTATATGCTATGAATTAAAAAGGAAATTTTATATTAATTTACATTTCTTTCATAGAGTTAAGATAAGGATCATATATTATAACAACATGTTACATTGAAAGGGTGAATATATGATTTCATCGTATTCGGTAAGTTATATTTTAGTCACGGGTAATACTGCTATAAAAAAGGTAACTAGAGTTTATGCCTCCTCAGAGGTTTTTGCTGTTAATATGATTAAAAGAGAATTAGAACGTAGGTTTTCACAGCCAACAAAAATTGAAGTTTTTCCGGTTTAATAGAAGGGAATTATTCTTTGTTTCCTTATTAATTAATGTGTAATTAGTATATGTTAAAACTAATTACACATTAATTAAATTTCCGCTCGATTATCAGACATGGTACAAGCGGAAACGGCACCTAATATATTAAAGACAATTTTTTTCTCATATCGATGAGATTTTCGCCCGTTTTGCTGTAGGTGATTAAAAAGGCGAATTAGAACCATTGATAACTTTTGGATGTCTTTCTCTATGGGGTAACTCTTTATACACATAGAAATACTTTAATAATTTTTAAAAGTATACTAACAGTATTCCTGCTCTACTCTTCACAGGAAATGATAGTAATTTCTTATTTTTGGGAAATGGATGGTAACCCTTGTATATTTTCCTTCTTGTGATTGAATAGAAATATCATGTCCCAATTTCAAAACCATTTGTTTTACAAGATATAGTCCCATCCCAGTAGATTTTGTATGTGTTCTTCCATTAGAACCGGTGAATCCTCTTTCGAACACACGATGTATGTCTTCTTGCTTTATCCCAATGCCTGTATCTTGAATAAGCAAGCGTTTTTCTTCATGATCCTCCTCAAAACGGAAAAAAATCTCTCCACCTTCATTTACATACTTTAAAGCATTTGCAGTAATTTGGTCGATGATAAATGCAAGCCATTTACTATCACTTTGAACGAATTTCTGCACTTCCGCCATATGAAAGTGAATTCGTTTCGTGATAAAGATTTTGGCATATTTTTTTACACTTTGTTTAATGATTGGATTCAACTGTACGTCTGTAATGAAATAGTCTTTAGAAAACGAGTCAATCCGTGAATAGTAAAGAGCCTGTTCCACATAATTATCAATTTTGTTCAACTCATCTTCAAACTTATCTATAAGAAAATCTACTGTTTTTCCCGTACTGTTCTCGATGAGTAAATTACTTGCGGAAATTGGAAGCTTTACCTCGTGAACCCAGGACATAATAAAATCTTGGTGATCCACTTTCTCGTGAATCAACTTTTGAAGTTGCTTAGAATGATTATCCTGTACTATTTTTATCATTTTGACATATAAAGCTTGTTGATAATTTTGTGGTTCAATCAATTCTATAGGAAAGTCTTCCTGTCGATTCTCTATTAGATTATTTAGCTCCAGGTAAAAAGATCTCCAATAATAATATCCAATAGTAATATACAGACTTACGGAAAGGAAACAAATAACGTGAGTATAGAACAGATTTTTAATCACAAGATTCCGACTATCATTTATAACCATAATTAATGAAACAAACAACATTAATATGAAGTACAGTATGAAAAAGAATCGTTTATCTTTTAAATATTGAAAAAAGCTCATAAAATGATATACCCGTATCCTTTCTTAGTAGTAATAAAGCCTTTCTTACCGAGGTCAGTAATTTTCTTGCGTATCCGTGTAATGTTAACGGTTAAGGTGTTTTCGTCCACGAATCTTTCATCAGCCCAAAGACTGCGCATTATCTTTGTTCGGCTTACAACTGTTCCTTTATTTTGCATGAGAAGCTTTAAAATAATAAATTCATTTTTTGTTATTGTAATCGTTTCATTCCCATAAGACAGATTGTAGGATTAAAGGTTCAGCACAATTCCATCATGCTCAATAACTTGCACTTCTATGTCTTCTATATACGTATATGTCCTACGAAGGAGCGCATTAACCTTTGCCATTAACACATCTGTGTGGAACGGTTTATTAATAAAATCATCACCGCCCATATTCATCGCCATTACCATATCCATTGGTGTATTACGAGATGAAAGAAAAATAATCGGTGCTTTTGAAGTTTCTCTAATTTTATTACACCAGTAAAATCCATCAAATGATGGTAAATTAATATCCATTAGTACAAGGTGAGGGCTATTTTTAAGAAAAATTGATAATACTTGGTCGAAATCTTCAACTTTTACTGTAGTAAATCCCCATTTTTCTATTGTCTCTCCTAACATATCTCTAATCGTTTTTTCGTCTTCTATAATCATAATTTTCATGGTTATTCCCCCAAAATCTTATATTAATGATAATTTGTGTTATATGTTATGTGTTCATACTGCTACATTAAATTACGATGGCATAATCGTCTATATCACATTATAGTGGGAAAAATTAAGAAAAAGGGGATATTTGTTGTAAGGTGACAGAACTGTAAGGTTATTGAAGGGTTACATCATATAGAATAAAGCCTGAAAGAAAAAATAACTTCTTTAATGGAGGAAATATATATGAAATTAATAGTTGACGCAAAACAAATTAAAAAAATGTATGGAGCAAAAGGAAATACGGTTACTGCATTACATGATATTGATTTAACTGTTCGAGAAGGTGAGTTTGTTGGGATTATGGGACCTTCAGGTGCCGGAAAGTCCACACTTTTAAATATTTTGGCGACCATAGATCTGCCGACATCCGGTGAGATTTTGATTGATGGAACGAGCATACTAAATATGAAAGAAGAACAATTATCTGCATTCAGGCGGGATAAACTCGGTTTCATTTTTCAAGATTATAATTTATTAGATACGTTAACAGTGAAAGATAATATATTGTTGCCACTTGCACTGGCAAAAATGGATGTACGAGAAATAGAAAACAGAGTTAATGAGATTTCAGAGCGCTTTGGTATTCGTTCTATTTTAGACAAATACCCGTATCAAATCTCAGGGGGACAGAAACAGCGTACAGCTACTTCACGTGCAATGGTGTCTAAACCCAGCTTAATATTAGCTGACGAGCCGACTGGTGCACTCGATTCAAAATCGGCAGCAGACTTATTGGAGAGCTTACAAAATTTAAGCCAAGAAGATAACGCAACCATCCTCATGGTAACACATGATGCTTTTGCTGCTAGCTATTGTAAACGCGTTTTATTTATTAAAGATGGTACGCTGTTTACCGAACTCGTAAAGGGGAATTCTTCCCGCAAAGATTTTTTCAAAAAGATATTAGATGTTTTGTCCATTCTTGGAGGTGGTACAAGTGACGTTATTTAGTTTAGCGAAAAAAAATATTAAAGGCAATTTAAACAATTACCTTCTCTACATTTTCTCTATGGTGATTAGTGTCGTGATTTGCTATACTTTCAACTCATTATTGTATACACCAGAAATTAAAAATGCCGTTAATAATATAGAAGGTACAATGTCACAAACCTCTTTCGCTTTAATAGGATTCGTAGCAGTTTTCATCGGATATTCTAATGTATTTTTCACGAGAAAACGAAAAAAAGAATTAGGTATGTACTCCCTACTTGGTGTGAGAAAAAAAACATCGCAAGAATGCTGTTTTTTGAAAATGTAATTATTGGGGCTATCACTTTAATATGCGGGCTCGTATTAGGCATCATATTATCCAGATTGTTTATCATGTTGCTTCTTAAGCTCGTAGGGGCTCCGGTCGATGTAAGTTTTAGTATTCCAATGGAAGCAATTATGACTACCACTATTACATTTACGGTCATTACAATTTTTACATCTCTTCAATCGTATCTTTTAATTTATCGCTTTAAATTAATTGAATTATTCCAAGCAGATAAAAAAGGGGAGAAAGTACCGAAAGCATCTATCGTTTCCGCCGTAGTTTCGATTATTTTACTCGTAAGTAGTTATTGGCTTATGTTTAACGGGGCAGCAATGCTCTCTATGCCTCTTGTTGCGATTGGAACGTATTTATTATTTCGTTCTTTAACTGTGTATTTGCTAAAACGTGCACAAAACAATAAACCGAACTACTATAAAGGAATTAACATCATTGGAATATCTCACTTGTTGTATCGTATAAAAGGAAATGCCCTTATGCTTACAGTTATCGCATTACTAATTACAGTAGCGCTGCCATATCTCATGGCAAGTTTCTCTGAATACTCGATTACTGAAAAAGATGCTCATAGAACAGCTCCTTTTAGCTATATTCATCTTTCAAAAGACGAAACATCTGACAATCAAATCAAACGGGTTATTTCAAAAGACAAAGATCATCCGATTATAGCACAATTAGATATCCCGGTTATTCAAGTGAAAGGGAGTACTTCAGCACCATTCGAAGATAAAGATGATCTTTCCGTTAACTTGATCTCAGAAAATGGATTTCATAAAATGAACAAAGTTCTAAAATTAGGGGATATACCAAAACTAGCTAGTGAGCAAGCTATCGCATTTAAAAAATACCTTTTTAACCAACCAGTTTCTAATTTCACGGGACAACAAGTGAATATTCAGCTATCTGAGGGGAATTATACTTTTAAACTCGAGAAACTCGAAAAAAAATCGATACAACTAGCCTCTGGAACGGAGCTTTTATATATTGTCGTTGACGATGCGATGTTTAATCTTGTTGCAAAACAAGTCAGTCCAATCACATATAAAGCTTATAAAGTGGAAGATGAGAAAACAACAGAAGAAACTTCTAAGATAGTAATAAAATTAGCTGGGCAGGATACGCATATGCGTACGTTCTATGAAGAGTATAAAAAAATAAAGGCACTTACAGGAATGAAAATCTTTGTAGTTAGCTCTTTAGCATTAGTTTTACTAGTGGCAACAGGAAGTGTTATTTACTTCAAACAGCTAACAGAAGCACATTCAGATAAAAATCGTTATGAAATTTTACGAAAAATTGGTGTAAATAGAAAAGAAATACGAACTACGATAGCAAAACAAACGTTATTTGTATTTCTTCTTCCGTTAATTATTGGAATACTAAATGCAGGCATGTTAACAATGTCTGTATCCTTACAATTTAGCATGGACATACAGCATGATATCATTTCATTTATGTATGCTGTGACAACATATGGCGTGATCTACCTTCTTTACTATGTATTAACCGTTAATTCATATAATAGAATTGTGAATAAATAGACATAAACCACCTCGCGAATATCAGGAGGTGGTTTAATATATTTAACAATACCAGATGGATAGTGAACAGTGAGTTAATTAACCTGTTCCTAAAATATGTATTAACGTACAATTGCCTTTGTTGATATGGTGATTCCATACCTATCAACTTAAGAAAAGTAAACTGATTTCTCAAAATTACTAATCATAGAGAAATAAATCTTTTGCTTAAGAAGTCTTAAAAAACCGTAACTTGATAGCAATGAGGTATCACTATTGCTTCGGAAAAAAATATGAAAAAAAATTAACTTTTATGTAAAGTGCTTCGCTACACTATTTTAAAGAATTTATGTTTGATTACTTAAATAAGTCTAAGGTCACTTAATAATTAAAAAATATAGAGTTACTTCACGTTGTTAAATACACCAATTACCTTTATTTAAAGAAATCTTCGCTATTTTAGCAAGCAATTAGTACACTTCTATTTTCTGCCACTCAAAATCATTGCATTCCCCAATACTTTTTTATTTAATAATAGCCTTGGTAATTTCATTTCTTCAGCAAGCTTGCAGCTATTCAATTTACAGATATCGAGATTCTCTAGGTCATTTAAGAACTCTTCTGTATCCCCAAATATTTTTTCATCCATAAATAAATCTAAGAAGATAAATTCGCCACCAGGTTTTAATACCCTTAAAGCCTCTTTAATTACTTCGATTTTATTTTTCGTATCTTTTACTTCATGAAATGTTAGGCAACTTACAACTATATCAAATTCATTATCCTGTAAGGGGAGCTCGGCGGCACTTGCTTTTAGAAAATTAATCCTACCAGACACACCTTCTATTTCAGCATTCTGTTGGCATTGATCCCGTGAATATTCCCAATTTTCCCCCCAATAATCAATTCCAGTTAAAAAGGATTTAGGAAAAGCCATTGCAAGCTTAATAATCAATGATCCACTACCTGTTTCTATATCTAGTATTTTTCCTTTTCCATCCCAATTCACTTTTTTAACAATTAAATCATGTATTTTGGATTGATAATTCTCTCCGAATGTTGCGAATTGGTAAGTAGAATAAGAAAGTATAAACGTTATATAAATAAAAGGTATTGCTATAACCCCTGATAGGATTCGCAGATAGAAAGTAATAGGAGATAACGTTATAAATAAAAGAATTATTGAACTTATTAAAAATACAATCAGTCTTTTCATTCGAATCCAAGTTTGATATTTAGTTTTTTTTCTCATTAGCACCATTCCTGTATATTTTTTACATATGGATTTATTCATTGTAAGATACTTTTATCTAGCCTCTCCTATAAGATTATTTTTTGCCACTAACAAATAATAGGTTACAGGTTTTTAAACAATCCTTAAGTCGCTGGGATTCATTTTCATAGCTCCATATGCTATGCTCCAATATTTTTTCCAAAAGAAATTTTTCTCGGTCACTAGGGGCATATTTAAAATAAACCATATGTTGTCCGGACTTGTGTTCTTCTAATTTTATTACTCTTTTCATAAGATAGTATTCATCATTATGAATACTATCATCAAGTTTCAGATTTTCCAAAAAAGAAAATTATGGTTTTGGGGGTACTACAAAATTTTAGATCGACAAGTATGTATGATAATCCCATTTCGATTGCATCCACTCTCCAAGAAAAGCTCGTTGGTTTCAAATTTTCGTAGCAACAGGACCTTTAATTTCTAATGGTCCCAGTATCTTTTATTTTGACGTGTGTCTTTACATTTATTTTAGCCTCTGCTAACGCTTGCAACCAATCATTTTTTACTTTTTTCCACTCTTTATATTGAAATGCTCTAGCATATAGGGATAATCCGATTGGATCAATTTTATTCTGCTGTATTTCATCCAACATATTTTGTAATTCCTTATTAATTTCTTTTCCGATAGCGTTTTCTAAATTATTTATGTTTTTTTTGTTATCATAATGCTCTTTAATTAAATTCGCATTGTTTTTTTCTACTAAGGCTACATTAGCGTTTATATCTAGATTAAATACAAACTTCCCGTTTTTAAAATTAACATCTATCTTCCTTGTCGCATTCTGTACGAAGATGGAAGTGTTTGTTTTTTTGTTGGATTTTTTAGGAGGAAGCGCAAGGTGTAGTATCATCCGGCCTGTATTTTTTGACTTATTTATAAGATTGAAGAACTTAACATCTTTTTTAGGGATACGAGTTAAAAATTTTCCTTGTCGATCTAAAAGTGCAATTCCTATCGTGTCAATTTCATTATTTGTTTTTTTGATAATTGGAACGGCTTGCGTCATTCCTTCTTCATTTTGTTCTCTCATTAATTGTTGAATTGTAGAAGAGACGGATTGGTTATTTTGAATTGACGATTCAATTACACCATTTATATAAGATGAAAGTGATGGTTTACTAGGCTTATGAATTTTAAAAACTTCTTCTGCAGGTCCATCTACAAGTACTACTTTAGCATTAATGGTAGCGTAAGGATCACGGTAAGAAGAATCAAGCTCCTGCAACCAATTTGCTTCTTGCGCTAATTTTTTCCCAATTAAAATGATTTCAGCTTTGGAAGCTGTCATGAAGCCTGTTAACTTCGTATCTATCTTACTGAATCCAGTATATACAGTTGATGCTTGTGTCCAATGTTCTATAGTACTTTTTGACTGTTTATGATGAAAGAGTGGTATGCTTGTTCCAACTTTTATGTCTCCATTAGGGGTTCTATCCAAGCCAATTAACAGGATTAATGAAACCTTCTCAAGAGGAATTCTCTGACCACAACCAATTATATATACACAACAAATTACAATCCATATCCATTTTCGAATCAAAGTTGTTTCCTCCTAGTAATCCAAGTAAAAAGAATACTGTAAGCGAAAAATAAGATGGGTAATAGAATAAAGAAAACGACATTTAAGATATCCATAAGAGAATATATAAACAAATATTGATCCACATTGGGGTTTAGAAAAATAAATAAGCCTACTATTAATACCATAAAACCAAACAGCGCCCAATTGCGAGCGTTTTTTTGAAGTGAAATGGTCACAGAATCAAAACTGAAAAATAAATATGGATATATTGTAGTGGAAAATACAATTAAATAGTAAGCAATATATATAATTTCTAATCGTTCTATGAAAGAAAAACGAACCCCTTTTAACAGATGAAATACTGGCCAAATTACGTCTTTTATCCCCTCTGGACTAAAGTATATATAAGAAAGAATAGTCACATATAGGTAGAAAAACATGGTTCCAGTATTCGCAATTAGTAGTCCCTTAATAGCTTGTTGTTTTTTTTGTAAGAACGGATAAATAAAATATGCAATTTCTAAACCAGCATAAGGGGTAATGGTTTCTTTCGTTGCTTTTACAATAGGGTATATACCATCTTTAAAAATCGGTAGTAGGTGTAAAGGAGCATACATACTCTTTAATGAAAAAAGAAGAAGTAATGGCATCCAAGTAGTGAAGAAGAAAACAAGCATAGAATAACTAGTAAGAGCCCTTAACCCACTTAGGGCTAAAATAATAAAAGGCAATAATAATAATATGGTGATTTGATAAGTGGGAATGGAAGGGAATATCCACACTTTTACAATATCAGTTGCCTTTAATAAAGTATTAAAGCCAGCAAAAAATAGATAAAAGGCGTATAAAAGAAGAAAAATTGTCCCAAGCCATTTACCAAAGTATGTTTTTAAAATCTGTGAGAAGTTTTTGTTAGGATTTTTTTGTAACATTAATATAATAAATAAGCCAATTATCGAAGTAGTTATCCAACCTAGAATGATAGAAATCCAGCCATCTGTGCCAGCGGTAGTAGCAAGTGGGCTTGGCATAATTAACATACCAGATGCAAGTTGCAGCGAATGGATGAAAATAATAAATTCGAATAAAGTTATATTTTTGAATTTAAGATTCCCCATGCGAACCACCTTCTTTTTTCTTTTCTTGTTTCGGCTGTCCAGTACTCGATCGGGTGCTAATCATCGAAATAGGAAACCTTACAAAAGAATCTTTTAACTCTTGAAGCCGAAATGGCGCGATTGGCAATCCGTATGGTGAACCATAGGAAGTTAGTGAAACAAAATGAGCAAATAAGAGCATTAATCCACTAACAATACCTACAATGCCATAAAAGTAAGCCAATAACATCATTGGAAAACGAATAAGGCGTATAGAACTTGATAAATCATAATTAGAAACAATAAATGAAGCAATGGCTGTAATAGATACGATAATAACCATAACGTTACTAACAAGACCAGCTTGAACAGCCGCCTGCCCAATTACAATCCCTCCAACAATCCCAATGGTTTGTCCAATTGGTTGTGGTAAGCGAATACCAGCTTCACGTAGCATTTCTAGTGTAATTTCCATTATAAATGCTTCCAGTAGGGGAGAGAAAGGGACTTTGACTCTTGACGTTGCGATAGAAGTGTATAAATCTATAGGAATGATTTCAAAGTGAAAAGAGACGATAGCAATATAAATTGCGGGTAAAAAAATCGCTATAATAAATCCTGCAAATCGTAATAAACGAAAAAACGATGCAATGAGCCAATGTATATTATAGTCATCTGGAGTCTGAAAAAATCCAATTAAATTCATTGGGACAATCATCGCGCCAGGAGATCTATCAACTAATACTGCTACTTTCCCATCAAGTATATGATTTGAAATGGCGTCCGGACGTTCGCTTAAATAAGACTGTGGAAAAGGAGTCCAATTTTGATCTTTTGTATAATTAGATAGTTCTCCAATACCCAATACCGCATCCGTTTTAATATTACAGATTCTAGTTTCTATTTCTTGGACTACATCTGCGTTTGCTACATCACCTAAGTAAATTAAATAGACTGAAGAAGTGGCTCGTTCTCCAATCGTCAGCTTTTTGATTTTTAACTCTGTAGAAGGAATATATCGACGAATTAGGCCTATATTTTTTGTGGCATTCTCAATAAAACCATCATGTGAGCCTTTAATAGTAACTTCTGAAATCGGTTCTTGAATGGATCGCTCTGCCCAGCCTTTTGTATTTATTAGAAGTGACCGCTTTTCTCCCTCCATAAACAGTACACATTGACCCTCAAGTAATCCTTCTTTAATTTCATTCCATGTATATACTATTTTGGTATGAGTAGCAATAATATTAGAATTAAATATTTGACTGTCTTCATTTACGTTTTGTAATAATGGTGTAACAACATTGCTTTTTAATGCAACACCATCTGTAAGGCCTTCAAAATAATATAATAAAATATTCGTGTTTGTTTTTAATTGCAAAGGATGTTCAATCAAATCTGCACTAATATCAAAGATGTTATCTAATATATCTTTAAGTTTTTGTAAGTTACTCGTTTGGATCTTTTCAATGGTTTTATCTGTCTTAGTTTCTAAGGTTTCTTCAATTAAGGACATGAGTTCACCTCTTAATATGTATAATAGTCCGTTTTTTTATTATTATTTTTCTATAATTAAATTTTATTCATTGAATTTAATTATTTTGAGAGGGATAAAGTAGAAAGTAGTTTTAAACTATCCTCACTTTCAATTCATTTAGGATATCTCCATAGTCCTTACGGTTAGAGGCCTTATCGCTTCATTCTTTAGATTGATACTTGCGTTAATCTCCCTATCATGGTGTGTACGACAAGTAGGGCAGTATCATAGAGTTTAAACGTCTTTGTTTTGATGCCCACAACAAGATCATAATTAGATCGAAGCAAATGTTTTCAATACGACAATGACTTGTTTGCCGTACCACTTGGGTTTGTATTCTAACATGGCTCGAAACTATGACCATGATACCTCACTAATTGCTTTTGCTAACCTATGATTCTTTAATATATTCAATACTTACAAATCCTTTATATCGATAACATCATGATTTTTAGTGTTATCAGTTGAGATTTTGTGCAAGTAATATCTTCTAGTATTTTCTATATGTTCATGAATTCTAGCTACTTTTACTCGCTATTTATTCCAGCGAGAAGATTCTTTCGTTCGTCTAGAAAGAATAAGTTGTGCTTTCGCTAACTTCTCTTCTAATGATCGAAAAAATTCGGAATTTTCTAGGTCATTCCATCTGACAAAATGGCAAAATCTTATAGTTCTACAGCCATTTCAATGTAAGAATTTGTTTTTGGAAGTTCTTGCACTTCTGTTTCAACTAATAGTGACACGATTCATTTCTCATTGGAGTTCCTTGAGGAAGGAGTCTTCTAGGAAAAAATGATAATTATTTATTGAAATTTCAATGTACGAATGTTTAATTTTAAAATATCTGTGTATTTTTATTAATTGATTTTATGAAATTTGGGGATTTATATAATTTAATCCACTTAATACGGTATTTTAAGTGCATTAAGAAATTATTCCCATTTTTATTTTTCTTTATTTTCTAATAACATATGCTATAATGAAAAAAACTAAAATTTCGACATTTTTCGTCAAAAAGGAGAGTGCTCTATGAAACAATCGTTAACTTTTAAAGAAACAATCCCTATTGGACTTATGCTGTTTGCAATATTTTTTGGTGCAGGTAATATGATATTCCCTCCATTATTAGGATATTCATCTGGAACGAATATTTGGATATCGATTTCGGGATTTGTTGTGAGTAGTATTGGACTTCCATTACTAGCCATCGCTGCTATTTCCCTTTTTGGTGGAAATGTTAGTACCCTTGCTAGTAGGATTCACCCCGCCTGTGGTGTTATTATTCCTCTTATCATTTATTTAGCAATTGGCCCTTTTTTCGCAATTCCTCGTACAGGCACTGTTTCATATGAAATGGCAGTTTCCCCCTTTTTAAGTAACACCATGCAAAATCAATGGTATATATTACTTCTGTACACACTTGTATATTTCGCTATAACGTATTATCTATCTTTAAATCCCTCTAAATTGGTAGATAGAATTGGAAAATATTTAACCCCGCTGTTACTAATCATGATTAGTATTATTATTGTTAAAGCAATTTCTTCACCAGTTGGATCTATTTCAACACCCTCTGATTCATATCAGGAAGCTCCTTTTTTCAAAGGATTTATTGAAGGATTTTTAACAATGGATGCCCTTGCTGCTCTCGTATTTGGAATTATTGTAATTAACGCTATAAAAGAAAAAGGTGTTACAAATAAAAAATCCATTGCTAAATCTACTATAGTAGCAGGGCTTATAGCCGCACTTGGATTATCTATCATATATATATCACTTGCTTATATTGGAGCTACTTCTCAAACATTTGGCACATTTGAAAACGGAAGTGTGTTATTAACAAATGTAGTACAACATTTATTTGGGCAATATGGTCTTTCCTTATTAGGAATTACAATGTTATTCGCATGTTTAACTACAACTGTAGGACTCGTTTCAGCATGTGGGAGATTTTTCACAACACTATTTCCAAAGATTTCTTATAACAAAATCATTTTAATTATTTGCTTATTTAGCTTTGGAGTATCAAACCTTGGTTTGTCTATGCTAATTAAACTTTCCCTACCTATCCTAATTGTTATCTATCCTGTAGCAATAGTGTTAATTATCCTCGCTTTTTTTGATCGTTTTATAAAAGATAAGCAGGCTGTCTATGTTGGATCAGTTTTAGGAGCATTACTGATTAGTATAATACAAGGATTAGAAACAGCAGAACTTGCTAGTGACTCGTTGCTTACTTTCATGCAACATGTTCCTTTATATAATGAAGGAATGGGATGGGTTTTAATAGCCTTACTTGGTGGTTTGATCGGTTTGATGATTTCTGGAATAAATAAACAATTTTCTACTACGTAAGATCATTAGGGAAATTGTAATCATTGGAACAATGTAACTCTAAAAAGACGTCTGATTCGTGTACAAAGAGAAAATATATAAACCAAAATAGTATCTGAGTGCTAATAAAAAAATTTGAAGATCATGTTTTCGCTTATTTTTTGTCAAATTGAATTCACGTTTTTTTTAGATAAATATATTCATTAGAATAAGGGGGAGTAATCATATGGATTTCATCAAAGATGTAATCACTTCCATCCACAAATTCATTGGAATAACAAATGAATTTTTATGGGGTTACATCCTAATTGCTCTTTTAATTGGGATTGGATGCTATTTTACAATTAAGACAAGGTTTGTACAATTTCGCTATATTGGTGAAATGATTCGCTTACTTAGTGATGGCGCAAGTTCCTCAACTCGTAAAGCACAAAAAGAAAAAAATGGAGTTTCTTCTTTTCAAGCATTTTGCATGAGTACAGCTTCTCGCGTTGGTACAGGAAACTTAGCCGGTGTAGCAATTGCGATTTCCACCGGCGGACCCGGTGCAATATTTTGGATGTGGCTTATCGCATTAATTGGGGGAGCTTCTGCATTTGTAGAAAGTACACTTGCTCAAATATACAAAGTAAAAGATGGTAATAAATTTCGAGGCGGTCCAGCTTACTATATGGAAAAAGGATTAAATAAACGTTGGATGGGAGTTGTTTTCTCAATTTTAATTACAGTTTGCTTTGGTCTGGTATTTAATGCTGTTCAAGCGAATACAGTTTCGTTAGCATTTGAAAGCGCATTCAATCTGGAGCCTAAAATTGTCGGCTGTATACTAGTTGGTTTAATCGCACTAATTATTTTTGGAGGCGTAAAACGGATTGCTCGTGTTGCAGAAATGATTGTACCATTTATGGCGATTCTTTATGTTGGTGTTGCACTATTTGTGGTTATTACAAATATTACGCAAGTTCCTAATCTATTTAAAGAAATTTTGCTGCATGCTTTTGGTATTAAGGAAGTTGTAGGCGGAGGACTTGGTGCTGCGATTCTTCTAGGAGTAAAGCGTGGTTTATTTTCAAATGAAGCTGGTATGGGAAGTGCTCCAAACGCAGCTGCGACTGCCAATGTTACTCATCCTGTTAAACAAGGATTTATTCAAACGCTTGGTGTTTTTACTGATACACTAATAATTTGTAGTTGTACTGCATTTATGATCCTTCTATCCGATATGCACAATTCTACAGACTTGAATGGAATTCAATTAACCCAAGAAGCATTAAAAACCCATATCGGTCCATGGGCACCTACCTTTGTAGCGGTTGCAATTTTTCTATTTGCCTTTAGTTCTCTCGTTGGGAACTATTACTATGGTGAAACAAACATTGAGTTTTTAAGTGGTAGTAAGACATTATTAATGATATATCGTATTTCAGTAATTGGTATGGTAATGCTCGGTTCTATAGCTACAATTCAAATTGTATGGGATATTGCAGATCTATTCATGGGGATTATGGCCATTTTTAATCTCATTGCAATTATTTTCCTTGGAAAATATGCTTTCTCTGCACTCAAAGATTATATAAGACAAAAGAAAGCTGGAAAAGATCCGATTTTCTATGCAAATAATATTCCTAATTTAAAGAATACTGAATGCTGGAACAACGAAAAAACCAAACAAAAGATTGGTTAACAAAGATATTTACTTAAATACAGAGGAGTCAATTTCTAGGATTCTGAAGACGCACTTTTATTCAGGTCGTTTATTAAATACAGATTATGAACACAGCTATCAAGTTGAGGAAATAGAGAATTTTGATAATTAGAATACAATTAATAATGAGGAAAGGGACGTATTAGTGATGCAGTGCATTCAAACAAATAACCTAGAACAATTGTTAGAGCAAGTACAAACATATACAAAAAAAGGGGAACTGGCTACTTATATCCCAGAACTAGGAAATGCGAATCTAGATGATTTAGGGATTGCAATTTATCATAAAGAGACAGATTATATTCATGCCGGTAACTCAGAAACGCTCTTTACACTTCAAAGTATTTCAAAAGTAATTACGCTTGCACTTGCGCTTTTAGAATGCGGCGAAGAGTATGTATTTTCTAAAGTTGGAATGGAGCCAACTGGTGATCCATTTAATTCTATTATTAAATTAGAAACAGCTAGCCCCTCTAAACCACTCAATCCAATGATTAACGCAGGAGCACTAGCAATTACAAGTATACTAGCAGGGGATAGTAATGACGAGAAGATGGAACGGATTCTTTCCTTTGTGCGTGATATTACGGATAATCCTACCATTAATTACTCTTTAAAAGTAGCCGCCTCTGAATTAGGAACAGCGTATTTAAATCGCTCTCTTTGTTACTACATGAAGCAAAATGATATTATTCATGGAGATGTGGAGGCGTTAATGGATTTATACACAAGACAATGTGCAATTGAGGTAAACTGTATTGATTTAGCACGGATAGGTTTAATTTTTGCAATGGATGGATATGATCCATATAGAAAAAAACAAATTGTTCCGAAACATATAACAAAAATTTGTAAAACCTTTATGGTCACATGTGGTATGTACAACGAATCTGGTGAATTTGCAATTCGCGTAGGGATTCCCGCGAAGAGTGGTGTTTCCGGTGGAATATTCGGCTGCGTAAAAGGAGAAATGGGAATTGGTATTTTTGGTCCCGCTCTAGATGCAAATGGAAATAGTATAGCTGGTATTAAAATACTAGAGCTACTTTCCTTAAAAGAATGCTGGAGTATCTTTTAGGTTTTTAGTACTAATTATATAAAGATAGATGAAAAATTCTAAATAGCAT
Source organism: Bacillus sp. CCB-MMP212 (assembly GCF_022748145.1). NCBI lineage: Bacteria > Bacillati > Bacillota > Bacilli > Caryophanales > Bacillaceae > Bacillus > Bacillus sp. CCB-MMP212. The sequence continues at coordinate 61,787 of NZ_JALDQE010000015.1, forward strand.
CTTACTCAAATTAAAGGGATTGAATCATTTCAATCTATATATATAAATAAGATTTAATAGCGCTTAATCTAAATTTTTATCTTTTAAGAACCTCTATACTAGAATTACCTATTTACACAATGGCTGTGTGAATATATATGAAATTGGCTGGTTTCTATTCTAGACATATACTGTATTATATAGATAAAATACAAATAGATTAGGGAGTTACTAGCAATATGGCAGAGATAGAAATTATTAAATCAAAAGAAAAACTAACCATTACATGGCAAAGCGCAATAATCAATATTTCTTTAGAGGATATCGTTGAGGTTAATACAAATAATACTATTACGAACACTACCAAAGTGGTAACGGTCGGTAGAGAGCTTGAATTTTCAGAAATAGTTGTTATTAGAACAAAAAAAATAGATTATAAATTATTTACAACTAATAAATTAACACTGCTAAATAAAATCAACTTTTAACTTGCAAAAAGTTCTGATGTGAATTTTTTGCAAGTATTTTATAACAAATCACAACAAGGTTCCCTATAGATAGGCTAAATTATCAAAGAAACTTGGCGGAGAATTTATGAATAAACTGTAATGATAAACATGAAAAATGGTTTAAAAATCAATTTTAATTATATAAAAATTACACATCTAAATATAACAGGATTAAGTCCTATAAACTAATAAATTATAGAGCGTTTAAATTAAAATTCATCTTCCAAAATTAGATTACCGGCATCATTATCTTTCGTCAATCGCTGATTCAAATAATTTTCTTTCGTAGTACGATCATTTTTATGACCTACTGCAGCCGCGATAATATGAGGTGGTAATCCTTTGTAATCATATAAGTACTGTACATAAAAATGTCTAAAGAAGTGGGGAGTAATTCCGATATTCTCTGTAAAGGGTAGCTGCGTATCTTTAATAATTTTAGAAATATATTGTGACAAATAATTCTCTCTATAAGCAGTATGGTTTTTAGTTTGAAATACTGTTCCACCATTTCTATTCCCAATGTCTATAGGTAATCTTCTCCGCATTCGAAATGCGGCAATCCGATTGAAAATTTCCTTATTAATAGAAACAATCCGCTCATTATCTCCCTTTGTATCAACCTTTAAATAATATCGTCCTCGTATAGCGTCATATTCAAGATCATCCCACTTTGCATGTGCGACTTCTGCAACACGTAACCCTGTAGTAGCTAGGACTGACAATAAAGCGTAATTGATTTCATTATCCTTGTAGTAATGAAGCAACTGTTTTACTTCCTCATATGATAACTCCCGTTTAGGTTTATGTTGTTTATTTACAGTTGTACTTAGTATCTCAACATGTAGAGGGTCCTGAATATATTGGATTTCATATAGCCATTTCAAATAGGAACGAATAACACCAAGCTTTCTACTAATTGTAGATGGCTTGTATTTATTTTTAGATTGATAGGAGATTGCCTCTTGAGACAACCATTTCTGATAATTACGGATATGTCGCTTTCTAAGGTTTCTCCAGACTTGACCAACTTTATAATCTTTTACATCTTTCTGTAGAAATTCCGCACTTTGTTTAATAAAGAAATAAAACTGACTTAGATCACGTGCATATAGGGTTCTTGATGCATCCTTAATCCGTTTTTCTTGGTCAAAATGTGTTTGTCGATTCAAGTAGTAGTACAATATCTCTTCATCTGAAAACCCTTCATATGTATATGAATCTTCTCTTTCATTATTTTCCTTTTTTAATTCCGCTTCATTTATATAATCATGGTTCCATAATGCAATTATGTTTGTGAAATTTTGTTTTTGTTTCTCTATGTTTTCTAAAGAAGTCTCACTATGAAGATTATCTAGTTCAAGTTTCAATGTTATTCAACTCCTTATAAATTCCTTTTATATAAAATATTATAACTTAATCAATTAGAAAATGAATTACATATTAAGATTAAATTTTATAAAATATTAATATGCAATAACTATAGAAAATCTCCCATTTTCTATAGTTATTATTTAATTTTAAATACAGTATTTTTGTCATATGATTTAATCATTAATAAAATATAATTTTAAAAGAAAACTAAATCAAACATTATTGCAAATTACAATCCAATGTATATATTGATATATGTTATAATTTATTTAAAATGTAAATACTATGAATTTTAATTTACATAATATTATTATGTAAATTACGAGGTGTGAGGAGGAATTAGAATGATTAGCGCATATGAAATGACTATGACTACAAATGAAGTAAAAGATTATTTAGATATAAGTCACTTTATTTTTAATAATTTAATGAAGCAAGGAAAGCTAACATCAATCAATAAGGATACGTGGCGTTTAGATGGTAGTTTTTTATTTAGTAGAGAAGAAGTAGAAAAAGTAAAAGAAGAACGTAAAATTGAGGGGATTACTTTATACCAAGCAAGTAAAGAGTATCATATTAGTATGAACCAGCTTGAAAAATGGATAGAAGAAGGAAAGTTAGTATATTTTTTAATAGAACATCGTAATCGACAAACGAAATTTGTGAAGGAGGAGGATGTTCGTGAACTTGTTCAGCAAGTAGAACAAGCTAATCATATATATACATTTTCGCAGAAATATAATGTAGTATTATTTCAAAAGTTTGTAAAAGGCAATACATTGGCACGTGTTATTTCTATTCCAAAACGTGGTGATATTATAGTTCTTGATGAATTTGGAACTAATATGACACTTAGTGAGGCATTAAAAGCAGGATATGAGTCCGCTTATAAACTGTCGGATAAACCTAGAAGTCATCATCAAAGGTTTGTTAAGTTTCGTTTTCCTAAATCTGCGCAATTACGAAACAATATTTTTCACATAATCGATAATATATTACAGTACGTATCTCCAAGAAATATAAAGATTTTAGAAGAAGAAACATTTTGGTATTTTGAGATTCGTCAATCATTAATTACATTACCACCAGAAATTCAAATGGAATGGATTGAGGAGTTAACGCCTTATATAATAGAAGGGAAAATTGTTCCAAGAATGAATCATAGCGTATATTTGGATAGTAATACAGTAACGAAGTCTGTCATACTTACAAGTAAGGAATACAAATACTTGAAAGAAATTACGAATGAAACAAATAGTTCTATTGAAGAATTTATAGCCATTGCTATTAGAGACAAGATTAATGGGCACTTACTTAAGTGAAATCGAATTTTTTAATGAATTAAAGTTAAATCTAGGTATTTTCTCTTTTACTTTTATTAAAATGCTTTAGGTGAAACGGAACAAATGCTAAGTTCCTATTACTAATAGCTGGGATATAAAAACTGAATATGTAGTTTTTATATATTTAATACTTCCTATAAAGTCTGTTATCAGACTTTCGGAAGTATAGAAGGAAAGAAAAAATTCAAAAATAGTTGTATGAATAATGTAGCGACAAATTATCTCTTTATGTATTATGTAGAAATATCTATTGTGTATGTGAAATAAATTTATATGTATGTTTTAATTATTAATGTTAAAAAATTACCCTATATTTTTTGATATTATTTATATTTTTGTTTTAGTCCAAACTGCATTACGGCCTTTTGATATTAGTTTAATTAATTTTTCTTCTTGTAAACATGCAAATGCTTTATTGATCGTGCTTGGTGAAACATCTGAAAATACCATCCGTATTGCTTCTTTTGTAAAAGGGAGTTCTTGTTTTAATATATACTCTTTAATTTTAAAGCTTTTGTTCCCTTTCAGTTGGTAACTTGTAATATGTACGTCTAGTTCTTTATATGCTTCTAGAATAATATGTAATAGACATTTTAATATAAAGGATACATTGTGCTCTTGAAAATGCCAATTTGCTGAAGATTTATATAGGGCATCATAATAATCTCTCTCGTATTTTTTTATTATTTTATCTAGTGAAATATATTTCACTAGTGAATGTTTACTTTGTAATAGTAATAAAGATATAAGTAGACGTACCATTCTTCCATTTCCAGATTCAAAAGGAAAAATACATATAAAATTAAGTACAAAATTACAAATTAAAATTAGTGGATCAATATCTTTTTGATTTAATAAATAATTATATTCCTCACATAAATTTTTTACTGCTTCTGGGATTTCTTTAATTGTTAAAGGGCGATAGCAATAAAATGAGAAATTAAGTTGCTCATGTTCTTCAAGTAAGATGTCCTGTTTTCTCCACGTTCCACTATCCGAAGTAGCATATTTAAAAAGTTGAAAATGTATTTCTAAGATTGTACTTGGATCAATAGTAAGCCTTTCATAGTTATTATGAATGAGTGATAGCGCATCAACGTAACAAGATATTTCATCTTCAATCATTGTTTTTGGCGACAGATCATATGTAATTAATTCTTTTAACCTTTTATTTGTTATTTTTAAGTTTTTATACATTGCGACAAAATCTTTGGTATGTTGAAGTTGAGTAGATATTTGCAACTTTTCTAATGTACATGGAAATTCCTTCTCATAGACCTCCAATCTCCCTTGGTATTGCTTTATTTTTCCAATTAGGCTTGCTACATCTAAATTTACCAATAAATTTGTGAATTTTTCGCCAAAAAACGACATATTTTTCCCCTCCTATAATATAAAACTATACAATACTTAACTGTATTTAAAGTGTTTTTTTGAATAATTTTCTAAAAAAAATTAAAAATATAGTTTTTTATGTGTGAAAATTACAATAATTAGGGTCTTTTTGCCTTATTTTGTGACAAGATTTAACATCAGATTAAATAGTTTCATGTTAAAAAGCAGAGTTTTATATTGTGTAATTGCTTTTTATCAATAAGTGAGTCATTGCATATGGGGAAGGGGGAAGTCCTTACTAATGAAGACTATTGCTTTTTACTTACCACAATTTCATGAAATACCTGAAAACGATTTATGGTGGGGAAAGGGTTTTACAGAATGGACCAATGTAAAAAAAGCAAAACCACGTTTTCTGGGACACTATCAGCCTAGGGCTCCATTAAGGGATTATTATTACAATTTGTTAGATTTAGATGTACATAAGTGGCAAATAAATTTAGCAAAACAGTATGGTTTAGATGGTTTTTGCTATTATCACTATTGGTTCAAAGGGAAAACATTACTAGAAAAACCAATAGAATTGAGAAATCAATGTAAGGAAATTGATTTCCCATATTGCTTATGTTGGGCAAATGAATCTTGGACAAGATCTTGGGATGGGAAAGACCAAGAAGTATTAATGCGACAAGAATATGGGGATGAGTCTGATTGGAAAGAACACTTTAATTATCTATTGCCATTCTTTAAAAACAAAAACTATTTAAATATTAAAGATAAACCGATATTTGTAATTTACCGACCAGCTTCTATACCAAACCTAAATAAAATGTTGAGTCTATGGAATGAATGGGCTCAATCTGAAGGGTTTCAAGGGATACACTTTGTAGAAATGTTAACAATTTTTGAAGATAAATCAGACTTTCCTTTTGATGCTGCTATAGAGTTTGAACCTATGTACACTTTAAAAAAACTAATAGGTAATACAACTTCACTACATCAAGAAAAAAAAGATTTTCACTTAAGTTATGATTTTGTATGGAAAAGAATATTAAACCGTCAAATTAAAGAACGTGAAAACATATATAAAGGAGCTTTTGTAGATTGGGATAACTCTCCAAGAAAAAAAGAAAGCGCTTTAATTATGAAAGGGGCTAATCCCGATAAGTTTAAGAAGTATCTTTTACAACATAGTAAGGACACTGATTTTTTATTTATTAATGCTTGGAATGAGTGGGCAGAAGGCACATACCTAGAACCAGATGAAAAGTATGGATATAAATACCTTGAAGCTTTAATGGAGATAAAGAAGAGTCACTTCTAATAAATTGTAACAGCAAGAAAAAGGGGGAAACATTATGACTGATATAAATACTATGATTTCCATTCGAAACATTAAGAAATCATATGGAGATTATACAGTTATTAAGAATTTAAGCATAGATATTTGTAAAGGTGAAATTATAGGATTACTAGGACCGAATGGAGCTGGAAAGACAACACTTATATCGATTTTATCTACTCTTACTCTGCCAGATGAAGGGCATGGTACAGTATGTAACTACGACTTGTATACTGAACGGAATAAGATTAAAAAAAATGTGAGTGTAGTACCTCAAGATTTAGCGCTATACCCGACTTTAACTGCATATGATAACTTATCTTTTTATGCCGATTTATATGGATTAAAGGGAAATAGGAAAAAAAGCCGCATAAAAGAAGCCTTGCAATTCGCACAGCTTGAGGATTGGGCACATAAGAGAATTGATACATTTTCAGGTGGTATGAAAAGAAGAATTAATTTAGTGGTCGGTTTGTTAAATAAGCCAAAAGTTATTTTCTTAGACGAACCAACAGTGGGCATTGATCCACAATCAAGAAACCATATTTTTAATTGTATTCGCCATCTCGTAGAAGAACTAGGAATCACTGTCATATATACAACTCATCATATGGAAGAGGCAGAAATGTTATGCCATCGTGTAGCAATTTATGATAAGGGTGAAATATTAGATGTTGACACCCCAAAAAATTTAATAAAAAAATATGGGGAAAATTATTTAGAGATTGTAATATCAAATATTCCAGAAGAATTTATACATAAAACAAAAATGATTTCAGATGTGAAGTCCTGCACATTGGTAGATAAAAAAATCATCATTCAATGTGTAGATAGCTTTAATGTTACAAGGGAAGTTATGAAATTGATTCAAAAATATAATCTGAAGATCGATTTATTTAATGTTAAAAACTCTAATTTAGAAAATGTATTTTTACATTTAACGGGGAAAAACTTAAGGTCGTAAATGGAAAGGGGTTGGTAAACATGAAATCTTGGTATATAGCAAAGAAAGATCTGCTTATTCTTTTAAAGGATATTCCTGGTCTAATCTATTTATTTATTACACCCATTATAGTAATAGCAGTTGCTAGTTTTGCATTATCCAATGTATTTGATAGTAAGACAGAAAAATTCAAGATTCCTATAGTAGTAAATGATAATGGAGAACTATCTAAAAGGGTTATTGAAGAGTTAAAAAAAATACCTGCTCTTGAGCTAGAAGAAACTTATGAATTAAATGGTAAAAAGAAAGCCTATACAGAAGAACAGGCGAAAAAGGAAGTTCAAACTAAAAAAGCGGCAATCGTTATCCCTAAGGATTTTACACAAAATGTATATTCAGGGACAGAGGCTAAAGTCATCATCATAGAAGATAAGGTTGATCGTATTATTCCAAGTGTTGTTTCAAATGCTGTAACTCAAATTGTGTCAGAAATACAAAGAGATATGACTAAAGAGATTGTAAAACAAGCCTCTGCCCAAATGGAAGTAAATGTGAAAGTGGAGTTTAAAGAATTAGCATCAGATAATGAACATAAACCTACTCCATTTGAATCTAATGTACCAGGATATGCTGTAATGTTTGTACTCTTAGGTACTGCTGCAGCTGCAGGTGCATTAGTAGAAGAGAGAGAGAATGGAACGTTAAGAAAAATCCTTACTTTACCTATTAATACATTATCAATTATTTTTGGAAAAATGCTCTCATGCTTTATAACAGCAATTGTTCAATGTGCAGTCCTTTTTAGCGTAGGACATTTTGTATTTGGAATGTGGCTTGGAAAAAGTGTATTAGGAATTATGTTACTAGTGATATGTACTGCATTTGCAGCTTCAAGCTTGGCAATTTTACTAGCTTCTATATGTCAAACAAGATCACAAGCAAATGGTATTTCTATTTTAATCGTGTTAACTATGTCTGCTTTAGGTGGGTCTTGGTGGCCACTCTATATAGAGCCGGAATGGATGCAAAACATAGCACATATTACGATTACAGCCTGGGCAATGGGAGGGTTTAACGATTTATTAGTATATAACAAGGAGTTCTCCTCTGTGCTTATTCCATCAGCTGCATTAATTGGCATGGGAATTTTATTTTTAACAATCGCCATACAAAAATTTCGACGTTCTTATGAAAAGTAGGTGAAATAAGTGTACATAGTAAAAAATGAGGTAAATGTTCGTTTTGGGGAATGCGATCCCATGGGAATTGCTCACCATTCTCATTATTTTCACTGGTTTGAGCTGGGTAGGTTTAAAATACTGGATATGACTGGAATAAACCGATATTTAAAACAGGAAAAATTATATTTTCCAATAATCGATATAGGATGTACCTATAAAAAATCAGCTCAATTTCAAGATGACTTAATTGTAGAAACCTATCTTAAGAATGAAAGTAAAGTTTATATAGAATTTGTTTATAAATTATTCCGCAAGAGATGCCGAGTTTTGTTAGCGGAAGGATTTTCGAAACATGTTTTAACACGGTCGAATAATCAATTAATCAGTAGATTACCAGAAGAAATTTTAGAAAAGATTCAATTTGAAAATAGCGGGGGTGTCATATGATTACATTTATTTTTCCAGGACAAGGGTCTCAATCTGTAGGGATGTGTAAAGGGTATTTAGATAAATACCCAAACATATTTGTCCCATTATTTGAGGAAGCAAATGATACGCTAGGATTTGATTTAAAGCAACTATGTTTATATGGGCCAAGTGAAAAATTAATAGAAACCAGTGTTACACAACCAGCTATTCTTACGGTAAGCACAGGGATATCACGAATTTTACATTTGTACGGTATAAAGCCATCTAAAGTGGCGGGTCATAGCTTAGGACAATTCTCTGCACTGGTAGAAGCAGGATCTTTACAATTTTCGGATGCATTATCCATTGTACGGAAGCGTGGTCAGCTGATGAGTAATGTAAAGCAAGATGGGTGTATGTTAGGAATTGTGTCAAACACATATCAAACATTATTTGAAGTTGTAGAGGAATCTAAACAATATGAAATTGATATTGCTGCCTATAATTCCCCTACACAGGTTGTATTTTCTGGCGAGAGTAAGAGCATTCTTAAATTTCAAAAGGTACTAAATCAAAAAAATGGTATAAAAACTAAAATACTCTCAACTAGTCATGCATTTCACTCACGTTTAATGGGAGAAATGGTTCTTGAGTTTAAGGAGTATTTAAATTTATTTTCGTTAAAAAATACTCAAATACCAATTGTTTTAAACTGTTCAGGAAAACCAAATACAGATAGAATCAATATTTTACAAGATATAGAAAGACAATGCGTAGATCCAGTTATGTGGCAAGACACTATCTACACTTTATTGAATAATGGTACGAAACACTTTATAGAAGTAGGTCCCGGAAATACTTTAACCAAGTTATGTCGCTCCTTTAAGCAGAACATATCTGTATCCTCTACAGAAACACCGATGTATTTAAAAAGAAGCCTTACTACAATAGAGAAAGAATTTAAGGGGGAACGGGTCTATGTTTAATGGAAACGAAGTGGCATTAGTTATCGGAGGATCACGAGGCATTGGTAAATCAATAACAATGGACCTAGCCAAACAGGGCTTAACTGTTTACTTTACGTTTCAAAGTAATCAAAAATCAGCAAATGAAATAGCAGATACTATAGAGGAAAAAGGTGGAAAAGCGTTTCCTATGCATGTTGATATTACAAATGAAGACTCTATTCATAAATTGTTTCAACACATACGCTCAAAGGAAAAAAGAATAGATATTTTAGTAAATAATGCAGGAGTTATAAATGATGGATTTGCTGCAATGATGAGCGAGGAAAAGTGGGATCATGTGGTTGATTTAAATTTAAAAGGAACATTTCTTTGTTGCCGACAAGCATTAAGAATAATGATGAGACAGAAAAGAGGTTCTATTGTAAATATTACGTCGACAAGTGGAATAACGGGTGCAAGAGGTCAATGTAATTACTCTGCCTCAAAGGGTGGGGTTATTTCCTTAACCAAAACTTTAGCATTAGAAGGTGGGGAATACGGGATTAGGGTTAATGCTGTTGCACCTGGTTTTATACAAACAGATATGACAAAAGGAATGGATCAACAGACATTAAAAAGGATGTTAGAGCTAGTGCCGCTTGGCAGAATTGGGGATCCTAAAGAGGTAGCACATTTAACAACATTTTTATCCTCTAACTATGCAAGTTATATAACCGGGAAAGTTTTTACGGTGGATGGTGGATTAGTTAATGGCTAAACAATAGAGGATTTAATGGCGAATTTTGAGTTAAACAAGGAAAAGGGGAAAACAGATGTTTACGTATGTAGAAACAAGAATTATTGCTGAAAAAAGAAAACAATTAACTACTAGAATTAAAGAAATTATTACTGAGAGATTAGATTTAGAAATCGAACCGCATTTCATTACTGATGATCAGCCATTATTCGGAAGAGGCTTAGGGGTTGACTCCTTGGATGCATTAGAGCTATTTCTGGCAATTGAAGAGGAATTTGGCGTTGCGGTATATGACGAAAATATGGCAGTACTGGGTTCTATTAATAAAATTGCCGATTTTATTGAAGAAAATAGGGAGGATGATGTGCAGTGAAACCGATATTAAATGCAGATCAAATCCGAAATATCTTACCGCATAAATGGCCATTCCTTTTCTTAGATAAAGTTATTCAACTTGAGCCAGGAAAGAGTGGAATTGGTATTAAAAATGTAACAGTAAGTGAACCTTTTTTTGAAGGGCACTTTCCAAATGAATCAATTATGCCTGGAGTGTTAATTATTGAAGCTTTGGCACAAATGACTGCTGTTGTTTATGTTACAGGGGAACTAGCAAAAATAGATGCACATGGTGCATGTTCACCTAAAGTAGATCCGAGTTCATATGTGGGTTATTTAGTTTCTGTACGTAATATGAAATTTTTAAAACCTGTAGTACCAGGAGACCAGCTAGAATTACATGTCCAAATTGGAAGGTCTCTTGGATTAATCTCACAAGTGGAAATCTCGGCTTATGTAGATAAAAAGAAAGTTGCTACTGGCAGTATTCAAGTTTCTAAAAGAGTTGAGGAAATATGATTCATGGTATGGATGTTCAAGTTCGTGAGTGTACAGAGGCAGATAGTGAGAAGTTAGCCCACTTTTATAACAAATATCAATATGGTCCCATTAAATATGGGTATCCCTTAAATAAGCAAGATATTAAGCAATTATTTCGAGAGCGGAAGATACAGCTATATTTAATTGCTGAATATGAAAATGAAATTATAGCCAGCTTATTATTTTCTAGTTTATCAGGTCAAAGAGCATCAACTCCAGATGGAACCTGGGCAGGATTCTTTTTAATTCACCCAGAATTTCGTTCGGGAAATATACCAGATAAATTATTTGCTTATGCGATTAAAAATCTTATCCAACAAGATATTAAGTATATTGATACAGAAGTGAATCCGGAAGATAAAGTAGCCATGGCTCTCTATAAAAGAGTGGGGTTATATCAAACAAGTAGGTCGTATATAGACTATGATGGCTACTTAAATTTAAGAAGTTATTTACCTTATGTTATTACTTATCTATTAAATGCATTTGAACCAATTATTTCAAAAAGTGACCAAGATATATGGCTATCTAGAGGCTGGAAAACAGTTAGGGGATTGAAATCCCTACGTTCTATTCAGAGTAACGCCATAACAAGAAATGGAATTGAAGTTGTAAAGTATGCTATTAATCTTGGAGCAAAAGATGTGAATTGTTGGGTTGATATAAAAAGTGAAAAAATTACTGAGGTAGAAACAGAACAAGTACGATTTACTAGTTATATTTTAGAAGGAAACAATTTAATTGTTGGAGAAAAGATTCGCATCTGTTATGTATATGAAAACCATTTTCCAAATCCCATTGAAGCTAGTATTACATCGAGGATAGGGGAAGATTACTTAATTGATTTAAAGAAAACTTTTTACCCAAATAAAAAGTACGAGTGGGAAGAAGTTATAACAGTAACTAAGGAAATTGAGGGAGAACTTGTTACTAAGTTAAAAACAAAAGAACTAGAACTAACTGTTCATTTTGGAGTAACCATAGCAAATCCGTTAGAAATAAATGTTGCTAATTATCCTAAGTTAATTAATGGAAAAGAATCTGCATGCATCGTTAATGTAAAAAATAATTCTTTAGATAGATTAATTTACAAACTACTTATTCAACAAGGAAACTCGAAAATACTAGATTTTAAACCGCTAGAAAAACACCAAATCTGTATCATAGAGCCGGGTGAAATAAAGGATCATCCTATTGTATTGAATCCTAAAAAAATTGGTATCACTAATATGACACTTTCGGCTGTTAGTCATCAAAATAAGAATATTGGGGAATTAAAGGAAATAATTCCGATTCATGCGCATGGGAAAAATCATGTTTATGAAACAAAAGGATACTTAGTTCTAGAAAATCTGTATATAACTGTACAAATAAGTAAAAGTACTGGTTGTTTATATATATATGACCTTAGAAAGCAGCAATTATTGGTAAAAGAAGCATGGCCAGATTTAGACTATCCATTTTTAAATGCAGTAAAAGAACCGAAATTAAATGAGCTGTCATGGGAAATAAAATCTGATTCATGTTTTGAAATTATTCATGAGGCCACAAGATTAAAGAGAAGCATTTGTTTTTTGTCAGATAAGATAGTTCAAATAAATGATTTCGCACAGGAAGGAAAATATTTAAAGATATATCCTTGGTGCATGTTATATGATGCGAAGATGACGGTACCACTAAAAAGTGGGTTAGTTTCTAAACCTATGGTATATGGTGAGTATCCATATGCACTACATGACTATGAATTTGTAAATCAATTCGATCTACCTAGTCATCCAAACATGTATGAGCGAAATTATACATTGTTTGAATCGCAAAATATTAATATTGGATTCATATGGAAAGGAAATATAGAGCGTATCCTATTTGGATTAAGATGGATGCCAGCGGTAATATTTAAACGGAATGATAAAGAAAAATGTATAACAAAAACGCACTATTATACTTTATGTTCTCGTGATAGCAAAGATGAAGTGGAAGAAATCTATAACGATATTACTAATCATACATCCAAATTTATATCTAATAAGATTCCGTACTCAATTGAGACTGACCAATTTCATATTATAGATGAAAACGGGGAATTTCATATTCATGGAAGTCTAAAAAACTTATTTTCTTCCGTATTAAAGGGGAAATTAACATTGTTTTTCCCTCAGACATCTTACGAACAACAATTGTTTATACAAGACATAGAATCTATAAGCAATTTTAATTTTGAATTTAGTGGAAAGGTCAATTGGTCAAAAGCACATTATGCCGTACTCACGTATCAAGATGAATTAAATAGAAATGCGATAACTAAAAAAATATATCTATTCCTTAAAGGAAGAAATAAATTAACATATAGCGAAAAAAAACAAGAATATCTAGTTCAAAATAATGTACTAAATTTAAAGATTAAAGTAAACCAAAGTAGTAAAATAACAGAATTTATGTATAAAGATAAAGAGATTTTAAAAGAAAACTCAGTATTAAGTTCTTATAATTTTTTACCCGGTGTAATGATACCAACAGCTAATTCTTATACTCCAGATTGTAGGAAAGATTTGAGCATTAATTCAATATATCTCAATAAAAGTAATCAATCAGTAGTAGCGACGGAAAATACATATAAGGAATTTATTAATCGGATTTTCTGTCAATCTGATGAGTGGAAAGTTGAATATACAACTGTATATGATCTACCTGTCTTACAAATACAATTGAAAAGTCTACAGAAAGATAAAATGAAAACTAGTGTCTTTCACTTATTCTGGGAGAAAAAAGGAAAAACAAAAATTAAAAAGATGTATTATTGGCAGAATGGAGAGCAAAACACATTAATACCAAATGGCAAACAAAGAAAGATTTATTTAGATAATAAGGTAATTCTCGAATTATCTAATGGGTTATTTGTATCTATTTTAGCATTATCACATAGTACAAAATGTTTTATATACGAATGGCCCAAAAAAGGGATACAAATCGGAATATATGGTAATCAGAATGAATTTAATGATGGAGATATTCGCTTTAATATTGCAGTTGGAGAAACTTTACTTGATAGTGAATACTTTTCGCAAATTTTAGTAGAGGGGAATAAGACATGAAAGTATTGTTTATTGCACCTAGTCATTTTAGCATTGGTGAGTTGCATAATGCCTTATGTCTAGCTAAACAAATTCAAAAAGATGGGGAAGTTTATTTTTTAACAAGCGAAAAATTCTCATGGTATGCCAGTAAATCTGTAGCCAATGTTACATCGCTAACAAAGGGGCTAAGACAAAAAGAGGTTATTAAACAAATCAATAATTCATTTCAGCCTGATGCTATTGTTCTAGCTGATTACCATAATTTGTTTTTAGAGTCTCCAATTATTGATCTTGATTATCTATTAAACCTCCACATACCTTGTTTCTCTATTGATTCTTTAGCTTGGGGTAGTGAGGATCGATTATTAGAAAATAAACTTTTTAAAAATGCGAATTACAATAGCTTAAAAAAAAGGTCATTGATAGAACTACCTAAAATCCCTTCTCAATTTAAGCTAATTAGAACATGTCCAGTGAATAGTTATAAACAAGATAGTGAGAATATTATTTCTGTCAAATTATATAAAGAGGCTTTACAAATAGATGAAGAAATAAGAATGAAAATAAGAACACAACTAGGTTGTAGGGAACAAGATAAATTAATTATGATTGCGAAATCATCATGGGCCAACCTATTAGTAAAAATGAGGCTCATGGAGAAGAAACAGTACAATGATGCAAGGTTTAGTTATGAATATATATTACAAGAACTATTAAGCCTATATCTTCAGGACTTTCCAAGCGATACATGTATTAAATTAATTGGGGTTTCAGATGAGACCAAATTTGTTTCTATGAAAAATGGAGGAAAAATAGAATTTGTTTCACTACCATTTCTTCATTTGGAAGAATATGAGCAACTAATATTATCATGTGATTTATTTATCACTGATAATATTACATCCTGCTCAATGGGAAAAGCGGTATTTGGAAAAATACCTGTAATTAGTCTGGTAAACCATATGGAATATGAAGAATTAAAGACTCAAAGAGATAGCCATAATCCTACCTTAAGAAGCATTATAGAAAAATGGAATTATATAATACCTAATGGACTTTATCCATTTCTTGTATTTCCAAATGGATGGCATAAAGAATTAGCACCATTGATGGAGCAAAATGATTATTTTAAATGTGTGCATACTTGTGAAATGTTTGATTTAAAAGAAACTAGTCAAACCATATTTAATATGCTGTATAGCAAAACGGAGATTGATAAATTAAAGAAAATGCAACAACTGTATATAAATAATGTATGTAATCTACCGACAATTAAAGATGTGATAAAGAGAGAATTGGGGGCGCTTAATCATGAGTAATCAAATTAATGTACAAGAAGAAACTAATGAAGCATATGATGCAGTACGTAACGGAATTGGTGTAATAGATTTATCAGCAACAGGAAGAATTGTTGTAAAAGGGGAGGACCATGTAGAGTTCCTAGATCGTTTAGTTACGAAAGATATTATGTTTATGGAAGAAGAAACTACACTCTTTACCTTATTGTTACAAGAAGATGGGACTGTAATCGATTTAATTAATCTATTTAAAAATGAGGATTCTATTACAGTTATTACTACACCGCATAAAAAGGACACTGTACTAGCTTGGTTAGAAGATCAAAAGACGAACGGCATTGAGATTATAGATATAAGTCAAACACATTCTCTCCTTGGATTTGAAGGCCCTTATGCATGGAGATTAGCTCAACAATTTTTAGATTTCGAAATATCATCACTACCATTTCAATCATTTGTGTTAAATCAATTATTTGGAAAGGAAATTCTATTGGCAAGAACAGGTGTAACAGCAGAGTATGGTTATCAATTATTGTTTGAAAAATACTTGGAACCAATAGTGGTTGAAACCATAAATTCTTTTAAAGATGACGATATTAACTTAAAAAAAGTGGATTGGGAAACATTAGAGACGTTAATGTTAGAAATTCGACATCCATATTTTGAATTTAAACATTTAGAAGAACTAAATATTTTCGAAGCTAGTTTAGAATGGTTTATTGATTTTTATAAAGATGAATTTTATGGTAGAGAATCCTTAGAACAGCAATCGGAAGCTGGAGTTAATAAAAGAATTTTGGGATTCACGACAGGAATAGAGAGTCAAATTACAGTTAATGATGAGATTTTTATAGAAGAACAATTAATTGGTAAAGTTATTGAACTTAAAGAAAGTCCTGTATTAAACATGAGACTCGGGATTGCTTTATTAGAGGAACCATTTGCTGTTTCAGGAATTGGATTTTATGTGAAAAATAAAGAAAATGCTTTATATGAGGCACATACTCAGTCCTCACCATATATTCTACCTAAATCATGGTCAATCAAAATACTGTAAAGGTGATGGCATATGAACATGAATAATCAACGAATCGTCGTAACTGGCATGGGAATTATTTGTTCAAACGGAAATAGTGTAAAAGAATTTTGGGATAATATCAAATCTGGGAAATCTGGTATTAAAGTAATCCAAAATATCGATATGGCTGAAATGGTAACAGATTATGGTGGAGAGATTGAAAACCTTCAGGTAGATGATTACTTCTTTAAGGATGAAATAAAGGATATGGATCGCTGTGGAAAATTAGGTGTCATGGCGGCAAGAGAAGCGGTAGAAAACGCAAAATTAAAAATAGAAAACTTTAATCCATACCGAATTGGAATATCATTAGGCACATCTTTAGGAGGCATGTTGAGCGGGGAAGAATTTCATAATCAGTGGATTAAAGATGGAATTGAAAAAGCAGATGGAACGTTACTTTTTAAGTATCCAATCCATACTCCCTGTGACAATATTACTCGAGACTTAAAAATAAAAGGGCCAAAAATGATTATTTCGAATGCATGTGCCGCTGGTACAAATTCAATTGGATTTGCGCTAGATACAATTCGAAATAACAAAGCAGATATCATGATAACCGGTGGTGTAGATCCCTTATCTAAATTGTCAATGAGTGGTTTTAATAGTTTACAAGCACTAGCACCAACGCCTCCTTCGCCCTATAGCAAGAGTAATGGCGTGGTAATCGGAGAAGGTGCAGCTATTCTTGTTTTGGAATCCTTAGATCATGCGGTTGAAAGAGGTGCAAATATCCTAGCTGAAGTAGTGGATTACGATTTATCTTCAGATGCATATCATCAGACGGCACCAGATCCGGGCGGGGAAGGTGCTTTGAGATCCATGCGAGGTGCTTTAAAGAAAGCCAATATAGATGCTAAGGAAGTAAGCTATATCAATGGACATGGTACAGGTACACCAGCAAATGATGTATCAGAGCCAAAAGCAATTCGCACATTAATTACTGAAAATAAGACACCAGTTTCTTCAACTAAATCAATGATAGGACATATGTTAGGAGCCGCAGGGGCGGCGGAAGCGGTAACAAGTATTCTTGCTATTCAACATGGATATTTACCTCCAACTATAAACTTTGAAGTTGAAAGTCAAAAGTTTAATCTAGATTTTGTACCTAACATAGGTAGGGTAAGTGATTTGAGTTATGTACTATCAAATTCATTTGCTTTCGGTGGAAACAATGCAAGTATCTTATTCTGTAAGTACAATGAGAACCTTGAGTTATCAGCGGCAAAGGAAAAGCTAATTAAAGAAAAAAAAGTCGTAATTACTGGTGTAGGGGGACTTGCTGGGAATTCTTCAAACCTTCAAGAAATTAAAGATTGTATGTTTAAGGGAAAGAGTGGTACCTCAAAGATTAAACAGTGGAAAGACAATGCTAAGTGCATACAAGCCGGGAAAATACCAGAACAAAACTATCGAAGGCTAATACATCCTAATTTATTAAGGAAGATGGATTCAATTAGCAAACATGCAGTATTGTCAGTGAAAATGGCTATAGAAAACGGGAACTTAAAGATAGATAAAAATAATAGGGACAAGATAGGAATTATTTTTGCAACTGGTACAGGACCAGTTGGAACGGTAGAATCATTTAACCGAATTATTATCCAAGAGGGTGTTAAGGCCGCCAATGCTAAATTATTTCCAAACACAGTTATGAACGCAGCAGCTGGACATATTTCATTAAACTTTAAAATAAAAGGGCCTACTTCAACTATTTCATGTGGCGGGGTTTCTGGTATTAGTGCACTATACTATGCCTATGCCATGATTCAATCTAGTGATTATGACACATTCATTGTGGTAACGGCAGATGAAGTAAATAATCCAATAATAGAGGGACACTCAAAAATAAAAAGATACTTAACAACTGAGAATATAAGTCCTTTTGATTGTAATAATAGCGGTACCATACTTGGTGAAGGGAGCGTTGCCTTTATTGTAGAAAGTGAGGAGGCAGCGTTAAAAAGAAATGGTAATATTTTAGCTGAAATTAAAGGTTTTGGGTTAACATCTGATGATAGTAAAATAGGGGACTTAAATCATCTAGGAAAGGCATGGGAGGAATCTATGCGTTTAGCAATGAAAGAGGCGATGATTTCTCCAGGAGAGATAGAATATATTTGTGCAGCTGCCAATGGTCATAAATATTTTGACCGTATTGAAGAGAGAGTTATAGAACGTATATTCGGAAACGGAGCTCCTGTTAGTGCCACAAAATCTATCTTTGGGGAAACTCATGCAACTGCAGGGCTTCTTTCTCTCATTAGTGTAATATGTGCATTTGATGGTGAAATACCAGCTACGCAAAATGTAAAGAGTCATAGAGGAAGAATAGATCTCGTCACAGAAAATCCTCGTAAGGCTCCGGTGAGCAATGCCTTAATTAGTACATATTCTTATGGTGGTAATTATAATTCTGTTGTAATAGGAAAATATTTAAATTAATTATTTATGTAGGAGGCCACTTTTATCAAGTAAGTATCGGTCTCCTGCATAAAAAGCTATATAGTTTTTAAAGCTTAAGCTTTTAATTGAGCATATCAGAAAAACTATGAAGGAGCACAATGCCATGAAAGGTATCATTCTTGCAGGTGGGAGCGGTACTAGATTGTACCCCCTTACCCAAATTGTATCAAAGCAATTATTACCTATCTATGATAAACCCATGATTTATTATCCTTTATCAGTACTAATGTTGGCGGGTATAAGAGAGATACTAATTATTTCAACGCCACAAGATATTAATAAATTTGAGCAAATGTTAGGTGATGGTTCAAAATATGGAATTACCCTTTCATATACTGTTCAGCCTTATCCAGAAGGTATAGCACAAGCATTTATTATAGCTGAGGAGTTTATTGGAAATGATAATGTAGCTTTAATCCTTGGCGATAATATCTTTTATGGTCATGGACTAACAGAATTACTAGAAAAGGCTGTTAAGAAGACTAGGGGAGCTACAGTTTTTGGTTATTATGTCAATGATCCAGAGCGCTTTGGGGTAGTAGAGTTTGATTCTAAAAAGCATGTGATTGATATCATGGAAAAGCCAAAGGAACCAAAATCAAACTATGCAGTAACTGGTCTGTATTTTTATGATAAACGTGTGATAGAAATAGCAAAAAACATTAAACCATCTAATCGTGGGGAATTAGAGATAACAGATATAAACAAAGAATATCTTGAAATGGGAGAATTAGAAGTTGAATTATTGGGAAGAGGCTATGCATGGCTGGATACAGGTACACACGAATCATTATTAGAAGCAGCACAATTTATAGAAACAATTGAGAAAAGACAGAGTTTAAAAGTAGCTTGTTTAGAAGAAATTGCATTTAAAAAGAAATATATAACCAAGCAACAACTATTAAAAATAGCAAATTCGGTAAAGGAAAATCAATACAGCCGATATTTACTAAGTGTTGCCCATCAATAGCATTTAAATGAATGGAGAGAGAAGAATGCGTAAAATTCATACAGCATTAGATGGTGTTTTTATTATAGAGCTTGATAAATGCAGTGACAAACGTGGTTACTTCATAGAAACATGTAACAAGAAAAAATTTGAACTTTTAGATTTACAGGGAGACTTTGTACAAGATAATCAATCATTATCTGTTCACACAGGCACGATACGTGGGCTGCATTATCAGTTGAATCCTAAAGCCCAAATGAAGGTAGTGAGCTGCATTTCTGGTTCTATTTACGATGTAGTGGTAGATATCCGAAAAGGCTCTCCAACGTATGGGCAATGGTTCGGAACAATTTTAAGTGAGTATAATAACCGTCTACTTACCGTTCCTAAAGGGTTTGCACATGGTTTTTGTACTACAGAACCTAATACTATTGTCCAGTATAAAGTAGATGAGTATTATTCACCTAACCATGAAGGCGGAATTCTATGGAATGATGAAACGATAGGGATTTTTTGGCCAACTAATCAACCAATTTTATCAGAAAAAGATAGAAAACTACCTAGTTTAAAAGATACTAATATCAACTTTGTTTATGGAGATGATTTTAATTGAAATTATTAATAACGGGTGGGGCAGGATTTATTGGTAGTAATTTTATTCGGTATATGTTAAAGAAATATCCTCAATACCAAATTGTAAATGTAGATTTATTAACATATGCAGGAAATTTATCTAATTTAAAGGAAGTATCATTAAATCAAAATTATAAATTCATCAAAGGGGATATTTCAAATGAAATATTCATAGATAAGTTATTTAAAAAAGAGAAATTTGATTATGTATTAAATTTCGCAGCAGAATCTCACGTTGATAGAAGTATTAAAACTCCCCATATATTTGTCCAAACTAACATATTAGGTACACAAGCCTTATTACACTCAGCATATAAAACAAAAGTGAAAAAGTTTGTACAAATTTCTACAGATGAAGTATATGGGACATTATCTCAAACGGGTGCATTTACAGAACATACAATAATAGCTCCTAATAGTCCTTATAGTGCAAGTAAAGCTAGTGCAGACTTAATGGTACGAGCGTATCATGAGACATTCGGTTTACCTATGAATATAACTCGTTGTTCCAATAATTATGGTCCCTATCAGTTCACGGAAAAATTAATACCATTAACAATAACTCATGCATTAAATAATAAAAATATTCCTCTATACGGTGATGGATTACATATAAGAGATTGGCTTCATGTAGAGGATCACTGTGTAGCTATTGATTTAGTTCTGCATGGTGGAGCAGATGGGCACATTTATAATATCGGAGGAGATAATGAATATACAAATCTAGATATTGTACAAAAAATACTCAAATTCCTAAATAAAGATCAATCGCAAATTACATTTATCTCAGATCGCTTAGGACATGATAGACGTTACGCCATGGATGCTACTAAGTTGAAAGAAGAAATAGGTTGGAAACCACAATATCTATTTGATGATGGACTCACTCAAACAATTAAGTGGTATATAGATAACCGTACGTGGTGGGAATGAATTTTATTAGTTAAAAATTACATAAGTTAAACGAGGAATTTTAAAATGAAGATACTGATAACGGGAGTAGAGGGGCAACTAGGACAAACTTTAATACAAGTTCTCAGCAGAACACATCATGAGCTATATGGTGTGAATCGAACCACGTTAGATATTACAAATAAAATAAGAGTTAGCTCTTATCTTGATAGTTTAAAGCCAGATGTAATTGTACACTGTGCAGCATTTACAAATGTAGATGGGGCAGAGAAAAATAAAGGACTGGCATATGAAGTAAATGTATTAGGTACCAAGTATATTGCTCAAGCTGCAGAAAGAATAAAATGTAAATTTGTATATATTAGTACGGATTATGTGTTTAATGGTGAAAAGCATACACCATACAATCTTGTGGATCGTCCTAATCCATTAAATATATATGGAGAAACAAAATTGGCTGGAGAACATTTAGTAACAAAATACACGAATAATCATTTTATTATTAGAACTTCGTGGATATTTGGAAATGGAGAAGGTCACTTTATCGCTAAGATAAGAAAAATAGCAAATCTATACGGTGAAGTCCGCGTGGTATCTGACCAGTTTGGTTCACCTACCTATGCACTAGATTTAGCAAATTTTATTGCAGAGTTAATAGAGACGGATCAATACGGATTATATCATGTGACAAACGAAGGAATGTGTTCATGGTATGAGTTTGCAGTTGAATTTTTTAAAGACTTTAATAAAGACATCAATATAATTCCTTTAACGACGGAAGAATTCCCGCAAATAGCCAATAGACCTAAATATTCAGTGTTAAGCAAAGATTGCATTATCCTGAATGGATTAAAACCATTAAGACATTGGAAAGAAGCATTAAAAGAGTATAAGGAACAATTTAATAGTAGATAATCATCTTAAATTTTTAGAAATTTTTTCGATTACAAAGTATTAACTGTAAAATAAAAAACCACTACTTAAAGTAGTGGTTTTTTATTTTACAACTATACATTAAATTGTAACAAAAGCCATTATACATTCGCTGAAAGATTAACAGTACAATTACTATTTTAGCATATTTACATTCAAATAAATGTTCCAATCTAGTGAACTTTCAAACTCAGTTTGATGAAAAAACAAAAAGGATAAAAATCCAGACATGAAAGCGCTGTTAATAACCGGGATTTTGTGGTAAATTTTAGGTATGATATATTAGGGGGGACTAATGTGTTATTAAGTGATGTTGATATAAAGAATGAGCTTATAGATGGTGAAAATTTAATGATTTATCCTTTGAAATTGGAAAATATCAAAGGCAGCTCTATAAATTTAACAGCGAGTAAATATGCTTGGAGGGTTTCAGATGGCCATTCAGCTGTAATAAATAATAAAATTATAATACCGGCTAATGAAACTGTTTGTATTTATACTGAGGAATCTTTTTGGGTCTCAAGAAGAATTGGTGGAACTTATCATTCTAAAGTATCGCAAGTTTCAACAGGCTTAGGACATATTTCTACTACATTAGATCCTCAATGGCTAGGGTTATCTTTAATTGCTGTTCATAATCACACCAAAGAGCCAAAAGATATTACTATCGGAAAAACATTTGTTTCAATCATGCTTAGTTATTTATATACTCCTGCAACAAAAGGGAAAAATGAGAACGCTGCAAGTAGACAAGATCTTTCAAGTGAATTTAAATTGAAAGATGAAGATAAGGAGTTTTTAAGACAAGATATCTTTAGATCATATGAAGGTTTGAAGAATGCAATGATAAATTCAGAGAATTATAAAATCCTTAAGAGAGAAAGGGATGAAGTGCTTAAGGAACAAAGGGAAAAAATACAAAACCAGAGGGAGCAGAAAAAGGAATTTAGGCAGACGTTTTGGTTTCCTTTATCTGCAGCGTTAATAGGAGCAGTAGTTGGTAGTGGATTATCTACGATACTGGCATACATATATTTAAAATAGCTATGATTTTTGATTTTTTCTGTTTAAATAGGTAAAGACCAATTAATATAGAATTGCATTAGCGCATAAAAAAATTTAGTCCTTTTGCTTTATTAATATTATGGGGAATTTAAAGATAGAATTTACAATATTGTCAAAAGTAAATCAATATCGGAATTAAGAGTAAATTATTTGACAATGGAGCACATTAATGATGAAGAATCATTAGCAAGAGCATTAGGTTTTCAAAGAACAGATAGAACTTACGAAGAAGAATCCAGAAATGTGTCCGTTATTGGTGTTGGAGTAATGTCTGACCCTGAACAAATAAAATTGAAATTTCCTTTTAGGCTTTCTGCTGTTGCAAAACAACTGGGTTTAACACATTGGGTTTATGCTAACCAACTTATAGAAACTGTGGCACAACAAACTGGTGTTAATATTAAAGAAAATAGTAATAGATATCATTTTGATATTAGCGTAGTAGACAACGAGCCTCAACATAGGTATTCATCTGATACAGTAGAGTTACTCAACAAAGTACTTATTAAAGAACCTTATTCAGTATATGATAAAAATAATAATCTTGTACAACCTGTATTAATTAAAGAAAATCTAAAACATAAACAACTAGATTTACAGCTTTAAAATATATAGATGAGGCTCATTTTCTATTTAACTTAATAAAAATATGAGCCTTTAAAATATGAAAATGAAATAAAAGAGAATACTGAGTAATAAAATAATAGATAATCATTTAAATTAGTTAGATATTAATTTATTTTAACTCTATCTTTTTCAAATTATTAACTTCAAAACAAAAAAGCCGCTTACTTTAGTAATGGCTTTTTTGTGGGTAATGAAGATCAAACACTAAATTGAAATACAATTCGTTACGCATTTACTGAAAGGTTGACCGCTTACATTTACAATTTTAGCATAGTTGGATTCAAATAAATGTTCCAATCTAGTGAACTTTCAAATTTGAATCAATTTAAAATATAGCATGAGTTTGTACTGTAAAGAAGCAAAGTAGGGAAAGGTATATCTCTGAAAAATCCCTAATATAAAGTTCATTTTATAAACTTACTTTTAGTTAGTTTACATAACCTTTATTATAGGTAGTCATTAAAAACAAAAATACTATGTCTCAAAAACAAAAGTTCTGTTATGTTATTGAGACGAAAAATAGAATAGTATTGATCAAATATAGATATTCCATATTATATGAGTAAATACAGTATGTTGGACCGAATGATGCTCTGATTAACACAAGATTTATCTACGTATCAGTCTAGGTTCTGTACTTCTAGTAATCTATTTATAAAAAGTCTCATATCTCAAAATAAAAAGTATTCTTGGATTTTGAGATATGAGATGAAATTTGATATTTTTAGATGTATTTCTTATGTATGCTGAATTAAATTGATATATCGTGTAGTTTAAGTATCGTCAACTGAGCTTGTACCTTCGTATCTAATACTGTTCGAGATTCTTCTAAGGTCAGTACATCAAGATACATGCTGCTTCCCTTCCAAATACTGATTAGGTAGTATTTTACCAAGAACTGATTTATGTTATCGAATGAGACTTTGATTTTGCAGCTCGTTCATACTTCGTTCTTTGTTGTAGTTGTCAGAAACGTTCGGGTTTAAGGAGTGTAAGTATGTTTGCAAACTTACACGTTCTTGTAAAAGATAATACCGATCATCTTGATCCATCTCGCCCTCCTTTTCCTAGCTGATAACTATACCTCTCTCATTTACACAGTTATACAAGATTTTTCTTCTAACGGAATGTAATCCGCCTCTTTTAGCTCATTAAAAGGGCGTAATTGTACACTGTATATCGTATCTCCCGCTGCTTTCATTCCCGAGAAAAAATAAATTTCTCCTTCTATTTCGTAGGCAGGACGTATGATTAGTCCTTTTTGACTTTCATATTGAACATGGCCAATTTCAACAATCCCTTCATTTAACAAGGCATCTCGAGCATTTGTATAGTCATTTCGAAAATCGGTATGAATCGTTTTATAAGGCATTATATCCCTCCAGCGTTTGATGAGTTGCTTTTAGCTATGTACATCCAGGTGTCTGGCATCTATTTTGAATGACATGTACGTTTAAATTCGATGTAGGAAAACATAATTCCTAGTTTGTTCTTGTTCTTTTATGGAAAAGTAACATTTGTCATGTTGTATTTATAGAGTCCAAAAAGAGTAGCACCCTTTTTAGGTACTACTCTATCTTTACGCAATTGTATATATGGTTTAATATCCAAGTATGCCGACAATTTGAGTTGCTTTGTTATTACGAATGGAATAATAAATTTCTAAGCCTTTACGTTCAGCTTTTAGTACTTTACCCTTCATTTTCGATAAATGTTGTGAAACAGATGATTGGGGTATCTCTAAAATTTTTGTTAGCTGCGAAACATTAAAAGTATTATGTTTGCTTAGCTCGTTTACAATACGTAAACGAATTGGATGCGCCATTATTTTTAAAATTTCAACATCTTCTTCAGTAATATTAGTTTTTTTTGATTCCAGTACGGTGCTTGTCATAGCTATTCTCCTTTATTACTTTCTTATAAGAAGTTATTTACCCTAGTATTCCGTATCAAAATTTTATATTTTATATATCTCAATAGATAAAAATTAATGTAACATTAATAAATTCTATAGTTATTATATAACGGATTTTCTATTCGAGTGTGAAGTTCATCTGGAGTTTGCGTGATTTTTATATATCCTAATGTACAACTGAGCGAATGTATATCTGAGGTCTGATATTATATAATCGTAAATAATAAAAATGTAAATTTCTCATATTTACCAAAGGTAAGTAATCCTTCTATTTTATTTTTCTACAATACAATTACATTCTTACAGGGGGCACCACACATCTATTAACTTAAGAATGGAAACAAGGTGTACTTTCATTTTGTGGGGTAAAGCATTCCTAAAATAGAAGCATACTCTTAATAATACGCATACCAAATAAACCCTATGGTTTTATTAAAAGGAAAGGATAGATGAACAGGAGCGTATACCTGTTTACATCTATCCTTTTTTACAACAATATGACCATATTTACTACTACAACAAGAATTTATACCACAACAAATTTTCATATAGTTATTGAACTATTTTTTAAATAACTAAATTAACCTCTTCGTTAACTTTAATTACAAATAAATGGTTCCCTTCACCTTAAATTGGATCAAATACATCTTCATTAAAAGATTCAGCATGTTATCTACCATATCTATTAAACTAGCGGTTTTTATTTTCCCTGATTCCTTTCCATTCCTAAGGTACCCAAAAGTCCACTGGATTCCCAAGGCTACCATCCACATTTTGTGCCACTAGACGTAACTGTAGATTCCTGAACAAGCTAAATCATGAAAATACACACAAAGATAGATTATCTTCCATTACATTACTGTTTTGCTTCGTTTGTATAGAAAAACTCGGAAGAACGCCACTTGTTCGATATCTCCTCAATGTGATAAGGTGTCGTCCTGCAGCATCCACCTATTAAACGTGCACCTGCTTGGTACCATTCTTCAGATTGAATATTCAACGCGTTACATTGTTCATGACCATGCCATGTTTTTGTTTCTGGATTATAAGTTTCACCAGAGTTTGGATAAACAATAATCGGTTTTTTGGTGTTTGTCCTCAACTCTTGGATTGCACCAGTCACAACGGTTACTGGCGCACAATTGATGCCTATCGCTACAATTTGTTCACTTTTCTCAAAAGCTCGTGCACACTCCACGAGTTTCATACCTTCACTAATCTCTTTCTCATTTTTTAGCGAAAAGGAAAGCCACGCATATGTTTCTGGAAACCCACGCAATAATGTATCTAATACTCTTGCTTCTTGCAGGGAAGGGATCGTTTCAAATGCCAATAGATCTGCACCTGCTTCGATTAACGCAGACATTCTCGAACGGTGAAAGTCTGCTAATGTTTTATCTGTCACACCATAGTTGCCTACATACTCTGAACCATCTGCAAGGTAAGCCCCGTACGGCCCAACTGATGCAACAACCAATGGTTTAGGCCTATTCGTTTGCGTATTTTCCTTCCAAAAATCATCTCTTGCCCTTCTTGCAAGTAACACCGTTTTCTTAATTAATTCCAAAGCTTCCTGTTCTTGTATTCCACGCTTGGAAAAACCGCTAATAGTAGCTTGATAGCTTGCTGTTATGGCACAGTCCGCTCCAGCACGAAAATAGTCTGAGTGAACCTGATAAATTAGTTCCGGATTTTCTAGTAACACTCGTGCCGACCAAAGAGGATCGTCCAAATTACATCCATGCGCCTCCAATTCTGTAGCTAATGCTCCGTCAAGAATCATAATAGAATGTTGGGATAAAATAGCTTCAATTGGGTTGATTTTGTTCGACATAATCTACGCCCCTCTTTTTTAGATTTTTTGTTAGATAATAACTTCCATAGCAAAACAAAATAAACGGTATGCCGCAATATAAGGCAATTCTCTGTGTTGGATCGAATGCAATTCCAATACACGATGCCAGACAAAGGATAAAAGAAGCAATTGGTACTAATGGATATAGTGGTGTGCGATAAATCAAGTCCTTCTCAGAATTTCCTTCTTTCAAAAATTGTCTGCGAAATAGGAACTGCGAAGCACTAATACTCATCCAAACTACAACTACTGCTAGACCGGAAATGGAAACAAGTACGATATAGACAGTATCTGGTGCCACAATACTCGAGAGCAAAGCCAAAGCTCCACCCACCATGCTGAAAATGACGGCGTTGATTGGAACACCTTGCTTCGTCATTTTCCTAAAAATTGGGGATATCATATTCTTATTAGCAAGCGACCAAAGCATTCTAGAAGAGGCATAAAGGCCTGAGTTTGCCGCAGATAAAATAGCTGTTAAGATAACGAAATTCATTATGTCAGCTGAATATGGCACCCCAATTCGTTCTAGAACTGCAACAAAAGGGCTCTCTAATACCCCCGCATCGGAAATAGGCAATAACGCAGATAAAACAACAATCGTTCCTACAAAAAAGATGATTAATCTCCACAGAGTAGTTCGAATTGCCTTCGGTATCATTTTTTCCGGGTTCGCTGTTTCTCCAGCTGCAATACCTATTAATTCTGTTCCCGAAAAAGCAAAATTAACCGCAAGCATGGTCATCATAATGGCCGTAGCACCATGGGGAAATAAACCTCCACTTGTAAAATTAGAAAAGAATGGTGCAGCTTTTGAATGAGTCATCGGAAGAAACCCTAGCATTGCCGCTACTCCTAAAACAATAAAAATCGCAATAGCTATAACCTTTATCGTTGAAAACCAAAATTCGGATTCGGCAAAAAATTTAACAGTCAGGACATTTAATACAAAGATCAAAATGGCAAAAAGAGCACTCCATACCCAAACATTAATCGATGGAAACCATCGCTTCATAAGTAATCCTGCGGCTGTAAATTCAGAACCTAAAGCAACAGTCCAAGTTAACCAATACAACCAGGCTACTGTATACCCTGTACCCGGTCCAATGTATTTAACTGCATAACTATGAAATGCGCCCGTTTCAGGCATATGTACGGAAAGTTCTCCTAAACATAGCATAACTAGATAAACCACTAGCGCACCAACCAGATAGGATAGAACTGTTCCAAATGGGCCAGCTTGTTGAATAGTGTAACCCGAACTTAAGAATAAGCCAGTTCCAATCACCCCACCAAGTGATAGCATGACTAAATGACGTGCTTGCATTTTCCTTTGAAATTCTTGCCCATTTTTGTTCTCCATTTCTACTCTCCTTTAGTTATTACCCAGAAAAAACAAAAAACGCACTCTAAAAAAGAGGGCGCTACTGACAAATAAAAACGGAAGCTCTCATCTATCAGGATTATCACCCGCTGGAATTAGCACAGTGTCTACTTAAGCAGACCTGTTGCTGAGGTTTCATAAGGCCAGTCCCTCCACCTCTCTGGATAAGAAATATTTTTTTATAACCTTATCAATCCATTCAATGACTGTCAAGATAATTCTGTTTTTTTTAAAGATTATCTATTATAGAAATACAAAAATAGAGTATTACTATAACTGCAATCCACTCCTTCTTGGGTATTATTTAAAAATCGAACATACAAAACCTCATTTATTTATGCTACGGTTCACAAGCACTTCCTCAAAACTTGATGCACTTCACACAAATTAACCAGATCCGTAAAATCAGGAACTGGTTAATTTGTGTTTAAATAATATTTTCTATAATCTTTATATAAAAATTATAAAATTTATTATATACTTGAAACAATACATATAGAGTTACCTACCAAATCGTATCCTCCAAAATAATTAGGTATTATAAAGTGGTCTCCTTTTTTAAAGAAATAGTGCTCACCTTCTTTAATTAACTCACCTTCTCCCTGTATTACACTAACAAGAAGGAAGGCTTTTTGTTGTTCCAAACTAGCTGATCCATCTAACTCCCATTTTTCCACTGAAAAATACGGACATTTAATAAAATTAGTTATACTCAAATCATCTACTTTTTCATTTTTAAATGTTAACTGATTCGAAATACATGGAGTTTCTATTACATCAATACTGCTTTCAAGATGAAGATCACGTAAATTACCTTCTGAATCTCTTCTATCATAATCATACAATCTATAGGTTGTATCAGAGTTTTGCTGTGTTTCTAATACTAAAATCCCTTTACCAATTGCATGAACAGTTCCACTCGGCACATAGAAGAAATCTCCAGGTTTCACCTTCACGCGATGCAACAGTTGGTTCCACTCTTTCTTTTCAATCATAGCCATGAATTCTTCTTTTGTTTTCGCATGATGTCCATAAATAATTTCCGCGTCTTTTATGGAATCGATTACATACCAGCATTCTGTTTTTCCTAGTTCTCCATTTTCATGTACGCTGGCATACTCATCGTTGGGATGAACTTGAACAGATAAATCTTGATTGGCATCCAAAATTTTTGTAAGAAGAGGGAAACGCTCCCCCTCCATATTTCCAAATAAATCTCGATGGTTATCCCACAATTCACCCAAAGATAGCCCTTTATACTTTCCGTTCTTAACAATACTTTGTCCATGTTGATGTGCAGCAAAAGCCCAACACTCTCCAGTTTGATTTGATGGAATCTCATATCCAAAAGAAGTTAAATGTGTTCCACCCCAAATTCTTTCTTTAAAAACAGGTGCAAAAAATAATGGTTCAGTCATGATTTGAATCCTCCATTCTATGCAATTTCATCTAGTAGTTTGTATGCTTCTGCTTTTGTTTGAACAGATAATAACCGCTCTCTATAACTATCATCCATTAGTTTTCGAGAAAGCATTTGAAGGATTTTTAAATGTTCATTTCCTTCATTTCCTTTTGGTACCGCAATCATAAATATTAACTTTGCTTCCGTTCCATCAAGGCTGTTCCAATCTATACCCGATTGTTTAATTCCAAATACCACGCTCGGTTTCCTAACGGCAGCTGATTTCCCATGTGGAATCGCAATGTTTATACCAATACCTGTAGTACTTTCTTGCTCACGGTTCATAATAGCCTGTTTAAATTCTGTCACTGAATGTAATGCACCCACCTGCTTTAACTTTTGAATCATTTCATCAATGATGTCATCTCGTGTTTCCCCTTTTAAGTCCGTTTCAATTAATTCTAAACTTGTAATATCTGTTAATTTTTTAATTTCTACCTTGTCTACTTGTTCGCCTCTTACTTGAGTCTCTCGTTCCAGTTGTTGCACTTCTATTGTTGCTGATACTTCTTTTATTTGTTCATTTTCTTGTTTTTCTAACTTTGAAACGTCTTTTTTCAATACATTTACTACAACAGCTGTCACAATAGAGCCTACAATTACAGCTACAAAAAACATAAACACATTATCTACTGCCCCTAACACTGCAACAATTGGACCACCATGTGCTACTCTGTCTCCTACATGACCGATCATCGCAATCACAGCACCCATCATCGAACCAGCCATTATACTTGGAATAACCCGAAGTGGATCTTGTGCTGCAAAGGGAATCGCACCTTCCGTAATACCAAATAGCCCCATTGTGAATGATGCTTTACCCATTTCTCTCTCTGAATCTTGGAATTTCCCCTTACCTATGAAAGTAGCAAGTCCCATCCCGATTGGTGGAATACAAATTGCTGCAGCAATTGGACCCATAATTTCATAGTTTCCTTCTCCAATCATTGCTGAACCAAATAAGAATGCTACTTTATTGACCGGACCACCCATATCAAATGAAATCATTGCCCCTAAAATTAATGCTAAGAGAATTGAACTTGACCCTTGCATACCTGCTAACCAAGCTGTTAATGATACGAAAACTTGTGCGACAGGGGCACCAATAATAAATACAAATGCTAAACCTACAATAAGAGAAGTAAATACCGGAATAATAATAATCGGCATAATTGGTTGAATCGCTTTTGGAACTTTTAATTTTTTGATTCCTAACGCTATGTAACCAGCTAAGAAACCAGCGATAATACCACCAAGAAAACCAGCACCACTTTCACTTCCGTAAAAGCTTCCTGTTGCTGCAATATACCCACCAATCATACCAGGAACAAGTCCAGGCTTATCCGCTATACTATATGCAATATATCCAGCTAGTATTGGAACCATGAACGTAAATGATGCACCACCAATTTGTTCAATAGTTTTCCAGAAAGAACCCTCCGGAATCACTAAACCCCCAGGAGTTTTTTCTCCCCCAAGTGTTAACGCAATAGCAATTAATAATCCCCCGACTACGATAAATGGGACCATAAAAGATACACCATTCATTAAATGACGATATATCGGATTTTGCTTTCTTTCCTGTTGGTTACTTTCTACTATTTTTGACTGTGAATGATAAAGAGGTACATTCCCGCTGATTATTTTCTGAATTAATTCTCCTGGTTTACGAATACCATCTTGTACCCCAACAACCAACAATTTTTTCCCTACAAATCTATCTTTATTTACGACTCTATCTGCAGCTATAATAATGCCGTCTGCTTCGCGAATATCTTGTTCCGTCAACTCATTTTCTACCCCTATTCCACCTTGGGTTTCAATTTTCATTTGGACTCCTAATTTATCCGCTGTTTTTTGCAAATTTTCAGCTGCCATATAAGTATGGGCAATCCCATTCGGACATGATGTAACCGCTAACAATTTCATTCTTAATCCTCCTCACACTTTTTACTAAGCGCCTACACTTACTATAAATTAATATTACGACGTCAAAAGTTTCATTTTTTACCGTAACTTCCGGAAAAATAAACCTTTTACCCAAGCGAAAAACGGGTTATTTGATTCTCCACTTTTCGGTTAATTATGTAAAAAGGACAAAAATTTCATTACGTTTGTTTCTTTCGTAAGCTTTTGAATAAAGGATGGTTGCTCACTTATAAAGGATAGTTCCTGAAACAATTGTTTCGTTACCTCTTGTCCATCACTTTTAACTGCTAGCATAAATACAAGTGATACCTTCTCTTCTCCCCAATCAATTGGTTCCTTTAATGTAGCAATTGCAATTACTGATTCTTGAATAAATTTTGGATTGCCATGAGGAATCGCGATTCCTGCCCCAATCGTTGTTGCTGACATTTTTTCTCTTATGATTGCATTTTCTGCATACTCTTTATCTACATACCCCTTACTATGCAAAGCATACGCTAACTTTTCAATTAGCTCATATGGGTGCTGTATATCCTGTTGTAAAAACACTAAAAATGGAGATGTATAGTTGAACATAACAAAGTCTTTTTGTTCTTTATAACTTGGCTCATCATAATTTTGTATAAAATCCCCTAGCTTCTTTTCTTCTGGCCCTTCTAATAATGGGGATACTACTATATGAGGAATGTCTAATCTTGAAAGACTAGTAGTTGAAATAACGAGATCCACATCACGATGTTTCATTATATAACTTTGTAAATCTGCTTTTGAAATACAGTCCATCACATGGATATGACGAAATTTACGCTCAATTTTTGTACGTAACAACTGCGACATGCCAATGCCCATATGGCAAACAATAATTACATTTTTAGATTTTTCCTGGTAATTTAACCGTTCAACAGATGCTTCAAAGTGTAGAGTAAGATAAGCCGCTTCTTCTTCTGGAATATATATATTTTGAGATTCATTTATCTCTTCTAATACTTGTATCAATACATTAAACACATAGGGATACATTCTCTTTATATCGTGTAACATCGGATTAGAGACAGAAAGATCATAGCTTAGGCGATTCAATGCGGTATATAGATGAATCGTTAACCCTTCAATTAAAATTTTGTCTTTACTGAAATCAATTTCATACAACTGCGACATACGTTTAACTAATTGCTGAATAACCATAGAAAGGATTGGATTACTTTCAGTAAGTGTGCTATCCTGCATTGGTTTATCTTGATAACGGATTTTCCCACCTAAAATATGAGCTGTTAAATACGTAACTTCTTCTTCTGTAAAATGAACTGAAAAAACACATTCCAACTGTTTTAAAAATTCCAATGTCCATATATATTCTTTTGTTTCTTTCAGTATTTTAATTTCCTTTTCAGCATTTAAAATAGGTTGTTTAAGTTTCATTCTCCGTACCATGAGCAATGTATGCACTAATAAACTTTCAAATGTATCATCTGTAAAAAACAATGCATTTCGTTTTTGTAACGCTTTCAATTCGTTCGTAACAAATTCAACCTCATGATATTGAAATTGTTCTTTAATAAATTGATTCGTAAGATCAGAATTACGAATCAAATCTGATAATCTAGCCAATGCTCTTCTTTTTTTTTTCATTTCCATCAATAATAAGTCCAACTCGCTGTTTTGAAACAATGGTTAAATCAAAATGATGTAACCATTTTTCAATTCTATCTAGATCTTTTTTTATAGTCGTTCGACTTACAAAATGTTGGGATGCCATATCCTGTGCAGTAACTGCCTTTACATTCATTAATAAGTTGTATGCAATTTGTAGAATTCTTTCTTCATCTGATTCATACTTTGTGCGATTATTAATACAATAAAGTTTATTAAACAAGTCCACCTTCTCATATTCCTCAATCTCTAAGTACACACCTAATCCCGGTTTCCTAACAAGAATCGCACTTGAATAATTCGCAAGGTGCTCCTCAATTATTTTAAAGTCATTACGAATTGTTTTTTCAGAGCAATTCACCTTATCAGCAAGGTCTTGTACTAATGAATAGTCGTTAGATTCAGATAATAGTAGAAATAAAATTTCTTTTTGTCTTGTATTCATAAATTTCACCTATCTCTTATATCTTTCTATGTTATATGCATTACTTTACAAGATACTTTTACCCTCTCTTATAACTAGCAATTTCAATTAATTATACTCATTTTCAAATTTTAGTTACCTTACGTTAAAAATTCTTATTTAGAATTAATTATTTTTCTCGATACTCCAACATCGTTTCTATATTAAGTATCTTCAGCAACTAAGAAGACAATTAATTTCAATATACCGTAAATTATCCCAATTAAAAGTTTAATTTATTACCAAGGCTCCGGAAAAGCTGCTTTATTTCTGTACCGAAATAAAATCCTGTATTAGTAGTTTTTTTATCTACATAATTAATTTTAATCTCTCTTCTAGAATCTCCCTATCTGATTGTGATTTTGAAATTACAAGACATGTATCATTTCCACAAATACACCCTACTTTTTCTTTCCATTCTACAGAGTCTAATAACACACCTATAACATGTGCATTACCCGGTAAAGTTTTAATAATGGTTAATTGATTTATATAATCAATCTTTACGACAACTTCTCCCAACTTTTTCTTTAACATCATATCAGTTTGTATATTATCTCCTGTGAAGTTTTTATATATTGTTAAACCGTTTGAAGAAACTGTCTTTATTATATTTAATTCGCGAATATCTCGCGAAATAGTAGCTTGTGTTACAATTTCCCCCTTTTTTGCTAACAGCTCTACTAACTTTTCTTGTGTATCTATTTCATGCTCTCTCACCGCTTGTTTAATTAGCCTTTGTCTTTTCTCTTTTCTCATAAAAGACGCCCCTTATATCGTTATACTTTTATTATATCTTGGCATAAATTTTATTCGAAAGAGGCAAAGGAGAATGTTGCGGAAACGTTCATAGTTTTGAGTACTTTACGCCCCTATAGAAGCAGTTCACATCCATCAACTTAAGGATGTGAACTGCTTTTTATGAATCTGGATAAAAAAAGAAATATCTTTATTCGCTGAAGAGCTATATTGATATATAAGTACTAACCTTCAATTACCAATCTATCCATTGCAATAAAATATGATAGGTTGTAACATCTACCAGTATTTAATTAACGAACATTGTTTAAATCATTTCAACTAATATTTAAGAGGAACATACAATGAATAAAATAAAAAGGTTACTAAAACGTAAAACGACTTGGATAATTCTTATTCTATTTGTATTTGTTTATGTAAATAACAGTTCTTTTTTTGCTGAGAGGGCCGATGGGACTCCTCTTCTTCTTGCTCACCGAGGGCTTTCGCAAACATTTAGCATGGAAGGGATTGAGGGTGATACATGTACAGCTGAACGTATAAATAAACCTGAATATCCTTATTTAGAAAATACAATTCCATCTATGGAAGCAGCATTTAAAGCTGGGGCTGATCTAGTAGAGTTTGATGTTCAACCAACTAAAGATAATAATTTTGTTATTTTTCATGACTGGACTCTTGATTGCCGTACTAATGGTAAAGGTGTCTAAGGCTTCATTATATAGAAAGCTATCAGAAGGGAAACAATAATCATTCCTTATTCCGTTAAAGGACTATATAACAGAATAAATTATTGTCAAAATTAGAATTTTTTGAAATAATCGTTATTAAGTTGAAGGTGAGCGATTGCAGAAAAAAGTGATACGACTTTCTCTTACTTAAGAATTGTGGAATAATTAAAAAATCCGATTAATTATATTCCGAAAGGGTGTGTGTAAAATCTTATCAACTAATGTTTTTACTTATAAATCTAAGGATGGAAAAACAATAATAATTAGAGAAGCTAAAGAACAGGATGCGGAAAGAATGCTAGATTCTGCTTCAAAAGCTTTAATAAACGCTCCATATATGCTAAGTACGGTTGAGGATATAAAAAAGGTGAGTATTGATGTTATTCAAAAAACGTTAAAAACTTATCATGAAAATCCAAATTATGTACAGTTTATTGCTGAAGTTGATGGTAAGTTAGTCGGTGCAATAGATTTTAAGAACGGAAACAAAGAAAAAATTAGTCATCAAGGGGCTTTTGCGATGAACATACTACCTGAATATCGAAATTATGGTATTGGAAGATCTCTTCTAGAAACGTTAATCAATTGGGCTAAAAATAACAGTAAGATTGAGAAAGTCTGTCTTGAGGTAATGGAAGATAATCTAGGTGCAATCCAGTTATATAAGAATCTAGGCTTTTTTGAAGAGGGTAGAAAAGCAAAGGGTGTAAAATTGGATGGCGGCTATCAAGATTTAATATTAATGGCTTTATTTGTTTGAAATTGAACATTATTCAACAATAGGGAGCTTTAATTGAGTAAGAAAAAAAGCCTAATTTCTTCACATTAAATTGAGAAATTAGGCTTTTTAATATTGAAATTTCCTTAACGTTGTAAATCCGCATTTTCCTGACGCTACCCCATGCCCATCAACTTAAGATTTTTATAATACCCCAAAACAAAAAAATTGCCCATTTTCGCCTGAAGATGTCAATTTTCTCGTTTTGGGGTATTTGTTTGTCTTATCTTGATGGATGTGTGGCTGTACCCCTTAAGAGTATCCTGATATTACAAAAAAGAACTAAGATGTTTCATCCTAGCTCTTTTTTAGCAATATCAACTTATTATATACATTCCTCAATCATTATTTTACCTCATTGGCAATAAAGAAATGCTCACATACACTTGAAATACGTTTTAAATCCACATTGCCACCTGAAATAACCGCTACTACTTTTTTACCCTGTACATATTTATCAACTTTTCTTGCAAGAAGAGCGGCTGTAGCTAACGCTCCTGCTCCTTCTACGACAGCCTTTCCGCGTTGCAATAAGTCTTTCATCGCTACTTCTAATTCTTCTTCCGATACAGTTACAATGTCATCTACTAGGTTTTTTACAATTTCAAAGGTTAAATTTCCAGGTATTTTTACTGCACAACCATCCGCTATTGTTGGAGCTTTATAATGTGATACAATTTCTCCAGCATCATAAGAAGCTTTCATACCGTGTACGTTTTCAGCTTGAACTCCAATAATATTAATGGAGGGATTAAATGATTTCAGTGCTACAGCAATCCCTGAAATAATTCCTCCTCCACCAATAGGTACAATAACAGTATCAACATCCCACATATCATCCAGAATATCTAACCCAATTGTCCCTTGGCCAGCCATTACTTCTACATCATCATATGGATGTAGGTATGTTTCGCCTGTTTCTTTTATAATCTCTTCACATTTTGCTTTTGCATCATCAAATGTATCACCGTATAAAATAACTTCAGAACCATATCCTCTCGTCGCATCCACTTTAGCTTGCGGTGCAGAGGTTGGCATCACAATTTTACTTTTGATACCAAGTAAATGAGAAGATAATGCGACACCTTGTGCATGGTTTCCAGCTGAGCAGGCGATTACACCACGTTCTTTTTCTTCATTTGTAAGTTGAGAAATTTTATTAAATGCACCACGAAACTTGAATGAACCTGTTAACTGCATGTTTTCCAACTTTAAATAAATTTCTCCACCGGTTTTACTGGTTAAATAGAAAGATTTAACCAAAGGCGTTTTTCTAGCATTTCCATCTAAAATTTTTTGTGCATTTTTTATATTCCCAATGTTGAGTGGTAAAATTTCATTACTCATATTAACACTTCTTTCAATGGCTTATAATCTAACTCTAGTGTTGCGCCTAAATTCTCATAAGTTATCGTACCCTTGTAAATATTTATCCCCGTTGCTAAAGCCGGTTTATTTTGGATTGCATTCTCTAATCCATTTTTAGCTATTTCTAGTAAATACTCAATATTTCCATTTGCCAACGCCATAGTTGAAGTACGTGGGGTGGCACCAGGCATATTTGG
>NZ_JALDQE010000016.1:0-84794 GCF_022748145.1 Bacillus sp. CCB-MMP212
CCAGCAATCGCAGTAGTTCCAGCTTTTCTCATCGCTTCTACACACTCTTTCGACGCAGCCAGATGTAAAAAGCCCCAGATTATAAGATCTTTTTTAAAGTAACGATATTCTTCAGGTAATGGTTCTTTTACTTTAACTACCATATCAACTTCCCAAGCTTCTCCTTGTGCTACTAAATTTGCACCTGCGCCTGTATATTCATCATTTGTATATCCTGATCCAATACCTGCATCTTTTTCTACTAAGATTTGATGCCCTTCTTCAACTAACTTCCGAACATTTTCAGGGGTCATTCCTACACGTGCTTCTCCCTTTTTTATCTCTTTAACTACTCCAATTCTCACTTCTAACACATCCTTTTATAAGCAATATAATACCTAGGATTAAAAAAGTAATACGCGAATTTACCAAACTTATTATGTCCATTCATGTTATTTTTATCGCCTAACTAGCTTTTAAGGTAGAAAACATTCAATATCAATTATTGTTATATGGATATGTAAACATTTTTGAAATCCTAGGTAATATTCCTCCTTCCAAAAATATGTGGAATTGATTCGGCGACTAAAGAGACGATGCACTGAAAGAATGTATGTACTGAAATTGTCGCGAAAACAGCATTGCTACTTGTATTAATAACAGAAACTGTATTAGAATTCACATTGGCAAAATAATATATTAACTAATTCAGTCAATGATGACCTCATAAACGTAGATTTAAATTAAGAAACCTCTTTAGAGAAAAAACCCTAATTAGGGGCTGTTACTGTGCTTTTACAACAAGGCTATTCAAGAAATTACTAATTGAAGAAGCTTGAAAAATACGTAGGCTAAAAGAGCTGATATTATAATGCTTTTCAGTAATTATAAGTATTGATGGAAAGTATTTAGATTCTTTTGGCTGCCAAGATTCGTTATGCCATTCCTGACTGTGGAAGTATAATTCATACCTATTTATTTTATCTTGCATAACTTTTTTGCTGTAAACTGACCTCTGGACTTCAATGAAGAATGGAGATCTACGCCAAATTGTAAATGCATCAGGTTCCATGAATTCTTTACCGTACTTTGGCTCCACTTTAAACAGTTTAGGTTTTTCATAATAGATAAGCTGTTTATATACATCTAATATGCCTAGAAAGTGGGGAATCTTTTGGCTAGTTTTGCGAAGTGTGCTGGATTGAGGGAAGTAAATGTATGGCTGTTGCGAGATATTGGCATCCACATGACCATCTCTTCTTAATCGCTTCATCACCGTATTACAGCATGTAACCGCGTTCTTTAATCCTTGAAAATGCAAATCAATAATGTCATCACGAGACATACATCTAAAACGCTTCAAATGGTTTAGTATGGCTTTGTCTCTATTCCTCATAATCTAACACCCCGAATAATTGATTTTCTTCTTGTGGTAAGTTTTGCAACTTTATATTCTCTTTCGGAACGCGATAAGGTTCAACTATCTTCTTGGCTTTACTTAATTCTAAATAAGGAGATTGTACTTTCTTTAATCCATTTAACTTTAATATCATTTGGCCAGATTGCTCCAAGCGTTCTGAACCAGGAGTACCCATAATATTACTGTTAATTGTACTATCACATTTAAAGCCCATTCTAACTGTCATATTGAGCTTTAACTTACCATCCAGTACTTTTGCATCAGGGCGTTGCATACTTAGCATTAAAAAAACTCCAAGTGCCCTTCCGACTGCCGATATTTTTTCAACTATAGACATACATTCTTTTTCGTCTTGCAACATGACCACTTCGTCGATAGCGAGTAAGATATATGGTTTCTGATTATCAGGATTTAATTTGTTGTATTCGTCAATATGATCTACTTCATACTCTTCCATTAATTTTCTACGTTCGCGTATTTCCTTCCACACTTTCTGCAGCATAATCTTCATTTCTATTTCTTCCATGCAAACCTCTTTTACGTGTTTCACCCTTCGCAAGAAATGAAATTCGGAATTCTTCAAATCACCCAGGTACAAATGTAATTTATCAGGAGACATATATTGAATGAGTGTGGACAGTACAACGCGTACCATACTACTTTTTCCGCTCCCTGTCTCTCCTGCAATTAGAAGATGCGGCGTGTTTGAAGCAATCATGTCATACGTAATCATATTTCCAAATTGGTCACGCCCTACAATTACGGGAAGATGATGTTGTATAAGTAATGGTTGCCACTTCTTATAACTGTAATTGTATGCTTGTAGCCCAGCATCCGAATGAAACACATTAAGAACAAACCTTTTAATATCACCTTCAATTGCTACATTACGCCCTAATATTTGTTGAAAGCAAAACCACTTCTTTTCAATGTTTTTCGGATCTAATCCGTTTGGAATGGTAAATATGTATCGAACCTTTTCTTTCGAGGAAAAAATGTCATGTATCTTCGGGTAAATGGGTACTTTTCCACCTCTTGTTTGATGGTCTACATATAAACCTGCCTTTACAAATACCTCTATAAGTCGATTCTTCAAACTTTGTTTATGAAGCCAATCCTTTAAAATCCCCATGTAATTTCCTCCCTAAAACATCTCCACAATTTGAATGAATACATAACCAATGAAACAAACTCCACCTATCCTCATTCCATAATATATTCCATCACTTAAAAGTTTCGCTGCTGCAACATGATCATTTTTCACAAGATGCTTTTCTAACAACGCCCCTCCAATTGTCGTTACTCCTAAAGCTCCTAAAGAGATAAATGTAGTTAACATATAAATCTCCCCTTTATAAACAGAATTTTGAATATTGATGATACATGGGCTTACAAACTTAGAAATTTGGTAGAGTTACCTTGATAGCTAATTTGGTAGCAACCTTGATACATCTTATTGTGAATAGCTTGTCCAATATGCAAATTTTTCTTTGCAATTGCGTATAGTTTTTTGCATTTTGGACAAGGATGATTAAAAAAGGTTATGGAGGAGATTAGCGTGTGGGGTAGAGGTATTGGGAGACATAGAACAAAGCTAGCTAAATTTTTAGCTAGCTACGATTACTCAATTCAGGATTTTTCTAAAGCTAGTAAAGTAAACAGAAATACATTAGGCCAACTGTGTAATGACAAGGATTATGTACCATCACCAAATACAATGCAAAAAATAATGAAGATTGTTAGAAAACATGATTCTCGAAAACAAGTAACTGACTTTTGGCATATATAAAGAGAATAAACTCTTTATATATCATTCCTTATGCAAGCTTGATATTAATTTTTATAGGGATACGGTAACGATTCCTTATAGGCATTTCCTTACTGCCCTCTCGTTCTCCCACTAAGCCTTAATTAATTTTTTAGTAGTGGAAGATTGTTTTCTTTTATTAAATCATAAATGAATTTTTCTAATACACTTTCAGCTGCTTCTCGCATTTGATTCGGTGTTGAATCATTAAACACCTTTTCTATCTCCCTAAGTAGTTGTTTTAAAGAATGGTTTTCCTTGCTATTTTCCAGGAATTCTTCACCTAACCCTTGAACAAATGTACTAATAACAATTACCTTTTCCAATTTAGTTAGTTCCACCTCTATTCCTCCTAATCAGATTATCATTCTCATCAAACATGACCTCTCCCCTAATTAATAAAGAGTTACAAAAAGTCTTGTTGTTATGACAAGATATGCATAGATATTGTCGATTCTCATGATTTAAGTATTATATATATCCTGCGGTCTAGTCTTAACGAAATGCTCAGGAACTTCCCTAAATCGTATAATTTTCATAATAGACCAGTAAAAGTCTCTAAAGGTATTACTTTAAATTCGAATCACACGTTTGTTAGGATCTATAAATCCACACTAGAGGTAAAAAGTGGATTTATAGATCCGTATTTTTGGACAAATTTACCGGATGAATTAGCAGAAACTTTGTGTTATTCTGAATTTGTTGGATATCCCAATACATTCAACAATGCTCAAAATTGCATATTTATTATGCAACCATCCATCCTGATACCTTAGCTAATACTTCTCCCTAATTGTCGTTATTGCTAAGGTATCTTTTTAGATGTCCTGTGTGCAGTGCGTTTTATCACAGTGATAAATCTATTTTCCCCATCATGTTATCAATACTTTTAGTACATATTCTTAACAAAATTAAATTTCATATTTTTACTTTGTGTATATAATTTTTACGTCTTTAAGTTTTGTCCTTACCATTTTGAAATCTTATGTTAAAATCTAAACATATTTTTGTTACTTAAACT
Source organism: Bacillus sp. CCB-MMP212 (assembly GCF_022748145.1). NCBI lineage: Bacteria > Bacillati > Bacillota > Bacilli > Caryophanales > Bacillaceae > Bacillus > Bacillus sp. CCB-MMP212. Next base: position 4,228 of record NZ_JALDQE010000016.1, read on the forward strand.
AATATATAAAGTTTAAGTAACAAACTTTTATTTCATATTAAATGGTTGCCATAAAGACAAGGCAAATATCCAAGTAGGATCTCCATTTCCTTCATAGCTTTGAACCGCTTCATAAAATTTCCCTTGATACTCTACTTTATCTCCTTTTGTATATGCTTTTTTGGGATCCCATTTTTCATACGTTACATTTTGACTCTTTGTTGTTACTGTAAGGATGTTGCTTTGAACCGAGATATTTCCAGCCGTATCTACAGCCTTTACAGTATATTTATATTCTTTATTAGCTGTAAGGTTTTGATCAGTAAACTTTGTTTCTTGTACAGTTTGAATTAATTGTCCATCACGTAACACTTGATACTCTTTTACACCCACATTGTCTGTAGAAGGATTCCATTTTAGCTCTACACTGTCTGATGCAACATTGCTTGCATATAATCCTTGTGGCTGTGTTGGAGCTTCTGTGTCCGGTTTCGGATTAACAATTTGATTTACTTTCTTCAGGCCATCCTTTGTAACTTCATATATTACTTTTTTATCAAAGCTTTCGCGTTTATTATTATCCAGATTTGTTAATGTCGCTCTCTCTCCACCTTCTAGGTGTGTAAGTTCAATAAAATTGCCCACTTTTACTGGGACTGTTTTTGATTCAGCTTTTTGTTGGGTATTCCCATAAACCTCTTTGCTATATACCACTTTACCTGATGTATCCTGTACTTTAATACTTGCATACGTACTATCAAAATAATTGTGTGGTGTACCTGCTATTAAACTAACTTGCAATTCTTCTGTTGATTTATTTAAATCAAGTTTTGCAAATTCAAAATCTCCTATACCCTTCATCGACCATGCAAACCGATCCCCTTCTAAAATGTTTGGAGATTCATTTTTGATTTTCACCTTTTTTTCCACAGTTTGATCAAATATATCTGTTAATACAATTTTTGCATAAGTATTTGTTGGTAATGATATAGATTGGCTGATTCCATTTTGGTAAGATTTAATATCATTAATTACGTTAATCGGTTGGCCCGTCATATTTTCATTATTATAAATTTCAATTTTCCCCTTAAATTGAGGGGTACTACTATCTTTTAATTGCCAAGTTATATTTAATTTTTCATTTTCATAATACATAGACTTTACATCATAATCTAGTTTTCCTATTTCAGGTTGGCTAGGTTGATTTAACGTAAATGTTTTTCCTGTTCCAATAGTTGATCGAGAGTCTCCCCCAGCCTTAAACCAAAGATATTCTGAAGTAGCTCCCCCATCCCAATTATTATTCAATGGCTCTTGCCCCTCTATTGATTGAGTATTCCAAGATGTCCATTTTTTATCTGAGATATTTCTTCCATATCCATTTTTTACACGTGCCTCTCTTACATCGTGTCCATTACCAAGCCAGTCTTCTTGAAACAGCGTTTGTCCATAGTTAAATGTAACGTTAGGAACTGGAAAGTCCATAATCCCAATAAGCTTCCATTGGTTTTTTGAAACATCTTTTAACCACTGTCCAAATTTTGTGTGTCCATTCTCTTGCCAAGAACGCATTGTCATGCGATACCAATTATAATTCTTCCAATCATATGTCGTCTGAATTTTAAGACCTGTTCCTTCCCCACCAAAATTACTTGCAACTGATGTAGGGGATACATATTCTGCTTTTATTGCTTCCTTAGAAGAAATAGGATCCCAAACTGCAAAGTGCAAAGTACGCTTTCCATTTTCATCAAAACCGCTTTGTTGTTGGAATCCAGCATACCCACCAGCTTCTCCCCCCTGGTTCCAGTTATGTACAGCCCAATATGTATAAGGTGCTGTTTGAACAGGAGACCAGTCTATACTAATAATATCTGAAGAAACACTATTTTTAGGTGTAACATAAACTCCTGGAGCAGACGCCGCCTCTATGATAGAAATTGATGATCCAAACATCGAAAACACCGTACTAGCTGCTGTAATTGCTAGGATTTTTTTGACGCCATTTCTTGTTCTTTGATTGAACATAATTTTCCCTCTCCTCTTTCGTTATTAATAACTATTTAAAATAATATCTCTCTATATACAATTGAACAAATTCCCCATGAATGTAGTACTATTTTAATAAAATGGATATATTTGATGTTATTTTCACTGTTATTCAATAAGCATTTATAGTATTTCGTTATAAATTTAAGTTATATATCGCTGAATTTATCCTATTAACAATAGAAAAATTCATAAAAATAAAAATATTTTAGAACTTTTTAAGCACTTATTAATTAAAAACCCCCATTTTTCTACAAATGAGGGCGTAATGCGTTGAAAATCTTATAGTTTACTTTCTACATCTTACTTGTCTAAAAAATATTGAATTCATTTTTAAGTATTTGATGATATTGTTTCTCTGTTATTTCTTTTTTAATTTTCTTTCCATGCCGGGTTTCTGTAAAACTTTGCTTAGTAAGTGCAATATGCCCGTGTTCAATTAATTTACAAATAATATTCGCCTTATTTACTGGTGATTCTGGATGCTCTATAACCATGTTTTGTATAGCATTCACTTTCTTTTCATTAATTGCATTTAAATAAAAAGCATAACCGATAGACCAGGTATCACTAAGATCCGAATCAAAAAAATGTGAAGTTTCTCCATTTTTTCCTTTTTTCATTTCTAATACATGGGTTCCTTTCTCCGTATTTTGTTTACGAACACGATATTCACCCGTTACAGAAGTCACGCTGTCACCGTGAAAAGGAACAGGATGTAAAGGGAGATAGGATGCAAAACCGGCGTCTATAATATAGTTTTCATATTTGTGTTGTAAAACGATAAGTGCATGGCCATCATCAGGGTTCCACTTTCTTGTTTTTGGATCATATAGAGTTCCAGCTATTCGATACACATTAAATCCACAATCACATAAAAAATAATATAATAAAGAATTAATTTCATAGCATAATCCACCACGATTCTTTAAAAGCAGCTTTTCTTCAATATTTTCTCTAGAAAATTCTTTCGTATTTCCTTCCATGATGTCTAAGTTTTCATAAGGTAATAAGTGCCCCATCTGCAAAAGAATTCTATGTAAATCTTCAAATTTCACATTTTCTCTTGGGGGAATTTTTAATTTTAAGAAAAACTTTTTTTGTAATTCAGTTAACATTATATATCTCCTCCATTTGCAGAAATCATATACATTTACCTATATATTAAGACTATTAATTATATATGGTGTACAGCTTAATTAATACATTTCATAAGAGTGTGTAGCACTAACCATATTAGCGACAATTAAGGAGCAAGTGCTCAAAAATTCCTTAATATTTATTCAAATGTATGTTTTTGATATTTTGATATCTTTGCTAATTCCCCAAAACTGAGTTGATAAGAATTTTAAATGTAACGTCTAAAAGTGTACTTTATGAAAAAACAAAAATAGAGAATCTAAGATGCAGTTATTATTTAGATAAATAACTATATAACCTTTAATCCTTCTACTTATACATATAATACTCTTTATATCGTTCAAACTTAGATTTTTTTTGTTTTTGCTGGTATTATGGGTGACCTTAATGTTTTAGAGGGTGCCGCTTGCTTTGGCATTTCTAATACTCCACGTTTCTTGAGCTCTCTATACAAACTACTCACTTTACACCCTACTATTTTCGCAATGTCTGGATATTCGGTCCCTTGATTAAATAATTGAACTGCTTGTTTGCATCTTTCATCCCATTTTTCTTCTGTCGTTCGATTTTTAACTGATTTTTTTTCTAGCTTGAAATACTCTCTTTCTATATTACACTTCTCCGCATTATACTGTTCTGCGTCCGCTTGAAGATTACAAAACTCCTCCCCCTCTAAGGGTATCATTTGTGCTTTTTTCGTAATTACTTTCATGTTTCATTCACCTCATTTTATTTAATAAATTCTTGCATCCTACTACGTTATCTACAATTCTTGCTAGTTTCTCAGATAATACTTATAATAAGGCCATTAATACTTCTATCCTTATCACTTCTATTACAACTTTTAATTAATTATTTACAAGCCACATTGATTTTGCTGTTTACGTAAACTACTTATTTGACATTCAAATTGATGTACATTTCTTATACATATCCATTCCTTCTTAACACCAGCGCTTGCTAGCAAATGTAATCCCACTTCAGTTTTATTTTTCTTTTAGCAGCCTTTTCATCAAAAATCAATTCCGTTCCTATTTGACATACTGCTTTTCCAATTTTTTAATCATCAATAAAATATTTATGTACACTACTAGTATGATGATCTTGCAAATCTAAAATACAAATTCTCATTTCTCTATTATTCATAATTCCAATCTCTGCGGTATAATAGTTGCCAATATTACACCACTAATGACAGCGCTTTCTGATTCTAATAGATTTGATTGATCGCATTTGAACAAGTCTATCCATTTTTGAATCCAACTCCAAACAAGCCTACAATTCCATTCAAAACAACGGGTATTTTAGTCTGAATTTTAAAATTATTTTTCTGTACAAATGTTGCCGATGTGGTAAAATTATAAATGAAAAAGAGTATGGATTTAAAAGAAGCCAATGAATATAAAAATTGGCTTTTTTCTTGATGGAAAATGAAACAAAAACTTCTTTAAATCTTTATTAGTGATAAGTTTTAAAGAAAATCCATCCTGGTTATAGTTTTACATAATTGTAAACTATAGTAAATTGATATTATTAATATTGAATATTCTTAACGTTAATCCCACTTATACACATCAACAAACAAAACATTACTATTAATTTCTACTAATTTTTTGTAAACATACTAAATTATCACCTCTTAATGTATTTATCATTAAATTTATATATTATCTTTTATAATTTAAATACCTCTTTGTATTTAATATTTCTTTTACAAATACAGGTAATCTATCAAATATAGTGAATCTGAATTAGGGATATGAAGTCTATACATCTTCTTTAATTTCTAAAATTACTGATTCAGAAAATTTATAAGTCACCTACTATTTATCAATGTGTAGCATAACAATTGCCCTCGAATCTTCAAGTAACCCACCAAAATTAATTTGTCTTTCAATAACTCCCTTTAGGTGTCCACCTACTTTTTCAAAAAGCTTCTTTATCTTGAATAAACCCTTTTTACGTTCAAATAAATATTTTTTCAAACTTGTGCGTGCCCTAAAAAAATACAAGTGATTTTATTCTAATCACCTTGAATTTCTTGCACACCTAGTGAAAAGAATCCGTTTTTTACTAACGGGTTCTTTTCTTTATTCGTCATACTATAACTAGATTGTTACATTTTTTCACAGCTCACCTTTACTTGCATAAATATTCCGTTCTTATAAATCCGTAAATCCTCTTTCCTTTAATGCTTTTATGTTATTTGAGTCTATTCATGTAAATTCATTATTTCTCCCTTATTCAATAGCCTCTGAACCTGTAGGTATAAGGTTTATCTAGAAATATAGTCTAGGACACATAGGATTTTTGTGTACGAAAGAAAGAATCGTAATTTCAACCAAAAACCATTTATTTACCTATTTTAAGTTTCTAAATTTGTATTGATAATTCTTGGCTTTAGAAGTATCCTATACATATTCAAACATTTGAAGATGTATAGGATACTTCTGAAATGTTAAATGTAAATATATACTTGAGGTGTTTTAATGGGAACCGAAATGCAACAATTTAAAGCAGATTTCTTTAAAGCTTTATCGCATCCTTTACGAATAGGTATTTTGGAACTTCTATCAGAAGGTGAAAAAAGTGTAAATGAAATTCAAAACATTCTTAAAAAAGAAGGTTCTGCAGTTTCTCAACAATTAAGTGTATTACGCGCGAAAAATATTGTTGTTGGCACTAAAGATGGAAAACGAGTATTATACTCCCTTCGAGATCCTATGATTATGAATTTATTAGTGGTTGCGCGGAAAATTTTTAACAATCATTTAATTGATACAATTTCTATGTTAGAAGAGCTAGATGAAGCAGAAAACGAAATGGTAAAGGAGGAATAAATTGAGCAATGAGGCTAAAAGAGAAGATATCATCCAACATGGAATTGAGATATTTCACTCTATAGGAGCTCATCACGTTTGTAATGTTTGCATTAAAAGTGGGTATTCTTGTTGCGTTTCATGTCAACATTTACAAGATGGTATTGGATGTCAAAAAAGGAACACAGCTTGTACAGCATGGTTATGCGGCATTCAGAACTTTTTGTTTGATCAAATAGGATTATTAGAAGAATGGAATCGTTTTTGGACTGAAATTCCAGGACAGATGTTTCGTAGAGATATTACTCCAGATAAAGTAAAAGTCACTACGTTTATTGATACGAAGAAGCTAGATAGTCGAGCTGGAGAACTTCTAGCGGAAAGATTACAATTCCATGTACAACAAGGTGGAGATATAGGAAAATTAGAACGTCATTTAAGCAAAACTTATAGTAAGTATTAGGATGTCGTTTTCTTTGATAAAAATTAAATCCTCCTGTATAAAACGAATGCGACACATAGTTGTAATCCGGGTTTATTAAAAAGAGAAAAGAAGGGTTTGTAATGAGAGGTTTATTTACGGGAAGGTTTGAAGGATATTCATTAGGGCATTTTCAAAAAGATCTTCTTTCAGGACTGATTGTTGGAGTTGTTGCGATTCCTCTTGCTATGTCTTTTGCCATAGCTTCTGGTGTAAAACCAGAGTATGGAATTTATACAACGTGTATTGCCGGGATACTTATCTCTATATTTGGTGGTTCAAGGTATCAAATTGGAGGGCCTACAGGGGCTTTTGTTCCCATTCTTTTAGGGATTGTCATTACTTATGGGTATGAAAATTTACTACTCGCTGGTTTGATGGCTGGAATTATCTTATGCCTTATGGGAATTTTTAAATTAGGTTCGTTAATTAAGTTCATACCACGTCCTGTAACAATTGGTTTTACTTCAGGAATTGCTGTTATTATATTCACTGGACAAATTGCTAGTTTTTTAGGTTTAACAGGCATAAAAAAACATGAGGACTTTATAGCAAACTTGAAAGAAATATTTACTCATATCGGTACCACTAATTTTTATAATGTAGTAACTGCTTTGATTTGCTTTTTCGTTATACTCGTAACACCAAAAATTTTGCCAAAAGTACCGGGTTCATTAGTAGGTGTTTTGATTTCAACTATAATTGCAACTATATTTTTCTCAGGTCATGTACCTACTATTGGTACAGCATATGGTACGATTCCAAATACACTACCTCAGTTTGATATACCAGAGATCACAATAGAGCGTATCCAACATTTAATTGGCCCTGCGTTTGTTATTGCTATGTTGGGCGGTATTGAGTCCCTTTTATCTGCTGTCGTTGCAGATGGGATGACAAATAGTAAACATAACAGTAATAAAGAACTTATTGGTCAAGGAATTGCTAATATTGTTACCCCATTATTTGGAGGAATTCCGGCGACTGGAGCAATTGCTCGAACAGCAACGAATATTAAAAGTGGCGCTGTTTCACCCATGTCCGGTGTGATTCACGGAGTATTTGTGTTATTTACGCTTCTACTGCTAGCTCCATACGCCTCGCACATCCCACTTGCTAGTATGGCTCCTATTTTAATGGTTGTAGCGTGGAATATGAGTGAGCAACAGCATTTTGTTCATATACTTAAAATGAAGACCGGAGATTCTCTTGTATTACTAGTAACATTTTCCCTTACTGTATTTACAAGTTTGACAACGGCTGTGGAAATCGGTCTTATTTTAGCTATTATTTTGTTTACAAAACGTATGAGTAATATGCTTGTGATGTCAAAAGTGCTTCCTGATCATACAACAAAGAATGAAAAATTATTACCGCATGTGGTAAATAATGCTCATGATTGCCCTCAAATTAGTATTTACACAATAGAAGGTCCATTATTTTTTGGAGCTGCGCAAACATTCGAACAAAACATTTTAGCGACAATTCATTATAAACCCAAAATTCTAATCTTACGTATGGGCAAGGTTCCTTTTATTGACACAACAGGCGAAGCCTACTTTAGGAATATTGTCCAACATTTTAAAAATCAAGGTGGCGTACTTCTCATTTCAGGGGCTCAATCAGAGTTGAAAACAACTCTAATTAAAAATGGATTATATGCTGAGATTGGAAAAGAGAACTTTTTTGATCATACAGGAGAAGCAATTAACTGTGCTTTAAGACATTTGAATAAAGCGAAATGTGTAGGATGTAAACATTTTGCTTTTCATGAATGTGCCCAGCTCTCCCAACAATGCCAGGATATTAATACAATAAAAAATAAATCAAAAGCATTAGAATTTTAAAAAATATATTTCCTATACAAAGTTTACTTGTTTTGATTTACTCTTTTAAATATTTTGCTACAAAGCAGAAAAGGAGAATGTTTAATTTGGCGAATGCGAAGAAGATTTTTATAAAGCTTCAACAAGAAGGATTTTCATACATTCAAAAAATGATCATTACACAACAAGAAGAGAATATATTCCTTACATTTCAATGCAAAAAAAATTGTACAACTAGTACCCTTTCAATAGATGATAAAAAGAATTACGAAAAAGCTATATCGTTTTTTTCTCATGCTTCTGGTGGTGTAATTTTATGGGGAATAGATTCAAATAAAAATAATAATGGTGTTCACATAGCTAAAAAAATTCAACCTATCTCTAATGGAAAAGAATTTTTTAGTAATCTAAATGATTTATTATTTAAAAATCCCAACAATACAAACCAGGATGTTAAAAATATATATATTCCTTTGCCTAAAGAAGTAAACCGTGGATTTGTAATCACCTATGTCCCCAGGAAAGACTATCTATTAAAACTTAATGACTACTATACAAAAACCAGGGATAACTTTGCAATGATGATGGGACAGATTCTATTAAATGATATGTTAGAAAATAGAAAATTGTTAAGGGAATCACTATAAATCATGCATATAAAGGAACCCTCTTGCTTTTACAAGAGGGTCTCACTTTACATTATTTTATTTCGGTATAAAGATAAATAAAAAACTGTCATTTGAATAAAGAAAACACTAAATACAATGTATAAGGGATATCCTGGAATATACATATTAAAAATAGGAGAAAGCACTAAAAATCCAATTGCGATGATTAACACATACCATACTGAAACAAATGCTGTACGACAAGCTCTTTCAGTAATTAACTTTTCACGTTCGTCTTCTAGGGGAAACAATAGTGGATACATCAGATATGAAAGGGCGTTATATTTCTTCCTCTGTATCTTATAAAAAAATGTTATTACAATACCTATAACTAATAAGAATAAGACTGGTGTAATATTTAATGATACTTCAAAGGCTACTTTCCTAGCTTCAATAATATTGGCAAGTTCTATAATGCCGTAATAAAGTTCAATGAATACCCAACATGCTAATGCCATAATAAGTACATTAATCACATAAGAAATCATCAATCTATTCATCCTCTTCTTCCTCCTTATTTAATACAAACACTTCTTCCATCTTCAAATCAAACACATCACAAATTGACAATGCTAGTAATAATGAAGGGACGTAATCCCCTTTTTCAATTGCTGCGATCGTTTGCCTCGTCACTCCAACTTTTTCAGCTAATACACTTTGTGTGAAATTAAAACGAGCTCTAATTTCCTTTACTTTGTTAAAAATAGTCAAGTTCACCACCTCTTACCCTCAATGTATACCATAATTAACAAAATGTAAAATTAACTTAACATTCATTCCGCTAAAAATCCAATTTTATAAAAAACGGTACCACCACATATTCATTAATTTAAAAATTGTATAGTGGTCCTAAAACAAAACGCTGATTGCGTGCTCTAAGGCTGAATTATTTGATATAGCAGTAAACTTCAAATACTCCTCACCTTCCAATAGAATCAATTAATAACGTGGAAAAATCAAGTGAACTCTTGCTGTTCGAGTCGTTTAGGCACCCGAAGCTCACAAGAAAAAGAAGAAACCATATTTAAGTCTTAGGAAAGAGATAAACATTAGAAAAACTGTCATTAAAAATTTAAATAAACTCTCTAAAAAGTTTTACAATCAAAGCAGAGAGACTTTGAAACAGGAGGCGCCAATTTATGAATCGGATTGAACGTGAAGAGAAAACAATTAGCATTATGATTGATATATATTGTAAAAACGAACATAAACAAAATACTCTATGTGAAGAATGTCAAAAATTAAAAGATTATGCTTATTTTCGTTTATCAAAATGTCCATTTCAAGAAAAGAAACCAGCATGTCAAAATTGCAAAATTCATTGTTATAAACCAGATATGAAAGGTTTAGTTAAGGAAGTTATGAAAAAGAGCGGACCGAAAATGATTTTAAAACATCCATATTTCACGCTCATGCATGCTGTTGACACAATGAAGAATCCTCCTAGCTTACCAAATAGAAAAAAGTATAAAAAGAAAAAACGGTTTGTCTAACAAACTAGTTTTTTTATTCCTTTTCGACTAAAGAATTATATGTGAGTTTTAAATCCTAATTGCTTCTGAATCATCTTCAAAATAAAAGTATTTAGAAAATGTTATGCAGAGATCCCTTTCCTCAAATTCGTTCGCTTTATCTCCAAACTAATCATTTTTTTGAATAGAGATTTCCGTTAGAAATCTTGGTACATCTTCATCATAACTCCAAAGATAGGTTCCGAACCTAAAGTGGCAAAAAACAAAGAGTCAATTATCGCTGTGATATCTTGGGCGCACTAGTTCAGGAATAGATACTGTATTGTTCTAAAAATGCAAATGCTTCATTCGTAAAGCAACGAGCTCATTTAGAGATAATCCGTATTCTATATGCCAGGGGTTTTTTGAGGAGGGTTTCCTTATAGTAGTAGGTTTGCTTTTATTTGCTACTTTCTCCTCGACGACTTTATCGATAAGATTAGCAATAACTTCCGTGCATCTATAATAAAATCAGCATCCTCACGAGTAGTATCACTATTACTAATACGTTCAATCACTTCTGTTCCATATTCCCTATCTTCATCTGATTCTGCTAAATACCTTTTGTAAGCCCTTATAACTAGTATTGCTTCTTTTTTATCCATATCAATTTGGTATAGTTCATCTTCAAAGTTTTCCAATGAAATCACTCCTGTTTGTAAATAATAAATTACACTTGATTATATTATAATATAATAATTTATCGTTGTATTATTTTTGTGAACTTGTGTAAAAGTGTAAATGTCCACGTTTACACTTTTACACATTAAGGAAGAAATTACATGGAGAAACATGAAGTTGGATATGACAAGCGATATTCATGTGACTCTTGTCAAGAAGGATTTACAACAGAGGAATATAGCAATTTATATTTTGATAACTGTGTGATAGAATAGGGGTTTTTAGATTAAACAATATCTATTAAATATCGAGTCAATACTATAACTCGATGCGGCTGAAAACGGAATATAGTATTAAAATCGAAGAAGTTGAAAATGTATACGCAATATCAATAAAAGAACTAAAATATCTAATGGATTTCAAAAATAGTATAGGAAATGTATATAAAAAGATCACTTGTCTTGGAAACAAGTGATCTTTTTATTAGATAAATTGCTACTTGCCAACAGCAGGTAGTTGTTATCCTATTCATATGTTCAATAGATATTATAACACATATTCTAGTTATGTAGTCGGAATTGTTTCAATAGAAAATAGGAATTATACTTTTTTACTAGTGTACAAGCCGTATCTTTTAAAGGAAGCACAACATAAAATACAATACAGGACAAGACTTTCAAAAAACTTGTCCGAGTTAATTCTCAAAAAGGGTGAACAGAACTGCCTATCGTCAAGCCTTTTATAGCTGGAAGAAGATTTGTAAGTACAGCAGCAACAGGAACTGTCGCTGGAGCAGATTTAACTTTTGCTAACATAAACTTCACTGATGACACTAATGCTGTAACTACTTTCCCTGCTTCTTATGCTTATTTTACGCTTTATATTAATGACGTTTATTACCTGTGTGACTACTACAGCTGTTACTATTGTAGGAGGAGCCGTACTAAATGGATGTACTCCTATTGCAATTGAATTTACTATAACGTAACTTTAGTTGTCTTTTTAGAGGTTTCATTAAAAGAAACCTCTAATTTTAAAAACTACATAATACATTGCATATACCAGTATAGAATGATAGGTATTTATACTCACTCTTGGAAAGGGCACTTATTCATATTGCTCTTTTCACTTTTAATTTTTATTATCAAATAGCGTTTTGGTTGAAAATGATGCCTTTATTTATTTGGACATATTTACCAGTGTTTTTACCAAAAAATTCATGATACGGTTAATCAGACGAGTACGTCATTACTTGACGATTACCCTTAGAAACCCTGTAGACAAACAGGGTTTCTTTTGTTTAAATAATGATTTTTTCTTACTCCTCAACCAGCTAAAACTGCGTTAAAATTAATCCATACTTTGTAATTATGTATTTAAAATGCTCTGACCATATACATGTGTACCTTGTAATCAACCTCTCATACAACACGATGAACATTCGTTTATTCATTACTGTACTAATCCAAATTGTGAAGAAGCAAAATTACATTTATCTCTTTTTTCTTTCTAATAAGAATTTTGTTTTAAATTTGCACCTACCTTAATAGCACGCATACAATATCGTGTGTATTCATATTCAGCATCACTTTTGGTAGAGAGCTCTTTAAAAAGAGCTTTCTATTTTTTTATTTAATACATATCAATTAAAATGGTGGTAAGTAATTATATTGATTATCGCCTATCTAATTCCGGCACCTGTACGAGGTGCTCTTTTTTGATTTTTACAAAATAAAAATTTTGTTTAGTTATCCTTTGATTAATCATATTTAAAATTTTTTAACATACCTTAATATTAACCAGGAATTAGGCTACCCCCCAGTAGACCTGTAGTTCCTGTAATTGAGCCTATGACTCTGATCAGAACCTGTTATAATTAGCGGGTTCTATTTATTATCATTCTTTATCCCAGTTAGATAACTATTTGGTTCAGTTTTTCACCTTTTTATCACTTATGTGTATGCGAATTCATACCTCTCATAGAAATTACATGATAACAATTATACATTAATAATATATGATATATAGATGCAATAACAGGCTTTAGGTGGTTGTGTACACTCCCAGGCTTCGAAGAGAGTATATGTGAATGTGTTTTTAAATTTTCTAAAACTACATTGGTTCACCGTATCATTTCAGGAAAATTGTACGTTTAGACACACTTTTGACAAAAAACAACCGATTCCTTATACAATTAAGAAATCGGTTATTTATTTTATATTAAATGCTATTACCTATTGGGCTAATTTTTCAATTGTAGGCATAACAGCGATTGGTGGTAATGATGCAGTCCAACCAACTGCATATACGTTTAATTTTTCACCTAATGTGTAATTTTCCCCATCTGAAACAGGAACTCGTAAAATTTTATTCTGAGAAACTAGATCCCACAAATCATTTTGGTACGCAAGTGCTTCATCTTTTGTAGAAGTAGCAGCAACCACTAAGTAATTCTTATCTACTGAAATGACATATCCAGTAAAAGGCTCTTGCTCTTGGTTTTGAATAGAATGAACAGGAGTATTGTTGGCAGAAATCTTAGTAGAATCTGCAAAGGCTGGTGTTAATCCGAACGTAAATCCACATCCTAATGTTAAAGCTGTTACGGTTGTTACTAATTTTTGTTTTTTGTTAAACATAATATATATCCCCCTTATATTTTATCCCTACACTATCCACATTCCATTTGTATACATATAAAGCCTTTTAATATTAAGATATTTAACAAAGTTGTCACAACAATTCCATTAATGGTAATATTACCTATTAATAGGAGCTATTTTATGTTATAATTCACTAGGTGAACTATTATTGTTCCTTTCATCACTTGATGAATGTATGCCCTTCCTTAATTGTAAATATGTTTGAATTTATTGGTGAAGAGGGAGATATCCCTCTTCTTTTTTTGCTTTTATGAATAAGTATATATCCTCCTATTATATAAAAATATATAAAGTAAGTATTCTTTGTCCATTTCTTTGGCTGTTTTCCTTCAATCATAAAAGAATGTTATTCTCCTATAAAAATAGTAGAAAGTATCTATACTAAACATTAGCAATTTTTTGTAAGGATATTATCAATATACAATTCTTTTTAATGATGATAAGTTGAATATAAGCGATATAGTTGAAGGAATACAATTGTGAGAAATGCATCTTTGATATTACAGGTAATTGCATAGTGGTTTTTTACTATAATTATTTAAGGAGGCATTTAAAAGATGAAACGATTTAATCATTCCGTTATTATGAAGAAATTTGTGGGTGTTACATTAGCTAGTGCAATTGGGTTTAGTGGTTTTGGTGTTTTCGGGATAAGTGCTCATGCTGCAGAGTATACAAATGATGTTTCCATAAATCAGCTGGTAAAAGTTGAAGATATGTCATTGAAACAATTACAAGAAGCAATTCAACAAAAGAATGATCCATTTATTAATCAGGTGAAAGTATTTATAAATAAACATTTTCAGGAAGCTGAATTTTTGTGGGGAAAAGTAAGTAATCCTTTAAAAACAACTATTGTAGATTTATTAATAGGTGATGAAAAAGACTATTCTAAGAAGGTAGATACTGGCCTTAAGAATCATTTTAAGGAAGTACCTGCTTTGTTGAAATTTGCTAGTCCTGACTTTTTAAAAGATTTGATTAAGTTACTAGATTATTTACCAGAGTAAGTTAAAGAAAACTTTGTATTAGTAATAAAAATAGAAACAACTATTCCGTATTCGGATGTTATGAAATAAAAGGGGATCATTCTAATTAGGATGATCCCCTGATTAAGTTATTTACATTATTCTCGCTCTTGGAAGTTTTTCTAATTCGAAAGGATATTCATAATACAGCTAAGAACGTATTATCCTTTTATACCTCTTTTTTGTGATTCCTCTTTCATAATTTCAGTAGACTTTGTAGCTTTTTCTTTATCAATTTTTATTTCAAACTCTCGATTCCAATTGCTTTTTGTTTCTCCAATTCTATCAATTTATAATTTCATTTTAACAGAATCTAGAAATTTATAAGATTTGTCTCCAGAAATTTGAATGAATCCTTCTGATTCATCAGTCATTCTATATGGAACATCTTCTGTATTAAATTCGATAAGTTGAAGTACATCACCATATAGTTAGCAGATTGCCTCCTCACAAAACAAATAAGTTGAATTCTCATATATAACTGTAAAACTATTAATTTTTTATTTTAGTGTTCCTTCAAAATCTTAGGTTGCTGGACATGTGATGAGTCTCTAATTTTTATCTAAGAATTATAAATATTTAATATTTATTCAAATTTACAAATAAAAAAGAACCAGCTGGAGTTCAGGCCCTTTCAGAAGTACAGAGGTTGTGAAAGAAACAAATATTAGTTCATAATACTCCACTTAGGGATTATTTAAAAAAATTCAGAGAATGCCCTTTTTGGGCATTTTTTGCTTTCTTATAAACAATCCATGCTGCTGCCAAATCTTGAAATGGCATGCCTACTGCATGGTATATTGTATAATTATATTTTTCTATAGGATGTTTGAGAGGCTTTTTTAAGATAAAACCTAATTCTGCATCTATACAATTAGGATTAATCCCCAAGCTACCTATAACCCCAACGGATAATGCTAATTTTTTGCTATCACATACAAAAAATGATTTTTTAATAACTTCTGCAGACACTTCCACTTTCACTGCTATAATGCTGTAAATTTGTATTCGTCATAAAACTAATTGCTGTATTAAATGCCAGTGTAGGTTCCATTCCTTCTATTTTGCTAGGATTCAATGGAAAAACACCTTGTAACCTAAAAACAAAATAAATAAATGTAATCATACAAACATTTGTTAACAACATAGCAAATGCGTATTGTACCCAGGTTTGATTATTTTGTTTTATATTGCCACATTTAAAAATAATTCTTTCGATTGGCCCAAATACTTTATCTAATGTCTGACTACCTTGGAACGATTTTTCTAAATAAGTTCCCATTGGAATCGCTAGTAGTACAAACAGTAATATCGTTACAATAACTGCAACCCATATCATTATTGTTGCCTCCCCTTACTTAAAACTTCTCTGGATTTAATAACGCATATACTAAATAACTTGTAATAAGTAATACTACAATCGAAAGTACAATCATCATTTCGATTTTTCTTCTTTCACAATTTTATTTGACCAGCTTGCAAGCCCTATCATAGATGTTACTAATACAACCAGGATTCCGATTATTACTACATCTAGCATTATAATCCCCCACTTCCAAACGTTAAATTTTACCATTAAATAACCAAAAAAGAACACTGAGGCTCTACTCAGCGTTCAAAAACGAACAACACAAAAGTAAACCTCCTCTCCAAACGCTTACGAGGTTAGCTGTCGGATTCGGGCCTAAAGAGTAGCCCTACTTTCTTAATGAAAGATTCACCCCAAGTGACAATGCACAAAATTGGTTCCCCCGCTCCATTTCTGGACTCAGCGATATAAGGTTGTTTTTGGAAAATTTTATAATCAATTTATGAATGTAAATATACTCCTCTAGATTTAACTTGTAAAGATTAGAATCACCTTAAATAAGGATAAATTTAGCTATTTATAGGATTATATGGAGTATAATGAACCTCTTATCATCTGTTTACTTGTCTTTCCTTTCTTTTTCATCAAAATCGATTTTTAATATTAAAAAAAGAGAATGAATTTAAATATCTTCCTAGTAACATCTTGAATTCATTCCCTTTTTATATTATAAAAATATAAAGAATACTAAGAAAACGAACTATTAAAGGAGATTCAATAAAATGAACATTGCATTTTTTCTTACTCCTAAGAGTGAACTTGTATATATAAACATAAATTCAACGATGCGTCAGGCTTTAGAGAAGTTAGAACACCATCGATATACAGCTATTCCCTTAGTCAATGATAAGGGGGAATATGCAGGTACACTAACAGAAGGTGATTTACTATGGAAACTCAAAAAAACATCATCTTTAACCTTTAACAATACCCATCAAATTCTTTTAAGTGAGGTTTCTTTACACCGTTTTAATGAACCAGTTTCCATAAATGCAGAAATCGAAAACCTTGTATCAAGAGCTATGGAGCAAAACTTTGTTCCCGTTATAGATGACGAAGGTATTTTTATAGGAATCGTTAAAAGGAGAGATATTATCCACTATTGTGCACAAGGTATATTATTTAACAATAATTCTATAACATGATAAAGGAAGGAGACAGCCAAGATATACACGTGTCTCAGCTGAATCTCAAACGTTGTAATATTGCTTTTCGCAACTCTTTTTCTTTTTTAGACGTATGTGTTTAAAAATACTGGTTATTGGGTGTTTTATGTAGCCATATGCTATCGAAATCTAACTTTTTTACATTCTATTTTTGCAAGTCCTACCTGTGAAAAGTCCTCTTTTTAGTTGGCAAGCGAAAAGAGGACTTTTTTAATTTATCTCACACTATTGTTCTTTATATGATATTGTTTTTATGGGAAATTTAATCATACCTATACATTTACCATTCGAGGGGAGTTATTATTTTGATTAATAAAATTTTCAAAAGACAAAACCTATTCTTCAAACTAAATCCAGCGCATATTTTAGTATTAGGTTTTTTAGGCTTAATTTTAATTGGAACCTTTTTACTCATGTTACCTATATCCACTCAAGATCGTCATCATTTATCGTTTATTGATGCGCTTTTTGAGGCGACATCAGCTGTGTGTGTAACAGGGCTTGCCGTAGTTGATACAGGAAGTACATTTACTGTATTTGGACAAATTGTTTTGCTTATCCTTATCCAGCTTGGTGGTTGGGGATTTATGACGAGTGGGATTTTGATGTTTCTTATTTTAGGAAAAAAAATTGGCATAAAGAAGAGACTGTTACTTCAGGAGGCTATTAATTCCTTGTCTTTGCAAGGCGTTATAAAATTAGTGCAACAAATTATTTTGATTACACTTGTCATTGAATTAGTTGGAGCAACTGTTTTAGCGATACGATGGTCATATGAAATGCCTTGGCCAAAAGCAATATATTACGGGATATTCCATACCATTTCAGCATTTAATAACGCAGGATTTGGATTAGAACCAGATAGTTTGAGTAATTGGGTAGGAGACCCTGTAGTCAATATAATAATTACGTTTCTATTTATAAGTGGTGGAATCGGTTTTATTGTGATTTTAGATGTAATTAAGAAAAGAAAAATTAGATATTTCTCACTACATACCAAACTTGTTTTAGTAGCCACACTGTTTCTTAACATCATAAGTTCCATTATTATTTTATGTTTAGAATACAATAACCCTGCAACATTAGGAACATTGTCGCTTGATGATAAAATTTGGGCATCTTATTTCCAAGGTGTTGTTCCTAGGACAGCAGGATTTAACACCATTGATATTGGGCAAATGACGATGAGTTCTCAAGTCTATACAATAGCATTAATGTTTATCGGAGCATCTTCTGGATCAACTGGTGGTGGAATTAAGGTAACAACAGCATTCCTGCTTTTATTATCCATTGTAGCAATTATAAGAAATAGAGAGGATATTCATATATTTAAAAGAAGAATTCCAAAAAATTTAGTGAATCGAGCAATCGCCATTGCTACGACAGCTGTTTTGTTTATCTTTATCATATTTTTCTTATTAACAATTACTGAAAAACATGCTGAATTCTCTCAAATTTTATTTGAAACAGTTTCTGCATTTGGGACAGTTGGACTTAGCGCAGGATTAACAGGAGACCTTACTCCTGTAGGACGTATTTTGATTACAATCATGATGTTTATTGGCAGATTAGGACCATTAACTATGGCATTTGCGCTTGCTATGGCCAAAAATGAGCATAATAAGATTCGTTATGCAGAAGAAAAAATCTTAATTGGTTAAATTATAATCATTTCTGTACTCAAATTAGGTAAAACAAAGAGGTAGTTCAAGTAGTTAGTTAACTATTTAAACTACCTCTTATCATAAATTTGTGAGTGACTCCAAAAAAGATTATTGCCGTACCCCTAATACGTAAAACTATTATTCATAAACGTTTAATATAGCTGAACTGGGTGACAACTACTTCAAACTATGACGAACAAGAAATTGACCATTTCTTGTTCAAATTATCCTATGCGAGGAAAATTCATTTTTTAATCCTAACAATGTATTAGGTGTCACCATATCATTTCGGGGAAATTGTACGCTTAGACACATTTTAAACAAAAAAAACAAGTGTATAAATTTTGATGATGGTTATAATTTCAAAAGTGGATCAGATTTTTTTATTATAACTAAAAAATCTGATTCACTTATTTGTGTCCTTAAAAATAATCATATTTGAAAAAAGTAATAAATGAACTTTTATTCATCATTTAATAGGTTTTAACTTTTTCTATTCTATATAGAAATATTTGTTTATTTTTCTGTAATATTTACAAAATTAACGGCTCCCTTGCCCTTAGTTCCTAAAACCATATTCACTTTATCTATTTCCTTACTTAATTCTGGTGCTTTTCCTTGATTGACTAAATTAAGATTCCCAAAAGATTTATTAAAAGATACAATCTGTCTAGTTTTTTCTTTCCCATTTATTTCTTTAAATAATGTATCATCTACAATTAATAGGATTTCATTGGATTTACCACGATATGGAGATAGCCATACATCTCCTTTGTATTGAACATTCATTTTTTTGTTATCGAATGTTAATTCTTTTAAGTCTTTATATTCTTTATTTGCAAATATGATAGCTTCATTTTTCCCTATTTTCGGTAACGAATCAAGAGAGTCTGAAGATAGGAGCCCCTCGTTATTATCCCTTTCACGTATAAGTCCCTTTTTATTCATTTTTTCAGCAGTTGTTCTACTAATAAATAGTAAATTACTAGTAGCAGCATCCATAGAATCCCCAAAATTAGTCGGTAGCTTTATGTCGAGCTTGTTATTATCTATGGCCCCTTCTTTTATTTGATATAGGTCTTGTGATGTTATTATATCTTTGTACAAGTCTATTATAGAGTTTCTTGCTTGTTCGTTTATCTCTCCTACTTCTATTGAAATTCCATTTGCTTGGGAGTTTTTTGTACCAAATAATGAATATGCTCCTAACATGGTAATCGAAATACCAGCTACTATTAATAATCCAAGTCTTTTTTTCATCCTATATTCTCCTTTTTTTAAATTAAAAAATTGTTTTATACATTTTTTTCAAATATTGAGCTCGAACAAAGTAAAAGTATATAATTTGCATAACTAAGAAACAAATCAATACCATAACGGAACTACCCAAGACTGAAAAATTGGCTAACTTTTGCAAGGCCATAAAAGCAACCGTACTATGTGTAATCGCTATTGCAATTGGTAAAAAGAATAACAATGCAAGTTGACGTGACACAATTTTCTTTAATTCCGGTTTGCTTAAACCAACTTTTGCTATCATTTTATATTGCTGCTGATTTCGTTCTAAGTCTGTGTATAATCGGAAATATAAAAAGCTTGCAGCAAACGTAAAGAAAACAATACCTATTAATACACTCATGATAGATGCAAGTCCAAATCCTTGCTTCATAGCTATCCATTTAAAAATTAAAGACGAAAATTGATATGATTCGTTGTATACCCTAGGATCATTTACATCTTTGTTCCCTTTCTGTAAGGAAGCCAAAATTTTTTCAGCAACTTTTTTTGTTTTCTCCCAATCTTTCACAACAAAACCATTGATAGTGAATTGACCATATTGATTATCTGAATCCAGAATCATTTGATTATATACAGTATCCGTAATAATAACTGTCGTTATGTTTGTATCTTGTAGTTCTTTTGGCGTTAGTATTTTATCTACATGCATATCTTTTTTTATGTTTTCATGCAACAATTGAAATTCATCTTGTTTAGATTTTGTATTAGTAACTTTTCTTGATGGTATGACAAAACTATCATTTTCATCTTTTAAGCTTTCTTTTTCAAAACCAAATACCTCAGCTAACTTATTATAATCACTTATTTTTATAACGCTTAATAATACATTACTGTTATAAAGGGTATCTGGAATTTGTTTTATGGAATAAGCTACTTGTTTGAATTTAAACCCACCATTATTGAGTTCGCTTTCTATTTTTTTTAGATGCTCTTTTTCTAAAGGATTATTATTATAGGACTCATAAGAAAATGCAAAGGGACTATTTGATTCAGCCATTGATGAGTTACCTAATCCCATACAAGTTCCCACTGCAGTAAAGGCAACGGTAGAAATAATAGTGACCATAAAAAACATTTTTGCATTATCTTTTAATTGATACACTAAATCTGAGATGGTGAGTATGTTTGTTTTCTTAAAGAAAATATTTTCTCTTTTCTTTAATGCACGTAACACATACACACTGAGCTGGGTAAATAAGAAGTACGTTCCAAATACAACAAAGCTTACCCCTGTCGCCATCATGAATAATACATATTTCACATCCTTGTAATGAATTGCGTTAACACTATGGAAAACAGCTGTATATCCTAATCCAATACAAATTAGTGCGAACAGAGATAGCCAAAGGGATGCCTTTGGTTCAGGCTTTGGCTTTTCTTCTGCTTTTATTAATTCTACTAATTGCTCTACATTTATTAATCGAGAAGTAAAAAGTGAAATAAATAAAAATAGTAATAAGAATGCTCCAAATGTTATCCCAATTGCTTTAAATGGCATGTAAAATGGAAGTCCTTTATCAATCATTAACAGATGGTTGCTCATAATTAAGATAAACTTAGAGAACGCCATTCCAATTGTAATTCCTGTTAAAATAGAAGCGGTACCAATTATTATATTTTCAATAAATACTAATTTATTCAACTGTGAACGCGACATCCCATGTAGCATTAGAATTCCAAAATCTTTTTTTCTTGTTTTTAAAAATGCACTTACAGAATATAAGATAAAGAAGAATGAGAAGAAAAATATTAACCCCTGCGATATCAGTAATCCTGACTTTGCAAATGTATTGATTGTTATACTAGCAGCAAGATCCCCTTGTAAATTAGGATGAAATGCAAGTAATGCATAAGTAAAGAAAATCATAATAGCAAACGTACTACTTAAAAAATGAGCCAAATATGTTCGTTTACTTCGAATGACGTTATTAAATGCGAACTGTCGAAAAGTCATTTGCATTTCCTCCTAATAATGCTAAAACCTCTAGAATTTTTTGATAAAATACTTTGCGATTATCTCCACAATAAATCTCATTGTATAACTGTCCATCTTTGATAAACACAATTCGATCACAATAACTTGCAGCCATTGCATCATGTGTCACTAACATCATCGTTGTGCTATTTTCTTTATTAAGCGTTGTCAATAATTCCATCACATCACTAGCAGATTTTGAATCCAGATTTCCTGTAGGTTCATCCGCAAGTAATAATTTCGGATTATGAATAGTAGCTCGTGCGATAGCTGTTCTTTGTGCTTGCCCACCAGAGATTTCATACGTACGTTTATCTAATATTTCAGTTATCCCTAGTTTTTCAGCAATAGCTTCCACTTTACCTTCCATTTCTCTAGGGCTTACACCATCAAGCGTAAGTGGCAGAACAATATTTTCTTTCACTGTCAATGTATTAAGGAGATTAAATGATTGAAAAACAAACCCTAATTCACGTCTTCGAAATAAAGACAACTGATCTGGAGATAACAGATATGGGTTTTCTCCATGAATTAATACTTCTCCTGATGTTGGAGCATCTATAGTAGAAACCATATTTAATAGCGTTGTTTTACCACTCCCAGATGGTCCCATAATTCCTACAAATTCACCTTTGTTTATTTTTAAATCAATATGGGATAATGCTGTACAAGAAATTTTTCCAGAATAAACTTTCCCTAAATCTGAAACATGTAGTATCTCCACAAGTATTTCACCTTCCATTTCTCTTTTCGATACATGAAGTGTAACTTATATATAGTATGTCTCATATCGATTTCCCTAACATTTATCTAACAAGTTTGTAAGATTCAAAAGAAAAACCGATGAAAGGTATACCTTTCATCGGTTAACGAGATGCATACGGGAATATGATTCTAATTTTTGTTCCCTTACCTACCTCAGATTCTAGCTCAATCTTATGATTTAATTTTTCACATACTTCTTTAACAAGATATAATCCCATTCCCGTAGACTCTTTAAATTTCCTACCATTTTCTCCAGTATAAAATGGATTGAAAACACGTGGTAAATCAGCAGTAGGAATACCAACCCCATAATCTTTTACTTCCAAAACAATTGCTCGTCCCTTTGAACACGCCGAAACTATTACTTTTTCTTTCTTACTTGATGAATATTTAATTGCATTTGACAGTACTTGATTGAGTATAAATCGAAACCATTTCTTATCTGTTTCTACAATAAGATTCGGATCTACTTTTACCTCTGGATACACATAACTACGTATAAAAAGACGTTTATTTTCATGAATAACGGAATCAATCATTTCTAATAATTGCACTCTTTCCACATGAAAATCTTGTTCAAATGTTTCTAAGCGAGCAACATATAAGACCATTTCTAGCCCTTTTTTGATTCTTTCTGTTTCTTCATTAATACTGTCAAATCGTGAGTCTTCTGCATCTTGTGTAATTAACTCAATAACAGAAATAGGTGTTTTCATTTGATGAACCCATTGATTCATAAAAGTCATTTGTTCTTGTTGTTTTCGTTCCCATTTTTTTAATTGGTTTTGATAATATTGATATTGAGATTGTAGTAATGTTTCTAAGGCCATTGATAATGGAGTCAAATCACTATCTTTTATTGACTCATTTAAAGTTTCCATTGGTGTTGATAGACGCTTGTAGAATGAACGATGACTATAATAACGATAGATTAAATAACCCATTAATAAAAAAACACCCAAAAATACAGAATATAATGCTGTCAATATATGTGGATAACCATCAAACCAATATATAAAAAGAATGATAAGCAATTGGGCAAATGTATAACAAATAAGTGGAATATGTTCTTGTAAAAATAATTTCATTATTCCTTTCCTTCCTCCTCCCAAGTAGCATGCAAACGATATCCAGCACCACGAACCGTCTCCAATGCGTTTTCGATACCTAAATCTTGCAATTTCCTTCTAATTCTACCTATATTTACACTCAATGTATTTTCGTCTATATATGAACTATCCCATAATTGTTCTAAAATCACTTCACGTTTTACAAGGAGCGGAGACTTTGTTATCAATATTTCTAATAAAGTTGTTTCTTTTCTAGTAAGTAATATTGTCTTATCATTTAGTTGAATTTCCATTCTTTCTGGAAACAGGATTAACCCTGATTGCTCAACTATTCTTTCTTTTACTTTAGGAGCATATTCACCATATGCTCTTCTGAGCTGGCTACGGATTTTAGACATAACAACTTCATAATAAAAAGGTTTCGTAATATAATCGTCACCACCATTTTCTAAAGCCATAACTTGATCCATCTCTCCACTCCTTGCAGATAAAAATACAATTGGACAAGTGGAAATAGCTCGTATTTTGCGACACCAATAATAACCATCAAAATTAGGTAAATTTACATCTAATAGCACTACATCTGGTTTTATCTCTTGAAATATATCTAAAACATTTTCGAAGTCCTCTATAATAACACTTTGGTATCCATATTTTTTAATATGAGTTCCCAGTAATTCAGCAATTTTCATATCATCTTCTACAATCATGATTGTATTCATAACGTAATCTCCTTTAATTTAGGCGCAATTTCTAAAGTTCATTTAATATTAAATATTTTACTTATGTAAAAAAATGATATCTTACCTATCCCCTCAAATGCAATATACATCCAACAAATTGTATATTTGTCGTTTCTTAATTAATAAAATTTTTCACAGTAAATGGATTGGGATTTTTCAAAATATAGATAGATCTCACTAGTAAGGGTATGTAAATAGTTTATTTTTTAAAATTCTAATTAACATATATTACTGTACTATCTGTACAGTAAATTGTATTATTGAGTTTTGAGAATCCCTTAGAGTATAAAAACGTTAAAATGTGCGTGCTACCCCTTAGACTTAGTAGCTTTAAATCTCCGTTGCATTCAATTTTTAGCTCCCACTGGTTCATGACCGAGCACAAATACCTTTTTCTTTTTTCTAACTCCAGATGATACGTAATATTTTTTATGATTCATTACGATGTTAAATTGATCACGTAGACAAGCGATAACCCGACGATATCCATACCGATATTTATGATGTTGACATATTTCTATTACGGTTTTTTCTTCATAATTAGTTACTGTTTTCTCGTGCTTTTTCCAACGATAATAAGTAGCACGTGAAATACTAAATATGGAACACAGTTCTGCAATTGTGAAAGTTAATTGCCATTCTTTTATCATTTTCCTTATTTCTTCTTTTCCTCCCACCTCCTTAAGATTTCTTGTCTTTTTCCAGCAATATATTCTTTGCCTTTAAATAACGTATTTCTAATTCTTTTTGTTCAAGTTCTGTTAACTTTTTTTATGTGCAGATTGTCTTCCAATAAACTGTTCAAACCGATAGGTCTCGCCTTCACGATACCATTTCATCCAAGTTTTAATTTGAGCCACATGTCTACTTCCTAAGGCATCCATAATTTCTTTATTTTTGAATTCTTTGTGTTTCATTTCAACTACTTTCCACTTTATTTCGGCGGGATAATATGCCTTTTTCCCCACACGAAAAACACTTCTCTAAATCATAACTGATACTTACGATTTAGAGAGGTGTTTTTTATCGTCTCATTCTCAGGGTTCAATCCACTAGGAACCGACTTTTTTATATAGCATATTAAAGCTTTAATTTGTTCTTTCTAATGTACTCTTCCATACTATTTATATTTTGAGTTTCCTCTGCTAATGCAATATAACCGTCAGGTCTAATCAGAAAAGTAGATCCCAATTTTATACCTGCTTTTTGTACCTCTTGAGTATAAGGGAATGTATACAAAAGAATGTTATTTTCTTCTGCAAATTTACTAAAATCAGGGACTACATCCCCATATACGTGTAACTGCCAATCAAAAGATTCAAGTGGCGCAAAATTATCTGTATCATCAAAAGGAATCCATGGTAAACGATCGCCTCCATGAATTTCACCTGTATTTCCTTTAGAAAGTTGACTATTTCGATAGTGAATCCTTATTTGTGAAATAACTTTAAATATCATTTTTCTAACTATCGAAAACTTAGTCATCCTTGGAATAATAATTGGAATTAAGTATTGCCGAGTGAACTTTTCAAATATGCTGTTACCAACAATCGAAGAAAAAACTTTATCTGTTGTTGCTACTAAAAGTTTGGCAAATGCTATTCTTTCTTGCTCATAGGAATCTAGAATAGATTCACTTGCTTTCCCTTGAATCACTGCTCCAAGCTTCCATGCTAAATTAATTGCGTCACCAATGCCTGTATTCATTCCTTGTCCTCCTGCTGGGCTATGTATGTGCGCAGCATCTCCCGCAATGAAAACGCGTCCTTTTCTAAAATGTTCACTTACTCTATGATGTACTTTATATGTTGAATACCAATTTACTTTCGTAATTTCTAATTCCATATTTTTTTGGATATAAGGTCTAATTAAAGAAAAATCAGCTTCTAAATTTTCTTTGTGCATCAAATCCTCTGGTATTATTCCAATTAAGCGTAACGATCCAGCAGTCCGAATTGGCATAAGAATCCCAAATCCCTTTTTAAATAGTCTCATTTGAAACCCAACACTTTCTTGGTTGTGAGTTTGCACATCAGCTACGTAAAACATTTGCTTATATGAGTCACCAGGGAAATTCAAATTTAACCCTTTTCTGACGGAACTGTGTGCACCATCGCATCCACATAAGTAGCCATAAATACTTTCTTCTTCCACACCATTTTTTATGGTACTAACGTTAACATGGTCATTTTTCTGATGAAATGATACAAGCTCAGTGTTCCATTCTACATTGACCCCTTTTGCTTCTAATTGTTCAATTAAAAATTTTTCATGCTCATCTTGAGGAAAACTCAACATAAAGGGATATGGGCTTTGTCCTTTTCCCATATTCTCAAAGTTGACCGTAGCCTTCATTGTTGTATTTTTATAAAATTTCATATTAACTGATTTAATTCCTTTTTCTACAACTTGTTCTGCAAATCCAAATTGCCGATAGAATTCTAATGTTCTTGCTTGTACAGCCAAAGCCCTTGAAGCTTCTCCAGGACCTTTCTTTTTATCGATGATTCTAAAAGGGATTCCTTGCTTTGCAAGTCCAATAGCTAAAATTAATCCAGTTGGTCCGGCTCCAACAATTAACAATTTATTCTTCATAAATCTCCCTCCTGATAATTAATCAATTTTGCATAGTTGCTTTTATTTTCACAGAAGTAATTAATGCGAGTATCGTACCTACCAAACTAAAGAAAAGTCTAATATCTCTTCAGTTCTTTATTCTTACTTATCTATTTCCATCTATATGATTTTGTTTGGAAAAATAGGAGGATCACTTACTTAATATATATATATTGATTTACGAATCATTCGTACAAGTCCAGGTACCAACGTTGCTACAATGAGGGGGAAATGAGTATTTTAATCTAGATTAGGGTGTTCTTTATTCTGTAGACGGTTTTCCTAATTACACCATTTTCTTTTGCAATATGAGAAATGGCTTCGCCACCATTTAACATTTCAATCACTCGATTGTATACTACCCTTTTTTGAGGGTTTTTTGTTGTTGAAGAATAGATGGTTGGACTACCTTTTTATGCACCTTTCTTTGTGGTTATTCTATATGTTTATTGTATTGAAGAATAAAGAGAAGAGGCAAACCTTGAGCAAGGGTTTGATGGATTTTATTTTTAATAAAACTTTTTGGTACGTGAAATTATAACCACACCTACATAGGTATATCTCCCTTTCTACTTTTTTCTCTGCTTCTTTAAATAGCCTTGTTGTCTTTCATTTATTGTTTTTACCTTTTCAAGGGGAAAAATTATTGCTCTTATCTTTTTCTTTCGGTAGAAGAGGATCTGAGAGTTCGTTTTTACCTTCTCCGCAAAGTAAATATTAATTTTATGCATTTACCAAAATGTACAAGGAGTGAACCATCTGAATTAGAGGTGAATCATTAAATAGGAGGAACAATAATCATCCGCTCGATGTTTCAACTCTTCAAACGTGTATAATTTTTGTTTATCAAATAATTTCGGCTGTTTTTTTCTATAGTATTCAAAAAGCTCTTCTCCATTTTTCCTTATACAATACCGACGGCTTTGTTTGATTGTGCCTGATATTTCTTCAGGAGCTAACTGTTTTAAAATTTGTAATGCTTGCCGATCTGAGATTTCTTCTCCTGTTACGTAGGCATGGATAAAAATAAGTTCTTTCACTGTTATATAATTATATTGTGAAATTTTATTCATAGATGCGCTCCCTCCTCTATCTATTATTCCTATAAGTACATATTACTAGGCATATAAACAAATCCATGTATTTAACATGTAAGTATCTTGAGTGTTTGTTTCACCTTTTCATCATCCACTCGATAAAATACTTCTAATCCTTTTCGTTCATATGCTACGACTTTATGTGTTTTTAGCTTACTAAGATGTTGCGAAACAGTCGATTGTGGCATGGAGAGAAACTGTTGTAATGCAGAAACATTTAAAGACTTTTTCTTTATTAATTGATGTACAATTCGTAGACGGACAGGATGTGCCAACACCCTTAATGTTTCTGAAATACGTTCGGTTCCATATGGAAAACATTTGTCATCTTCTTTTCCTCCTCATTTCTTTTTTCCTTATAAAAAGAATTTAAAATTTCACATCTTACAAATCATCTTGCACCACGTATTTTCTCACCTTATACTAAACAAAAACTAACTATAATAAGAGGTGTCCTATGAATAAAACAGAATTAATAAAACAAGTCGCAATACAAGCCGAACTAACAAAACCATAAACAAGTCTTGCGGTGGATGCCGTATTAGAATATATTCAACACGCTCTGTAAAATGGAGACAATATACAACTAATTGGATTTGGCACATTCCAAGTACGAAATCGTGCTGCCCGTGAAGGACGCAATCCACATACTGGTGAAGCTCTTACCATCCCTGCGAGTAAAATACCTGTCTTTAAAGCGGGGAAAGCTGAATAATCTTCATTAGTAGCATGAGATCACTAGGATTCATGCTACTGTTTTATTCTAAAATCGAACCGTGGAGATTGCATGTTTATATACAAGCTGTTGCTTTCCTTCAAATTCTACTAAAACAGAGTAAGTATCAAATCCTCTTATCCCTCCTTTTACATGTAATCCTTTTAACAGAATCAATGTGATATTCTGACGCTTTTGAAACGCCTCTTGTAGCAATTGTTCCTGTGAAAATAGCATGTTCTTACTTTTATCCTTTTGAAATGCTTGTAATTTCGTTTCCAACGAATTCTCCCCCTATTCTTCTCGTCTGTTCTTCAACACCCAAAAAAGACGTACTAAAGTCTTTTTTTCTAGGTATTATTCCTATTGCTTGAAAAACAAACTCTGTATATTCTGACTACTAAGTAGGTATTTTTTCCTCCCCCTCCCAAAAAGGAAGAAAAAGAACTACTTAATAATTGTAGAGATTACTTGTAGATGAATTGATGCTTACCATGAACTATCATAAAGACAGTAAATTTATCTGTTGCAAGGACCTATCTACGTATTGGAACCTCACTCTTTAAAATGATAATAATGTTCCTTTTTTCTCTTTTAACTGTTCACACATATATTCTGTAAGTTATACATGGAATGCACCCTCACCTCGTGTTTCCCATTCACTTTCTATTTTTCTAAACCATTTTCCTACTTTGCTTACATAATATTTTTTCACTTCATCATACGGAATCCAGATTTTACGTTTCTGTATTTGATTCATCACTTTATGAAGAATTTCATCATGCTCGTACTTTCTAGGTTTTCTATGATGCGTTCTTACAAACTGTGTATATTCCCAATGTAACCAATTAGAAATATGTTTTTTGTTTTTGCCGGAGATGTGACCACTTTTTATTTGTTTGATGGAGTCGTCCCTTTACTTTTACATGGTTTTTCACCAAACTTCATCCCCTTTTACCATCTAAATGCATATATAACTATCGTATCACATTTAAATTAAAATACTGCTCTAATTACATGTTTTCGCAAAAAAATTCAGAATTCTCCATTTCAAAAATACAAATTATACTTATATAACATATTTATTTGAATTTCTTGCTATTCCCTCATTTCAAGGAGTTGGGCAAAGATAACCTATTTAAATATGTTTCTAGTGGTAAAATAGAAGAATTTATTGCTTTCTTTCAAATCATTAAAAATATATAAAGAGATATAAAATAACAATCCAGATACAAATGAAGGAACAACGATTTATAAAATCTACTATTTCACTTTCTTCATGTTAGTTTTCTAAAAAATATGAAATGTATCTCTAAGTATTTGATGATATTGTTTCTCTGTTATTTCTTTTTTAGATTTTTTCCCATACCGGGTTTTTGTAAAACTTTGCTTAGTAAGTGCAATATGCTCATTTTCAATTAATTTGCAAATAATATTCCCCTTATTTACTGGCGATTCTGGATGCTCTATAACCATGTTTTGTATAGCACTCAATTTCTTTTCGTTAATTTCATTTAAATAAAAAGCATAACCGATCGACCAGGTATCAGTAAGATCAGAATCAAGAAAATGCGAAGTTTCACCATTTTTCCCTTTTTTCATTTCGAATACATGGGTTCCTTTCTCTGTTTTTTGTTTACGAACACGATATTCTCCGGTCACAGAAGTCACACTGTTACCATCAAAAAGAACGGGCTGTAAAGGAAGATACGATGCAAAACCTGCATCTATTAAATAGTTCTCACGTTTGTGCTGTAGAACGATGATTACATGGCCATCATCAGGACCCCATTTTCTTGTGTTTGAATTATAAAGAGTTCCAGCTATTCGGTACACATTAAATCCACAATCGCACAAAAAATAATATAATAAAGAATTAATCTCATAGCATAATCCGCCACGATTCTTTACAAGTAGTTTTTCTTCAATATTTCCTCTGCAAAACTCTTTCATATTCCCTTCCATGATGTCTATGTTTTCATAAGGTAATACGTGCCCCAACTGTAAAAGAATTGTATGCAAATCTTCAAATTCCACATTTTCTTTTGGTGGGATTTTTAATTTTAAGAAAAACTTTTTTTGTAACTCAGTTAACATGATATATCCCCTTCCATTTATAAAAATTGTATTCATTTCATAAATATTACAATCACTAAGTTTATACGGTATATAGCTTGAATAACACATTTCAGTGCTAAACATTAATGGACAATAAGGAACCAATGCTTAATAATCTCTTAAGATTTTTAAAAAATTAATTTTTGTGTATTTTGGTATTCTTACGCATCCTGATTTCAAAAAAGAGAGTACACTGAATTGATGAAAAATAAATATAATGTTGCAATATTCAATTGTATTTCTAAACAAACGCTTTTTTAAATCCCTTTGATTATATGCAGATTATATATCTAGCAATAGTATTCCTAATTCAATTTATTGATCCTATCATCAGTAATTCTCTTATTTATACATATAGTATTCTTTATATCGTTGGAACGCCGATTTTTTTGTTTGTGGTGATAGTATAGATGGTTTTACTACTTTAGATGGTGCTACTTGCTTTGGCATTTGTAATACACCACGTTTCTTGAGCTCTCTATACAAACTACTTACTTTACATCCCACTTTTTTTGCAATAACTGGATATTCCATTCCTTGATTAAATAATTCTACTGCTTGTTTACATCTTGCATCCCATTTTTCTTCTGGCGTTTGTACCTTTTGGGTTCGTTTTTTAACTGTATTTTTTTCTAGTTTGATACACTCTTTTTCTATTTTACACTTCTGTGCACAATATTGTTTTGTGTCTACTTGACGCTCACAATGCTCCTCCAGTAAGCGTAGCCTTTGTACTTTTTTTGCAACTCCTCTCATGCTGTATTCACCTCATTTCCTTTAATATATTCTGTAAGTACCCACATCCTACTGTATCAACTACAGTCTCTGTTAGACTCTTAAATTATTCTTATACGAAGGTCATTCATAATGTCATTCCTTATCATTACTCATATGACAACTTTTAACCTACTCATTACAAACCAAGTTGATTTAGCTATTTATGTAAATTACTGACACGACATCCTAATCCATGAACAATTTTTTATTGTGTATCCTTTACTTTTAACTGGAGGGCTTGCTGGTAAATAGGAATATTGTTTCATCCCATTTAAAGCAGTCTATCCATTGTTTGAGCCTATATTCAAACACTCCTACAATTGCCTTCATCAAAAGAGGCAAAAAGTCTTAATATTGTGTGTGATTAAGCTTGTAAATGTTGATGGTTTGGCAAAATTATAAATGAAAAAGAGCATTGATTTAAAACAAGCCAATTTGTTTAGAAGTTGGCTTGTTTCTTCATGATGACTCCAACAAAAATCTCTTTAACTCTTCATTAGAGGTAAGTTTTAAAGAAAAACCAACTTTGGATATATCTTTACATAATTGTAAACTATAGTAAATTGATATTATTTACACTGAATATTCTCAATATTAACCTTTTAAAATTTTATTTTGAGCAACCAATTTCCACCAATCATTTTGATATGAGAGTGCTTCTTCTTTTGTAGTTGTATTTGCAACAACTAGATAATTATTATCCACTGAAATAACATACCCAGTAAAGGGTATTTGTTCTTGTTCATGGAGAATAGAATGTGTTGTATGATTTGCGGGACCCCCATTAAAGTCTGCGAAAATTGGCGTCATACCCACAGTTAATCCATATCCTATATGCTACAGTAGTTGCTACGATTACTAGTTTTTTTGTAAACATACGAAATTATCCCCTTTATAATTGTATTTATATATTCATACGCTAGAAACCTCTTTATATTCAAATATTTAACATTTCTGTCACAAATCAAGGGGATATAATAGAGTTAGTAAAATTGTATCTCGATAAAAACTAAAAGCAACCTGTGCAAGGTTCCTTTTTGGCAGTGAAAACATCAACAATAAGGATATTTTGACACTCCCACGGCTAAAGCCGCAAGTCCTACACCTTACGCTGTAACGGATGGGATTCTTGAATGACTAAGCATTCGCAGTCCATTTCTGTTTTGAACAGCCTTCAAGATGAGGGTGTGCCATCCCCCTCCTAAAACAGGCCATATAGTGGTTGACTATTACCTCCAACCACAGTTGCGTAGCAAATATTTATCGCCCCAACGATATCACGATGTTTCTCAAATCCACATTGGCACTTGTATTTTCTGTCTTGTACCTTGTTCTTTTCAGAACATTTCGGACATGTTTGACTTGTATAAGAATGGTTCACATATTGCATGTTTTTACCAGAATGTTTATCGATAAAAAATATCCCGATCTTCTATCCCTAAAACTTTCATATTTCGAATTTGTTGTCCTTCATTTGAATCTTTACTGGAAACTCGTACATATCCAAACTTTTTATGTTTCATTTCATACACCTCATTAAGAATGATAGTAAATCCTTATTGTAAATATTTGTAAAACAAACAACCGTCAACAAATTATAAAATCTATGAAGAATACATATGTATTCTTCATAGATTTATATGTATCTGTAAAGGTGCATCTTTACAGAAAAACTAAGAAATCACTACATGTTTAATCCATACCCATGTAAAGTTAATCTTAATTTGTAAATTTTTATAATAAATAATTAAAAAAGGTTAATATTGTTTTTTGAATTTCTTGTTGATTTTTCAGCATATTCAATATATATTAAATATAAGTTCTTAAAACGAGGTCATTTGAACTCGTTTTAAGAACTTATAATTTTATGTACCTAATTAAAATGAAGACATTCGTCATGTAGTAAAGAGAAAAGTCCTACTATATATAATTTTAGTGGGACAGAATCAGGAGGATTCAAAATGAAAGAAAATGTAAAACCAGAAGAATGGGAGAAGAAGCCATCACTACTTGGAATGTTTACTTCTCCTAGCCTTCAGTTTGAAAGGATTAAAACAAACCAAAAAGTTTGGGGTATATTCTTTTTAGTTGCACTGTTACAAGGAATTTTAGGTGGTTTGAGTAAATATGTGATGTATTCCTCACCTGAGATGATTCAGATGAGAAAAGAATTTGGAGAACTTGCTGGAAAGAGTACTCTTGCAGGAGAAGTTATTTCTGGTATCTTATCAAATTTTGTAGGGACAATGATTGGAGCACTGTTTATAACAGCTATTTACAAAGTGTTTATCGTATTTTTTGGCAATGATACATCTTATAAAACATTATTAAGCATAGTTACATATACAAACATTATTCTTATCGTTGGCGGATTTATAAATACTACTTTAAGTTTCATTGTGGGTAGTGGATCCACACAATATACAGGTTTAGGGGCAATTTTGTCCGAGGGTACATTTACATATGGGATTGGTAATGCAATAGAAATATTTTACATATGGAATTTGGTCTTAATTTGGTTAGGATTACAAATTACAGCGGGATTAAGTAAAGTAAAAGCAATTATTCCGATTATTATTCTATTCATTATTAAAATAGGATTCTTAGCTACTATTATGGTGTTAATTGTAAAATTCTTGCCGGGTGTACCTATACAATAAGAAATTTTTTTGAAGTAAGGCATGATTTTTAAACTGTTTTTCTTATGACAAATACAAATTATATTTATAAACATTCCTAACTATCTAAAGACATGTGAGTTATTAAAGAAAGGAATGCTACGAATGAAGGGGGAATCCGATGTATTCATTGGTCGTTGGGGTTGTATTATTTGTGATGATTTTATCCAGCATTTGGTTCGTATCGGGTAAACTAGGGGTTTTTGAATGGATAGGTAATGTCGCATTAAAAATAAAAAATAGCTTCAGGGAGGAAGACAAAAAATGAAAAAGAAAATGGGCGCTATTATAGTAGGAATAGGACTCTTAGTAGTTGGAGCTTTAACTGCAATAAGTGTAACAGTAATTGAACAAGGACATGCAGGTGTAGTTTATAATAGAAGTACAGGTGTGGAAAAAGAAACATTAGGCCAAGGTTGGCATCTAGTATCGCCATTTAAACGTGTAACGGAATATCCAGTTTCTACGGAAACGATACAAGTAAAGAGTTTTAATGTACAAACAAAAGATGGTAAACCATTAGCTGTTAGTTTATCTTATGATTATGCAAATGATGTAGAAAAACTCCCTAAAATATATAACAAATTTAAAGGGCAATCTCCAGATGTGATTGAGAATGGTTGGCTACAAACACGTATCAAAAAAGCGACACTTAATGTGTTTTCGAAATATTCTGTTCTCGAAGTGTTCCAGCATCAAGGAGAAATTAATGCGGCAATTGAAAAAGAATTTCGTGGAATTGTAGATGATACTGGATTTATGGTTGATTCAGTAACACTTGAAGCACCAAAACCAGACGAAAATACAGCAAAAGCAATTCAAGGTGTTGTAGATGCGCAACAAAGATTAGAAAAATTAGAGATTGAGAAAAAACAAGCTATTGTGGAAGCTGAACGTGACATAGAAGCTGCGAAAGGTAAAGCACAAGCAAATGAAATTTTAAAGCAATCTCTATCTCCAGAAATAGTAGAAATCAAAAAAATCGAGAAATGGGACGGAAAACTCCCACAAGTAAGCGGTGGTGCTACCCCGTTTGTACAAGTGAAATAATTAGGCCCTCTAGGCGATCTAGTGCAGTTTTGTTCCTTTTTTCTTTCAACAATTACTGAGCTAGTTGAATATACACAGAAATATACAACAAATAGGGATCAACATACATACCCATGAACTTAAGGGGTTTTAATACCTCTAAGTACCAAAAAAGTTATTCTTTCTAACTAGATTAATTAGAAAGAATAACTTTTTTTATGAATATTTCGATTCAAGATGAACTACTATCATTTGTTGAAAAATTACAGCGATATATTACACTTGTATTTTTAGAAGAACTGGCAAGTAAAATTTGGTTTATAAAGCTAATTTTTCTTGTTCAAACTTAGCTACCATCTGTAGGGTAGTTTCATTAGATAACCATGCAACATAACTCTATACATTATTAGATTTATTGTAATTTTTTATTATCTCCTCATTTTAAAGAAAAAATCCATTAAGAAACAAGATATTGAAATTACCTTATCTCTTTTACCAAAGGAGATCCAATCTGCCTTTTTGTTAAAGGCAGTGTGAAGTCATCTGTGAACTACACACCACTTAACACCCTTATTGTTTGTTTGAAGTGGATGCTTCTTGGGAAGTAGACACTTATATTAGCCATCTATATTTTCCAAGCTATCAGGGTAGTTCCTACCCCTAAACGAAAGCATCAAACTACAGGGCTAGCTTTAGCAAGTTGATACTTGCATTTACATCTCGATCATGATGGCTATTACACATTAGGCAATCCCATTCATAAAGATTCGTCTTTTCTACCTCTTTGTTTTTATAACCACAGCAAGAACAGAGTTGACCACTTAAGTAATTCTTCGGTGCAATAATTAACTCACGATCTTTCCATAGTGCTTTGTAGGTTTGGTATTCTCTGAATTTAGCCCAAGATACTTCACAGATTGATTTTGCCAACTTATGATTATTTTGTATATCCTTCATTTTCAAATCTTCCATCACAATTACTTGGTTTTCGTTAGTGATTTCATTACTGATTTTATGAAGAAAGTCATTGTGTTGGTTAACAATTTTTTCGTGAAGTCTTGCAATTTGTGATCTAATTTTATTTTGATTTTTAGAGCCTTTCTTTTTGCGCAGCAAAGACTTTTGTAAAAAAACTAATCTATTTTCAGTTTTTCTCATCCATTTTGGAATTTCGTACTTCTTACCATTAGATAGGGTTGCAAAACCCTTTAAACCCATAACAATACCAACTCTTTTTTTCAGTTCAGGGAACAGTCGTTCCTTTTCCTCAACTAAAACAGAAGCAAAATATTTGTTAGTAGTTGTTTTAGAGATCGTTACAGACTTAATCAAACCAAAAAACGGTCTGTGTTGCTTAATTCTTACCCTTGTCCTTAGTTTTGGTAGCTTCATATATCCATTCTCTATACATACGGTTCCTTTTTGATTATTCGTTGTATAACTACAACGGTTTTCTTTTTTATTTTTGAATTTTGGAAAACCAATAGATTTATCACGAAAGAAATGAGCATACGCCTTATTTAAGTTCATTTGTGCATTAGCTAGAGCAAGGCTATCTACCTCTTTAAGAAACGGAAATTCCTTTTTGTATTGGGCTGGTGTAGGATACTTGATGGATTTATCAATACTTGTTTGAGATTCATGATAAAAATTGATTCTATCAGCAAGCATTTTGTTATATACAAATCGTACACATCCAAATGTTTTAGAAAAAAATGTACGTTGTTCCTTATTCGGATAGATGCGATACTTGTATGCTTTTAACATGAACTACACCTACTTTCTTATTTAAATATTACATATTCAATAAACATGGAGATTATAGCATTTACCCATTCTCAAAAAAATGTCTTTTGTATAGTTTAATATCAAACACTTACATTAGATTACTTTGTTTCTTCTTCCAGCAATGTTTTCATCTCACTAAATTCACAATAAATTGCCTTCGTAGGTTCTGGTGTCAACAAGCTCACAATAATGACAACTAGTAAACTTAGTGAAAATCCTGGTACCATTTCGTACATCATCACTTTTAGATTCGGAATTTGCACCCATGTAATGACTACTGCTGCACCGGTAATCATCCCTGCAAGTACACCCCATTTTGTCGTTCGCTTCCAATAAAGACTTAGTAAAATTGCTGGACCGAATGCAGAACCAAATCCTGCCCACGCATAACCGACAAGTGTTAAAATTGTATCGCTTGGATGATATGATAAAACAACTGCAATCATAGCTACTATTAACACGGACAGCCTACCTATAAATACGAGTTCTTTATCACTTGCATGACGGCGGAAAAATGTTTTATAAAAATCCTCTGTAACTGCGCTTGAAATAACGAGTAATTGTGAGGAAATACTACTCATAATAGAGGCTAAAATAGCTGATAATAAAAATCCAGTAATATACGGATGGAATAAAACACTTGAAAACGTTACAAAAATCATTTCTGGATCTTCTAATGTAGCACCATTTTTGGCGTAATAAGCAATACCAATAAGTCCTGTAAGCATTGCACCTATTATCGAAATCCCCATCCAACCGATACCGATTCTACGAGAAGTTTTTAAGTCTTTAACGGAGGTAATTGCCATAAAGCGGACAATTATATGTGGTTGTCCAAAATATCCGAGTCCCCATGCTAAAAATGATATAATGGAAAGTATTGTAGTTCCTTTAAATAGGTCTAAATATGAGGTATCGACTTGTCTTATTATATTAAATGTTTCTGTTACACCACCCACATCTGTAAAAGCAACAATTGGCACTAATACAAGTGCAATAAACATAATGCATCCTTGCACAAAGTCTGTCCAACTGACTGCTAAGAAACCGCCAAATAGTGTATATGCAACAACAACACCAACTGTTATAAATAATCCAATTTTATAATCAAGATTGAAGGAATTTTCAAATAGACGTCCTCCTGAAACTAAACCGGCTGACGTATAAAATGTGAAAAAGACTAAAATAACAATAGCGGAGACAAAACGTAGTATTTTCGTGCGATCTTGAAATCGATTTTCTAAAAAGTCTGGGATAGTAATAGAATCATTTGCTACTTCTGTATAGGTTCTTAAACGTGGGGCAAGAATTAAATAATTTACATAAGCACCTACTAATAACCCAATTGCAATCCATACGCTTGCTACTCCTGTTACATACATTGCACCAGGCAAGCCCATTAACATCCAGCCACTCATATCAGAAGCGCCAGCTGATAAAGCTGTAACTGCTGGACCGAGTCCCCTTCCACCTAACATATAATCTGATAAATCGGATGTCTTCTTATAAGACCAATATCCGATGTACAACATAGCTGCCATATAAATGGCAAGCGAAACCATAATTTCAACCTTCACCAAATCTCTCCTTTGTGTTACCATAAGCCATTCAAAATTCCGGGAAATGACTCTTTCTATTTTTTAGTTTTTGCTTATGGTTCACTACCTTAACAAACATCTTCTGTTCTTTCAAGTTAACAATCCCTTTTAGTCAAAAGAAAAAAACGTTATAAACGCCTTTATTACAGTAGATTACTCCGCTTTTCAAAAAAAGAAAAATAACAATATTCAGTCAATATAAAATTGACTTTTTTATACATTCTCAACCTAAAAATACTAGGATTATTCAGTACTATTTATGTATCATTTAAGTATTCGCATACTTTCACTTTCAGGCATACAATTTCCATTTTTAAGGAACTACAAAAGTACTATTTTTAACAGACCCAACTAATCATAAGTTGGAATTCCACACAGAAACTCTACAAAATGGTTTACACTATTATAAAGAATAAAAAAATATGACTTTTTATAAATCAAAAAAGTTAGTAAAATAAACTCATGTTATATGTATGGATAATTATTATTGTAAAAAACTAGCTCTTTTTACTCCTAATAATGGTAAGTTGTTTTAACTTGATTTTTCTAAGTAAATATATGTTAAGAACTGAAAGTATAAACTGCAACAAAGATAATAAATCCTGATGCTAAAAATAGCATATACGCCGAAGCTTTTTGATTTTCTTTTTAATTAGAAATTCCTGTCATTAAAATCAACAATCCCATAAATAAAGACATAAAAGGCATTACTTCAAATTTATCAGTTACTAGATAGTACAACGCTAAAATACAACCAATTACCCCAAAATACTCTTTAATACTGTCAGCAAATAAAAGCCTCCTCAATTAATTTAAATATAAGTATAGAAAATCTTTTATAGAATATCATTATCTTTTTACTCCTTATTATTTTAGCCAAGAAGACGCCTTCCTCAAGAAGTGAGAAGGTTCACGGTCCAGTGAGTAGCTGGGAGATGAATTGGCTCTTCGAACAAGGAATAGCATCAAGTCATCTTAATTGTTCAACATATATAAAGTGTTACTAAACAATTTGTCATGGTTACAGTTTCGAACCATGTTAGAATATAAAGAAAAATGGTATGACAAACAAGTTATTGTTGTATCAAAAACATTTGTTTCTAGCAACTATGTTCTTGTTGTTACTAACAAAACAAAGATGTTAAAAGTCTGAAGCTACATACATGGGAGTGTCCTTCTTGTCGTACACATGATGATAGAAATATGAATGCAAGTATCCTTTAAAGAATGCAGCGATAAGGATTCTAACCGCAAGGACTGCGGGAATAGCCTAAGTTCAATAAAACTCTTTACTTAGGAACCCCTCACTTCTAAGTGAAGTGAAAGTGGGGGTAGATTAAAATACAAAAATATTCTTAAGGAGGAATTTATCATGTTCAAAAAATCATCAGATAATGAACGAGCTATTGTTATTACTGCCAGTGATACCTATGATATGTTTTTATTTCCAAATATCGTTGACAATCGATTCCATTTGATCACGGAAAACTTTCACAATATGGGATATAATCATTTTGAGTTATATGTCGATAAAGAAAATCACTTATTACATATTTATGATGATATTGGTTGGTGTGCAAAAAGAACAAGTGTAATCAATATAATTAATAAATACTTAATAGACAAAATATGTGCTTGCCTGCACCTCTCTAATCCCGAAGAAGCAAAAGTCATTATCTATTTTCCAGAAAATCACACGCAAGGTGTAGGTATTGCAACCTACGGTTACCATGCGCGAGAAGATGAATATGGTTTTGGGCATCCTTTTGACGAAACAAGTACATATGAACCATTTATCAACATGGCTAAGCAACGAAAATACTAATGTAATCCTCTAGAAATAGTACGCTTAAATTGGACCTAGACGACTATATAAGCATTAACCAAAAGGTGAGAAATTTAAATGAACTATATAAGTTGTAAATAAACAGATGGAAACACCGGTTATTATATTGATGAACCAGGTGTAGGATGAAAATTTACACCTGAAAATGATGGTGGTCAGCACCTTCCACGCGGAGGCGGTCATTAAAAATAACACTTACAAGATCGTGTTCCCTGATCTTATCTTTTTATTTTTGGATTTTAGATACACAAAAGGAATCTTTAATAGCTTAAAATTACCCTGTCATCAGCCCAGAAAATAGAAAAATTTCAAACTCCGGTCTCTACGCAGCAGATTAAAGTAGTAAAAATTACTTGAAGGAAAACGTTTGGAAGGGAATTAAAAGTACCAGAAAATATACAGCAGAGAGAACTAAATGAGTTATTTATTATAATAACATCGGAAGCAATGGAAGATACCAAGAGGACATAGGGAGATTCTTTGGGAATGATACAGTTATGAAAACATAAGCACTTGAAGGAATCTCTTGTGTATCTAAACATTTGCCAAACAAATAGATGATGTTAGGATGTAGAAAACGCTCAATAAAAAAGGAGAAATGATTATGCCAAAAGCTTTTTATATGAATATTAATGATTACGAGAGACCTGCAGATATATTGCGGATGCTTGGACATCCTATGCGCTTGATGATAGTTCGAGAATTAATTTCGAAAGGTCCATTAAATGTATCCCAGTTACAGAGGTTACTACGTGTTCCACAATCTACAATGTCACAGCAATTAATAAAGTTAAAACAGTTTAAGATGGTTTCCTATGAGCGAAAAGGAAATGAGATTTATTATATAGTGAGTGACGAAAAAGTGATTGAGAGTATGAAGCGATTAGAATGTTTACAAAAGTGGACGTAAGCAGATATTATAAATCTCTTTATTTCTATAGATTGAGATTAACTTTTTATAGTATACATAGTTTTAACATAACGAAAAATAGATAATTTAGATGAATTGTAATACTAGGCGTACCGCCAGCATTTCAGAAAAAAACACGCTAAGAGCATGCAAAGTTTTATGCAAAAGATCGGGAGACATAGGGAACTATGGGGAGGCCAAAAGGCGCGTCAAAATAGGAATATATAAAAAGATGCATAGAATTATAGAAAGAAAAAGGCAGATGCATTGCGAGAGTAAGGGGGCGCTTTTGTCCTTGCTACTGATAATAAGACGTTATGTTAACTCTCTATGAATATTTTATACATCAAAAATATAAAACAAATTGCTTATTCCGAATGTTAAAATTAGCGAAAAGGAGGAAATGTATCATGTTAAAAGTGAAACCTAAATGTGTAAGTTGCGGAAAAGACGTTCGGGGCGGGGAACTTGTCTATGTAGAATTACGATATCCGGAATATGCAGGCATGACTGTAATCAAAAAACTGCTTGATAACGAAGGAAAAATCAATTGCAAAGAGTGTTACTCCAAGTAATAAAAAAAGAGGG
Organism: Bacillus sp. CCB-MMP212; assembly: GCF_022748145.1. NCBI lineage: Bacteria > Bacillati > Bacillota > Bacilli > Caryophanales > Bacillaceae > Bacillus > Bacillus sp. CCB-MMP212. Next base: position 46,824 of record NZ_JALDQE010000016.1, read on the forward strand.
GAATAAGTTATGACAAAGAGAACAAGTTGGTCTTACATTATTGGTTTAACATGGTTGGCAACTATTACATTACTTGGGGCAAATTTTAATCATTCGATTCCAAATAAAGCTGTTTCCTTAAGTGTTTCTATTTTTATGATTACCATTGCAACAGGGGCCAGTCTGACAGGACTTTACCGACTTAAAAAGAAAAAATATTGAGAACGAATAACAAACCCCTCTCCATTTGGAGAGGGGTTTGTTTGTACTTCCTGTAACGGATTTTATGGTAACTAAAATTATATAGGATAGGTAAGTCGTTGTATTTATTATCACGGTATAATATGGTTAATTCGGTTGTGAAAAGGAGGAATGTTTAATGGGAGTTTTAACAGCATTCTTAGTAACTAGCTCAATTTTATTATTAGCTTGGGTTGTAGGTGTAAGAGAAAAACAAAATCAACAATAATATTTTATATTTATGGATAATTATAATGGTTAAAAAAGCTAGCTTTTTTTGTTATTGATAAGTGAGGTTATAATAATTGATTTAATTATTTTTTGTAGCAAAGTATTAAATGTTTTACTCAATAACCCCTGAATTTTCAATATTTACAATGTACTTCACTCTTATTGGTACTGTTTTATATATCTTTTCCCATTCTTTTAATTTAAATGGTTTATATTGTTGTTTGAATTTGGAGCCTAAACCAAGTGGATCTACATTTAGATTTTGTATTTTTCTTATTAGTTTTTTACTTTCTGAATTCAATTGTTTTTCTATGTCTTTTGTTACTATCTTGATGGTATTTTTATTTTCTAAATTTATCATTTTTGAGGTTTCTTGTAGACGGGCATTCATTTTAACTTGAATATAAAAAGATGGTTTTCCATCTTTAATCTTAACATGATAGGAAGGCGTGGAACTGATATTGTTAATTAATACATAACCGTCATGGGTTTTAAATTCCTTGGAATTTAATCTATGTTTTTCAAGCAATCCTTTAAAAATAAACATATCTTTTTGTTCCAATTTTCCTATATATTTGTTTTTCTTGAAAAGAGCTATACTTTTAATTTTTATTTTGTCTTTTTGTTTTTTTAATATTGCCATAAAAGTATCTCTTCCAACTTCATAGTAGCGATAAGAGTTAAGATATAAATTATCATGTGGTAATGAACCTGTTTCCATGTTGTGTTCAAACAGGTTTTTTATGTAAATTGCAACGTTAAAGGTATTATTATATTTTCCAGAGAATAGCTCATATCCTTCACCTTCTAATATTCCTAGATATATTGTACCTCCTATGCTCTTATCCCGTAGAAGCGTATCATATGCTATGGTTATATCTTTTTTTGCTAATTTTTCTGTAAGAAGAGCAACACGTAATTGTCCGATGGCAAGGGGGCGCACAGATTCGGAAAAGGATTTTTCTTTTCCTTGTGTTACTGTGTTTCCGATGTTTTCAAACACTTGAACTTGATGACCTTTTTTTTGAACAGGAGAGACAATTGTTGTTTTTATTTTATTTTTTGTTATATCAAATACAATTCCTTGAATTAATTCAAGATCATCAATAATATACTTTTGCAAGCAGCCTGTCATAAATATTAACGAAATACAAAATAGTATAATTTGTTTTTGAGTAATTCTCTTCATATTGTCTCCATCCAGTAAAAAACAAAATTGAAACACAACTTATTCTAAGTTAGATTTTATATCTCATCAATTGTTGTATTTTGAATTTTAATCATTTGTAGTATTTTTCCAAAAAGATCATCATCATATTCATATTTTCACTAAAACTACCGATAAGTGGAATTATATTAACTATAGATAGGATATATAAAAGGTTTTTATTTATAAATTTAGAAATATTATAGTAATGGTTTTTAATTTGGTATATGAAGGAGTATATGGATAAGATGAAAAAAGTGCTAGGAGTGTTTGCAACTTTAATAATTGAAGGAGTAATTGTATATAAATTAGCAGAATTTATTGGTTGGAATTTTATTGACCTGACCTTTTTTGCTGGAATTTGTTTTACTCTAATTATAGGTTTTTTCAGTAGTAAGGGTGGATTTTCTAGTAATAGCAATCGACTTCAAGTTCAAGCTCAAACTGGTATTAAAATCGATGAAGAAAAGTTTGAATTTAATATGAATCCTATTTTTATTGGATCTATTCTCTACATAGTAGTGTCTTTATTATTTGTAGTAATAGGATATTGGAAATATTTTATTAAATAGTGCTTACTCCTGTTAACTTAAATTATGTAAAAAAGCTAGCATGGATCTAGCTTTTTCTTTTTTATCCATGATGCTTTAACCTGTTTATTTATTGTGTTTTGAATGTATACTTTTGTCGTATGTTTTGAAGGTATTAGAGAAATTATCGTGAATTCAATATTTTCAGTAATTTGAATGCAAATTACTTGATATTAGTTTACATTCGTTTTTTTTTCATCATTTATCGTTTATTTTGTAATTTTTTCTCAATATAGATATATATGTTATTTATGGTTTTATATAGAATAATAACGAAAAATATAATATTATAAAAATTAAGCTGTTGTCATTTGTTTTTCCCTTACGCTAAAGATAAGATCATACTCTCCGATCTTATCTTTTTCATTTGTAGTTTCGTATTACAAAAAAGAGAATCCTTTTAATATTAAAAGGATTCCGCAACAGGAAAGAACAAGTATATAATAATAAAAAGAATTACTTATATTATAATTTAAAAATAAGACAAATATATTGAGAAAATTCAGAACGCATTGAATATATATGTACCCTTATTTATAATTGATTATGAGTTGGAGTACTAATCTGTCATCTGTTCCTTTTTCTAAAGAAGATTGATTTCAATCTTCTTTTTTTTATTAGTTCCTCTTTCCTCGAAAAAAGGACAATAATTACTTAAGAATTGTGGAAATAGCTTGCTTGTAGACTAGTTGTTGCTTACCATGAACTATCATAAGAACGGTGAATTTATCCATTGCAAGGATCTGCCCACGTATTGGAACGCCATTTATTAAAAATACAGTAACTTCCCCTTTTTTTTCTTTCAATTGTTCATACATATCTTCTTGTAAGTTATACATGAAATACTCCCCCTAATTGTATCTACTTTTCTTTTAATGCTTGCTGCATCCCTTTGTTGTCTATTTGTATTTCCCATTCTTCTTCTATTTTTCTAAACCATTTACCTATTTTGCTTACATAGTATCTTTTTACTTCACTATACGGAATCCAAATTTCACGTTCTTGTATTTGATTCATCACTTCATGAAGAATCTCATCATGTTCATACTTTTTAGGTCTTCTATAATGTGTTTTTACAAACTGTGAATATTCTCTACGTAACCAAGTAGAAATATGTTGTCTTTGTCTTTGCTTGAGATGTGACCATTTTTTATTTGTTTGAAGGATTTTTCCATTTACTTTTATGTGGTTTTTCATCGACACTCATCCCCTTTTACCAGCAAAACGAATATATAACTATCGTATCACATTTTAATTGAAACACGGCTCTAGGTACATATTTCGCAAGAAATCTATCCAAAATAAAAATATTATCTCCATTTCACACAAAATAGTACCCAAAACATACGAGATCGAATCCATTAAGCGGATTAATTAGGCACAAAAATTAGTAGTGCTGATCCAGATGCCAAAGAGTTTGGGAAGAAATTAGAAAAAGAAATTACTGATTTGTTTAAAACAGAAGAAGTAAGCAAATGGATTTGAAGTGATTCATACATGATCGAAATTTATAGTAATGATAAACAAAAGATTAACTCATAAGGAATAATAAAAAAGAATGCACATAAAATGTGCATTCTTTTTTATTACTATATACCTAAAGACTTTGCAAGAAAATCTAATAAAGTTGTTGTTCCCAAAAGTAATGATATTATTTTTTCGAAATCACATCGAAAATCAATCTCTACTTCTCCTGATGATGATTTCTTATATTTAATAAAAATCAAATCATGTCACCTACTTTTTTTAATGTAGGCGTCGGAAGAAAGACATGTCTTGATATAAATTAAAAATTCCCTTATGTTGATATTATCTCATAACCAAAATAGTTTTACAACAAATATAAGAATGAGATATTTCGATCTTATTTTGTATGTATTCACCAGTAAGAGATACTCTTAGATTAATTAAAACATATTATTTATTTCCTCTGGTTTTATTATAGCCTCTTTTATAAGAATCGTAGGTTTCAATTGCATACCTTTCTAATTCATTCAAAGTATTAAAACCACTTTTTTCAAGAGCTATCATCTTGATTGTCCAATAATCTCCGTATTTGTAATCTGCATAAACATCTCCATTGCCCTTTCCAGTGAAATGATTGTTCACTCGATTTAAAACCTGCTTTCCTTGTCCCACATAATATAAATCTTTAGATTTATTATGTAATATATACACTCCTGCGAAGTTATAATTATTAGAATACAATGCTCTCCCTTTTCCACCGAAACTTTTATTTCTCATTTCTAAAAATTCCTTAGTCGTTAACTCTAAAGTATTATTAGCTAATCCGAAAATTTGTTCTCTAATTTTTTTTGCTGACGAACTTGAAATATAAAGATTAAAATAATAAATACTATAACAATAAATGGTAATAAGTACAAAAAGTCCATATTCGTACACTCCTTTTGATTAATGCAATGATGACTTCTCTCTCTTTTCTCTCATATATACTGCAAATTGCATCATTTCTTCTTGGGTAAATTGTTTTCCTTCAGTTGCCCCTTATTTAGCCGACCCAATAAATACTAAATCATCCCATTTGGAAAATGGTGCTTCTCCTTTAAAAACCATTTCACTATATCTTTTCCATTCCCCATTAATGTTCACTACATTATATCTTCCCTCATTTGCTAAGAAACTCATTGCAAACATTTTATCAGAGTAATAGAAATCACAATCCCTATTCGGATCGAGTAATTCTTCCCAACTAATATTAGTCATTAAATCTTCTTCTGGAATTTCACGTTTCTCTGTTTCAATAAGTTCATAAGATGAAATTGGTAAATCGTCTAACTCATCATCATATACTTCTTTCATGATCCAACAGTCTTTACTAGCGTCTGCTGCATAATATTGATACCATTCATTGTCATGCGTTTTAAATACATAAATAAATCCATTTGTAACTGTCTTACGATAAGTTTCAACGATATAACTATGATTAAAATTCCCTGTTTGGTCATATAGTGTGTCATCATTATCATAAGTTTCAGTTTCAACAAAAAGTTTCTTTTTCTGTCCCTCAATTATATATTCATAGCCGTCTACTACTGGAAAGTCTTCTGGATACTCATTCATACACTCTTTTTCTAATAAACAGTCCTTCACTTTGCTTATAGCTGCTTTTGGAATCTCTTTTAACTTTACGAACTCTTCAAATTCATTATTAATATTTATTCCATAAGGCTCTAATATTTGATGCAATTCTCTAGCAACCCTTGTTTCTTCGTAAATCATATATTCATACTCTTCAGGATTGAATTCTGTTACTAAAACATACGTATCCAAAGGGTTTATCGTATATGTATTTACCCATTTATTAGGCTGATTAAAAACTCCGTGTGGGATTAAATATCCCCATAGCACCACATACTTCTGAAATTTCTCTTCTGGCACTACAAAATAGGATGAACCTTCGTTTGTTTCTCTTTCTAGTACACGTTTGTGATTTGAATCATAAATCAGCCACAATTTGAACCATATTATTGCCATAGATCACTCTTTTTTTAGAATATGATTATAAAATATGAAGCATATTATTGCCCAAAGTTTTTAATTAACCCATAACCTTGCCACTATTTTCAGCTTTACCTACAATTACATATTATTAATTCAATTAGTATCAAATAAAAATTAAAAAATCATAATTATTATAATAAAATTCCTGTGAGGGAACTGGTAAACGCTCTCGACTTGCAACCCAGTACCCTTTTATGTCGTGTGGGTTCAACGCTCGCCAAGCTCATTACAAAAAGCACCTTTTCAGGTGCCTTTTGTGATTTTATAATGCATCTTACTTTTCTCTTATTCGTTATAAATAAAGCTTTGCTAATATCCAATAGAGTTAGAAACTATCCTTTAAAGACAACCAACAATATGTTACTAGCGATACCCTAATTTTTTTAATAAATCTAGGTAAGTTTCTCGAAAAACTGGTTTAAGGAGACAGGCTGGTTCAGAGAGAGATTTAGCAAGCTGGTGCCCACTGGGATAAATCCCTTGCTTATATAGATAATAAGTATAATGTTCAATTTCTTTAATAATTCTTATTTTACGTTCTTCTTTCATCTTTAATTGATAGCTTTTATATCTCTTACTAATTTTATTACACACTTCTGAGAAATTAGTTCTTCCTGCAGAACGAGAAATCTCTAATTTCTGTAAAATTAAATATAAACTCAAATCTTCATATAAATTATCATTTACAACTTTCTCTAACGCTTCCTTTCTTTCATCGTTTCGTTTTTTGATAATACTATCTTTATGCATCTTATGTTTCAATTTATTTTTCCGATATAAATTAGGGAAATGTTTTTTTATTGTAACTGGTGCATACCCATACTTTATACGTATGTCAGCTAGGCTTTTCGATTCATTTGATTCTAATTCTTTTTCTAATACATCTTTTAAACTCGATTTCTTAAATTGCCTACTCTTTATATTCATTTTCTTCTTACTATCTTTTGCTTTAATGAATAACATAAGGTTATTCATTTCCTCTTTATATTGAGAAATTTCCTTTGTAAGAAGATTATACAACTTAACATTAGAGTGGTAAGAAAATTCAAAAAGAACGGAATGAATATTCATTCTATTCTTCCCGTCATTTTTTAGATATTAAGCTCTCCTCTTTTGAAACGCAGAAACACCATTTTCCATATAATATTTGATTAAAGATAACCAGACACTATAATTAGGATTTGGACATTTTCCTTTGCTCATTCTTTCTAATTGTTGTTCATACCAACCTACTTCTAGCATGGCTGCTTTTGAATCTACCCATTTCACTCCTGTCTGGATAGGTTTAATCTGTACCGTTTTATATCTGCCTTGAAAAATTTGATTAGGAAGATCTGGTACTAATGCAAATGCCTTTCCTATCCCTACCATATCTATAGCCCCACTACTAATTGCCTCTATCATACCTTCTTCTGAACGAAATCCTCCCGTTACTACCAATGGAGTTGAGATTAATTTTCTTGCCTTATCAGCATAATCTAAGAAATACGCTTCACGTTTTTTAGTACGCTCATTTGAATTTTCAACAAACATCTTTGGATTTTCATAATTGCCACCTGAAATTTCAATAAGGTCAACCCCGATTTCAGACATCTTTTGGATAACCAACATGGATTCCTCTTCTGTAAATCCTCCACGTTGAAAATCAGCAGAATTCAATTTGAGGCCAATAGGAAATTCTTTGCCTACTTGCTTTCGGATTTCGAAATAAATTTCTACTAAAAATTTCATCCTATTGTCTATGCTTCCCCCCCACGTATCAGTACGTTGATTATGATGTGGGGATAAAAATTGATTAATTAAATATCCATGTGCAGCATGAATTTGAACACCTGTAAAACCGGCTTTTTTTGCAATTCTAGCTGCATTCCCAAAACGTTTAATTATATCTTGAATTTCTTCGTGCTTAAGAGCACGTGGTGAGTTAAAAAAATTTTTAAGATTGCCAGTTAGCGGAATAGCACTTGGTGCTACCGGCTGACTAGACAAAGCTTTTGGTGACTGTTTCCCAGGATGATTTAACTGCATCCAAAGATGTGTTTCATTTTTTGTGCCAGCCTTTGCCCATTGTTTTAGCATATCCAGATTGGCTTCATCCTCAATAACAACATTACCCGATTCACCTATAGCTTTTCGATCAATCATTACATTACCTGTTACAAGAAGACCAGCTCCTCCATTTGCCCATGTTTCATATAAAGTAACTAGTGATTGGGTTGGATTGTGATCTTTTGGTGCAAAATTCTCACTCATTGCTGCTTTATAAAATCGGTTTTTAATCATTGTTCCGTTTGCTAACTGTAAAGAATTTGCTAAAATAGTATTGTTTTTCATGTTATTCACTCCTCATTCATTTCTCTATATGAAATGTAGTAATTAAATGAGACATTCTATTGCGTTATGCTAAGAATTCCCGTTCGAGTAACACCTTACACATCCATTTAGTTTGAATGTTTAACGATTAAATCTTCTAATTTCAAAAGTGGTTACTGACTATGTTGTTTGTTAAGTATTTCCTTATATTTTTGAATAAAAAGATTCGAATTAAAATAATTATTATTTCTAGTTTCTATCTATAAAAATGCTTAAATATAAGTGATTAGCTTTCTTTTTTACTTTGAGAAGGCCAATAATTTACCATGACTTCTTCGATATGCTCGACTAAACTTTTAAGGAATCTGATGGTACTTTTATTTGGATCTAAATAATAAAAATTTTTTGTGCCCTCACGATGAACATTAACTACTTTTGCGTCTTTTAAAATTTTCAAATGATGTGATACTGCCGGACGAGATAAATGAGTTCTTTGGGTTATTTCACCAACACGCATTCCCTCCTCACACCCTGCAGCCATTAAAGCAATAATAATTGATTGCCTTGTTTGATTTCCAATCGCAATTAATACATCTTGACATTCTAGAAATTCTACTGCAAGTGTATCCAATTCTTCTGTATTTTTCATATGCACACCTCAAATCATTTACTTGTTTATTAGCTTAACGATTTAATGGTTCTAATGTTTAATCAATTAAACATTCTAACTGAAATATATCATCCATAAAACATTAGGAGAGAAAGTCCAAACTGTATCATTAATTAAGCTCATCTTCTCATAATAAACTTTAATATGCTATATCACTCCCCCATAGAATTCACCACTGTAAATTATTCATACAATATCTTTACTTACATGAATTTTATTAAAAAATGCATCTGACATATCAAGTGTAGATTATAACCAACTATGGAAATATTGGATGATATTTCACTTCAAATTATGATCAATATAAGTATGGGCCTTTCATTGTATAAAAGAAGAAATTATAGAAATCCTAAATAGCTAATATTAGTTTGATTCTAGTGACATAGATACTGCGACAAATGGTTCTTTTGTTCAATAGTTCGATTACATAAACCATATTAGCATAATTTTTTCAAAATAGATTAATGGGAAAGAAAATCGAGACCATTGAATTTTTTAATTTAAATGAAGTGGAATTTCAACTCCATTTAAAAGATTTTTCACTTTAACATTTCTTTTTTAAATTTTTATTTTTATGTTTTTTTTCGCAATAATATATGAGCTTATTTATGGTAATAAAATCAGAGGATTCATTACCATTAGAAATTAATGTTAAAATAGTAGAGGAATTATCAAAAGGAGCTATTATTGATATTACCGTTCATTAAATTTTTTATCCGTTTTCAAGAGTAAATTATCATGTGACGGAAGGGGGTTTAACTGTTATAAATTATTGAAAATATACGTTTTTTATTTTTCTGGGAGGAAGTAATTTCTTGACTTGATGGCTTATGGTGTGAACCATTAATTTGCCACAATTTAAAGCGTATTATTGAACAAATTTTTTGATTAATCCACAAAAAATTCCAAAACTGGTATGCCCACCTTCTTTCAATTTTTCATATGCGCATATTTTATATATTCTTTTGTTTAATTATTAAAATTTTCTTCAAATAACATTTCATTTGAAGAAAAACATCGAGAAAGAAAGTGGAGACCATTAAAATAAGTTCATGGACCGAATATGTACAAATTAAAATTATGTCTGTAGTAGTTGATGCTTAAACAAGCATCAACTACTACAGACATAATTATTTATTAAGTAAAGTGAAGGCGTTTTATAAAAGAGGGGTACAGTGAAGACAAGCAAGAAATATATATGATTACAACTCAAAAAATATTAAATTCCTAGAAAAAATCCGAAGAGATTTTTGGTTATCTTTCGAAAACAATTGCATTAGAGAATAAGAGTTGGAAATATCTCTAAATAGGAGAACAAAGACTCTTTGACAGAAACATCTGTAAAGTTCTATACTAAATAAACATCTAAACGTTCGAACAATTAAACAAGGAGAGGTATCATGAGCCAAAAAACAATAAACATATTAAGAGAATGTACTCCTATTTTTTCAATCCTTCAGGATCTAAATCGTCAAGATATATTGGTGTTACTTTATGATGAAGGAGAAATGTCTGTAAATCAAATAGTAGACCGACTTTCTTTATCTAGACCAGCTATTTCACACCACTTGAAGCATCTTTTAAATGCAAATCTAGTTACTGTTCAAAAACGTGCTACTGAAAGGTATTATGCTCTTTCTCTTGATAATTCCATTGTATTATTAAAACAACTAATTGAATCGTTGGAAACTGATAACCAATTAAAAAAATAATCAACAAAATAGTATACACAATGATAAAAGTAGTATTTTAAAATGCTACTTTTTCTACAAAGTGAATTAAAAATTATTTATTGACAAATATAAAAGAGTCGAATAATATTTTAATCACAAAGCGTTCGAACGTTCGAACATTAGAACTTAATGAATTTCGAAAATTGTTTTAAACATCCTAAGGAGGAAATGAAATGACATACAGTGAACAAAGCGAATGGCGTGAAATCCAAGCCTATTTACCTAAAAAATATCACTTTACAGATAATTATCATCCAACAGAAGAATGGTGGAATTGGAAAGGACATAAGGTACATTTAGATTGTTTTCGGAATAAAAAAGCACCTGTTAAAGTTATTTTATTACATGGAGTAGGTACAAATGGTAGACAGATGTCCATGATTTTAGGTGGTCCTCTTTCAAAAGACGGTTTAGAAACAATTGCTATTGATATGCCTACTTATGGAGTTACAAAAGTTAAAAAAAGCTCCGTAGTAAAATATGATGACTGGGTAGATTTAGCATGTGATTATATCGACTATGAACAAAAACGTGATGATAGACCCATTGTACTTTATGGCTTAAGTGCAGGTGGTATGGAAACTTACCACGTTGCTGCAAAAAACAAGAAAGTAAAAGGAATCATTGGTATGACATTCTTGGATCAACAAAATCAACAAGTCCGTGACGAAACAGCTAAAAATTGCTTTATGAGTCGTGTCGGAATACCTATGGCAGGCATTGCATGTAACATAGGACTTGAAAACTTTAAAATGAAAATGAGTACAGCTTCTAAAATGAGTGCCTTATGTAATAATGAGAAAGTAATGGAAATATTCAGTCGAGATAAAACATCTGCTGCGAATAAAGCAAGCATGAGATTCCTAGACAGTTATGGCAATTACCAACCTGTAATGGAACCAGAGGATTTTGATGTATGTCCCATTCTTTTAACACAACCTGAACAAGATAGATGGACACCGTTACATTTAAGCACTCCATTCCTAAACAAAATAAAAAAAGTAGATGTAAAAATAGTCATGTTAGAAAATGGAGGTCATTACCCAGTGGAACAACCTGCATTAGATCAAATGCACGATGCTATCGTAGAATTTATTTATAAGGTTACAAAATAAGCTTATAAATAAATTCTTTAATGGAAAATGAAAAAAGTATTTTTTAAATATGAAAAGCCTAAGTTGAACAAAATACCCATTCTACCCTTCTTGTTACAATATTATATAGTTGGAACCATATCTTTGCCGCAAACAAAAAGAACCATAACCTTGCCAAAATGGCAAAGTTATGGTTCAAATCACAACGTTTTCCACTGAACAATTTACGCATATACATACCCCCATGATTAGTACAAAATAATAAAATATAAGGCTCATACTAAGTGTAATACTATCATATTTAAATTGAAATACGGCTCTAGGTACATATTTCGCTAGAAATCTATCCAAAATATTAATAATATCTCCATTTCACACAAAATAGTATCCAAAACAGACGAGACCGACTCCATTAAGCGGATCAATTAAGCACAAAATGAAATGTAGACATATTACTCATGTGTTTTATTTTTTATTAAACATTACAGTACGTGAAATTTTATATGTCACTTATTAAAAAAGCCCCCATAGATCTTACACCTATGAGGGGTACCGCCAGAATTTCGAAAAAAACTCACGCTAAGGATTTTTGAACCATTTTAACGCTAATTTAAATTGTGTTGTATTCGAAATTAGACCATTTCAATAATTTGTGTTGCATTAATACTCATTTATCTTAATCTTTTTTAGTTCTAATACAACACAACTAACATTGTGTTGTATTAGATATAGAAGGGAATTGAAATATCACTTCTTAGCAAAAGAAAAATAATAAAGAAGCCGAATTCCTTAACAGATAGAACTCGGCTTCTTGCTACAATAATTTAACTTTAATTTGGATGGGATTATTTATTATCAGAACCACTTTAAAAGATAATATATTTATATTTCAGATTGAAAGGTTTTACCTAACGGGTTACCAAAAACAAAATGAGGTGTAACTTTGTAATAAAGTTTGATAAAAAGTATCGTTTTAACTCATATCTTACGATATATAAATAGAATCCGTAAAAAATATGATTCAAAATAGCTTCTTATCTAGCAGATTTCATTTTTGGTTTTTATAAAAGATTGATTATTTAGATACCGTATTTTCATTTTTATTCAGTATCATGTTTAGCGTTGCAGTTGCTTTAGGCCATCCAATGTAAAAGGCCATATGTGTTATCAGAGCAATAATTTCCTTTTCGTTAATTCCATTCTTTTCAGCTAATTGTAGATGAAATGGTAATTGTTCAGTATTGCCGATACTAATTAGAGCAGATAGTGTACATAAACTTCTTTCTCTGGATGTTAAAATAGGATCTCTCCATATTTTTTCGAATAATATGTTTTCACTATAATCAACAAAATCGGGAGCCATATCTCTCATTTTCTTTGATATATTGGACTCGATACGATCATTCACTACTCTTTTCCCTCCCTCATATTAACCATTTGTGCTACTCCTTGACCAAATGACCAGTTTTCAGCAGATGTCTCGTTTAATGTAATAAAAATATCAGTTGTAGAGATGTTTAAATGATTAGATATAGCTTTTGATATGGATTGATACAAACTCTTTTTCTGATTTATTGTTCTTCCTGGCCCACATGTAATAGAAACATGCATTATTTTTTCTGTTCTCTTTTTCTCTCCTTCTAAGAGATAATGTGGATCGTAAAAAAATTGATTAGATGGGTAAGGTAAAAATATTTGAAAGTAATCATTTTCTGGAATTTTAAAATGTTCAATCAATGAATGGTGAATACTATTACTTACCGTTTTTAGCTCTTCTTTATTCAATTGACCATCTGGATAATAAACATTAACAAACGGCATATTTTCACTCCCTTTCTTATGACCTTATTTTACTTCCATTATCTCAATTTGTATAATTGAAAATAAATTGTATAATTATCAATAAAACCGATAAAGATGAGGTATGAAAATGGAAATAAAAGAGTTAAATACATTTAAGATGATTGTCGAAGAAGGAACTTTTTCACTGGCAGCAAAAAAATTAAACTATGCTCAATCAACTGTAACAACACATATAAAAAAGCTGGAGAATGAACTTGGCTTCCTTCTATTTGAACGAGGGTGGGATGCGCGATTAACAGAGGAAGGTACTTTATTTGCAGAGGAGGTAGATAACTTGTTAATGCATTGGGATTATTCAATATCTCAAGCGCAGCGTATAAGTAATGAGGAAAAAGGAACATTAAGAATAGGACTAACAGAATCTGTTGCAAAAAAGTTAATTCCATCTATATTAAACTATTTAGACAATGAGAAACCATATATACATTGTGATTTTGTTGTAGGGAACACAGCACTTTTATCACAAATATTAGAACAAAATAAAATTGATTTTGCTGTTTGCGGAAACAACAAAAATAGTTCCAATATAAGCTTCACTCCACTTTACAATGAACAAATCGAATTTATTGTCAATAATCCTCATCATCCAATATTACACAAAGAGTCAGTTGAAATATTCGATATCATTAATTATCCTGTTTTAATTGGAGAGAATAGTTGTTATTATAATCAATCTGTGAATGCTTTCTTATCAGAAAATAATTTATCTTTTAAAAGAGTTTACAATTGTAGTGCATTACATCTTATTCCACACATGGTTTTTGGAAATGCAATAGGTATTATTCCTAAGGGAACTATTTTAAACAAAGGTAATATATCATTTAAGGTTAAAGGATTTGATCCCCAAATGCCTATAGGATTATTAATTTCTTCTAAAAACAGAAACTATTTGAGTCAGACAAAACAGCAACTTATGAAATTGATCGAATCGTTATAGATAATGATTTCTCCTAATAATTATCTACATTTGTTTGATTTTATCCTTCCTCTCCTTACTTGAAGAAGCGTAAACAAAACTCCTATATTCAATACAGAATACAGGAGTTTTACCAATCTTTTGACAGTTTTACAATCGAGCTCGAGCGTAGGCTCTAGATAATTTTATCCAAAGGGGCAAACGGTAATTTTTTTTATAAGCGATACGACTTTAATTCAAATTTATATATAAAACAGCCTCCTTATCCTTAAAATGGTCAAAGTCGACTGTTTTATGTTGAAATTCGCTTAACGTGGTTTTTTTCCGAAATGCTGGCGATACCCCATGCCCATCAAGCTAACAAGAACAAGTTACCCCAAAACAATAAAAATAAACTTGGTTACCATAAAAAACATCACGTTTTCATTCTGAAAGCATTATAGAAGTTTAACCTAATGATTATATAGTTGATACTGATTATTAAAAAAATGTAATTAGATTAATCGCTACATCAATAAAGATAATTTAAATAAAAAAACACCCTTCATTAATAACTAATGAAGGGTGTTTTGTATTAATCATTACAATTCATCTTCTTCAACTTTTTTACTGTTATACTTACTATATCCATATATACATAAGCCAAAAAATACTCCGCCTATACTATTTATAGTAAGATCCTTCATGGTAATTGCTTCTCCAGAAGGTAAATATGTTAATAAAGTAAATACAATGAAGAAAATAAATCCCGAGAATATCGAATTACGAACTAACATTTTATTATTTGATGTATAACGTATATATATTTTTTTGATTCGCATCATTATAACGATATAAAATGATGTTGTTAATAAAATAATTAAGGCTAGAATGCCAAGTGATGTAATTTCTTTGTTTAAAATTAAATCATATAGCATAGCTCCAAAACAGATGAAAAGAGCTAGCATCCCAGCGTTTGCCATTATTTCGAAGGCTGTATTTTGTTCTCGTTCATCAACAGAAGTACCTCTACCAAAAATATATAATTTTAGTAACTTAGACATTAATCTTCCTCCCAAAATAAATCATTTAATGTAACACCTAAACTTTTGCAAATCTCAATACATAATTTCAAAGATGGGTTGTATTCGCCTTTTTCTATTAGACCGATTGTCTGTCTACTTACATTTGTTATTTTTGCTAATTCCCCCTGTGTCATACCCTTTTCGAGTCGAATTCGCTTTACTTTGGTAAGCATATTAGAAGCCCCCAATACATTTATTTCCTTTGTAATATATATGTTACATTAGTTAAATATATGTGTCAATAGCTAGGGGTTTTAACAACTTTATAAATTTGTATCTATATAATCAAAAAAACGCTATTCTTTTTGTAGAAATATACAGAAAGGATGGCGTTTTTGATGAATCCTATCATTTCCAATAAACTAAATCTTTTCGCACAAGAGCTACAATACTTTTTATCTCCAATAGTCCTACAAGATATCGCCAAACAAGTTGGTTTTGTACAGCGATCTAGTAAGTATCAAGCAAACGAACTCATTGCCCTTTGCGTATGGCTCAGTCAAGAAATCGCTAGCACATCGCTTACACAATTGTGCAGTCAGTTAGAAGACTCAACTGGGGTACTGATGAGCTCAGAAGGATTGAACCAACGCTTTAATCCAGCAGCTGTCGCATTTCTTCGAGAAGTCTTTACTTCTCTTCTCACACAAAAACTCTGTTCAAATCACTCGCTTTCTGCACACATGATCTCTACTTTCAATCGTATCCGTATTTTAGATGCGACAGTGTTTCAACTGCCTGATCATTTCGCCACTAACTATCAAGGTTCAGGCGGGAGTAGTAATACGGCAGGCGTGAAAATCCAATTGGAATATGATTTACTTAGTGGTCAATTTCTTAACGTGCAGCTTGGACCAGGAAAGAATAATGATAAAACATACGGTACCATCTGCCTTGAAACCGTAGAGGCGGGTGATTTGTGTTTACGTGATCTTGGTTACTTCGATTTAGGAGACTTACAAACTATTCATGATAAAGAGGCTTACTATATCTCGCGGTTGAAGCTGAATACACGCATTTATATCAAGAACCCTGAGCCAGAATACTTCAACAACGGCACGTTAAAAAAGCAAACAGAATACATCCAGCTTGATATGGCACAAATGATGTCGGGTCTAATCCCAGGTGAAACGATAGAAATCCCCGAGGCATACATTGGCCAAAATCAGAAGCTTCCAGCACGTGTCATTTTCCATCGTTTAACCGATGATCAAACGCAAACACGCCTGAAAAACCAAGCGATACGTGAAAAGAAAAAAGGCATCGTCATGAAGGAGAAAAGTAAACGTTTAATGGGTATGAATGTATATATCACGAATACGTCTCTAGAAGGAGTACCAACGAACTACGTGCACTCATTGTATTCACTTCGTTGGCAGATTGAAATTTTGTTTAAAACGTGGAAGTCATTTTTTGAAATTGATGAATGTAAAAATATTAAAAGAGAACGCCTAGAGTGCCATTTATATGGACAACTCATCGGCATTCTCCTCTGTTCTTCTACGATGTTTCAAATACGACAGTTTCTGCTTGAAAAGACAAAGCAGGAGCTGAGTGAATACAAAGCGATTTATATGATTAAAGATTACTTTCCGTTACTGTTTCAAGCGATAGCCGTTGGCACAGAAGAAATTTTAAAAATTCTGCATCGTCTTTATCTGCTGCTCAAAAAGAACGGTCGTAAATGTCATCGGTATAAGAAAATGACCGTCTTTGATATTCTAGGGATTGTGTATAAAACGACGGTGAAGCATAGACAATCTGCCTAGCGAAAAAATCACGTTTTAATAGGCTTCTTTAGCATGCCTACTTTTCTATCAATTGCTAGTTTTGAAACAAGGATCGTTTCTTATCTAGTAATTTACTTGGTTAGCTTGATGGGCATGTGGCGATACCCCATGCCCATCAACTTAAGAATGGAAACACACTGAACTTTCGTTCATACAACCAACAAACTCTTGAAATATTTGGTATCTTTAAAAATAAGCATAACAAATAAACCTAGATAGGTATCATTTTTAAAAATTATGCAGCTTTCTTTTGTTTTCTCAATCCATTATATTCATAGACAACACCCAAAATATCAAAGACTGTTTTCTTTTCGTATCGATGAGATTTCCGCCCATTCTTCTGGAGCAAGTAGAACAGGCGGATTAAAATCTTTGTTATTTCTTGGGTGTTTTGTTGTATGGCTTGATACAAAGTCGATAAATGATCTTGAATCATTCCAATTGCTTTATATTCACTTAATTCTCGTTTCTTTTTTTGTAATATTAACTGGCGCATCTTAAACATAGTAGAAGAACATAAAAAAATGGCAATGAGTTTTCCATAAACATGGCATTCTAATCGCTCTTGTTTAATATTTTGCCAATGATGAATTTGAAATAGGGATTTCCATGTTTTAAATACAATCTCTATTTGCCAGCGGAGAGAGTAAAAATCATGGATTTGTTCCATCGGAACGATTTCCCAGGGTGTGTTGGTAACATATAGATTCATGCCAGCTAATTGTTTACTTTTTTCCGAATATGTAATGCCCTTTTTACTTTCCGTATACACTTGCTTTTTCATACGTTCACGAAGTTGTTTTTCAGTTAATCGATACATAGTCACTCGAGTGAATAGCTTTTTATCCTTTCCAATATAAGCTTCTTTTATTTCATAGGACTGTCCTGGTTTTAAGGTATCCATAATGCGCTCTAAATCAACTTGGATGTACTTAGATTGTTTTTTTATGGTCCCATTTCGAAAGTATTCAGGAAATTCATTTTTGATATACACCCTATTGTTTAATTTGAGCCGTGATATATAATACACGCCACGTTGGTCCATTTGATCTAAATCACCCAGTGAATAATAGCCTAAATCCCGAATACATAGATCACCAGGACGTAATGTTGATAAACACTCTGTTCCAAAGGTTTTATCATTATTTTTCCCTGGTGCTACTTGGAAATTTAAAAACTGACCACTATGTAAATCATATTCTAATTGGATTTTTATACCTGCTGTTTGAGCACAACCACCTGATCCAGGATACACACTAGCTAAATGCTTTGGCACCTGAAAAATCGTTGCATCTAAAATACGAATTCGTTGAAAATAGGCGATTGAAGAACTAGGAATCACTGATGTTTTACAAATTTCACTTTTTATTAACGAAGAGAAAATATGTTTTAAAAAGCAAACAGCTTTTTTATTGAAACGCTTATTAAGTCCTTCTGAACTCATAAGTGTTCCTGTAACGGCATGAAGTTGACTACATAGTCGCACTAAAGAATCACTAGCTACCCGTTGACTAACCCAAACACAGATAGTAGCTAAATCATGCCCTGAAAACTTACGTTTTCGTTGTACAAAACCTAGTTCTTTAGCAATATTTTCGAGAAATGAAGGAGTAAGATGTTCATATAACTCTTCAGCAAATAGTTGTAATTCATCAGATACAGAAATAGACATACAAAAACGCCATCCTCTCGTTTTGAATTTATACCGAAAGAATAGCGTATTTTTCACTTTTAAATAGTCTATTAAGAGTTGTTTCTTGAAACGAATATATGACTTATTTGGTAAACGATAGGGTATAAGAAAACCAAAAAAATTAAAGGTTTATTATGCATATGGTTAAAATTCCATGTGCCTTCTGATAAAAATAAAGTACCTAAGGTTAATACATACATTACAAAACAACAAATTGATAAGCTTTTCTGTCTGATATGTAAAAACATTTCATCAATAAAATGCTCGCCCTCTTTTTTACCTTTAAAAATTCGCTTCATAAATAAAGATTGCAAAATGATTGCTGCTACAAATAACGAAGTTATAGAGACCTGTTGCTTCTCATACCATTCAAAAGCAAGTAAACCCATAATCACAATGTATAAACAAGTAAATAAGATATTAATTCCATTTTTCATTTGTTTCTTCTCCTTATCTAGCTTTTATAAATAAATAATTGATCAACCGTTACACCAAGGTATTTAGCTAAATTAAAAGCAAGTTCCAATGTAGGATCATATTTGTTATTCTCAATCGCATTAATCGTTTGCCTTGAAACACGACATAATTTAGCTAAATCATCTTGGGAAAGCTTTTTCTCTTTACGCAAAATACGAATTATGTTTTCCATTTTTATGAACATCACCTCTATTTTTGTCAAAAACTTTTTACATTTTTAGTTTATATAATTATGTTCTATATGTCAAAAACTTTTTACATTTTTTTAAAAAAAACCACTAATATTTTTGAGAGTTAAAAAAACGATAATCTTTCTACATCTTGAATAGAAAGAATACCGTTTTTTCGTTTTGGGGTAGTATAAAATTCTTAAGTTGATGGGCATGTGGCGATACCCCTAATAAGAAAAATATTGTAACTATTTATTAAAATTGTTTGAATCAATAATTTGAACATTTAAATTAGGATAATGCTCTTTGAATACATTAATGCGCTCTGTTAATTGGGTCTTATTAAAACTAAATGTAAAAATATCTTGATCTGGTTTAAAAGTAACACTTGTACCAGTCTCTTTTGTTATTCCAATTACTAATAGTTCGGATTGAGGAATTCCATATTTAAAATCCTGATGATATACCCTACCTTCACGTCGAACTTCCGTTGACAGCTTCTCTGAAAGTGCATTTACCACCGCCATATTAATTCCTTTAAGTCCACCTCTAACAATAAAAGAAGCACTTGTATTATTTTTCCCGAGTTCTGTTAGAACTTCTTGTACTGAAGAATTAATAGAATTAGGCATTGTTTTTATCGGAATACCTCGTCCATTATCAGCCACAGTTACACTTCCATCTCCTTGAAGAACTATAACTATATCAGAACAATACCCTTCTTCATGTTCTAATATAGAGTTTTCAAGTACAGCCCATAGAAGATCATTTGGATTGTATCCCTTGTGCTCTTCACCTAGATACGTCATTTTATTATTTCTGGCCTCAGTAAGCTCTATATAACTACTTGTATCAATCAAATCTGAAAGTGCAGAGAGTAGTAAAAGTAAAGGGAATATCCGGTGAGTTGGAAGAGAGTAATGTCCTCCTCGTTCCTCTTGAACTAAAAGATCTGCTCCAAGTAAAGCTTTTGTATGATGATATAGTTGGCCAGTGGTTCCCATATTTAGTTGCTCTACAATTGCTATACCTGTAGTGGGACCACGTAACACAGTAGTTAGGATATCCAATCGTTGCTTATTACCAAGTGCAGACAATACTTTTGCCACCTTCTCACTGTCAAGCTCAAGTAAATCATATACATTTCTTTGTTGAGGATCCCACCTAATGCTATTTTGTCCTCTATACTGACCAGAATAAAATATCTCACCTAATTCATTCTTACTTTCTATATTTGATTCTGATTTTTTATTTTCCTTTATATGTAAAATTTTATTTGGAGATTGTGTACCAATAATTTGACTTAAAATTTGTTTAAGTTCCTTTACTTCTTGTGTAAGAAAATCTAGTTCCTCACCATAATTTCTGGAAGTAGTCAAAACACATCACCCCTTAAAGTAGATATTTATTTAAAATACGTAATTCCATAATTAAGTATATCGATTCAATAAAATGTTGTAAATACACCCTAAAGTAGAACTGATAGGATTATATTGACAAATAAAAGTATAAATATTATAATTTTCATCCAGTAAGTTTTTACGTAATTACGTAAAAAAATAAAATGTGGAGGTTTTAATATGAATTACACATTGAACGCATGTAAATTAGAAAAAAAAGATATTGGTAATAAAGCCTATTATTTACGAAAACTTATGGAATTAGGACTTAATGTACCAGAGGCTATCGTTTTGCCTATTAGTTTTTTTGTAAATCTTGATTTTTCACAAAAACTCAAGGATTTTGAAATGCAACTTAAGAAGTATTTATCTTCAGAAAGTGGTTGGGCAGTTAGGTCTTCATCTGTAAATGAGGATTCATTCGAAACGGCAATGGCAGGAAAGTTTCTAACTGAAATTATTGATTCTGATTGTAAATTCAGCCAAGCAGTAATGAATGTAATAAGATCAGCAGATACAGAAAATGAAATGGCAGTAATTGTTCAAAAATTTGTAAATCCTGATTTTGCAGGTGTTACGTTTTCAAAAAATCCAATTACAGATGAAGAAGATGTTGTTATTGAAATGGTAAAAGGAAAAGGGGGATTTCTAGTAGATGGAATTGTTACCCCTTGGACTTATAATAAAGGGAATTGGGAACAAAATAACAATCCTGATATTCCTGTATCTGTTATAGAAGAAATTACAAATACCGTTTGTAAACTTAAGAATCAAATGGGTTTTCACGTCGACTTGGAGTTTTGTATACAAGATAATGTGGTATATTGGCTTCAACTTCGACCTGTAACAACAAGCAACATTAATACGCCCCAGAAGCAGCGCATTCAAGATACTCATTTGTCTGGAGAATGGAACTTGCTTGATCAATGTACGGAGCCAGTAGTACCGCTTACTCAAAAATTAGATCCAAGTGGACTATTAAATTCTCCAAACTGGGATACAACGTTTATTAATAATTACCCTTACATCAAATTAAAACAGGCTTGGTCAAGTCCTTCTGTAGAGCAACATTTTAAAAAACAAGATATCTTGAAGGATTGGTACCGTATTTACAATAAATATAACCCAGTATTCAGTAAATTTCTTATTCAAAATCTAAAAGAATTATCGCTAAATCAATTATGGGAAAATCTATTTGAAAGAATCTCACTTTTTAGAGATTACTGTAAAGAATACATGAACAGAGAATGGTTAATGAATAGAAGGAAAGCAAGTGACGTTGTTATACAATGTTTAAAAGAAGCCTTAGGGGAAAATACAAATACTGATGCAGAATTAGCACTTTTAACACAGGGGCTCAATACTCTTACAACAAAAAAACATCAAATGCTGAACAACCTAATTATGCAAGCTAATCTCTATCCAGATTTCTATAATGATATTACTGATATAGAAAATAACAAAGATCATCCATGGGTAAAAATATTTAAAAAATTTATTAATGAATTTGGTTATGAGAGTCCACATCCAGTTATATGCCATTTACCAACACTTGCTGAAAATCCTGATGAGTTATTGTTATTAATTCAAAATATGTTGGAGAAGGGGCATAAACCAACACATGAAGTACAACCCGACAAGTGGAAAGAGCACGCTTTACTAGTTGAATCGAAATTAACAGATAAAAATAAAACTGTATTTCGTGAAAATCTACAGACTTATAGAGAAGCTTTACTACGAACAGAAGATGATGATTATTTGTTACAAAAAGGGATTGCGACAGTTCGCTTACTGATTAAAGAAATTGGAATAAAATTAAAAGAAAAAAAGTTATTATTAAGTCCCGAAGACATTTTTTATCTGTATCCTAATGAATTGGAAGATGTAATTAGTACTTTAAATAATCTATACATGGGTAATATCAAAGAACGTAAAAATGAATACGAAGAAGCAAAAACATCCATTCCACCAATGGTAATTAAAGATGGGGTAATACCAAAAATTACAAATTCGACAGAAGTGAAATTATTGCAGGGAAAAACAGCTTCACGAGGAAAAGCCGAAGGCATGGTATATGTTATAAACAATGTGCTTGATAGATCTTGTTATAATCAAATACCAAAAGGGTCCATTGTCGTCGCCCCTATATTATCACCCAGTTTAACCTATAATTTATTGTCTGTTTCTGCAATCATAACGGAAGCAGGTGGATTTTTCTCTCATGGCGCCATTTTCGCAAGGGAAAAAGGAATACCAGCAATAGTTGCGGTAAACTCTGTGATGAGTATATTAAACACCGGTGACATCGTTAGGATAGATGCAGATTCTGGTATGATTGAGATTTTAAATAGATAAAAGATTTAATCCTAAATAGTACAATAATGGAAACAGAAAAGAACTTTGCTCCAACCTATATATTGCAAGGTTCTTTTCTGCTTTATTCACTTTTTTGTTTTCATGTTCAATATATTTTCCACTATTGTTTTATTGATATTTTCTTAACGTGGTTTTTTTCCGAAATGCTGGCGGTACCCCATCGCTATCAAGCTAAGATTTTGCAAAGTCAATTTTAGGCGAGATTGTTTCTTTTTTCTAAAGGGCAAGTGTAGGTGATTATTAATCCTAGAGTGGCATCTCATACCGAGAATCGTTTCCGTACCCCTAAATACCCCACGTTATCACCTTATATAGATTCGGAATGTATACATTCTGTATTCGTTAACTATGTTCCTCCACTACATAATGAATACAAAAAATGTGAGAGTATATTCACCCTCACATGTGTTTAAATTATTATTCAGGATATTTAGTTTGTTGTTCCATATGTTTTGCAACGTCAATTAAGAGTTGCATCTCCTTTAAAAAAGCATTTACATCCCTAAAGGAATCCATAAAATAATACTCACTAAATTCATCATAACAGCCAGTGAGTTCAATTATAATTCTAGGTGCATTCTTATACTCAGGTTCAAGATAAAGCATATTACATCGGCAAAGAATTGTAAATAACTCGTTAAATTTCCCACCTAGAATAAAGGTGGCTTCATAATTATCATCAAATGATACAACATGGCTTGCTTCATATTGAAACCGTTCATTTCTAAATATAGTTCCTGTAATTTCTCTATACCTTATTGATGTTTCCACTGTCATAATCATCACCTCAGAGAAGTGATTCTATGCATGGATGCTAAACACCTTTTACAATATAGGGTATTATATTTTTATTTATAATTACGATACGTGAAATTTTATGTTTACCTTGTTAAAAAGCCCCCATAGATCTTACACCTATGAGAGCTACCTAAGGGTATTTAGACTTTCGACTCCATTTTATACGCTTCATTTAAAGAACTTTGCAACAAAACACTATATTTCCTATTAATATAGTTAATCCAATCGAGCAAGCCGAAATAAATTTTTGAAGTATGCATACTCATTTTCTAATTAGATTAATATAAAGGGAATAGAAACGTTATAATATTTTTTAGTTTGGAAGAGCGTAAAATTTCACTTTAAATGTACCGTTAGAAGTATATCCGCTAGGAGGACCTGCGATATACAAATTCTTTCTATCATCTCCTGAAGGGATCGTTAGAATAGAACCATCTCTAACATTTGACCAAATTACAGGGTCTGTACCTGATTTATCTCTTGCGATTTTAAATGACAAAGAGGTAGCACCTGCTCCTTCTAAAACAACTCGTACTTTGGTACCTGCCGCGAGATGTTCAAGTGAAAAATTATTACTTGATCTACTGGTTTGACCAGGCTGTGCCTTATAGAGTGACTCCACTTCTCTTGTTAAAGTCCCTGTTACATTAGACAATTGGAATGTTTGATTATTACCACCATGGAAATTATATACTGTAACATTTGTTCCATTTGCAGTACCATAACCACTTACATCTAACACTTTGTTTTGATCCTTCTTATTCCTTACATAATAATATCCATTTCCTGCTTCTGTTGGTATCCAATATTGCTCTTCCTTATTTTGATTAGATGTAGCAACTACATTATTAGAACCATTAAGATCATTCCAAGCTAATACTAAATTTTGATTTGCTATATTTTTAATTTGGTATGCTGATTTATTTGAATCATATACTAGCTTCCATTTTTGATTATTAGCGTTGCCATTTTGCCACAATTGAACATTTCCATCTGTTTGATTTAAGTCAACGACACTACTATTATTTAAAATAGAAACTATTTGATAAGCACCACCATCTTCCAGTTCCGGTGCATAAGGGTCAAAGTTAATGGGTGGCTTTGCGTTAGCAAGGGCTTTTTCAAATCTTCCATCTTTGATCTCAAGTGTTGCTTTTCCAAAGTTCGTAGTCATTAGTTTTTCACGAATATTTGGGCTTGGATAGCCATTCCAACCAACCATTGGTAGTTGGAGCCACTTGTGATAATAGTTTTCTGGCGGCTCGTCATTGCTATTAGCCAGGCGAAAAGCATGTGTCAAGCCGCCGTCCTTATGGTATACAATTTTCGGGTGGTTTCCATCGAATCTAACGTTTGAGCGAGGGTTAGTGTACCAATTACCATGTGCTGAATAAGTTACATATTGAACCTGACTATCTTTAACCCAAACTATTGTGTGTTCCCAGTCATGTCGATGTCCAAGCGCAGCAGGGCCCGAAGTTTGTTGATCTTTCTCAAAGTAACTCGCATACATAATGGCAGTCCAACCATTATTTGATTTGGCCCGAGAATAAGTGTTTGAATTTTCCAGTCGGTTAACATCCCTACAGACACTTTCCGGGGAACCGCCCAAACTTAGGCCAGGGTTAGTCGTGCCACCTGGAGAAATTGCTGCAGTCGCATAACACCCGTCTGTGTCGTAGTCATACACAGGAGCATAATCTAACTCTATCTTTGACGCATTTTGTGGAAGTGCCTTGATTACATCCGCATATGCTTTTGAGGTAGAAAGAAAACTCTTATCAAATTGTCCACCTAAGTTGAATGCAAATGTACTCAATACTATTAACGCTGTCATTACTATTTTTGATATTAATTTCATGTTCCCCCTCCTAGTTATATGAATAACATACATCGTAAAGGTCAACCTGTGTCTAAACGTAAAAATCCTCAAAATAGCGTGGTGACCCCTAAATATATATCATAAAGTTTATTTTATCCCATTTGCATTTCTTTTTTATTGAGAAATACAATTCAAATCAGTGTTATATTCAGAAATAGATAAAGCACTCTTTCGAAGGCCTTCTATTATTCTAATTTTTATTTAAGAGTTCTCTTTTGCTTATATATAATAATAAAGAATCCTTATTATAAGGAATCTGCAACATCCCAAACAATGCAGTATCCATTAAGCGGATTATTTAGGCAAAAAATTAAATGTAGACTATTGTTTAAGTGTTTTATTTTTTATTAAAAATTAAAGTACGTGAAATTATATATTTTCCTTATTAAAAAAGCTCCCATAGATCTTACACCTATGAGAGCTACCTAAGGGTATTTTAACTTTCGACTCCATTCTATTGTAACAGGCTTTCACCATACATGAGAAACATAATGAGCCAAAAACAGACCATCATAATAAGAAATTCTTTAAACCCTTGCTGAAAGGAAATACGACCTTCTTCCATCCTACATGCTGTAGATTTGAAAAAAAGTTTAATTAAAACCTAATTAAAAAAATTGATTTCATCACAAAAGAGTCAAAATATTTTAACTAGAGTATTTCGACTTCATAAAAGTAAAAAAGATAGGGAAATTTTATTTTTTATAGATATGTCGGGTCAATTTACAAATTATTTTCATGTGTCAATGATAAAAATATATTTTTTATTATGGCTACTTTTCAACTAGTACAATATCATCAAGATTGACATCAAAGCTGAACGCAGCAAGATGATAAATGTAGAATTCACTTGAATTAATAGAATTTGGAGTAGTAAATTCGACCGATTTTCGTTCATACTGTGAGGAATTAAATCCCAAACTAGCTGTGCCTCTTCCATTAACATCTACTGAAACCCATACTTCTGAACTAGGAGTATTTACTTTTCCAGATGCGGACAGTATGTAGGTAGTATTAGGTTTCAAAGTTATGGATCCAAACAATGCTGAACCGAATGATGCGTTTACATGAAGCCCTTTAGAATTATTTACTCCTGCATTCTCTTCAATATTGTATTTTATATTACCAAATGGTTTAAGAGGTTCTAAACTTGAATTGTGATCAAAATCCATATTTAAAACATACGATTTCTCCATTGCCTTTAACTGTACATTATCAAACTTAGCCCTTCCATTTGCTGTAGAAGCAAGTTTAACAGCAAAGTTTGACACATCCTCCCCTGTTTTAAACTTCATCTCATGATGTTCTGGCTTAAATCCTGTATACTGCTTCTTTGTTAATGGAACTATTTCTTGAGTGGCATTCAGGTTACCTACTGTTACTTCTGATGGAGAACCTATACTTCCCGATATATCAAATGTTAATGTATATTCTGTATTCGGCTTTACAGTAACAAGCTGATAGGCTGTATCTGAATGTATTAATTTCAGATAATGATTGCCTGGTTCAGAATTGCCGATATTCTCGGTAGAAGAATTAGGATTAGATAAAATCCAGTTATTTAGCCCTTCCTCAAAGTCTCCATTCCTAACTTGTTCATTTGCAGATATGCTTTCTGCTGATACAATACCTGAAAAACTTATACTGGCACTTAATACAATTGCTGTAGAACATGCCCCTATACCAAATTTTTTTAACAATTTCTTCAGCTCCTTTGATCAGATTAAAATTTATTTTTTCATACTTTCTATATATATTTGGATGAACTCTCCTAAGAACAACTTTATCAATAAATGATTTATAGGTTATTTTCAATTGACAGATTTTCAACATATACATGGACACCTCGCTTAAATTCTAGTTACATTTACACAACACAAGTGAAACAAATAGAAAATTATTGCATGAAAATAAGCTGAAGAATCGAAACGAAGCAATTCGTCAGATCATAGACAAAGGATTAAGTCGTAAATAATGGCTACCCTTTTTATTTTCGCCAAAAAACATAAAAACGCATGTAAAGTACGTTTCTCCTTTTACATACGTTTTCATAGCAAATACGACTATTATTATTAACAACCCCTTCAAAACCCCATACAAGCAAATCTGAAGGGTCATTTTTTAGTTAAATTAATTTTTTTCATGTATTCTTAAAGAAAATGAAAAAAGAGCCAGAATTCCATCACAACTCATGTATGAATTGGTTCTGTATGTGTACATGTTGGATATTGTGAACAGCCAAAAAACTTATTACCTGTTTTATTTGAATTACGAACGACTAAATCATGTTTACATGTGGGACATTTCCGTTCTGCAGGTTTTATCCCTTGATACACATCTTCAGCCGAATATTCAGGATTGATTTTATTAATTAATTTCTGAAGTTCTACACGATCTATTAGTTTTACATTGCAAGCTTCCGCTAATTCTTTCGCTTGCCTTGTATACACACTGTTCGTTACAACCCAGCCCTCGTGTGCTTTGTAATAAGCTTGTGCTGCATATATCTCTTGTACGGCACTGATGCCGACTCTATTTTTCATCCCGTAGCGTTTCGCCTGGATTACAATACGATTCTTCCCCTTCAATACCAAATCCGCTCCGAAATCATTTGACTGCTTTGTAACTGTTGGAGAATAACCCAACTCTCGAAAGAGAGCTTTTAGGTATACCTCGAATTGATGTCCGTCCATTTTGTCTATATAACGAATACCAGACTTAGCCATTCGCTTTAATATTCTTCGCTCCTGGATCTTCCGGTACATGAATTTACAAATACGAAAAAGAACGTAAAGGATAAAACCATACATCAAAATTTGTAATATGTTTGGCATTTCTGGTAGATTAGACACTTCGCTCCACCTCTTTAATTGGTTTCATTTTCTTTGGTTTGACTGTTTCTTTTGCCTGTTGCTCAGTCACTTGTTTCTTTCGGACATCGTTCCAATCTTTTTCATTCATTGGAATATCCTCTTTAAGATCGACAAAGCATTTCATTGTCTGAATGAAGTCTTTCCCAGCCTTATCATTATCAACTGCCATTATGACTTCTTTAATATCGTGCCCTTCTTTTTTCGCATCCATTAAAGATTGAATCACTGTTTTCGACTTCAATCCATGCATAGAAACCAGACGAGCGTTTTGGATATTATTTTGTTTAATGCTCCAATGAGATAACATGTCGATTGGATCTTCATAAAAATAAATCTTATCCGGTTTACCTACATCAACCGTAAAACCGGCATGGATTTTTTCATAATTCGGGACAATTTGCTTAAAACTACCCCTTTTATTCTCCATTTTGACCGTACCTTGACGGTTCATTCCAATGACTTGCCCTTTGCCTCCCTCTTCCCTCCATTTGAACACCACGTTATTTTTCTTATCCTGGGCGATGAGATCCTTTTTAATCAGCCAGTTTACTAAACGAGGATCAATTTTCCGTTCATGAATTAGATATTCTTTAATCTCTGTTTGCTTATTTACTTCCAGGTGTTTGGGATAACTAAAAGGCCGCTGCTCTTTTTTGCGCTCCTCTTCAGCTTTTGAACGATCAAACTCTTTGTAGTCCCCCTTCTGAATGTCCATCACAGCTTGTGGAAATGTCATGTCATAGTACATCATGGCAAAGCTAATCGCTCCATATCCTTTTTCCCCTCGACTATTCCAGGCGTATTGATTCCCTTTAATGATGAGACTGTCATGCTCCGTATGACGATAATAGTTCCCCTCTTTCTTAAACGCTTCGCCTTTTGCTTCCAGATATGAAATCAAGTCAACTTTTCTTGCTTTCATCGCATCCTCCGCACTGACATATGCCATTACGGAATCCCCCCTTTACTCTATAAAATGAAATAAAAAAGAGGACTATTCCGTTTCCTAGTCCTTTTCTCTTAATCTACAATTTCAGCTTTATGGTTCTGTTTCTTGATCCTCAGCTTTTTCACAATTCTTTGACCAAATAACAACAACACGTTCAAAGAGACAGCTACAAGGAACATACAGCTCGCAAACAGCCATACATTCATGACATTCCCTCCTTTCGTTTTACAAATGAAAAGAGGGCTTTTACTTTTGCCCTCCTTCATTACTAGATATAAAAAAATCACTTTCCGTTTTCTCAATTGAGTAACAAAAAATGATTTAATCTGGTGTTCCTGTTATACAATTTTTCATCGTTCCATTTCCATTGTTTCTCTTTTTCTACTTGATTTTTTTGTAGCCTTCGAATGGTCTACATTACCTGAATCTGGCGCCTTTTCTATTTCTTTAAGATTCGTTTGTTTTCCGCTCAATGGCTGAAATTTTTTATCTACATCCATTTCCTTTGATGTTGTAGACTGATTCACCGTAATTCCTTCTTTCCCAAGCTTCTCATCAACCTGGTTTTCTAATTTCACTATATGTTCCTGGCTTACCAGCTCATTATCAATCGAAACATATTTCGTTGTATAATACCGCTCTTCAGCTTTTACACGAGTGACAATACTATTAATATTATCTGGTGTTTCTTCATACTGTGAACGTCTATATGCTTCGAATTTTCGGCTTAAGTCCTTATCTAATGTAGTTGACTCTTTTTCTTTTGAAGGTTGTATTTGTTGATCTAAAGAGACAATAGGTTCATATCCTTCCTTTTTCATTTCTTTATACAATTCCACTTCTTTTTCATTAAATGAGTAATTTTTTTGTCCCTCCGCTTTATCAACTAAGAGTCCATATCGTTCATCTTTTACGATTTCATCAAGACTCATATTTGCATCTTTTTCATAAACAACAAATGACAAATTCCCTCTTCCATCAAAGATAGAGCTTTGAACCTTTTCATATAAATCTGGTTTCAAAATGTTATCTAGGTACACATTTTCTCGTTTCCCGTTCTTTTCCATGAGGGAAACATATAAATCGTCCCGATCTGTTTTATCTTGATTCCATACAGACACATAATTTATATCTTTCGTAACAGCATCCATCATGTGGATTCTTGCCTGCTCTTCATCTTGTATACTGTTTGCTAATACTTCAATTGTAACTAAGTGATTGGGTGTCTCTTTCGGTTTTTCTAATGGATTTTCTTGTGCTTTTTCCATCGGTATTTCTTTGTCATTTCTATAATTCATCACTTCATCTCGTAACGCTTGTTTTACTTCATCCGATAAATACCTTTTCTCGTTTAATACTTGTTCATACGGTGTCTTGTAGTCCCCATCCCCCATATCCAAACGATCCATACTCACAAGCTCCATTCTCCCAAAATCTCTATCTACTTCTTTTGGAATGGCAATATGATAACGAGCTTGATCGTAAGGGATGGTTTGACCTCTTTCTTTAGCTTCTTCTCTTGCTTTTTCAATACTTGAAATAACTTCAGCCATTTTTTCATTGGCCTCTCCAAATGGAATTAGTTGATTACTCTTAAAGTTTTCATTGTCGCTCCATTGAACTAACATTGTTGGTCGATTAATTTCATTCTGATTTAGTGCTGCATATTTTTCTTGATTCGCCTCGTTAAATGCATCAATAAATTCTTTATCACTCAATTTCTCTGCACCTTCTACAGGTTCAAACGCTCTATTTCTATCTGCTTGCTCCCTTAACTCTGCAACAGAAACAAACGCTTGTGTCGTATTACTTAAACTCATGTATTCCACCAATAAAATATTTTTTTCATTCTGTTTTTCATTTGCAAGATTAGGTTGAGAATTTTTTTCTAGTCCAATTGGTGCAAGTATTTTTTCTTCTACATTTTCATATTCAATCGTTGTATAATAACAATAACCATTCCCATCATCTAAATCTAAATCTTTATAACTTGCCTCTTCTCCTACTATATATCCATCTATATATCCAGGACCATCAACACGAAAAACCAATTCATCGTGCTGTAATGGCTTACCTGTTTCTTGGCAATAAATCACTTCTGATTCAGATTTAGGATATAGTCCTTTATATTCAATATCATTATTCATTACTTCTTTATGCGCTGTTGAAATTCGGTGATTAATTACATTCAAAGCTAAACTCACTGAATTTTGAAACCAAAAATCCTTATGATTTTCTTTCACAAGTTCATTAACACAATCGACTTTTAAATGCTTTTCACGATCTAACGAAACCTTAGCAATTGGTATATCATCGAAACTATCTCCTAACAAATCAGCTTCATAATACGGCTCTAATGTATCCATAATTTTCTTGAATTTATCTTGTTCTCTGTTTGTACCAAATTCATAAACAATCTGTTCCATCTCCCTTAAATTCAAACGAATATTAGGGTTTATTTCTTCTAATACACGATTATCTTCTGAAAGTTGAATTTCATAGTTTTCCCAATGTTTTTCAAAATTTAATCCAAGCCTTTCATTGATAAGTCGCTGCGCATTTTGTTGGATGCCTGTTAAAACTTCGAAATTATCTCTTACATTTCCATCTTTATTTTCAGACACTTGTTTTGCCATATGATCTACTCCTTTTTCGTTTGTTTTTTCTTTTTCCAGCGAGCTTTCAATTGTTTCGATAAATTCAATGGAAGTTTCATGTACTTCTTTCAACAACTTCGTTTTATCTTTCATTTCTTTTTCTTGTGTCCAGCTCGCTAAATAACCTAACGAATATTCACTTGTATCAATCCCAAAATAAGAAGAAACGGCATAAGCCGTCATTTCTGCTTGAAACTCTTTTTCTGGCGATGTGTAATTCATACGTGTCTCTGCTGTATGAAGTTTGGCATGCGCCAATTCGTGAAGAAGTGTTTTTACATTTTGCAATTCACTGTTTCTAGGATTCAAAGCAACCTCTTTTGTTAAGGTGTAACTAACTCCCTTTGCAACCCCAAGTTCTTGCTTCGGCTCAATAATTTTCACACCGTTTTTTTCCGCAATGGCTTCCATTCCCTTGTACAAACTCTTGTAATCTGTTATGCTCCCGTCTAGCCAACGATTTGGAAAAATACGAGGAAGATCTTCCGCTTTTGCGTTTGTTTGGGACACATCAAACACATGACCGACAGCAAAATATAAGCGACCTGGTTTCACTTCTACGCTTTTAGATTCAATTTGTTTTTTCTCTTGCTCACTCGCCTTTGTAACGGATTTCCATGTCCCATCTTTGTCTTTAAATTTTGCTACAGTTCGGTTTGGAACAAGAATTTTGATTCCTTTCTCACCCTTCTTAACCGGAAATCCTTTTTCTTTCCAAAAAGAAAAGGAACCAACTGCACTGGCTCCCTGGAATTGACTTTGTATTAATGAAATATTAGATAGTGAATAGTGATAAAACTTTGCCATAAACGTTAAATACTCTTTCAAATCTCCCGTTGTACGAAAATAACCTTCTACACTTTTTTCCATCTTTTTTGTTAAAGCTTGCACAGCTTCTTTCTTTTCATCTGGTGATTTTGTTTGATACTTTTTCTTATAACTTTTACTCATGATCTTCTCCTACTCTTTCACTTGCTTTTTGTAATTCCTCCATTTCCTCTTCATTCCATCTCTCAGCTGTATCAAAGAAAAGCTCATGAGTTTTCACATCAACTGGAACTAACATATTTTCTTGATTCATGACATGGACTGCAAGTTCTTCCTCTTGTTCTCGTGTAATTTTGATTGTTAGTTCTTCCTCTTTTACAAGTAAAACAAG
This sequence comes from Bacillus sp. CCB-MMP212, assembly GCF_022748145.1. Classification (NCBI taxonomy): domain Bacteria; kingdom Bacillati; phylum Bacillota; class Bacilli; order Caryophanales; family Bacillaceae; genus Bacillus; species Bacillus sp. CCB-MMP212. The sequence goes on from NZ_JALDQE010000016.1 coordinate 80,470, forward strand.
TTCACCTTCTCCAACCTCTTTAATGACCCCTAATGCGATATCTTCACGAAATAATAACATCCTACTAACCTCCTGTTTTTTTATAAAAAGAAACAATGTAGCTTACGTTACATTGTTCTTTGATGCCTCATGATCTAAACGTTTTTGTCTTGCGTTACTAATCCGTTCCGCTACGACTTCTTTTGCCATCTTTACACCCCCTACTTCAATTTTATCTGTTGTAATAATACTCTCTAAATCCAAGTCATTAGCAAAAAAGTATCCATTTAATAACTCAATTAAAACCTGTGTGTTTCTATCCGCACTATTTGCACCAAGACGAATTTTTGTTAGTTCACTTTTTAACACATCATGTAAGTTTTTTGATACCACTTCTGTTACATAATTTAACGACCATTCTGTATTTTTTGCCGCTTCATGCTCCTTGCAAATTCTTCCCATTGCTTCCCCTGTGTATCGAATTCCGTGTTCCTCCATGTAATCCTTTATATAATCCTCTGTCTCTTGATCCATCGTTACCTGTCTTCTAATTGTACTCATTTAATAACCCCTCTCATTTTGATATGCACTTTCTTTTTGCATACGCTCATAATACTTTTGGTTCTTCCAACTCTCATATTCACTTTTAAAAGCACGTTCCACTTTTCTCATAGAATACTGAATAGATACATTCTGTTGAAATTTTTGAAACGGCTTTGACTTCTTCATGTGATGGATTCTCATTTGTTCCTTATCATATGCCTTCATTTCTTGTAAAAAGGCGTTCCCCATTCTTTTATACAAGTCATTTATTTTATTCGTCTTGTAATTTTCATATTGCTTCTTATCATACTTTCCTTCCCCATATGCTTCTTTAAAAACTTGCACTTCTTTATCTAACTTTTGGAGAAACTGATCGTAATCTTTTTTATGATGATGTTGAATATACCGACTGCTTAATTCATCAATTTGCGGCTTTAATGGTTGAATCGTATTGTAGCTATATTGCCACTGTCTTTTATCACTTGGTAACTGTTTATAGATTTGTAAAAACAATGGTTTCAAATGTTGATTACGCCAATCAAAAACGGAATCTTCTTTTTTCCTTCCCACCATATTGTTTCGAATCAGATCATTAATTTGTTTTTGTTCCTGCTTACGATCTAACAAATTATTTACGACTTTACCCTTCATCGCATCTAATGTTTTGGGTTTTCTTTTACCACGTTCTCTCGTTGGAATTGGTTCAACAGTTGCTACATGAATATGAATATTATCCGTGTTAAAATGAATGGCTGCTGACCAGATAGAGCTATTTTCCAACCCCTCTTTTTTTTGCATTTCCTTCATCGCAAGCCGTGTTACATCCATTAACTTCTTTTCATCCAATGTTTTTGTTTTCTCATCATAAATCCCTTGTTTCTCTAACCAGGGATTATGAAAAGAAATGACATCTTGCCACATGATACTTCCATTCTCATGAGCCGTTTTAAACATTTCCTTTAAGGACTTTTTTTCACTTTCTGTTAAACGATTTGCGTGTTCCGTAAATAGTGCCGATGTCTTTTCTGAATTCCCCATATAGTCTTGATACGTTTCGAACATTTTCGGATTCAGCTTCACTTCACTTTTCGCTTCCTCCCGATCTACATAATCAATATAGTTCTGAAAAGCATCCGAACTTGGCAACACAAATTTCGTTTTTAAAACAACACCTGGTGTGACGGAAGACTGAATAGGAACAGCATTATTCATTTTCAACATCCTGCATCATCATTTGAATAAACTCATTCATTTTTTCCATTGCGCTATAACAATCACTCATCATATGGATGTTCTTTTCAATGAGATTTTCTAATTCCATTTCCCTTTTATTTTGTTGCTGAAAAAATGCTAACATTTCAATTTGGTCTTTCAAAAATTTCTGCCGGGATAACCCTTTCCTCTTTGCAATTTCATCTATTTTCTTTACGGCAATTGGATCTACTTCTCTAATTCTAATTTCCACTTTTCCCTCTCCTTTCTGCAAATTTGGGTAGAGATCAAAAAATAGTGAGAAGAGCATAAGGGGTTTTTGTTCCCACCTAAGGTGTGAAGCTAGGCGGAGCCTAGCAAAACGATGGGAACAAGAAAACCTGCAAGGTGAGTACTCACTGATGACACAAATTAAACTGATGAGCACTCACTGACGATACAAAAACCAACAGATGAGCACTCAATGAGTACTCTAATTTGACTGGTGAGTACTCACTGACGACATGACTTTTTTCACTTTTTATTAATTTCTTGTGCCTTTTTCTCTAACTTTTTGATTTTATCTCGTGCAATTTTTTGTTCTGCTTTAAACAATTCCACGTTCTTTTCTGATGATTTTATTTTTGATTCTAGGGATGCTATTTTTGATTGTGTTTCTGTTTTTTCCGCTTCGGTTTGGTACTTCATTTCATCTTGTAATTCTTTTACTTTTTCATAAACCGTCTTCGCATTTTCTTCTTCCAGTTTGATTGCTTTCCCATAATTTTTTATCTTTGTTTCGATATCCTTTTTGTCTCTTTCTATAAAATCTAGCTCATATGTTTTTTTATCTTCAGCTAACAGTTCATCATTTGCTTTTGTTTTTCTTTGATCGGTAAATATCGTCTGAACTAATTTATTCGGACTTTTTGTTGCTGCATTTTCTTCTTCAGCTTCGTTCACATCTTGTGTGAATTTACGAATATCCATTTGTTCTTTTTCACCATTTTCCTTGTAAATATCGAAAGCTAACGCTCCCCAATTCGGAGATAAGTCTTTTACTTCTACTACGTATTTTCCGTTCTCCTCATACAATACTTTGACAGGTAATTGAACACCTGGATTTGCTTTTTGCTGTGCTTTAAATGTATATCCTGTTTCCTCATATCCTTCTAATCGAAAGTAAATTTGTATAAAGTTTTTATGTGGATTGTATTCCCTTTTCTCTACAATCAATTTCCCCATACCCGACAACTTAATTACTTTATTTGTCTCTGTATGGAATAGTTTTTCATCGTTTGGCATGTAAATTTTTGATGTCAAGAAAGCGAAAAAACCCAAAAATAGAAAACTGATAATTGTTAAGTAGATCCACGACTTATTTTTTCTTAGATTGATTCTTTCACTCTTCTTACCAATCGCTCCTATCACACTCTCACCCCACCTTTTTCGTTATAAAACTTTCATATTTAACTCTTCCACACTTGTAACTCGCCATGTTTCATTTTCTTTTTTCATGATGATTCGTAACACATTGTTTACTTTTTCTTCTCGGTTTTGCGTTGAATCTGTCGTGACATTTATAAATTCAGCTAACACATTTACCTCCTCTTTATCGGGTTCATTTTCTTGTAAATAAAACTTCATTTCTATTGGTTTCGTTTTATACGTATCTCCTAATTCGTATTTATCAGTTGGATAAAATTGTTGTAATAGTTCTTCACTCATAATGGATTTTGCTTTTTCTTTTCGCTCACTGTAGCCTTCTTTTTCTCGATGAAATGATAATTGAATAAACGTTTCGGCTGTCGATAAATACGCCCTTCTCTGTTGTTCTTGTGCGGAAGGAAGCACCTTATCCAGTCGTTTTTTTAAGTCTTCATTTTGTTTTGTTAGTAATTCATTTGACAGTTTTAACTGTTTTTCTTTGCCATCACTCATTGATTTTTTGCTCAAATAGATATTAAAAGCCGTTACACCTACAACTAAAATGACAAACACAATAAACAAAGATTTTCGTTTATCTTTCATTCTTTTAGTCTCCTATTCTTTCGGTTTTTAGAACCTTCTTACATGACCAGAAAAGACTTTTTTCCAATACGGATTGTTTAAATCTTCAATAGAAACACCTTTATTCGTTTGACATCCAATAAAAGTATTTTTATCAATTACAATACCAACGTGTCCGTCATGTTTGTAGGTATCAAAGAAAATAACGTCACCTGGTTTCATATCATTTGCTGACACTTTTGTACCAATTTTATTTAATGTTTCCGTACTTACAGCTCCTATTGGACTGGTATACATACCTACTTGTTCGAACGCCCAGCGTACAAAACTTGAACAATCAAAAATCCCTCTTGCGATGTCATTTGTGTTACGTCCTCCACCAAATACATAGGTAGAACGCCCTATCCATTGGCGACCTACATCGGCAACTTTTGAACCGCTACTTCCGCCACTTCCTGGATTTCCTCCTCCACCAGAAACGACAGAACCCGGCTGATAATATTTTAAAACTGCGTCAACGTACAAGTAGAGTAAGCACCCAGCGCCTTTTCACATTGCTGTGATAGGTTTCCAAATGCTCCTCCCCGAACCGGACTTACATC
>NZ_JALDQE010000017.1:0-66082 GCF_022748145.1 Bacillus sp. CCB-MMP212
CATTAGCTCAGTTGGTAGAGCATCTGACTTTTAATCAGAGGGTCGAAGGTTCGAATCCTTCATGGCTCACCATTTTCGCGGAAGTAGTTCAGTGGTAGAATACAACCTTGCCAAGGTTGGGGTCGCGGGTTCGAATCCCGTCTTCCGCTTTATTACTAAGGGGCCTTAGCTCAGCTGGGAGAGCGCCTGCCTTGCACGCAGGAGGTCAGCGGTTCGATCCCGCTAGGCTCCATCTAAATAGAAAAAGCTTACATCATATGATGTAAGCTTTTTTGTGTTTAAAAAGACAACTTTTATATTTATCGTTTAAAATGAAGAAAACGTAAAAATAAGGGATGGGGGATAATTGTGAAAGTTGTTATTGCATCTGATTCATATAAAGAAAGCCTAAAAGCTATAGAAGTATGTGAAGCTATTGAAAGAGGTTTTAGAGCAATTTTTCCTAATGCAAAGTATGTGAGAATACCAATTGGAGATGGAGGAGAAGGGACGGTTGAATCGCTTGTTGATGCTACAGGGGGGAGAATTATATCAATTAGTGTGACAGGACCGCTTAGAGAAAGTGTGCAAGCTTTTTATGGCGTGTCTAAAGATAAAAAGACAGCGTTTATTGAAATGGCAGCAGCATCAGGATTACAGCACGTTCCAGTTGAAAAGCGAAACCCACTTATTACAACGACAAAAGGAACAGGAGAACTTATATTACATGCGCTAAATCAAGGGGCGGAGTACATAATTTTAGGACTTGGAGGAAGTGCTACAAATGATGGTGGGGCAGGCATGTTAGCAGCTTTAGGAGTAAGATTTATAAATGATAAGGGTGAAGTAATAGATCCATCTGGAGGTACGTTACATTCGATTGTTGCTATTGATTTTTCACAAATGGACCCACGCTTAAAGGGGGTAAAGATAGAAGCGGCATGTGATGTGGATAATCCATTAGTCGGAATGCAGGGAGCATCTTTCGTATTTGGGAGACAAAAGGGTGCGAATATAGAGATGATGAAAGAGCTAGATGAGAATTTAAAACATTATGCGAATATCCTTAAAAGATATGTATCTTCTGATGTATCTGAAATACCTGGTGCAGGGGCAGCAGGAGGAATGGGGGCGGCTGTTATTTCAGTGCTAAAGGGAGACTTGCGAAGGGGCATTGAAATTGTATTGGATTATACAAATTTCGATAAACATATAGAAGATGCAGACCTCATTATAACTGGTGAAGGTAGAATAGATGAACAAACTGCATATGGGAAGGCTCCTGTTGGTGTTGCGGGGCGTGCGAAACGTTTTTCTGTGCCTGTAATTGCCATTGGAGGGTCTGTATCATCTGATTATTCAGCCGTGTACGAGAAAGGAATAGATGCGGTATTTAGTATTACAACGAGACCGATGACACTAGAAGAAGCATATAGAGTAGCAGAAGAAAATATTGAAATGACAACGAAGAATATTGCAACAGTATGGAAAATAGCGTCAGAAAAACACTTCTAAATGTAGGGGTGTTTTTTTATTATTATTTAATAATAGTGATTGTGATTGTTTCATTAAGTTAACTTTATACATAGAATAGTCTTGAAATTTGATTTTGAACGTGAATATAAGTGAATAATTTGTATATCCATACAGAAAAATGTCGAGTTGAGTCAGACTATATAAAAGATTTAAAATATTTAGTGAAGGCACAGAAGGGGGATACTATCTATGAAAAAAGAAATCTCAGTTATTGGAGTTCCAATGGATTTAGGGCAGATGCGTCGTGGCGTTGATATGGGACCGAGCGCAATCCGTTATGCAGGGGTAATTGAAAGAATTGAAGAAATTGGATATGACGTTAAAGATATGGGAGATATACGTATAGAGAGAGAAAAAGAGATAGATGAAAATACAAAATTAAGAAACCTTACACAAGTTGCAACTGTATGTAATGAATTAGCAAGTAAGGTGGATCATATTATAGAAGAAGGTCGTTTTCCACTTGTATTAGGTGGTGACCATAGTATTGCTATCGGTACATTAGCTGGTGTAGCAAAACATTATAAAAACTTAGGTGTTATTTGGTATGATGCACACGGTGATTTAAATACAGAGGAAACTTCACCATCTGGAAATATTCACGGTATGTCACTTGCAGCAAGTTTAGGTTATGGACATTCTTCACTTGTAGATTTATATGGAGCATATCCAAAGGTGAAAAAAGAGAATGTCGTAATTATCGGTGCGCGTGCATTGGATGAAGGAGAAAAAGATTTCATTCGCAATGAAGGTATTAAAGTGTTCTCAATGCATGAAATTGATCGTATGGGGATGACGGCTGTTATGGAAGAAACAATCGCATATTTATCTCATACTGATGGTGTACACTTATCATTAGATTTAGATGGTCTTGATCCTCATGATGCACCAGGTGTTGGGACGCCTGTAATTGGTGGTCTATCTTATCGTGAAAGTCACTTGGCGATGGAAATGTTAGCAGAAGCGGATATTATCACATCTGCTGAATTTGTTGAGGTAAATACGATTTTAGATGAGAGAAATAGAACGGCAACAACAGCAGTTGCTTTAATGGGTTCTTTATTCGGTGAAAAACTAAAATAAATGTAAGAAAAGCAACTGAGAAGTTGCTTTTTTTATTTGAAAATAGGCGTATAATAATGATTTATATTATACTGTAAGATAAAAATGTTTGACATCTTACCAATTTGAGCTAAAGGGGGTTGTTTGTAATTGTCGTTTGTTTCATGTATGGTATAATTAACTAGTTGTTGGAAATACATACAGATAGAGCATAAAACAATATTTCAATATATGGATAGAATTGCTCGTAAGTAGGAGGAAGGGATAGCATGCCTTTTGAAGATACGACCATTTTGAAATATCTTAGTACGGCATTAGATATTGCCATTGTATGGTTTATTATATATAAGCTGATTCTCATAATCCGAGGGACGAAAGCTGTTCAACTTTTAAAAGGGATTACAGTTATCATTGTCGTTAAGATGATTAGTATTTTCCTTGAATTGCATACGTTATCTTGGCTAACTGAACAAGTATTAACATGGGGATTTTTAGCCGTTATTATTATCTTTCAGCCAGAATTGCGAAGAGCACTTGAGCAGCTAGGGCGCGGGAGTTTATTTTCGCGTGTTGGACCGCATGAGGATGATGAACCTGAAATGGTTGCAACAGCGATAGCAAAAGCAACCGAATATATGGGGAAACGTAGAATAGGTGCATTAATTACTTTGTCAAAAGAGACCGGTATGGGTGATTATGTGGAAACGGGTATTCCGCTGAATGCAAACGTATCATCGGAATTACTTATTAATATTTTTATTCCAAATACACCTCTTCATGACGGAGCGGTAATTATGCAAGGAAGTACAATTAAAGCAGCAGCATGCTATCTTCCATTATCAGAAAGTCCGTTTATTTCTAAAGAATTAGGAACTAGACATCGTGCTGCAATGGGAGTTAGTGAAGTTACTGATAGTATTACAGTAGTTGTGTCTGAAGAAACTGGTCAAATTTCTTTAACGAAAAATGGTAAGTTGCATCGTGATTTGAAGACAGAACAGCTGAAGGATATGTTATTAGCTGAATTTAGTGGGAACGAAAAAACGACTTCTTCGTCTTTATGGAATTGGAGGAGAAAGCGTCATGGATAAGTTAATGGAGAATCATTGGTTTTTAAAAGGGATCTCATTACTATTGGCGTGTATGCTTTTTATGTCAGCGACGTTAACTGAGAAAAATACGACATCAGGTATATTACCTTTTGCAAATGATACGAAAGAAACATTAACTAATTATGAGATTAATCTTAAGTATGATGAGGAGAAATATATTGTAAGTGGTATTCCAGCAGAGGGCGTTAAGGTGAAGTTAGAAGGCCCAAAAGCATCAGTTGCTACAGCAAAAGCAAAAAAACAATTTGACATACCAATTGATTTGCGAGATAGTCCAAAAGGAACTTATGAGATTTCTTTAAAAACGAACGGGCTTCCAGACGATGTGAAAGGAACAGTTCAGCCATCAACAATTAAAGTTACTCTTCATGAAAAGGCGAGAAAATATGTTCATGTAGATTTGAAATTATCAAATGAGGATCAAATGCCAGCGGGGGCTACTCTCGAAAAATCAAGCATTAAACCGGATACTGTTGAGGTAGTTGGGACGAAAGAAGAAATTGAAAGCATTTCATCTGCCAAAGCGTATGTTGATTTAAAAGGTGTTAATAAAACTGTTACAAAAACGCCCGAAGTTACATTATACAATAAAGAAGGAAAACGTTTAAATGTAAGAACAAGTCCATCTAAAATTAGTGTAACGTTGAATGTGGCAACGCAAACTACAGCCAATAATACTGAAAAAACTGTTCCTGTAACGTATACGAAGAAGGGGAGTTTAGCAGAAGGATTGGCAGTTACAAATATCAGTGTCGAGCCGAGAGAGGTAACGATAGCTGGTCCAAAAGATATTTTGGATAATATACAATCGCTAGAGGGGGTCGAAGTAGATCTTAGTCAATTGACAGAGTCTACAACATTCGATGCCTCTGTTTTATTACCCAAGGGTGTAACCAGTGCAAAACCGAATCAAGTGAAGGTTTCAGTGGGAGTGCAAAAAATAAAACAAACGAAAACAAAAACGATTGATGGCATCCCAATCCAAAAAAATGGACTTTCTAAAGATGTTACGGCTCAGCTAATTTCGCCGCAAGATGGAAAGATAAGTGTTGATATTTCAGGAGAAGCAAGTATAGTAGATAAAATAACAGCTGCCCAAATCACAGCGGTAATTAATTTGCAAAATGTATCTTCAGGGACGAAAGATATTTCTATTCAAGTGAGTGGTCCTGGTAATATTTCAATAGAGCCAAAACAAAAAAGTGCTAAAGTTACTATTGTAAAGAAAGAAAAACCAGATAAAGAAGTACAGGGTAACGGTCAACAACCGGATTCAAACACCAATCAAGAAAATCAAAATGAGAAGCCAAAAAATCCTGAATCCAATCAAGAAAAAGAAACGGAACAGGAAAATAATCAAAATCAAGATAAAGATAAAGAAAATAGTCAAGAACCAACGGTAGATAACCATAATCAAAAAGAGCAAGAAAAAGGAGCGAATCATAATGGGTAAATATTTTGGTACAGATGGAGTACGTGGAGTTGCAAATAAGGAGTTAACACCTGAATTAGCTTTCAAAATTGGGCGTTTTGGTGGTTATGTATTAACAAAAGATACAGATCGTCCAAAAGTAATTATCGGTCGTGATACACGTGTATCTGGCCATATGTTAGAAGGAGCTTTAGTAGCAGGTCTATTATCAACTGGAGCAGAAGTAATGCGCCTTGGCGTTATTTCTACACCGGGTGTTGCTTATTTAACAAAAGCACTAGATGCACAAGCAGGTGTTATGATTTCTGCATCTCATAATCCAGTACAAGATAACGGTATTAAATTCTTTGGTTCAGACGGCTTTAAATTAACAGATGAGCAAGAAGCTGAGATTGAAGCTTTATTAGACAAAGAAGTTGATGAACTACCACGTCCGACAGGTACTAATCTTGGACAAGTGAGCGATTACTTTGAAGGTGGACAAAAATATTTACAGTACATTAAACAAACTGTTGAAGAAGATTTCTCTGGCCTACATATCGCTTTAGATTGTGCACATGGTGCAACTTCTTCTCTAGCTCCATACTTATTTGCAGACCTAGAAGCTGATATTTCAACAATGGGAACTTCTCCAAACGGTATGAATATTAACGAGGGTGTAGGATCTACACATCCAGAAGGCTTAGCTGAATTGGTAAAAGAAAAAGGAGCGGATATCGGACTTGCTTTTGATGGCGATGGCGACCGTTTAATTGCTGTAGACGAAAAAGGAAACATCGTTGACGGTGATCAAATTATGTTTATTTGTGCGAAGTACATGAAAGAAACTGGTCAATTAAAACATAATACAGTTGTTTCAACTGTTATGAGTAACTTAGGTTTCTACAAAGCACTTGAAGCAAACAATATTACAAGTGATAAAACAGCAGTTGGTGACCGCTATGTAATGGAAGAGATGAAACGCGGTGGTTACAACTTAGGTGGAGAACAATCAGGCCATATTATCTTACTTGATTACATTACAACTGGTGACGGAATGTTAAGTGCACTTCAACTTGTAAACATCATGAAAATGACGAAAAAACCATTATCTGAGCTTGCAGGAGAAATGACGAAATTCCCACAATTGCTAGTAAACGTTCGTGTAACAGATAAAAAATTAGCATTAGAAAATGAAAAAATTAAAGAAATTATTCGTGTTGTAGAGGAAGAAATGAACGGTGATGGCCGTATTCTTGTTCGTCCATCTGGAACAGAGCCACTTATTCGTGTAATGGCAGAAGCACCAACACAAGAAGTTTGTGATGCATATGTACATCGCATTGTAGAAGTTGTGAAAGCCGAAGTTGGCGCTGAGTAATTAGCTGAATTTATATGAAAAAGGAGCACAAAAAGTGCTCCTTTTTCATATGTTTTATAGACGATGAAAAAAATTTCATTGACGGTTTATCCATGTTTGTTATAAGATGGTCTTGTTCTTTTTCTCAAAGGAAATATTGTAAATTATAAAAGCGCCAGAACTACAAATAGTGTAGTTGACGAGGTGGGGTTTATCGAGATTTCGGCGGATGACTCCCGGTTGTTCATCACAACCGCAAACTTTTACTTAAATCATTAAGGTGACTTAGTGGACAAAGGTGAAAGTGTGATGAGAGAAGAGGAACGGATGAAAACTAGCTGTATAAGTATATACGGACTTAAACCCAATCGAGAGGAAGGTGAAAGCCGTTACAAGCTTACAGGGCTAGCAATATGTAATCCGTTTTTTTAGTATAAATAAAAATGGTATCGGACTATGTCGTTACATGTTCGCAGAGCAGTGTAAGCATTTGTAACGGCGACTAAACATGTGTGGAATCGTAGGATTTATTGGAGAGCAAGATGCAAAGGAAATTTTATTAAAAGGTTTAGAAAAGCTAGAATATCGTGGATATGATTCAGCAGGTATTGCAGTACAAGCAGAGAACGGTGTTGTTGTATACAAAGAAAAAGGCCGTATCGCAAAACTTCGTGAAATCGTAGATGAGAACGTAGCAGCAAGCGTAGGTATCGGACACACACGCTGGGCTACACACGGTGTTCCAAGTAAAGTAAACGCGCATCCGCATCAAAGTACATCAAAACGCTTTACACTAGTTCATAACGGTGTAATTGAAAACTATGAATTAGTGAAAAAGGAATATTTACAAGATGTAACGTTCGTAAGTGAAACAGATACAGAGATTATCGTACAGCTTATGGAACAACAAGTGAGCACAGGATTAAGTGTAGAAGAAGCGTTCCGTAATACGCTATCTCTTTTACATGGCTCTTATGCAATCGGATTACTTGATGCTGAAAATCCAAACATGATTTATGTTGCTAAAAACAAAAGCCCGCTATTAGTAGGTGTTGGTGACAACTTTAATGTTGTGGCAAGCGACGCTATGGCGATGTTACAAGTTACAGATCAATTTATTGAGTTAATGGATAAAGAAATCGTAATCGTAACGAAAGAAAGTATTACAATTAAAAACTTACAAGGTGAAACGATTGAACGTGCACCGTTTACAGCGGAATTAGACGCAAGTGATATTGAAAAGGGAACATATCCTCACTTCATGCTTAAAGAAATCGATGAGCAACCACTTGTAATCCGTAATATAATTCAAAAGTATCAAGATGAAAATGGCGAAATTGAATTAAATCAAGACATCCGCAATGCGATTTTAGATAGCGATCGTATTTACATCATTGCATGTGGAACGAGTTATCATGCAGGTCTTGTTGGAAAACAATTTATCGAGAAGTTTGCAAAAATGCCAGTTGAAGTGCATGTAGCAAGTGAATTCTCTTACAACATGCCATTATTAACAGAAAGACCATTCTTCATTTACATTTCACAAAGTGGTGAAACAGCTGATAGCCGTGCAGTACTTGTACAAACAAATGAAATGGGTCATAAAGCATTAACAATTACAAACGTGCCTGGTTCTACTCTTTCTCGTGAAGCTGATTATACACTTCCGTTATACGCTGGACCAGAAATTGCAGTTGCATCAACGAAAGCTTACACAGCACAGCTTGCAGTACTTTCAATTTTAGCAGCTGATATTGCTAAAGCAAAAGGTGAAGTTCTTGATTTCGATTTAACACACGAACTAGGACTTGTAGCAAATGCAATGATAGAACTTTGTGATCAAAAAGAAGAAATGGACGCATTAGCAAAACAATTTTTAGCGACAACGCGTAACTGTTTCTTCATCGGACGTAGCGTAGACTTCTACGTAGGATTAGAAGGTGCGTTAAAACTAAAAGAAATCTCTTACATCCAAGCAGAAGGATTCGCTGGAGGAGAGTTAAAACACGGTACAATCGCTTTAATCGAAAATGGTACACCAGTTATCGCACTTGCTACACAAGAGCACGTAAACCTTGGAATTCGCGGCAACGTGAAAGAGGTAGTAGCACGCGGAGCTAACCCATGTATCATCTCAATGAAAGGCTTAGAAATGGAAGGAGACAGCTTCGTATTACCAGCTGTACACGAAGCACTAGCACCGCTAGTAGCAGTTATTCCATTACAACTTATTTCATACTACGCAGCACTTCACCGCGAGTGTGACGTTGATAAGCCACGTAACTTAGCTAAGTCTGTTACTGTTGAGTAGGAGATTGGTAGGTTAATAAATATAGTTGTAGCTTTAAAATAAATTTACAAATTTGTACCCCTTTAGATATTTTATCTAAAGGGGTGTTTTTGTGTCGAAAAATAACATCTAGAATTGGTAAGTGGATAGAACCCTATAGATTAAAGTTTTACTTTATCGAATTCACTTTTATTTATCTGAATTTTCCATTATTATTTTAAGTATTCATGAATAATTTCTTTGATTACGACAAAAAGAGACGAGAGATTTATGGACATTTCAGGGGGGGATATTGATGAAAACGATTAAAAAAACATATCTAAGTATAGAAGAGATTATTTCATTACCAACCTTATCAAGTACAAACATAAGTGATGATGGTAAAAACGTAGCATTTGTAAAGAAGACGGCTGATTGGAAAGACAATACATATAGGAATCATGTATGGATATATGAAAAAGATAAGAAGCAGAGTTACCCATTATCAAATGGGGATATAGATAGTACACACCCATTATGGTCTCCAGATGCTAAGTGTATCGCATATCTTAGTCCAGTTGGTGATGGGAAAAATCAGATATTTGTTAAGTCGCTAGATGGTTATAGCGAGGTTCAAATTACTGATGAGAAGGAAGGAATTAGTACATTCAAATGGGATCCTGCTGGCAAAGGTTTTTATTATGTTGCACAGTCAAAAGAATGTGAGGAAATAAAGAAACGTAAGGAATTATATGGAGATTTCCATCATGTAAGTAAGGAACACCAGAATAATTGTTTATATTACATTGAAATAGAAAAGGTGATACAAAGTGATACAGATGAACATGAGAACAGAGTTGTTTATCGATTAACTGATGGTAAGGATTTTCATATCCATGAATTTGATATTTCAAATGATGGTAAAAAGGTTGTATTTATGGCGACACCAAGCTCAAATATGGCAGATTATATAAATGGAGATCTATACATACTCCATATTAAAGCTGGAGAGCTACAAAAGCTGAATGTGGATAAATTGTTGGGAGGGAGTGTTTGCTTTTCTCCAGAGGGCAGCAAAATTTGTTACTCAGCAAGCATAAGAGAGAGGGATTACTATAGAAACTATATACAAGATAGTACGTTAGAGATATATGATATTCATAATGGAGAGCTAATTCAACCTTTAACAGATTTTGATAGTACGGTTATGCCATTACAGTGGACAGCTAAAGGGATTTTAATTAGATGGCAGAATAAAACGAATTATCTTATTGGGTTGCTAGCTGAAGATGGAACTGTGGAAATATTAGGCGAAAAAGTAGATGGCTTTATAATGGATGCTTCTATAACAAAGGATGGAAAACATATATCCTATAATAAGGCTAGAACAAATGAAACCTTTGAAATCTATTTAGACGATAAAAAAATAACGGATGAAAATAGCTTTTTCAAAGGGAAACTTAAAAGTAACAGAGAAATCATCTCATGGAAAAGTAGCGATGGTCTTGAAATAGAAGGTGTTTTATCAACGCCAGTAGAGTTTGATACTAATAAAAAATATCCTTTATTAGTAGTAATTCACGGCGGTCCGGCTTGGGCGTCTTTTTCGATATTTTCAGACTGCTTCAATGAGAAATATCCGATTGAACAGTTTATTGAAAAAGGCTTTATCGTTTTAGAACCAAATTACAGAGGAAGTTCAGGTTATGGTAATGAATTTTTAAAAGCTAACTATAGAAAACAGGGGATTGCTGACTACGATGATGTTATATCTGGAGTGGATGAACTAGTAGAAAAAAGGATGGTAGACAAGGATAGAGTAGGAGTTATGGGATGGAGCAACGGTGGATATGTATCAGCTTTCTGTTCTACATTTAGTAGTCGATTTAAAGCTATTTCAGTTGGCGGTGGAATCACTAACTGGAGTACCCATTATGTAAATACAGATATACCTTACTTTATTAGAATGTATTTAGGAAATACTCCATGGAATGATCCAGAGATATATACGAAGACATCACCTATGACGTATATTAAATCAGCTTGTACGCCTACCTTAATTCAGCATGGAGAAAAGGATGCAAGAATTCCAATTACAAATGCATATGATCTATATCAAGGATTAATGGATATGGAAGTGGATACAGAATTAATTATATTTAAAGGAATGGCATATAGTCCTAATCAGCCGGGAATGAATGTAGCTATTATGAAGCAGAATTTGATGTGGTTTTCACACTATATTCTTGGAGAAAGTATGGAGGGTTTTAGAACTTTATAATGGATGTTTGTACAAGACATAAGGTTGAAACGGTCTTCATCTTGAGATGATTTATTATAAAATATATACTTAAACTAATATCTGTACACACATCAGGGAGGACTAATATGACAGGAAATAAAAATGACTTACTAGTAGAAAAACGTCAAGAGTTATTGAAAGTATTGCAAGCTCGTTTTGAGAAAAATATGAACCGCCATGAAGGTCTTGAATGGGCTAAGGTTGAAGCTAAGATAGAAGCTAATGCTGAAAAATTATGGTCACTTAACGAAATGGAAGTAACTGGCGGTGAGCCGGATGTTGTCGGTTATGATGAAGAAAAGGACGAATATACTTTCTATGATTGTTCAAAGGAGAGTCCTAAAGGCCGCAGAAGTCTTTGTTATGATCTTGAAGCGTTAGAATCAAGAAAAAAACATAAACCAGAAAATAATGTTATTGATGTTGCAAATGCTATGGGCATTGAACTATTAACGGAAGAACAATATCGGGAATTGCAACAACTTGGGGATTTTGACATGAAATCATCAAGTTGGGTACAAACACCTTCAGATATTCGAGAACTCGGTGGTGCTCTATTTTGTGATTATCGCTTCGGACATGTTTTCGTGTACCACAATGGAGCAGACTCTTACTATGCTGCCAGAGGTTTTCGTGGCTCGTTAAAAGTTTAAATTAGGATAAATAAGAAAAAGAGCCTATACTCAGGCTCTTTTTCTTATTTATATTTTAAAAGTAAACTGTTACTACGCAGTTTTACTTAATTTATATGTTCCGTGGTTATTTTTACGGAAAAGTTTAGGGAAAACATAGCCATCTAATCCAATACGTCCAGCGTTTTGCCCTGCAACTAAAATGAACATAGTTAAAATAAGCAGATTTGGGTTTACACTAACAGTTCCGCTTAATAAAAATGAAAGATTCATTATGATTCCGAAAAATGCAGCTGTTTTTGTTAATCCGCCTAAAATTAAACCTAGACCTACTAAAATTTCTCCCCATTGAACTAAAAAGCTAAATAGGTCTGCGTTTGGAAGAACAAAATGTTGAAGAAAATCTGCCCACCAACTTTGTACTGCAGGATGGTCACCTGATGCTTGAGCGATAGCGCCCTTTAGAAAACCACTTGCATCAAAAGATTGTCCGAAAACTTTACCTATCCCAGCAGCGAGCCATTTATACCCTATGTAAAGCCGTAAAAGTAATAATATGAAAGCAGCACGTTTATCAGTTCTTAAAAAATTGATAATCATTGAAATCCCTCCAATATTGTATTTACAAGTTTATTATATATCCATTGTGAAAAGATTCACAATGGATAAAGTGTGAACAAAAATGGTGTTTTTATAAAATGAAAAAGGCATATAACAATCATATGTTATATGCCTTTTCTAATATATACTTAGTAACTTATTTAGGTAATGTAAATTTAGCTTTTTTACCTTGTGAAATATCTTTAGCTTCTTTATTTCTCATAGGTCCTAACTCAATCTCAAAGCTTTTGTCTTTCCAAATCTTTTCATACTGCTCTTGATCTAAAATATATACTTGTAGTAACTCTCCAGATGTTCCAGTTTTAACTGCAGCATTATAGTCATAATTTAATAGCATACCTTCATTAATCGTATATTGTGTACCATCATTCACTCTTAATGTAGAGCTTATAGGAGATAGTGAAACGTCTTGAACATCTTTGTTATCAAGCTTGAATTTTACTGTTAACAGAACAAGACCGTTTTTAAAATTTGCAAAGCGTGGAGCTTCGACGGAATTTGGTGTGAATTGAGTGAATTGGTATCCGTCTAATGTAACATTAACAGCGCCTAATTCTTGGTTGTTATTAATACTTGATTTCTCTTTTAACATTTTTTTATCGCCCATGTTATTAGCTGTAGCTTTATCTTGGTAGAAAGTATTATCTGTTGCAACTTTTTCAGCACCCTGTTTGTTTAAACTTAATGAAAAGCTTCCAGGATTTCCGATTGGAGCATCAAATTTTCCTTTATTAGCTTGTGCAGTTGGGACTGTGACTGAGACTGTTGAGAGACTTGAAATTTTCGCTAGATCATCTTTTCCGAATGGATAAGCGATATAACCAGAAATAGTTTCTCCTGCTTTTACTAAGTAATCATTCGTTGGAGCAAGTTTAGTTGGGAGCTGATCTTCTTTTGGAATTAAATCTTTATAGTTACTATATGCTTTCTGCGCGCCAGTAAATGACATGTCCAATGCTGGCATATAATAAATATCTTTAGCTGAACTATTTTTTACGCTGTAGTTCACAAGAATAACTCCGCCTTCTGTTTGACGATTAAACGGAATATCGAAGTTTGTATGGAATCCATTTAATTCAACTAATGTGTAACTATTCATTGATACTGAAACATCTTCAGCTTTATAGACTTGTGGTTCTTTATTTTCAAAAAGAACTTTTGTTTTACCACCTGTTTCTTTTTCCATATAGGAAATCAGCTTAGAGTAGTCGCTTGATCCAGTAGCTGTATTTTCAGGCTTTTTATCTTCAGTTTTTTTATCTTCGGATTTTTTTTCAGTAGGTTTACTTTCTTTCGTTGTATCTGTTTTTTCCGTTTTGCTTTCTTTTGTTGCATTCTCTTTTTGTTCTTTATTTGTCGTATCGCTTTGACCACAGCCGGTTATTACAAAAGCTGCTACGATTACTGCAGAAAATAAAGAAAGTAATTTTTTTGACATATTTCTTCCCCCTATTTGTTTAAAACTAAATTCTCACATTAGCCCCACGTTTTATTATAAGAAGGTTAGTCAATATTTACCAGTATTTTTCTAATTATTTCCATTATTTATTATATTATAATATAATAAATTCGATAGAAGTTTGGAATGGAATATTGGTTTTTATTTTTTTATCATTTGAAATAGTACATCATATTGGTATGATAGAAACAGAGATATATGGAAAGGAGACAAGGACTCGATATGTGGATGAACTTGTAATGATTAGAAATTGGATAGATGAATTTTTCTCTCATAAGTGAGGGTTTATTTAGCTATTTGTAAATCATGCAAGGACTGCATAGTTGGCTTGTACATCCCTTTTGTAAGGACAGAGGTCTAGGTGGGGAAATTTATATCTCTTATATAAAATATGCGTCCTTTAAACTTGGAGGAGTATATGATGAAACAATTAAAAAATAAAGTAGCAGTTGTTACAGGCGTAAGTCGTCTAGACGGTATAGGAGCAGCGATTTGTAAAGAATTAGCTGAGGCAGGATACGATATATTTTTTACGTATTGGACGGATTATGATAAAGAGATGCCTTGGGGCGTTGATAAAAATGAACAAATACAATTAAAAGAAGAGCTATTACAAAAAGGTGTTAGAGTATTGAGCATGGAGTTAGATTTAACTCGGAATGATGCACCGAAAGAGCTTTTAAATAAAGTTACTGAACAATTAGGGTACCCTCATATATTAATTAATAATGCAGCATATTCTACGAATAATGATTTCTCTACGTTGACTGCTGAAGAATTAGATAAGCATTATATGGTTAATATTCGTGCGACTACATTGCTCAGTAGTCAATTTGCCCGAGGATTTGATAAGAAATCTGGTGGTAGAATTGTTAATATGACTTCGGGGCAATTTCAAGGTCCTATGGCAGGAGAACTAGCTTATGCGACAACGAAGGGAGCTATTGATGCTCTTACTAGTACGTTGTCAGCAGAGGTAGCTCATTTAGGAATAACAGTGAATGCAATTAATCCAGGACCAACTGATACAGGATGGATGACTGAAGAGATAAAACAAGGGTTAAAGCCGATGTTTCCTTTTGGCAGAATTGGTGAGCCAAAGGATGCAGCTAGACTCATTAAATTTTTAGTAAGTGAAGAAGCTGAGTGGATTACTGGGCAAGTTATTCATTCAGAAGGTGGGTTTAAAAGATAAAAAAGAAGGTATCTCACCTTAGTGAGATACCTTCTTTTTTAATCTTTCTTCAGTCTTCGTGCAACACCATTTCCTAAAGACTGTAATCCTTGAACGAGGATAATTAAAATAAAGACAGTTGCATACATTACTTCAGGCTCGTAGCGTAAATGTCCGAAGCGGTATGCTAAATCCCCTAGCCCGCCAGCACCCACAAGGCCAGCCATTGCTGTTGCGCCAATTAAGCCAATTGTTGCGATTGTTAATCCAAGTACAAGGGAGGGACGAGCTTCTTTAACCATGACGTGCCAAATGATTTTTATAGTAGAGACTCCCATCGCTTGGTAGGCTTCAATGACACCGCGATCGACTTCTAGTAAAGCTGTCTCCATTAAACGTGCGATATAAGGAGCTGTGAAGACGACAAGAGGTACGATAACACCTTGTACGCCAATGGATGTTCCCATTAGAAACTTTGTAAAAGGTAAGATGAAGAATAATAGAATGATAAATGGAAGAGAGCGAATGATATTAATAATTGTATTAAGAATAGGATAGATGATTTTATTTTCACGCTGCCCACCAGGTCTCGTTAAAACAAGTGTGACGCCAAGTGGCAGTGCAATAAGGATTGAGATGAGTAATGAAATAGATGTCATTTGAAAGGTTTGAATTGTGGCTTCCCATATGACTTTACCCCATTCATCCAAAAAGGACTTGTTTCCCATAATCTGTTCTACCTCCTTCTACAATGATTCCTTGCTCTTGTAAAAATGATAAAGCACGGTGGATTTCATTTTGTTCTCCTTGCATATGAACGACTAGTTTCCCATATGCTTCATGTTTTAACTGCGTAATATTACCGGATAAAATATTCGGATACACTTGGAAACGTTTTGTGGCAACAGCTAAGGCAGGTTCACCTGAAGTAGTGCCAATAAATGAAAGTGTTACAATTTCTCCAGTATTCTGTAGTTCTTTCTGTACCTCTTCTGGAATTTTAGCTGCAAAGGCGCTATTTACAAATTTCTTCGTTGTTACATGTTGTGGGTTTGTGAAAATATCTTTCACAGTCCCGCTTTCGACTACAGATCCATGTTCCATAACGGCAACGCGGTCGCATATACGTTGGATAACGTTCATTTCGTGTGTAATGAGTAAAATCGTAATTCCAATTTCTTCGTTAATCTTTAATAACAAATCAAGAATAGAATCAGTTGTTTCTGGATCTAAAGCACTCGTTGCTTCGTCACTTAATAACACTTCAGGCTCATGTGATAGTGCACGTGCAATTGCAACGCGCTGTTTTTGACCGCCAGAAAGTTCACTTGGATAAGCATCTTTTCGATTGAAAAGATCGACAATGCGTAAATATTTTTCTACCCTTTTTTTAATTTCCACTTTTGGAATACCAGCAAGGCGTAAAGGTAATGCAATGTTTTCATAGATGCTAACAGTTTTAAGTAAATTGAATCCTTGAAAGATCATTCCGATTTTTTGTCTCGCTTTTGCTAGTTCTTTTGTCGATAACGTTGTTAAGTCTTGTTCGTTTACAATGATATTTCCTGTCGTTGGTTTTTCTAATAAATTTACACATCGAATCAATGTACTTTTACCAGCGCCACTATACCCAATGATTCCAAATACCTCGCCTTTTTCTACTTTAAGGGAAGTAGACTTAAGAGCCTCAACAGTCCCTTTTTTTGTTGAAAATACTTTGGATATGTTTTTTAATTCAATCATTATCGTCAGCTCCTACCAAGATGGTAAAACTGAACCATCAAATTTTTTCTCGATAAACTCTTTTACTTCTTTAGATTGATAAGCTTTCTTTAATTTATTTACAACGGCATCATCTTTATTTTCAGTACGAACTACGACCCAGTTCACATATGGTGAATCTTTTCCTTCGCGGAAAATAGAATCTTTCGCCGGACTTAATTTTGCACCTAATGCAAAGTTTGTATTGATTGCGGCTGCTTTCACTTCACTTAGTTGTATTGGTAATTGAGATGCCTCTAATTCAACAATCTTTAAATTTTTCGGGTTTTCAATTACATCCTTTGCAGTCGCTTTTTCTGTAGCCTTTGGATCAATTTTTAAAACCCCTGCTTTTTCAAATAATTTTAAAGCTCGCAGTTCATTCGTTGGGTCATTTGGTACAGCAATTGCATCGCCGTCTTTTAAGTCTTTTACATCTTTTATATCTTTAGAATATACGCCCATAGGGAATGTTACTGTTGAAAATACTTCAGCTAATTTCATATTGCGTTCAGCTTTAAATACATCTAAATACGATTTTGTTTGGTAGCTATTTACATCAAGGCTTTTTTCATCTAAAGATACGTTTGGCGCTACATAATCATTAAATACTTTTATATCAATTTCGAGGCCATCTTTTGCGGCAACTTCTTTTACCTTTTCAAAAATTTGTTCATGCGGCCCACCTGTTACACCGACAGTAATCTTTTTCTCGTCTAATGCTTTTACCTCTTTATCTGAACTCACGCTACATGCGCCTAATAATAATACTGCTCCGCTTACAATGCTTAATAATACCTTTTTCATCTATAAATCCCCCTTCATATACGTTCCAAAATAAAAAGCACCTCCCAAAAAATAAGAGAGGTGCCGAATAGACGAAATAGATTCCTCTCTTATCTTCCAAAACGAAAACTCGTTTTGCAGGAATTAGCACCTTAGCTTATACGTCATAAGCTCGGTTGCCGGGCATCATCGGGCCAGTCCCTCCGCCACTCTTGATAAGAGTATGTGTATGTAGTTTTGAATATGGTACTAATAGTAAATCGTACAAAAAGAATTGTCAATGATATTTTCAGAATATATTTTATTTTAAGGTAATCGAAACGTTCCCCTTTTTATGTCCTTTTTCTACATATATATGAGCTTCAGCAATTTCTTCTAATCGGTAAGTTCTATCAATAACAGGCTTTAGCTTTTCTGTTTCAGCTAGTTGTTTTAGTAGGTTCATATCTTCTTTACTGACTTTTGCCATCATTCCGTTCACAGATACATATTTTCCATTAGGCATTAATGCATCTGTACAAAGAGACTTATTATATTTTCCAACTGCATCAAATATAATATCATAGTGCTCGCCCCGCTTAGTAAAATCTTCTTTCATATAATCAATTACGTTGTCTGCCCCTAAAGCTGTTACTAAATCGAAATTCGAACTACTGCAAATGGCTGTGACAGTCGCCCCGAAGTATTTCGCAAGTTGTACGGCAGCTGTCCCTACTGAACCAGAGGCGCCGTATATAAGTACTCGTTGCCCTTTTTTTATCTGTCCTTTTCTAAGGAAGTGCAATGCTGAAGTTCCGCCAAAAGGAATAACGGCAGCTTCTTCATATGTCACATTGGTAGGTTTTAATGCTATTAATCCACTTTCATGCACGCATGTGTATTCCGCATAACCACCAAGGTTTAGTTCTGTTAATGCAAAAACTGGATCTCCTTTTTTAAATTGTGTTACATCTGATCCAATGTCTTCGATTTCACCGGACAACTCTACGCCAAGTATAGGTTTTCTCGGTTTTCTGAAACCTAATATGATCCGCATAGGAATCCAAAATAAGAGGGGGCTATTAAAGCCACGTATTCTACAATCTCCAGTCGATACACTTGTTGCGTGAATTTTAACTAATACTTCATTTTTCTTAGGTTTAGGCTTTTCTATATTTTGAAGCTGGAGAACATTAGGTGGTCCATACTTTGTGCAAATAATAGCTTTCATAATGACCTCCTGAAATGAGTTGTTATTATTTACATCATATTTAAACTTTTTCTCAAACATGTTGCTATATAGGAAATAAATTTAAAGAAGAATATTACGAATTATATAGATTTCATAGGAAAAGAGATGATATTATTTTTGGGAAGGAGGGGACGTTATGAAAAAATTTATTTTAATTTCAAGTTTAGTACTTGCAGTCGGTCTAGGAGTAGGGTGTAGTAATGAGAAAACAAAAAAGACTGATGAGCCGAAAAAAGAAGCTGTGCAGAAAGAAAAGGAATTAACAGCGAAGGATGTTTTCAATAAAGCGAATGAAGCTTTTAAAAACGAAGAAAATGTAACGATGACATATGATGTGGGAATAAAGGCTGAAGGAACAGAGATGAATGTAATAAAGGCCAAAATGCAATTAGAGCCGAAGCAAAAAAATTCTCGTTCTGAAATGAATGTTTCTGGTACAGAGGTTGTTGTTTATGATGTGGGTGGCAAAATTGCTGGTCAGTTGAAAAATCCTAATACGGGTGAAGTGATGTCTGTACCAGAGGAACAATTAAATGCTAACGGAATGAATGCAACTCAAGGAATGGTAGATAATTTAGAGATTCCATCGGAAATTTTAAATAAAGTGAAGATGGAGAAAAGTGGAGATAATTATAAGCTGAAGTTTGCATTAAAAGGGCAAGAGACAGATAGTATGTTAGCTAGTATGGATGAAAAGCAGAAACAAATGCTACAAGGCCAAAATGCAAAGATAGAAGAAATAGATGGAGAATATATTATTACAAAAGATTTTAAATATGAATCAGCAAAGATAGATATGGTTATGAGTAGCAATGGTGAGGATAAAGCGCACATTATTACGGATGCGAAGTTTACATCGTATGATAAATTTGATCCAATACAATTGCCAGCAGCAAAGTAATCACTGTCAAGAGAGGTACCTGAAAGAACGGGTATCTCTTTTTGTTGCTAATAAGGAGAGTGTCCTTTGAAAAAAAGAAAGATAGTAGTGGTCATTGTCGCATATACGGTTTTGCTTGCAACGTCTGTACATACGTATAAAAAACAAATTGATCATCCTATTATGAGTGATGTAGGTAAATTGCTTCCGACAAAAATAAAACGTGTTGAAAGTGCTACGGAAGAGCACTCGTTAATAAAATTAGTGCGAGATGCAAAAGTTTCAGGAGAGAAAATTTCCATTGCAGGCATGCAACATAGCCAAGGAGGACAGACATATTATCCGAATGGCACGATGCTCGATATGAAAGGATATAATAAAATATTAGAATTCGATCCAGAGAAGAAGCGTATTACAGTTCAAAGTGGTGTCACGTGGAATGATATTCAGAAGAAAATAAATCCATATGGCCTTGCGGTACAGGTCATGCAGTCTCAAAATATTTTTACTGTTGGTGGTTCATTAAGTGTAAATGTACATGGGCGTGATATTCGTCATGAGGCACTAATTGATACAGTAGATTCATTTAGATTGTTAATGGCAGATGGCACGGTACGTAATGTAAGTAGAGAAGAAAATGCAGAGTTATTTCCATATGTCATTGGGGGTTACGGTTTATTTGGAGTTATTTTAGATGTGACGCTGAAGTTAACAGATGATGAATTATATGAAATGCACACGAGAATGATAGATTATAAAGAATACGCATCTTATTTCAAAGAGAAAGTGAAAAGAGATGAGAATGTTCGTATGCACTTAGCGCGTATTTCTGTTGCTCCAAATTCATTTTTAAAAGAGATGTATGTGACGGATTATACTTTGGCACAAAATCAAAATATGAGAGAAGAGTACAGTGAATTAAAGGAAGAAAATATTATAGCTGCACCTAAATTTTTACTTGGGTTATCACGTTATAGTGATTGGGGAAAGAATACATTTTGGGATATACAAAGAGGTTATTTTGAACGTACAGATGGAAAGTATGAGACGCGTAATAATGTTATGAGATCAGATAGTGCTTTTATGGAATATGAAAATCCAAATAGGACCGAAGTGTTACAAGAATACTTTGTGCCTATAGATGCTTTCACGGAGTATATAGATGATTTACGTAACGCATTAAATGAAGAAGAGTTTAATTTACTCAACATTACGATTCGTTACGTGGAAAAGAATGAAAATGCAGTTTTGTCCTATGCGAAAGATGATATGTTTGCGCTGGTTCTTTTGATTAACCAGGGACGCTCAGAGAGTGAGATAAAGAAAACAGAGGATGTCATTCGGAAGATGATTGATGTTACTTTAAAGCATAACGGTAGTTACTATTTGCCGTACTATTCTTATCCAACGAAAGAGCAGTTAAAAAGGGCATATCCTCGTATTGAAGGATTTCTCAAGAAAAAGAAGGAAGTAGATTCAGAAGAGAGATTTGTTAATTTATTTTATAGGGAGTATACGAAATGACATATAGAAGATTTGTGGCTTCGCAAAGTATTATCATGATGGCAGGAAGTATGGTATTTCCTTTTTATATATTATTACTTCGAAACGTTGGAAATAGCTTCTCGCAATTTGGCTGGGCGTATGGCTTATTTGCTTTAACATCAGCACTTGTATATCCACTAGTGGGAAAGGTATCTGATCAAGTAGGTGATAAAAAATTATTAATCATATACGCTTGGTCCATGGCAATCTTAATGCTTTGCTTTCCGATTGCCACGGAAGTATGGCATGTGTATATTCTTCAAATTGTAATGGGAGTTTTAGGTGCTGTGCAGCGTAATACTGAGAAGACTTCATTAGCACGAAAGGTTGCGCAGGAAAAGGCTGGTTATGAGATTGGAAAATACCATGTGTGGACATCCATTGGCGGAGCAGTAGCGGTTATTGCCACGGGATATTTAGTAGATTTCTTTACGATCGGTACAATTTTTTATATTGCATCTATTCTATATGTAGTGAGCGGGATTGTATTAAGTAGTAAAAAAATATAACTATTCCTATTTTCACCTTAATACCCTTTATTTGTTATACTAAAAGGGAATACAAAAGAAAAGGGGACAGTGCCTTTGATGAAATTTGTAGTTTTAGCTATTCTTACTTTGTTTTTGATTCCATGGACAAGAAGTAGTAGTAAGCTTCGAGCAGTGGATAAGAAGGGAGATAAGAAGGTTATAAAGGGTAAGAAATCATCTATTTTAGTTATTCCTGTTTTATTTTGGATAGGTATTGCAATCTATGAATACTTTTGGCTAATTGATGATCGAGTAGACTCGATTCTTACTCATTATTCTGTTGCAGTAGCAATTTTAATTGGGCTTGTTTTATTTTCACAAGATCAAATAGGGAAATTAGAAGGTACATTAAAAGGACTTCTAATGTTTATTTTACTCGCAAGTTACGGCTACTTTGGTTATTTGCACGATATAGTAATCTCGCAAAAGAAATATGATTCTGTTGTTAAGATAGAGAAAGATATTTCAGAGCCATTTACTGAAAATGATCAGCCGTTTACAGTGCCGCCAAAGACAGCGGAGAATAAGATGAAAAAAGTATTTGGTGATATTCCGAAAGTAGCTTATTTTGAGCTAGGAGAATTAACGCCACAAATGGTAAACGGTGAAGCTTTATATGTAGCGCCGATTGAAGTTTCAGGATTTTTTAAAGCGCGTAAAGCTGAGACAATTCCAGGGTATGTAACGATGTCAGGTACGAATCCTGATGCGGAAGCGAAACTGCACCTCGGTTATAAAATGAAATATGTGCCAAGCATGTTTTTTGGTAATAATTTAGAGCGTGTGGTAAGGCAAGCAGAACCAAATTTAATCTTTAAAGGAAAACCTAAATTTGAGGTTGATGATAAAGGAAAACCATATTATACAATGACGTATGGTGAATTTATTTCAGGAAGATCTGGATTTGAGGTAGAAGGTGTTGTCGTAGTAGATGCACAAACAGGTGAAGTGAAAAGATATGATAAAGGAAAGGCACCTAAATTTGTTGATGGTGTATTAAATCATGAGACTGCATCTACGTTAAATACGTACTTTGGTAAATATATTCACGGATTTTGGAATACGAAATTCTCACAAACAGATATGAAAATTCCGACTGAGTGGGGAACGAAAGAAGGCGTGACCCCGATCTTTGGTAAAGATGGAACACTGTATTATTTTACAGACTTTACTTCTCCAAAAGAAGGAGTAGATTCAGCCCTAGGCTATTCATTAGTAGATGCACGCACAGGCAAGCTATATTACTATAATGGAAAAGAAGTGAAGGGGATTATGGATGGTTCAGCAGCTACAGAAGTAGTGGATAATTCCTTTAAGAGAGAGAAATGGCATGGGACAATGCCTGTCATTTATAACGTATACGGAAAACCAGCTTGGATTATTCCGGTTGTTGATGACGGAGGCCTAGTACGTGCACATACAGTTGTATATGCTGCTAATGCAAAAATATTTGCGACAGGTTCGACGCAGAAAGAAGCGCTTGAGAATTATAAAAACGTAATGAGCGGTAATGGTGATACCTTTAGACCAACCTCAACAGGAAAAGAAGCGCAAAAAGAAGGTATTGTACAACGTGTATATAAAGAGAAATCAGGTGAAAATACAATCGTGTACGTACTTTTAGAGAATGAACAAAAGGTATTTATGATACCAGTGAAGAAATTCCCGTATGCTATGTTTACAGAAGTAGGAGACCCAATTCAAATTACATATTTAGATACAGGAGAGACGATGGCCTCGGTAT
This sequence comes from Bacillus sp. CCB-MMP212, assembly GCF_022748145.1. NCBI lineage: Bacteria > Bacillati > Bacillota > Bacilli > Caryophanales > Bacillaceae > Bacillus > Bacillus sp. CCB-MMP212. The sequence goes on from NZ_JALDQE010000017.1 coordinate 23,395, forward strand.
CTAAATTTGCGAATAGCAATGTGAAAAAGTAAAGCGATAGAATTTCTATCGCTTTTTTTTACATTATGAAAGAGGAAAATGCGCTGTACTTGACGTATGTTTATGATGTAACTATAATTGTTACGATTCAGTGTGTATAGGAAAGGGTGAATTGAAAAAGTGAATGAAGTTAATCACGAAATATATAAACCTGTAAAGGCAAACAGGTTATGGATGATTCTTGTATTAGGAACACTTACGGCGATTGGGCCATTATCTATTGATATGTATTTGCCTTCATTACCGAAGTTAACGGATGATTTGCAAACAGGTGCATCCCTAGCGCAGCTTACATTAACAGCTTGTTTGCTTGGGCTGTCAGTAGGACAATTATTTGTTGGCTCAATTAGCGATATTTACGGAAGACGCAAACCACTTATTATTGCTCTTATTATTTATGTTGCTTCTTCTTTACTTTGTGCTGTTGCGCCATCTATTTGGACATTAGTATTATTGCGCTTCCTACAAGGAGCTTCAGGATCAGCCGGGATTGTTATATCACGTGCAATGGTACGTGATATGTACTCAGGTTCTGAAATGACGAAGTTTTTCTCACTGCTTATGTTAGTAAACGGAGCAGCACCTATTTTGGCACCGATTATTGGGGGGCAATTATTACAGTTTACAACGTGGCGCGGTGTTTTCATCGTTCTTGGAGCAATTAGCGTATTCATGTTAATCTCAGCTACTTTTGTATTGCGTGAAACATTACCTCCTGAAGAAAGAGAAACGGGTGGTTTGTCAGGGACTTTGGCGACGTACGGAAAATTGTTAAAGGACCGTCTGTTTATGGGATATGCGTTGTCACAAGGATTAGTAACAGCGGCAATGTTTGCATACATTTCGGGCTCACCATTTGTGTTGCAGAACATATACGGAGCATCACCACAGCAATTTAGTTTATTCTTTGCGATTAACGGCATCGGTATTATTATTGCTAGTCAGGTAACGGGTCGTTTAGCGGGGAAAGTAAATGAGAAGACATTATTTGTTGCTGGTATTATTATCGCAGCTGTTGGTGGCCTATCTTTACTACTGACAATCGTACTAGGAATAGGTTTAATCGGTGTTTTATGTTCGTTATTCCTTGTTGTATCAAGTGTCGGGGTTGTATCAACAACTGGGTTCTCATTAGCGATGAGAAATCAGAAGCAAGCTGCAGGAACAGCGTCAGCTTTATTAGGCTTATTACAGTTCATTTCAGGAGCGCTTGTCGCTCCGCTAGTAGGTATTGGTGGGAGTAATACAGCGTTACCGATGGGTGTTGTTATTGCGCTTTGTGAAGTAGGAGCAGTATTATGTTATCTATTTATGGCCAGAAGAAGTGAGAAGCAGTTTGAACTGCAACAAAGACAAAATTTAGAGGCTTAACAAAAAAGAACTGATTCAAAGGGAATGTTTGAATCAGTTCTTTTTTTCATTTCTTTGAAATACCTCATACATATTATTCATGATCGTATCATATAAAACAGCAAGTTTATCCCACACCCAGCGATTACTATCGACTTCTTTTTCCCCACAGTCGATAATATCGGTATGGTCAGTAATTTTATACGCTTTTTTAACGATAATAGGAGCAATCTTCGGTATACGTGGGATTTCCTTTAAGGTATCTGCAAAGTTTCCAATGTAGACATGACCGATGATTTCGATTGTTAATGATTTATCCGATATATTTAGCACGGTATGAAATTGATTTGTATGTTGTTGTTTTAAATATTGAGCTAACTTAAATGGAGCATGCTTCTTCTTTAATACGCGGCGAAGGCTCTCTGTATTTTCGATATGAAGTGATTTTTCGCGAATAAGGACACGAATATCTTCTCCCATAAAAGGCATTGTGTTGTACATAGATGATTCTCCTTAAAACCTTACATATGTTTGCGTTATGCATATGTAAGTCTAGCATGGTTTGTTCTTTATGTGTGCTTACAGTTTTGTAAGGTGATGTAGTAAAGCATTGCAAAAGTTATTTGTATAAAGTGACGATACTGTGACAAACATGTTGGTATATATATTACGATGTCGTCTTAAGTGTAAAAAGTAGGGCGTTCTCGGTATAATAACAAGTGGAGATAAAAGAAACTATAATGAGTAATAGCTGTAGATAAAAGGAGAAGAAGAGATGAAGAAGGTTTTGGGTATTGCTGTAATGGGAAGTATGATCCTTCTAGCAGGATGTAATGGAAATAAAGATACGAAAGAACCGAAAGAAAAGGTAGAGCAATCTACTGAACAAACAGAAGAGATGAAAGAATACCTTGCAGTACATGAAAAATACGATATAAAAATGAATAAAGAAATTAATAAAGCACTGCAGTTATTTGAAGTGGCAAAAGAAAAGGGCGGTAAGGAAATAACGAATGCTACATATAAAGAAGACGTGCAAAAGGTAACAACGAGCATGTTAGAAGATATTGATCATATACGTAAAGAAATTCGTGTTCCGAAGTCGAAAGAGCAAGAACATGAGGTATATATTGGTTTCTTGAATGAATCAGAACAAGCGATGAAAAAATTACAGAAGTTAGCTAAAGAAGAAGATTCATCGTTGATTCGTGATATAGAAATTAATTTTGCAACAGCATCGACATACTATAAACGTTTTCAAGCAGAAACGAAAAAATAACCTTGCCTGTGCAGGGTTATTTTTTCTTCTTGCCATCTCCGTCTTCATCCTCAGATACTAATATTTTCTGTTCTTCGTGAAATTCGGAAATAGTTTGCCCGGTAATATTATCGAAAGGAGTATAAAAAGAAGTAATACGTTTCTTTTTAATAAAGAGTTTATAGGAGCCGATGATGACAAGTATAACGATTGTTAAGGGTAATCCTATAGTACCAAGAAGTAAGGGGTCCATCTTATAACTCCTTTAACATTATTTCTTTTTATTATAAGCCGAAAACTGTAATTTCGATAAATGAATTAAAAACTGATTTTTCTAAATTTATCCAATTTGATTGACTTTTCAATTTTTCAGAATTATAATTCGAAATATACAATTTGAACCAAATAATAATATAGCAATTTACTTATCCAGAGAGGTAGAGGGACTGGCCCTATGACACCTCAGCAGCGGGTTCTGTAATAGGAACACCGTGCTAATTCCAGCAAGCAAGTCTTGAAAGATAAGTGATGGGCCTTTGTTTGTTAAGCCTTGATCTTATTTTTTAAGATCAAGGCTTTTTGTATTCTAAAAAGAGAAAAGGAAGTAATGGAAAAGTACATCCATAAAACAAAGTAAATTCATGCGTTTAGGGGGTTATTGAAGTGTATGTAATTAAAAAATTATCGGTTATGGTGTTTACACTATGGGTTATTACGACAGTGACATTTCTAATTATGCATATTATTCCGGGAGATCCATTTTCATCAGATGCAAAAATCTTTCCTGAAGAAGTGATCCAAAACATGAGAGCGAAGTATCACCTTGATGAACCGTTATGGAATCAATATGTTGCTTATTTAGACGGTGTAGTTCATTTTGATTTTGGTGAATCTGTTCAATCAACCGGGCAAGGTGTATCAGAAATTATAACAACTGGCTTTGGTCCATCAGCAATTATTGGTCTACAAGCACTTGTTATTTCATTGTTAGTAGGAATTGCGGCAGGGACATTTGCTGCTCTCTATCATGGGAGAGTAATTGACTATAGTGTGAGTTTGCTCGCAATTTTAGGTATTTCTATTCCAAGTTTTATTTTAGCGCCACTATTTATACAAGTATTCGCTATCCAATTTGAGTTTTTACCAGTAGCCTCTTGGGGAACATTCGAACATACGGTATTGCCATCCTTTGCGTTAGCGTTAGGGCCAATCGCAGTTATTACAAGGTTTGTTCGTTCTAATATGATCGAAGTACTGCAGAGTGATTATATTAAGCTAGCAAGAGCAAAAGGTATACCAATTAAGAAGATTATTATAAGGCACGCTCTTCGAAATGCGATTGTTCCAGTACTTACATTTGTTGGACCGTTAATGGCTGGACTCTTAACAGGGACTTTCGTTATTGAAAAAATCTTTTCAATTCCTGGCCTAGGAAAATATTTTGTAGATAGTATTTTTAACCGAGACTATCCGGTGATTATGGGAACAACGATTTTCTATAGTGCATTATTAATTGCTTGTATTTTCATTACAGATATTATTCATCGCATTGTTGATCCGCGTATTCGTTCTATTACATAAGGAGGGGGGATATTTAAATGGGGGCTTATGAGATTAATGAACAGTTATTAACGAAAGAAGAGAAAAAAGAATTAACGATAAATAAAGATCAGCAAAAGATTAGCAGAAAGAAAGAAGTGTTTCGTAAGTTTATATCGAATCCAATCGCAGTTTTAGGAACAGTGACGTTATTGCTAATTATTGTTTTCTCGCTTATTGGCGAAAGTTTAACTTCATTTACTGCGAGTGAACAAGTAAAAGAGGCAACAAATTTACCGCCGAGTAGTGAACATTGGTTTGGAACAGATGATCTAGGGAGAGATATTTGGGCACGTACTTGGGCTGGTGGGAAGATTTCACTAACAGTTGGATTAGTAGCAGCTGCCCTCGATATAGGTCTTGGTGTACTGATTGGTGGATTTAGTGGATATGTGAGAGGACGTAATCGCCTTGGAACGTTAATTGATGAGTGGATTATAAGAGGAATTGAAGTATTATACGGCATCCCATATTTATTAATTGTTATTTTACTATTAATTGTTATGAAACCAGGTCTTTTCACCATTATTATCGCTCTTGCATTAACGGGATGGATTGGAATGGCTCGTCTCATTCGAGCACAAGTATTGTCTTTAAAACAACGAGAGTTTGTTATTGCAGCAGAGCGATTAGGTACATCACATATGAAAATTATATATGGGCATTTAATTCCGAATTTAACAGGGATTATTATCGTAAATTTATCATTTACAATTCCAGCAGCTATTTTTTCAGAATCATTTTTAAGCTTTATAGGACTTGGAGTACAATCACCAGCGGCAAGTTGGGGGACGATGACGAATGATGCACTCGGGACATTATTGAGCGGAGAATGGTGGCAGCTATTTTTCCCGGCAATCATGATTGCACTCATTATGTTCGCATTTAATGCAATTGGTGATGGTTTGCAAGATGCGATTGATCCAAAAATCGTCAAACGGAATCGAAAGGAGAAAAAACATGGCACAAATCTTATCTTTAGAAAACGTAACGTTAGCCGTTGAAAAAGAGAATAGTAAGCAAGCGATTGTGAAACATGTTTCCTTTTCTATTAACGAAGGTGAAATAGTTGCACTTGTAGGAGAAAGTGGTTCAGGAAAAAGTGTCACAGCACAATCCATTATCGGCTTGAATCAAGAATCAATTCATATCGATGATGGAAATATAGCTTTCCAAGCAAAGGAATTAACGAATTTACAAGAGTCAGAATGGAATCAAATTCGCGGAAAAGATATTTCCTTTATATTTCAAGATCCGCTTTCATCTTTAAACCCAACGATGAAGGTAGGCAAACAAATTACAGAAGTAGTTTTGCAACATGAGAAAAAATCGAAAAGAGAAGCAAAGGAAATTGCGATTAACTTGTTAACAGATTTAGGGATACATGAAGCAGAGAAACGCTTTGAACAGTACCCACATCAATTAAGCGGAGGTATGAGGCAGCGTATTTGTTTAGCAATTGCGTTTGCTTGTCATCCAAAGCTTGTAATTGCAGACGAGCCGACAACAGCGTTAGATGTAACGATTCAGAAACAAATTATGGGGCTATTAAAAGAAAGAAAAGAAAAACAAAATACGAGTATTTTATTAATTACACATGATTTGGCACTTGTACGTGAAGTAGCTGATCGAGTAGTTGTTATGTATGGGGGACGTGTCGTTGAAAAAGGAACGATACAGGAGGTAATAGGTTCTCCTAAACATCCATATACGAAAAGTTTATTACAAGCAATTCCGAATATGGATGATTCCGAAAAGGTATTACGTGCTATAGAAGGAACGACACCTTCCATTGAAACATTAAATAGCTTTGGTTGTCCTTTTGTAAATCGTTGTCCAGTAGCGATAAAAGAATGTATTCATCGTTTCCCAGAGAGAACAACATATTCTAAGGAGCATAGTTCACATTGTTGGCAACATGTTCTAGAGCATAATAAAGCGAAATCAAAAGAGAAGGTGAATGCCTCATGACGACAGATTTAATTACTGTAAAGCAAGTAATGAAAACGTACGGAAGTAAAAGTAAAGAAATCACAGCGTTAAAAGACATATCACTTTCTATTCCGAAAGGAACAACACTTGGCATTATTGGTGAAAGTGGTTCAGGAAAAACAACACTTGGTAAGCTCATAGCTGGGATTGAGAGCCCAACGTCTGGTGAAATTGATTATAACGGTCAAGTCGTTCACAAGTTGAAGGCAGCTCATAAACGTGATTTCTTACAGAAAGTACAGTTTATTTTTCAAGATTCCACAGCAGCATTAAATCCGCGCTGGAAAGTACACGATAGCGTAACGGAAGGTTATATTTCATTCGGTTTAGGTGATAAAGGATTAAAGGATAAAGTAGCAGGTGATGCGCTAGAACGTGTGGGATTAGATAGACGATATATTGATCGCTATCCGCACGAATTTAGCGGAGGACAACGTCAACGAATTGCTATTGCAAGAGCGTTATTGTGTGAGCCAGAAGTATTAATTCTTGATGAACCAATTTCAGCATTAGATGTTTCATTGCAAATTCAAATTGTACATCTGCTGCAAAAAATCCAAAAAGAACAAGGTTATACATATTTATTCATCGCGCACGATTTACCGATGGTTCACTATTTATGTGAAAAAGTAGCTGTCTTATACAAAGGAGAACTTGTTGAATTTGGAAATACGGACGAAGTCTTCCGTAATCCACAACATTCTTATACAAAAACATTATTAGCATCAACACCAAAAATTTCGGGTTAAAGGAGAATGTAGGATGAAGAAGTTTTTACTGTTTGTCATTATGACTGTTTTAGCAATTACTTCTGTCGCTTGCGGTAAGAAAGAGACGCAAAAGGCGAGTGCTGGTAAGGGAGAAGGAGATCGATTAGTAACGAATATTAGTAGTGATCCATACACACTTGATTCTGCTATTGCAACAGATAGCACGTCAGGTTATATCATTGGGCAGTTGTTTTCAAGTTTATATACGCAAGATAGTGATGGGAAATATCAAAATGAATTAGCAGAGAAAGAAGAAGTAAATGCTGATGGAACTGAATATACAATCCATTTGAAGAAAGATATTAAATGGTCAGATGGTTCTCCTGTTACGGCAAATGATTTTGAATTTGCATGGAAGCGATTATTAAATCCAAAAACGGGTTCTATGAATGCGACAGAAATGTATTTCATTAAAGGGGCAGAGGCATATAATACTGGAAAAGGTGAAGAGGGACAAGTTGGTATTCAAGTCGTTGATCCTCAAACATTAAAGGTAACTCTTGAACATCCAGTTGCTTCTATTAAACAGAAATTAGCAAGCTCATTATTTATTCCATTAGCTAAAAAGTCGATTGATGATAATAATAAATTAAAAACAGATCCAAAAGAGTTAATTACGAATGGACCATTCAAGTTAAAAGAGTGGAAGCATAACCAGGCTATTACAGTACAAAAAAATAAAGAATACTACGATAAAAAGGTAACATTAAAAGAAATTGAGTTTCGTATTATTCCAGACTCTAAAACAGCGTATCAATTATTTAAATCAAAAGAATTAGATTTACTAAGTGGTTTACCACAAGAGATGATTGAAAAAGAAAAAGGAAATAAAGAATATAAACGTGTTGCAGGATTTTCATCTTATATTTATTCGTTTAACGTAGAAAAAGAGCCTTTCACAAATGCGAAGGTACGTAAAGCATTTTCATTAGCGGTTGATCGTAAATTTATCGTTGAAAAACTGTATAAAAACAATGCACAAGAAGCAAATGCATTCGTTCCAGAAGGAGCAAAAACACAAAGTGGGCGTGATTTCCGTAAAGAAAAAGGTGGTTACGTTAAATTTGATCCATCAGAAGCGAAAAAATTATTAGAAGAAGGTATGAAAGAACAAGGGTGGTCTACATTACCTGAAGTAACATTAAAATTCACTACAGATACACAACATAAAAAAGTAGCAGAAGCAATGCAAGAAATGTTTAAGAAAAATCTTGGCGTAGATATTAAATTAGAAAATAAAGAGTGGAAGAGTTACATCGACACATACAAGCAAAGTGATTTCCAATTAGCTTATATGGGATGGGGCGGCTCTTTATTAGATCCAATTACTAAACTAGATTTATATGCAGGTGATGGTCCGAATAACTATGCAAAATGGCATAATAAAGAATTTGACGCTTTAGTAAAAGAAGCAAAAGTTGAACAAAACGAAGATAAGCGTTTTGACTTATTGCATAAAGCGGAAGATATTATGTTTACAGATTCACCATTAATCCCAATTATTTTCCCAAGTGCTTCATATTTACAAAAACCATCAGTATCTGGTGTTCAGTTCATTATCGGTTCTAGTCCAGAACTAAGATACGCAAAAATTAAAAAATAAAGAAGTAGGCAATTGCCTACTTCTTTATTTTATTTCTCTTTTATATTCTTTTTTCGTTCCATCAGAGAAGACAACTTCTAAATCGAATTTTTGGTAGTCTTTATCAAGTTTGAACACGTTCACTACTTGATCGATTACTTCTTGGTCAGCAGTATCTTTATCAAATTTTAATTCTTGTAGAAGTGGGCTTAATTTTGTGACAGCCTCATCTCCTGTTAATTTTACATCTGCTTTATGATCTTCAATTTTTGCTTCCATTTTTTTATCAGCTGCTACATTTTTATAGTCTGCTTCGTAGTCTTTCTTAGTATCTTGGTAGTCTGCCTTTAAATCGAATTCATTGAAATTTAGTTTTAAATCAGCAGGGGCTTCATTCTTCGCCTCTTCTGTAGTCTTTTTATTAGAAGTCGTGTCTTCCTTTGCAGGAGCTTTACATCCTGTTAATGCAGGTACTAGCATAAGAGCTAATAAAACTGATAGTAAAATTCTCATTATAAATTCCTCCTTATGTAAATTTGTTCTATACAAGTTTTTCCTAAAATCATGTAATTATGTATGTGTTGAAAATAAAATTTTGACTTGTAGCTTCAAGGATTAATCCGCAATTTAAATCAAAAATGATTTGTATGTATATGGTAAATTGAAGTTGTGAGGGAGGTACTGAAATGCTTTCTAAAACGTATCAAACCATTTCAAGTAACATATGCAGCAAATGGCTATTATACAATAATATTCGGAGGAGTTAGTTTAGAGAGAAATATTATTTCATTATTAGTCATTGTATTGGTTACACAATTAGTAGCAGTGAAGACTTTAGCTATAAAAGGAATGATAAAGGGAAGAAGAAGCTCTGTAGTTAAAGTTGTATAAAAGTAAAAAGGTATCCTTCGTAGGATACCTTTTTACTTTTGTTATTTTGCAACTTCTGTCCACTTGTAGTTAAATTCACCGCCGAAGTCAGTCGTTACAAGTCCTTTAATGAAAGAGCGTTGTAAGTAAGAACGACCTTGTTGGTATAAAGGAGCGACAGCGCCGTCTTGTAATAGAATTTTTTCAGCTTGCTTCATTGCTTCAAAGCGTGCTTTTTCATCGCCAGCTAAATCTGTTTTCACTTTATGAATTAGCTCATCGTACTCTTTGTTAGAGTATTTATCGAAGTTATAAGCACTATCTGTTGTAAATAAATCTAAGAATGTAATTGGATCAGCGAAGTCAGGGCCCCAGCCGTCAATACCAATTTCATAGTCACCACTTAATAGTAGTTTCAACTGTTGTTTACGTGGTTGTGGTTTTAAATTCACTGTTAATCCATCTAGGTTTTTTTCTAATTCACCTTTTAAATATTCACCAGTCTTTTTAGCTAAAGCATTGTCACTTGTTAATAGTTCGATTGTTACTTTGTCAGTACCAAGTTCTTGTTTTGCCTTTTTCCAGTTTTCTTTCGCTGTTTTCACATCATCCTTGACTAGATTTCCATTTTCTTTACGGAAGTCATTGCCTTCTGGACTCTTTGCAAATTTCGCAGGAATCATTCCTTCAGCTGGAATAGCACCGTTATTTAAAATTGTTTCTACGTAAGCCTTTTTATTCATTGCGCCGTTAATAGCAAGGCGTGCATGTTGATTTTTTAATGTTTCATTTTTCTGATTTAGTCGTAAGAATTGAATGCCGACTTCAGCGCGTTCCTTGAAGTTTGGATCGCTCTTATATTTATCAACAAACTCTGCAGTTAAAGCAACGCGATCAATTTGTCCTGAATCATATAAGTTCACTTCTGTAGACTTATCTTTAACGACATTGAAGTTGATTTCTTCTAATTTTACCGTTTTAGCATCCCAATAGTTAGGGTTTTTCTTCAATTGGAAACTTTGTTCGTGTTTCCAGTTATCTAATGTGAAAGCACCGTTGTAAATTAAATGATTTGTTTCTAAACCGTATTTATCGCCCTGAGACTTTAAGTACTCTTCATTAATTGGCAAGAATGTTGAGAATGTCGTTAAGCTTAAGAAGTAAGGAACAGGACGGTCTAGTTGTACTTCTAACGTTTTGTCATCAACAGCTTTGACCCCTAGTTGATCAATTGGTAATTGTTTTTGGTTTATTTGTTTCGCATTCTGTACATCGAAGAATAAGAATGCGTATTCAGCTGCTGTATCAGGATTTACGGCACGTTGCCAAGCAAAGACGAAGTCCTTTGCTGTAACAGGAGTACCGTTTGACCATTTTGAATCACGCAGATGGAATGTATATTTTGTTTTATCGGGACTAATGTCAACCGACTCAGCAACACCAGGAATCGGTTTATTATCTTCTCCCATTGCATATAAGCCTTCAAAAACATTGCGCATTACATTCATGGATTCCCCATCCGTTGCTTTTGCAACATCCATTGTTGGAATTTCTGAAGCGAATGATAAGTTAATTGCTTGTTTATCAGGTACTTTATCGTTTGCTTTCGCTCCGCCGGCATTATCTTTATTTCCCCCGCAAGCAGTTAGTAATAGACTTGTCCCTAAAACAGATGCAACAACAGGTACAACTTTTTTCTTCATTGTTCGTTCCTCCCTAAATGTGTTGTTCGTAACGTCATAATGTCCATGTCTTGAAGTAGCTATAGAAGGAGATAGAACCTATTATAAATATTTGTTTATAGGTAATCAGGTGTTCTATATGTATATACATGTTGAGCTATAATCTATCGTTATATGTTTCAACTTAGTAGACATTATATTTTGATGGTGAAATATTTTGTTTCTTTGATTATTTAGAATATTAACACTGGAAAGAACTATATGTCAATAATAAAAATAGAATGTTAATTTCTTAGAATAATATATTAAAAAAGTAGATTCTTTTGTGTGAGAGAACCTACTTTTAATATATTTTGCTAAAAAAACAATTGGTGTGGGCTAATAATAAGTGGGGATGAAGAACCCCCACTTATTACGGTTTTACTTTATTTTTCAATTTTTGCCCACTTGAAGTTTAATTGACCCGCAAAGTCTACTTGCACAATTCCTTTCACATAAGAACGTTCTAAATAAGATTCGCCTTTTTGGTAAAGAGGAGCGATAACAGAGTCTTTAAATAATATTTTCTCGGATTCTAGTAATGCTTCCCAGCGAGCTTTTTCATCACCAGCTAAAGTTGTTTTCACTTTTGCTATTGTTTCATCGAATTCCTTATTAGAGTAATGATCTAAGTTATAAGGGTTATTCGTTGTAAATAGCTCAAGGAATGTAATTGGATCCGCAAAGTCAGGGCTCCAGCCGTCAATTCCGATTTCGTAGTCACCTTTTAATAAAAGCGAAACTTGTTGCTTACGCGGTTGCGGTTTTATATTTACTGTTAATCCATCTAGATTCTTTTCTAGTTGCCCTTTTAAGAATTCACCAGTTTTCTTATCAAGGTCAGCATCACTCGTTAATAATTCTAATGTTATCTTTTCAGAACCAAGCTCTTGTTTAGCTTTTTTCCATAATTCTTGTGCAGATTTTGTATCAACTTTTGTTAAATCGCCGTTTGCAGTACGGAAGTCTTTTCCTTCAGGTCCTTTTGCAAAGTTTTTTGGAACGAGACCAAATGTTGGTGTAGAGCCATCATTTAATAACGTATTTACAAAGGATTTTCTATCAATTGTTTGATCAATTGCTTGGCGTGCAGAAACGTTTTGAAGTACTTTGTTTTGTTGATTCATACGTAAAAATTGTACGCCTACGTTTGGACGTTCTTTAAAGTTGGCATCTTTTTTATATTTATCAACGAAGTCAGATGTTAGTTTTATACGGTCTAATTGTTTTGACTCGAATAAATTGACTTCTGTTGATTTTTCTTTTACGACGTTAAAATTGATTTCTTCTAGTTTGACAGTATCTTTATCCCAATAGGTAGGGTTCTTCTTAAATTTAAAGCTTTGTTCGTGCTTCCAATCGCTTAGTGTAAAAGCTCCATTGTACAAGATTGTATTATCTTCTAAAGCGTACTTATCACCTTGTGCTTTAAAGAATTCCTCGTTAATTGGTAGAAATGTTGGGAACGCTGTTAAGCTAATAAAATACGGAACAGGACGCTCCAATTCTACCTCAAACGTATGGTCATCAACTGCTTTTACACCAAGTTGGTCGGCTGGAAGTTCTTTGTTGTTAATTTTTGTTGCATTTTTAATATCAAAGAATAGAAATGCATATTCAGAGGCTATTGCTGGATCTACGGCACGTTGCCAAGCGAACACAAAATCTTTCGCTGTAACAGGAGTGCCGTTTGACCATTTTGAATCTCGCAAATGGAATGTGTATTTCGTTTTATCGCCACTTACTTCATGAGATTTTGCAACACCAGGAACAGGTTTGTTACCTTCACCAAGATTATACAAACCTTCAAATACGTTTCTCATTACTTGACCAGAATCAGTATCTGTAGCACGAGCCGTATCCATTGTTCGTATTTCAGTAGGTGAAGATAAGTTTAAAACCTGTTTACTAGGTGCCTCGTCTTTTGCATTTGCTCCGCTTGCTTCGTTTTTATAACTACCGCAACCAGTTAATAAAATACTTACTCCTACAACTGATGCAATACCGGGTACAAACTTCTTTTTCATTTGATTTTCCTCCTAAATAATTAAGTTTGGATGATGATGAGGGAAATGAAAAATAAAAAATCCCTCTTTTCATATTGAGAAAGAGGGATTTTTACGTACAAGTTATGCACCCGTATATAAACGAAGTCCCTCATTCTATCTTTCAAGCATAAAGCTTGCAGGAAGTGGCACAGTATTCAAAATGAACCTGCTGCCGAGGTTTCAAAGGGCCAGTCCCTCCACCTCTCTTGATACAATGAGTAAACGAATAAATTTTATTAATTTTTGTGTTTCTTTGATAATTCAAAATCTTACACCTTGAATAATGAAGTGTCAACCAAATGAAATATAGTTTAAATTTTCAGTTTTCTTAAACAAAAAAACCACTGCATATGGCAGTGGTTTTTCTACTAGAAGTTAAAGTTATCTGGATCTGGACCAACGCGACGATCTTCATTTAAAGCTTGAATTGCTTTCATATCATCAGCACTTAATTCAAAGTCGAAGATGTTTGCATTTTCAATAATGCGATGTTCTTTAATTGATTTAGGGATTGTTACAACTTCGTTTTGTAAATCCCAGCGTAAAATAATTTGCGCAGTTGATTTATTATATTTTGTCGCAATTTCTTGTAACGTTGGATTATCTAGTAGTTGTCCTTGCATTAATGGTGACCAAGCTTCAAGCTGGATATTATGTTCTTTACAGAATGCATGTAGCTCTTCTTGTGCTAAACGTGGGTGATATTCCACTTGGTTGACCATTGGCTTAATTTCAGCAATTTCAAATACGTCTTGTAAGTGGTGAATGTGGAAATTACTCACACCGATAGCGCGAACACGGCCATCTTTATAAAGTTTTTCTAATGCTTTCCATGATTCAGTATATTTCCCTTTTACAGGCCAATGTACTAAATATAAATCTAAATATTCTAGACCTAATTTCTCTAATGTAGTTTCAAATGCTTGAAGTGTTGTTTCATATCCTTGATCGCTATTCCATACTTTTGAGGTAATAAATAATTCTTCACGTGAAACACCGGATTCACGAATCGCTTGTCCAACGCCTTCTTCATTTTGATAGATTGCTGCAGTATCGATGCTGCGGTAGCCATTTTTAATTGCTGCTTTTACAGAATCAATTACTTCTGAACCATCTTCTACTTTAAAAACACCTAAACCAAACCAAGGCATTTTTACACCGTTATGTAATGTTGTATAATCTTTTAAACTTGTTAAAATCATATTATTTCCCCCTAGCTTTTTTGTTTGTTGCTTCTACTGCTTTTTGAATTGTCTCTGAAAAATTATATTCGTATAAAGTTTTGAGACCCTCAGCTGTAGAACCACCTGGCGTTGTTACTTGTTCGCGGAGGTTAGCTGGATTTTGCGTTTGCTCGAGCATAGAAGCAGAGCCAGAAATCATTTGAATGACAAGATGTTTTGCGGTTTCTTCATCGACTCCATAACTTTTTGTTGCTTCAATTAAGCTTTCAGCAAAGTAATAAAGGAAGGCTGGTGCACTTCCAGTAACTGCAGTAAGCTGATGAACTTCTTCCTCAGTACAAAGTTGCGAAGTACCAATACCTCTTAAAAGCAGTTGCAGGGTTTCTTGATGCATCTCGGTTACTGATTGTCCTATTGTATATAAGGAGATAGACTTTCCAATTTCAGCAGCTGTATTAGGCATAATCCAAGCAACAGGTGTGCCTTTTGGGAGTCTAGCTTCTAAATAAGATGGTCCAATGCCAGCTGCTACTGTTACGACAAGTTGATTTGATATTAACGGAGATAGCTCAGCTAATAATTCTTCATGAGCAGAAGGTGGCATTGCTAAAACAACCGTATCGACAGATGTAATATGCTGCTTCCAATCCGTTGTAATAGACACATTATATCGCCTTTGTAATTGTTCTAACTTTTCTACGTTGCTTCGGTTAGAGATGATAATTTCTTCGATGTATTCTTTGCTTGTTTTAAGTAATCCGGAAAATATAGCTTCTGCCATACGACCAGCACCAATAAATAAAATTCGATGTTTGTTAGGCATATCCTTTATTCCTTTCTAGTAGAGATATGTTATAAAAACGATATCATCTTTAAGAGAATTTTGTAAAAAGAAAAGACTTACCGTAGATGGAATGGATAATGAGAAGGAGGAAATTCATGGTAAAGGAAAGGGCTATTCCTTATACTGGTGATAGGGAATTTATTACACATCTGGGGAGAGATAAATATGGTTAGAAGTCCACTTTTTTTACTTGTTTCTAGTATTATTTGTGTATTAGTTGGATTGTATATTCAATCGAGTTATATTGAAATTTTCGCATCAATTATGGGAATCATTAATGTTTGGTTATTAGCGAGAGAAAAAGTATCCAACTTTTTATTTGGCATGATTACTGTTGCGGTATTTCTATACATTTTTATTACACAAGGTTTATATGCAATGGCAGTATTAGCCGCTTTTCAATTTATATTTAATGTATATGGTTGGTATTATTGGATTGCACAAAGTGGGGAGGGAGAAGTAAAAGCAACAGTTCGTTTAGATTTGAAAGGGTGGACTTTTTATATAAGTTTTATTTTAGTTGCTTGGATTGGCTGGGGTTATTATCAAGTCCGTTATTTAGAGTCAACAAGTCCTTATTTAGACGCTTTAAATGCCGTATTGGGACTAGTGGCTCAATTTATGTTAAGTCGAAAAATATTAGAAAACTGGCATTTATGGATTTTATATAACGTAGTTAGCATTGTAATTTATATTTCTACTGGTTTATACGTCATGCTAATATTAGCTATTATTAATCTCTTTATATGTGTAGCTGGTTTGCTAGAGTGGAAGAGCAATTATAAGGGGCAAGAACATACAAATAATTATATCTAGAAAATAATTAGAATTAAAAAACCCCTGAAGTACATATGCTTCAGGGGTTTACTAATAGAATATAAGATTATGCTTTTGTCATACCAAGTAATACAGCGCCGCCGATAATTAAAACACTACCTAGTGCAATAAAGATCAATTGCCGTTTTGTTTTCTTTTCACCTAAGAATACAATCGCACCGAATGTTGAGATAACGATTCCAGTTTGAGATAATGGGAAGCTTGTTGCTACTCCAACACGTGGTAATGAAAGAAGTAAGAATAAGTTTCCAGTTCCCCATAGTAAACCAGATAAAGCATTACGGATTGCATATTTGTTAAATGGTTTATGTTTAGATGTCAGTACAACCGCACCAACAAACATACCAACTGCTTGTGGTAAAATAGCAGACCAACCATCGATATTATACCAACGAATAATAATTACATATACAAGATAGCCGAAAGTAGAAACAATTAAAGTAAGAAGTCCTTTTTTCAATTGTCCTGGTGGCTGAGCATTTTCTTTATCATCTAGTGATGTGAATACAACACCAACTACGATTAATAGGATTGCAATCGTTCCCAGAATAATCGTTGTAGTAGTAGTCCACTCACGGAAAGCGATAACCCCAAAGATAGAAGTTGCAACAAGTTGCATACCAGTAGAAATTGTTACGGTAGTTGAAACACCTAGTTTTTCAACTGTTTTTAATTGGTTTACTTGTCCTAAAGCCCAGAATAAACCTGAAATAAACCCAACAATTAAGACTGTCATTGTTAAAGCTGGTTGAGTAAATACATACATAATTGTTGCGAAGAATAGAGCACCGATTGTCATACCTACCGTTTGGCTATATGCACCACCGCCCATTTTTACGCTTACTAATAAGATGTTTCCCCATGCAATTGCAGGAAGAAGCGCTAATAAAATGTCCATTACAAGACTCCCTTCGGTTTGCTATACCAATATAGTTACATATCGTTCTAACGATCGGTAATGCCCCACTAATAGAGTAGAAGATTACCGATCGCTAAAACAGGATGAAGAATTCACGATATAAATGCGTTTTCATTTCTTCATTTTTTGAAACACCTCCATATAATAACAGGAAATTGCCTATTTTAGAAAGTGAATTCAAATAAAATGTATATTTAAATAAGAGGTAAAATTCAGTTATTTCCCGGTGGTATATTTTATTTCCTAAGAAATAAAGAAGCAGCTTCCAAAAAAGCTGCTTTAAGGGTTAGTAATTCTTTTGTTAATAAGCTGAATACATAGCAGAAATAGGAGTGACATACTAATAGTGATAACCACAAGTGTCCAGGCGAGTTGCATATTACTTGCGTCAATGGCCATGTAAATTGCAGTCGGGATTGTCTGTGTTTTACCAGGGATATTCCCGGCAAACATGAGTGTAGCACCAAACTCACCGAGCGCGCGGACAAAGCTCAAAATCATCCCGCTTAGTAATGCAGGAAATGCGAGCGGAAGTGTAACGTGCAGAAAAACTTGATATTCACTTGCGCCAAGGTCACGAGCACTTTCTTCAATTTGTACATTTGCGATAGAAAATCCCGTTTTCGCTGATTGGTACATAAGTGGAAATGCAACAACTGTAGAAGCGATGATCGCAGCGGTAGATGTGAACATAATAGACTGCTGAAATAATGATTCAACCCACCTTCCGATCGGGCTGTTGTTTCCAAAGATGATAATGAGAAAGAAGCCGATAACAGTTGGTGGAAGTACCATTGGTAATAAAAATATGGTTTCTAATAGTACTTTATATCGCCATGAGGAGCGAGCTAGTGCTCGCCCGACAATCGTCCCTAAAATTGTAACGAGAATAGTGGCACACGCAGCTACTCTTAAAGATAGAAAGACAGGCGATATAATAGCATCAATGCTCATAGTAATTACGACAGGACTGTAAATCCATATTTCTTAAAGATAGATTGTGCATCTTTTGACTGCAAATACTCATAAAATGAAGTCGCCTCTTTCTTATGTTTAGATTCCTTTATAACACCTAAAGGATACTGGATTGGCTCATGAGAAGTAGCTGCTGCTGTTTCACCAATTTTTACTTTATCTGAAATGAGAGCATCTGTTTTGTATACGATACCAGCATTGACATTTCCTGTTTCTACATATGTTAACACTTGGCGAACATCTTTTGTAAATACGACTTTATTTTGAACATCATTCCAAAGGTTTTCGTGTGTTAGAGAGGCCTTTGCATATTTGCCAGCAGGTACAGATTCAGGTGTACCAAGTGCGATTTTTTTGATTTTCTCATCTTTTAAATCTTGAAATTTTGTAAGAGAACTATCTTTAGGGATGACTAGAACTAGTTCATTTCCAAGAAGATTTTTCCCTTCTTTTTCATTAATGAATCCTTTTTTTACAAGGATTTGGAATTTATCTTCTGCAGCAGAGAAGAATAAATCAGCAGGTGCACCTTGTTCAATTTGTTGTTGAAGTGCTCCAGAAGCACCGAAGTTAAAAGAAAGTTTAATATTTGGTTCTTTTTCTTTATATTGTTTTTCAATTTCTTTTAATGCATCTTGTAAGCTTGCAGCAGCTGAGATAGTAAGTTCAACTGCTTTTCCTTCTTTAGCAGTTGATTTCTCTTTCTTATCTCCGTTTGTACATGCAACACTAAATATAAGAAGAAAAGAAAGTATAAGTGCCCCAATCGAACGTAATGTAAATTTATTCATAAAAAAATCCCCTTTCGTTTTGACACATCTAATTATAACTAAATATAACTAATTATAACTAGTTATAATTGAATATAATTTGAACATATATCTATTTTTAAAAAATAGGAGAAATATTCTTTTCTTTGTTACAATGAAAGAAGAAAGTGAGGAATCGTCTATGGATCATCATTCCTACACAACGGAAGAAGTAGCAAAGCGATTAAAAGTATCAAAATTAACTGTATACGACTTAATTAAAAAAGGAGAACTTCCTTCTTATAGAGTTGGTAGACAGATGCGCATTGATGCAGCAGATTTAGATCAATATATAAAACAAATGAAAACAGGAAAGGTACAAGTTACTCCTGTAAAAAACGATGGTAGTAGTATCTTGAACACGTGTATTATTAGTGGTCAAGAACTAACGTTAGATATGTTAGCTAAACGTATAGAAAATCGTTTGCCGAGTTCTAATGTTTTAAGGGCGTATCAAGGTAGCTTAACAAGTTTAGTGAAAATGTATCAAGGAGAAGGAAGTATCGTTAGTTTGCATTTGTTTGATGGTGAAACGGGTACATATAATGTTCCTTATGTAAAACGCATTTTAGTAGGCCAGCCATGTATTATGATTAATTTATTGTCCAGAAATGTAGGATTTTATGTCCAAAAAGGAAATCCGAAGAAAATAAAGACATGGGCCGACATATCCAGATCCACTATAAAGTTTGTAAATCGAGAAAAGGGTTCTGGTATTAGAGTGTTAGTGGATGAACAATTACGAATCCGAAAATTAAATAAAACTGATATTAGTGGATATGAATGGGAAGAATCGAATCATCTGGGTGTTGCCACGCAAGTTGCAAATGGAAAAGCTGATGTAGGAGTAGGTTCAGAAAAGTTTTCGCAAATTGTAAATGTGGACTTTATTCCAATCATGAAAGAACAGTATGATTTAGTAATTTTGAAGAATAAAGAAAATGAAGAGCTGATTGAAGTCGTGAAAGACATTCTGCAATCGGAAGAATTTCATAATGAATTAAATGCGATTGGCGGATATGATATTACGAAAACAGGTCAAATTATATATGAAACAAACTAAAAAGCTGCTTGTCTATAAGACGAGCAGCTTTTTCTATATATAAAGGGGTTTGGGGAAACAAAGTGTTAAACAAGACCTTGAGCAAGTGTATAAATGAAAGCCGTAAGAAGAGTAGCTCCACTTGCAAGTCCGATAAAGTCTGATTTGTTGAAAGTAATGTTGTTCATTATAATCTCTCCTTATTTGTTTAATGTAGTTGCAACAGCTTTTGCATCGACAAGTGCGGATAGCACCATGCCCATTGTATTTAAAAATTTATTTGATTTCATATTGTTCATCATGCGTATCCGCTCCTTTTCGAATTGTTGTTGCCCTGCTTATGTCTTAATTATAGGAAATATGTCCACTTGCAACTATCGAATTAGCTTACGAAAGACTTACACTTTTGTAAGAAAAAAAGACATTCATGTAAGAATGTCTTTCACAGCATATTGATATGATGATGTTCTTCAATTGTTTTTAAAAAACTACGCATTGAATTCGTCATATAGCTATCTTTACGGCGTATGAAAACCGTTGAAATACTGCCGTATTTTTCAGGGATTGCATGACAATGTACCTTACCTGCTTTAGAAAGATGATGGACAGCAGACTGTGGTACGAGTGTAATTCCGAGGCCGAGTGCAACGCTGTTTAATATTGTCTCTAATATATTGAATTCCATAATTCTTTTTGGTAGCAAACCTTCGTCTTTAAGCCAACGTTCTAGTTTGGAACGGTATCCGCATCCTTGGTTAAAAACGAGTAGAGGCGTTGTTGTAAATTCTTCTATATGAAAGGCTTTATTTTGTGTTATAAGCATTAATTTCTCTGTACTAACATCGTATTGTTCGATTAGTGGATGTTTAATAGGACCTGATATAAAGGCGCCATCTAATTGATGATCAAGTACTTCTCTAATTAATTCTTCTGTTAGACCCGCTTGTAATGATAAATCGACATTCGGATAGCTTTTATAGTAAGAAGATAAAATGGTAGGCAGTGTACTTACTGTTTCGACTGTACCGATTTTTAATATACCGCAGGGTGTTTCGCTATCTAAAAATACTTGTTTTAGTTCGTCGACATCTTGCAAAATTTTACTAACATAAACGAGCATTTTTCTTCCTTCAGCTGTTAAAGTCATTCCTCGTTTATGGCGGTAAAAGAGTGGGGTTTTTAATTCGTTTTCTAGTTGTTTAATACGTGCAGTTACATTTGATTGTACATAATTTAATTCCTTTGCTGCGCTACTTACACTACCCTGGTCGGCAACGCTTTTAAAGATTTGTAAGTCTCGTAATTCCATTTTGTAATCCCCCTTGATGTTAACTATCATTATAAATGATAGTTAACATCATTTTGAATCATTTTACGTGATATATTTTTTCTTTTACAATTCTTTTTGTGCAAATAGAAAGAAACGGGGGATTGCGGTGAGAAGAGGTCAAATGATAATAGGGGCTTTAGCGTGTTTAATTGCGAGTATGTCATGGGGAGCGATGTTTCCAGTTGCTGATCATGCGCTAGAATACATAGATCCATTTTATTTTTCGCTTATTCGTTATGGAGCAGTGGCGATAATGCTGATTGTATTGTTGTTAATGAAAGAAGGAAAACAGGCATTTCGTTTAGAGGGAAGAGGAAAGTTACTCGTCTTTTTTGGAACGATGGCATTTACAGTATATAATGTCCTCATATTTTTAGGGCAAATGTTAATGGGTAAGTCGGGTGTAATGGTAGCTTCCATTATGGAATCACTTATGCCGATGATTTCTATTTGTATTTTATGGGGATATAAGCATATAAAACCGAAGAAGTATATGATAACGAGTATGGTTATTGCTTTTGTAGGAGCTGTGTTTGTTATTACAAAAGGTGACATGAGTTTCTTTGTAACATTGAAAGATAATATGTTCTCATTAGCATTTATATTTATTGGTGTTGTAGGCTGGGTTATTTATACGATGGGTGGTCAAACGTGTAGTGATTGGTCAACATTACGTTATTCTACGTTGACGTGTGTATTCGGTACGACTGTTACAGGAATTATAACGGTAATTATTACGTCGCTTGGATATGTTTCAGTTCCTAGTATGGGAACGATTTCTATTGTGAAGTACGATTTGTTATTTATGATGACATTGCCAGGTATTGTAGCGCTACTTGCTTGGAACTATGGTGTGAAAATTTTATCATCCATTAATGGGATTTTATTTATTAATTTTGTACCAATTACGACTTTAGTTATTATGATGATGCAAGGGTATCAGATCACAATGTTTGATATTATAGGGACTGTACTTGTTATTGCAGCGCTTATTCGCAATAACGTTTGTCAGAGAAAAGAAGAAAATATAAATAAGAGAGTTTTACAAGAAGAGCAATTACGTCAAGCTGTTTAATAGGCAAATGGAGGATTTCACATGTTAGAAAGTTTATTGTTTTTCTTCGCCGTCGGAGTTGCCTGTGAGCTTGCAGCAATTAATCGAAATGGTCGTAAAAAGATAAAACAACAAGCTGAGCTGATACAGCTTTTAAAAGAATTGAAAGAAAGAAAAAATTAAAAAGACGACCGGGCATAGACGGTCGTCTTTTTCTATATAAAGGGGAAAGGGGACACAAAGTTATACAAGCGTAGCAGCGTAAATGAAAGCAGTAAGAAGAAGAGAGCCGCTAGCTAATCCTAAAAAATCTAATTTGTTAAAAGCAATGTTATTCATAATACATTCTCCTTACTTGTTTAATGTAGAAGCAACAGCTTTTGCATCGAAAAGAGCCGATAATACCATGCCCATTGTATTTAAGAAATTGTTCGTTTTCATTTTGTTCATCATATTGATCCACTCCTTTTCGAATAATTGTTGCCCTGTTTCTGACTTAATTGTATGAAATATAGTAAGAAGTAACTATCGAATTAGCTTACAAGAAAATTACACTTTTGTAAGAATTGAAATTTAACAATTCATCCTTAATTTTATTACCAACTCCTAAAACTTAGTGTTATAATTATTATAAGAATATGATTATACTTCGGATGTTTAGAAAGGAACGAAATAAATGTATAAACCAATTACATTTTTGTTGAAATATATATTTAAAACAGCTGGGAAAGTAGAAGTACAAGGAAGAGAAAAGCTACCAGAAGGTGGACCGTATGTTGTTGCATGTACACATACAAGTTTTATGGATGTATTAATGTTAGCTACAGGGATGTATCCAACTCAAATTCATTACATGGCCAAAAAAGAATTATTTGAAGGGAAATTCAAAAATTGGTTCTTTAAAAATGTAAATGCATTCCCTGTAGATCGTGCGAATCCAGGACCAAGTACACTTAAAATTCCATCACGTTTATTAAAAGAAGGAAAGGTAGTAGGGATTTTTCCGAGTGGAACAAGATCAGCGGAAGATGTTTCATTAAAAGCGGGTGCTGTGACAATTGCGATGCGTTCTAATGTACCTTTAGTGCCGGCAGCTTATGTTGGTCCATCAAGTGTAAAAGAATTAATAAAGGGGAAAAAGGCACAATTGATTTTTGGAGATCCAATTCAAATTGAGGCTGGAGAACAAATAGATCGAAAAACCGCTATGAAAATGATGACAGATCAATTAAATGAGAAGTTTGAGGAGTTAAAAGAAGCTTTGCAATCAAATCAAAAATAAGAAAAGACGACCGGGCATAGACGGTCGTCTTTTCTATTACTATTTATAATAAAGGGGAAAGGGGACACAAAGTTATACAAGCGTAGCGGCGTAAATAAAAGCAGTAAGAAGAAGCGAGCCACTAGCTAGTCCTAAAAAATCTAATTTGTTAAAAGTGATGTTATTCATAATATATTCTCCTTACTTGTTTAATGTAGAAGCAACAGCTTTTGCGTCGATAAGAGCGGAAAATAACATGCCCATTGTATTTAAGAAATTGTTCGTTTTCATTTTGTTCAGCATATTAATCCGCTCCTTTTCGAATAGTTGTTACCCTGTTTCTGACTCCATTGTATGAAATGTTGCGGAAAGTAACTATCGAATTAGCTTACAGAAAAATTACACTTTTGTAAGAGAAACGAATGAAGGTGTAATGATAAGAAGATTTGACATATGTTCATGAGATTCATTAAGTTAAAGGTAGAGGTGAGTGTATGGCTAATATTAAAGATATTGCAAAGATGGCGGGAGTTTCAGTTACGACTGTTTCGAGAGTGTTGAATGATCACCCATATGTAAGTGAAGAAAAAAGGAAAGCGGTTATAGAGATAGTTGAGAAATTGAATTACTCGCAAAACGCAAATGCTGTTCATTTATCAAAAGGAAAAACGAATATTGTTGGTGTGATTTTACCGTATATTAATCATCCGTGTTTTGATGCGATGGTGAGCGGAATGATGGAGACTGCGTTAGCGCATAATTACAGGGTGCTACTTTGCCAAACGAATTATAATAAAAAAGAAGAAATGAAAAGTTTACATATGTTAAAAACAAAACAATTGGATGGTCTTATTATTTGTTCACGTGCAAATGATTGGGAAACGATAGAACCGTATGCTTCTTACGGCGCAATAATTGCTTGTGAAGACAATGATATTTCAAACATCTCAAGTGTATATACGAATCATTCAGCGGCCTTTCAATTAGGAATGGATTATTTGATTGAGAAAGGTTATAAAAAAATTGGTTATTGCACGGGAAGGAAATTAGGGCCAAGTAGCCAAAAACGTTTTGATGTTTATAAACAGCAATTGCAATCTATAGACGAAGAGGTTAATGAAGAATGGATCTTTACAGAATGTTTTACACTAGAAGATGGTGTAAAAGTGGCTCATAAGTTAAAAGAGATGCAGGATCTTCCTGAAGCATTAATAGTAGCAGGTGATGAAGTTGCGATTGGGGTTATGACAGAGGTTGAAAAATTAGGGATTCAAGTTCCTGAGGATTTAGCGATTATTGGCTTTGATAATCAACCTATCTCGCAAGTGTTACAATTGACAACTATTGATCAAAATTTAAAGGAGATAGGGAAAACTGCTTTTGAAATGTTGCATAGAAAAGTGAATGACGAGAGTTCTGAACAAGAAAAGCTGGAAATTCCATACGAACTTGTGGAACGCTCTACAGTTTAATCGTAATCCGTTATGTGTATAATCGCATAACGGATTATTTTTTTGAAATATCTTTGACAGGAAACGCGTTTCATACTTTATAAAGGAGTTAAACCGGTCTGTAATAATCCATGGATTCTTTTCAAGTGTTAATGCAGTGAATAGAATTTGGAGGAATATGCATGAATGAACTTTTATCGAGTATGAAAAAGTATGTAGATGATGATGAAAAGATTCTGGCTTTTGTGGTAGGGATATTTGAGAAGGATAATTTTATATTATCGTATCAACATGGGGTTTTTGTTGCCACTACTAGACGTCTCCTTTTTTACGGGAAATTTCCGTACTATTCTTCAACATTTAAAGAGTATTCATATTTGCATATAGATAGCATAGATTTTCATCCGTATTTTGAATTTACTTGTAGTCATGAAACCATTCGCGCTAAGTATATTCAGAAAGGGAATGTGGAGCGATTTGTCCGTGCAGTTAGAGCAAATATGAATAATTAATCAACCCTCTGTTTAAACATAATATTTCAATTTTTAAGAGGGAAAATGCGGAATAAAAACCACTTCTAAACCTCTAGGAGATAGTGATACAATGTCAAATGGGGGGAGGGTATGAACTATGGTTAATCAACGTATAAAGGAAATAACACTAATTACAATTGGTTCATTATTATTCGCAATTGGTATTAATTACTTTGCAATTCCAAACCGTTTATCGGAAGGTGGAATTATTGGTTTAACGGTTGTTACGTACTACTTATTTGATTGGTCACCAGGAATTGTGAACTTTGCTATAAATGCAATTTTACTAGCTGTTGGTTATAAATTTTTTGATAAGAAAACAATGATTTATACAATTTTAGGGATTGTAGAAACATCTTTGTTTTTATACGTTACAGAACATATTGAGTATCATGTAAATAGTGATACATTATTAGCAGCTTTATTTGCTGGTTTATTTGTGGGCATTGGATTAGGCTGTATGTTCAAAGCCGGAGGTACATCGGGAGGATCAGCAATCTTAGCTCAGTTAGCAAATCAATATTTAGGTTGGAGTGTAGGTAAAGGCGTACTAATTATTGATATTGTTGTAATTGCTGGTTCTGTATTTATAATAGGGCAAGAAAAGGCGATGTATACACTTGTGGCTGTGTTCATTGGAGCGAAGGTGATTGATTTCATTGTAGAAGGAATGGACACAAAAACGGCTGTTACGATTATTTCGAATCAACCAGATTTAATTCGTGAAGCTATTACGAAAAATATGACACGCGGTGTTACTGTATTAGAAGGGCGCGGCGGATATACTGGTAAAAATAAAGAAGTTTTATATGTTGTTATTAATAAACAAGAGCTTGTTAAGTTAAAACAAGTTATTAGCCGGGTAGATGAAGATGCTTTCGTTGTTATACATGATGTACGTGATGTACTTGGCGGTGGCTTTAAAGCAAGCTAAAAGGTGAACGAGTAAATTCGTTCACCTTTTTTAATTCTTACAAAAATGTAAGTGTAATGTAATGAGATTCAATAGTAGATTTTATTCCCCCTTTTTAAAATGGATGTATATATATCCTGCAGAGGAGGAATGTTTATTATGAAGAAAAAAATGATCACTACTATAATAGCGATGATAGTGATAGTAGTAATGTTACTGCCTACGAAACTTGGACCGGTTATCGATAAATATAATCCATTTTATAAGACGAAAGAATACTATACGGTTGTGAATACAATTGGTCAGCATATCGGTGATGAGTGGTATGAATATGAATTTATTGCATTCGATGAACGTGGTAGAGAGCAGAAAATAAAGAAAACGGTTAAGCATATGTTAAAGAGAGATGAAGCATTAAAGGTTTTTGCAAAAGGGCGTTACGGTGAGTCCATTGAAGAGATTGAGGTTGCAAATATTCCTATAAATGCGAAGAGTAAACTTTTAACGGTGAGATAGCGAAATATACCCCCAGCTATTTTTTGTCGAAAATAAAAATACTGGGTAAGGGTATTTTTAAGGTTAACAAAAAAGCCTTAGTCCATATAGACTAAGGCTTTTTTGTTATATAAAGGGGAAGGGGGTACATTGTAGTAGCATGGGTGAAAGGTATAAGAAGAGTAGCTACTAGCAATGTAATTTGGTTATGTGATTGTTCTTCTTATTTGGCTTACTTTCTAACTTTATTGTACGAAATATAAGTAAGGAGAACTATCGAATTACATTACACATAACTTACAAACATGTAAGCCTTCTGTAATGTAATTCGATAGTTAAAAGATAGTAATTTTCATATAGTGTAACTAGAAAGTATCAATGTATTACTTTCTGTTTGTAATGAAGAATGAAAAACCAACTAATTTTTAATAATCCTCATCTGAATAAAGATGGGGATCTTTTTTAAACCTTACAACATTGTAAGGTTTACGTAAGTTAATTCGATAGTAAATTTGTCATATTTTTTGCATAATAGATACAGATAGAAAAATAATTAGGGATCTAGTAAGAAGGGAGAAAAATGGGATGCGTAAAGAAGAAGTAGTGAAGTTACCAATTAAAGATTTCTGTAGCTACTTTACTGTTGCCGTAGTGTGTATTGGATTATTTGATATCATAACAAACTTAATTGTTAAATAATATAGATGCTAAAACAAGAAAGGAAGTCCTTTCTTGTTTTTTTTATGGGGGCATAAAGATGAAATGGATTGATAGTCATATACATGTTGATCAATATAAGGATGAAGAGAAGAGCAGATTACTAAAAGAGGTGGAAAATAGTAAAGAAATAAAGGGGCTTATTGCGGTATCTATGAATTATCAATCTTGTAAGGAAACGTTATCTTTAGCGAAGAAGTATTCCTTTATATATCCAGCGATAGGGTTTCATCCAGAGCAACAGATTCATAAAGAAGAGTGTGAACAGATTTATCAACTTATTGAACAGAACGCAGAGGAAATTGTTGCGATTGGTGAAGTAGGTTTGCCCTATTATTTGAGAAAAGAAGATGAAAGAATTGCTGCAGATCCATACATAGCTGTATTGAAAAAATTTATAGAACTAGCTAGTAAGTATAATTTGCCGATTGTATTACACGCAGTTTATGAAGATGCTGACATTGTATGTGATTTGCTAGAGAAATATAAAGTTTCACGTGCACACTTCCATTGGTTTAAAGGAAGCGATGAAACAATGAAACGGATGATGAGAAATGGTTATTATATTTCGATTACACCGGATGTTTTACATAAGGAGAAGATTAGAAAAATCGTTTCGTATTATCCGCTTGAATATATGATGGTAGAAACAGATGGTCCGTGGGAATTTCAAGAGGATGTTATAACGCACCCAAGAATGATTCGAGAGGTATTAAAGGAAATTAGTTCTATAAAAAACATATCCATTGATAAGGTCGCAAAAACAATATATGAAAATACAAGTCAATTTTATTTGAAAGGATAGGGGAATTATAGTTTTAATCATGTAACGGAAAAAGTAAAAGTTGAATTTATTTAGTAAAATGCCACGGTTTGATATATGACAAAAAAACACCAAGCGTTCCGCTCGGTGGTTTTGTATTAGGATTCTAATTTTTTCGCACGTTTTAATAATAAAAGAAAGACAATGATAACGAATCCTAGTATAAGGAAGAAGCCATATTGCTTTATATAATCAATTATGTCATTTGCACTTGTTGGTTTTTTAACGTGAATGCCGTCTTTATTCGTAGTAATATGAATATCTTTCATTTTTATTTCATTCTTTTCCTTTTGTAAATCAATCCATTCTATATTTGGAATACTCTCTAGATCCTTTAACACTTCTTTTAATGGTTTCACACCTAAGTAAGGATGATAGAATGCTCCAATAATCCCATCGGATAATTTAGCAACAGATAAAGCATTTGCTTTCATTTTAGCAATAGCTTGTGGCTTATCTTCTTCAATAAAACCGACTGTTTCAGGCATTAATTTCATTCCATGTAGAAATGATGGTGTACTTCTATATGCTGGAGAGTGCATGGATTTCCAAGTTGTATCACTTAACTGTAGTTGTCCTACATAAGTTGAAAAGTATCTTGATAATATTTCATACCCTTTTTGAGACATTGTGTAATGAGGTGCTTCAAAGGCGACAGGATATAGTTTAGCATCTACAAGTTCTTGAATCCCCTTTTCGATATGATCTGTCGTATATTTTTCCTCAAACTCTTCCCCTTTTTTTACATATTGGTTATATGACTCTATATTTGGAAATTCATCTTTTCTCTTCGGTTTTTCATGTTTCGATTGGCGAATTGGTTGATCCGTCTTTACGTCCCAAAATTCAAAACCTTCCCCAGTTTCACTATCATAAAATTGGTGAGTGTAACCATGCATAATAATCGCTGCGCCATCATCTTGCATAGAGCGTAAAAGATCGACTAGTTCGGATTTATCTTTTAAATGTAGTGTTTTACCTGTATCTGGATCTGTATATACAGGAATAACAGTGATCATGTAAGGGATCTTCTTCTCTTTTAGTAATTCAGCAATTTCTTTCAATTGATTTATATCTGCTGCTGGGTGAACATCCTCAAGACGTAAATAAGCTAATTTTTTATTGGTTTCGGGTTTTTGCTGAAAATAAGAAAATAGGCTTTCGCCAATATAATAAGATATCCAATCAAAGAGGTTAGAAGTAGCTACATAATAAGAATTATTTTGCTGTACAATTAATGGATAAGTATTATTTCCTCTTAAAGCATGTGCGAGAATTGTTCCGTTTGTATCAAGTTGTTTAATTGATCTTTCTTCTTCTAATATATTCTTTAGTTTACGTGTTGGATATTCAATTGTATCAGAGTTTATATCTTCATTTTTAAGTGTGATAAATGAAAAACGAGTAGATAACTGTTCTATATTTTGACCTAAAACTAGTAATGGTCCTGGGAAGCCTTCTAGAAATTCCTTTGCTTCAGTAGAAAGTTCTTCTTGTTTTTCACCCATGTAAATAACATGTGTATACGAAGATTTATCAGTTATTTCAGCTAACTGTTTTATGTTTTTAATTGTTATATTATTAGTGAAATGCCCTACTTGTGTATTAAGTATTTGGATATCGCTTGTAATTTGATCATCGTTTGAACTATATAAAATAAGGGTTTTTGGTTGTTCAGTTTTTTGTGCGGAAATAGGGACAGGAATTAATAGTAGTAAACTAAATAAGAGTAACAGCCATTTTTTCATATTATTATTCTCCTAGTTTATATTTAGAATTCAATTTACAATTATATACAATAAATGCGTTATAGTCTATGAAAGTTACATTTTTGCACGTATTTACCAGCTGTTTTTTCACAAAATCGGTCTAAAGCATGATGATAATATGTATAGTTATTTGCTATGATAAAAGAGTAATAGAATGTAGGTAATTGTAAAGGGAAGGCTGAAAGGGGAAAAATTTCAGCGGAGAAAGAGGTAGAGGTAGTGAAGAAATTCTTTGTAGGATTTTTAGTTGTTCTTGGAGTATATTTATATTTCCAAGGAAAGTCTGAAGGAATGGATAAGCTAGTGAATGGAACAAGCTATGTTGATTCAGAAGAAGCAAAACAGGTGAAACAAATCATTATAGAGGAAGCGAAGAAAGTAAATCTTCCGGAATGGATACCTCTTGCAATTGCTGAGCATGAAAGTCGATTAAATCCAAGGAGTGTTGGAGATAATGGAACTTCATTCGGATTGTTTCAACTGCACCGCGGCGGCGGGCTTGCACCAGAACATTTAACTGATGATGAGCTAAAAGATCCACGTACAAATGCACAAATTGCAATGCCGCATTTACTGAAAGGATATAAGCGCGGGGTGCAAAAAGGTTTGACTGATTTTGCATTACTGAAATATATAGCGAATACATCTGGATGGCCAGGGAATTTAGGGCCAGAGTGGACGGATAATAACATGAAGTATAACATCGGATTAGAAGATGTGTACTATCGAAATAAAGGTGTAATAAAAGAGTAGGTTTTAACCTACTCTATTTTTTTTGATAATCGTGTCATTTTGTGAAATACTCCGCTAGTTGTATTTTTACGTCTTCTAGTTTTGTAGAAACTTGAGGTATTTTATATCCTACATACAGCGGTGAAACGACAAACCTAGGAACAACTTTACAAATAATTTTTCCATTTAAGTAATAGAAGAATAAGTTATAACTACTGCATCCTTTATGGAAATCTGTCAGTATGTAACGTACAGTTTGCTGAATGTAATTTGCCATATCATCTATATATGAAATATTATCAATGATTATATTGAATTCAGTGAAGCCAATAATGGGACGCTCTGAAATGTTAAGCTCAATGCGTTCGTTTTTTTGAACAATTACCCCTTGGAAATTTTCTTCTTCAATATTTTCAAGATAATCTACATGTTTCATTCCGATAATTTGCATGTGTGCATGATGCAAACTTCCACCTGAAAATGGACCGTGATTTTTGTATAAAATCACAGACGCGAACTCTTCTTTCTTCTGTAAGTGTAACCAATGTTGAATAGAAAATTGCATTAATTTCCGCATATGTTCTTCTGTATATGTTGCGATATGATCTTCGCAATTATCGGTTTCAATTAACACTGTTTGAAATGTATCTTGTAATGTAGGAAATTTATTTTTTAACCAAATAATAGAACCATCAGTTGCTAAAATATCCGTTAAATGTTCTTTATCGCAAAATGGACATGCAGCGCTTCTATTCCGAATACTTTCTGGTTTTTGTTTACCGATATCGTTTAAAAAATATAGTTGTTGTGTATCCATTTATATATATGCCCCTTTAAAATATGTGTAAAAATCCCGCTTAATACATTCGGGAAAAGGAGAAGGAAATCCTCTAAAGGCAATATAGAAAAAATAAAAGACAAGATATCCTCATTACGATAGGGTACCTTGTCTTTTATTTTTTCTCTAATAGTGTGTATGGATAATATAGAACATTTTCATTATTTCTCTTTTTTCTATTTTTTATTGTGTATAAAGTAATTGCTGTGCTTGCAATGATAATAATGGCTTTCTTCATATTCATATACCCCTTTTTATTGTTGGTTTAATTCTTGGCTAACTGCTTTTGCATCGACTAAAGCGTGTAAAATCATTTTCACCATGTTCATCATATTTCTTCACTCCTTTTTATAGTTCATTTAGTTCTTTTACAACTGCTTGTCCGTTCACTAATACCTCAAAGATTGCTTTTACGATTTCTTTCATCATGTTTGTTTCCTCCTTTTGTTTGTCTCTCTTGTTTACATCTTTATTGTATAGGGAGGCATCTTTTCGTACTATTGCTTTCCATTACGTGAACATAACAGTTTTGTAAGATTTGATGTCACTTATTGAAATGTTTAGTCTATCTTCATTATTTTCAGAAAAATGACTATTCAAACATGAAATTGGAAAGTATAATAAAGAAGTAAGTATTAAATTCCGTACGAAAGGGGTGAATGAGATGAAACGTTCTTTAGCTGCACGTGCCAAATTTTTAGATTTTATCTATTTTTGTCGTGCGATTTTTCATGATGTAGTTGTTAACGGGATACGTATGCCCTTTTTTAACAATTGCATAGTGACTATTGAACGATAGAAATCTCTTCACCCATTTTTAATAAACGTGTGAAAAGGGAGCTATTTGGCTTCCTTTTTCTATGCCGAAAACCATGGGGAATGTTTCTTTCTCATGGTTTTTTATATTGAAAGGAGTACGGAAAATGACTATTTGTAGTGTAAATAATGTAACGAAATCTTTTGGTGGAAACACTATATTTGAAAATATATCGCTTGAAATAAAGAATGGTGAACGTGTTGGATTAGTTGGTCGTAACGGTAGTGGGAAGACAACAATCTTTGGGCTTCTAACGGGAATGGAGAGTTTGGATGCAGGAGCCATTCATATGAAGAAAGGTACACGTATTGGTCATGTCGCACAAATTCCGAAGTTTGATGAGGCTATGACTGTATATGATGTATTGAGTTCTGCTTTTAAAGTAGAAAAGGAATTAGAAAAAGAAATGCATGCTTTAGAAAAAAATATGGCGGTGGAACAGGAACAATCTGCTTTGGAAAAGCTAATGGAGAGGTACGGAGTCATTCAAGAAAAATTTGCGTTTCTCGGTGGTTATGAAATCGAGGCAAATATAATGAAGGTAGCAAATGGCTTACAAGTGACAGACTTATTTTCAAGAGTATTTACGGAATTAAGTGGAGGAGAACAGACGAAAGTAAGCCTTGCATATATGCTATTGCAGAAACCAGATTTACTTCTATTAGATGAACCAACAAATCATTTAGATTTATTTGCAGTTGAATGGTTAGAGCAATTTTTAAAAGAATACACTGGAACAGTTATGGTTATTTCACATGATCGTTATTTCCTTGATGAAGTTGTAACGAAAATTTTTGATTTGGAAGATGGAGAGATTCACGTGTACCATACGAATTATTCTCAGTTCGTTGAGGAGAAGGAAGAAAGATTACTTCAAGAGTTTCAAGCTTATCAGGAGCAACAAAAGAAAATAAAGAAAATGAAAGAAGCAATTAAGCGTCTACGTGAATGGGCAAATCAAGCGAACCCTCCGAATGAAGGATTGCATAAAAGAGCGAGAAATATGGAACGTGCGTTAGAACGTATAGAGAAATTAAAGAGGCCAATTTTAGAACGAAAACAGATGGGTCTTCAGTTTGAAGGGCAAGAGAGAAGCGGGAAAGATGTTGTTGTAATGAAAGAAGTGAGTAAAGGTTTTGCTGGACGACCTTTATTTGAACAAGCGAATTTACATGTTCGTTTTCAAGAGCGTGCGGCTATCGTTGGTCGTAATGGTACAGGAAAGACTACATTATTAAAACTACTATTAGAAGAAATAAATCCAGACGTTGGTGAAATTCGAATTGGTAGTAGTGTCAAAATTGGTTATTTATCACAGCATACGTATGGAAATGTGAAGAGTAATGTATTAGAAGCGTTTAGAGAGTATGTAGCTGTAACCGAAGGAGAAGCAAGACATATATTGGCTAAGTTTTTATTTTATGGTCCAGCAGTATTTAAGAAAGTAACGCAACTGAGCGGTGGAGAAAAAATGAGGTTAAGACTTGCGCAACTTATGTATCAAGACATCAATTTTCTAATTCTAGATGAGCCGACAAACCATCTTGATATTGAATCAAGGGAAGTTTTAGAGGAAGCCCTTGAGCAATATAATGGAACAATCCTAGCTGTTTCACATGATCGTTATTTTTTAAATAAGTTATTTGAAAAGACGTACTGGATTGATGAATGTAAATTATTTGAGTTTGCAGGAAACTATGCATGGGCTCGTCAAAAATGGGAAGGAAAGCTTGAGAAGCAAGTAATAAAGCAAAAACGCCAAGGGAGAAAGAGTGTTGAAATGGTTCCAGTAAAAGAGAAAAAAGCTAGGAATCTTGAAGAGATTGAAAATGAGTTAATGCATGTAGAAGAAGATATATATGCAATAGAATGTGAAATGGAACATGTAGCTGATGTTGAAAGACTTGAAAAATTATATGAGGAAAAAACGATGAAAGAGTTGTTGCGAGCGAAGTTATATAGTGAGTTAGAGAATATTGTGGAGTAAAGAGTAGAAAGCCACTTCCTTTCAGTTTTGCTGGAGGAAGTGGCTTTTTCATAATGATATTTTGCTTTAAAGATTAAATGAAGCGATGTGTTTCACGTGAAACAGTAACTTAGATAAATCCGTGTTCCTCAATTTGCATAGCTTGTGAAGCGTATGAAATGATAAAGTGAAAAATAAATGCCATTAGTGGCTGTTCAATAGGAGTAATCACAAAAACAAAGGCTAATTATTTCCCGAGAGATAAAGTGAAACTTTAATCAGTGGGGGGGTACTGTCCGGCAAATAGCGGGATAAATATGTGTAACAGAGACTAGTGATTGAAAACGAAAAGAGAGCAAAGTTACAGCTTTACGCGCTGAACTCTGCTCTCTTTTTGCGTGGCATCTTCTCTTGTTGAAATTATAATAGCGATCCCGAGCATGATAAAAAAAGCTAAAAAGAGGACGAACTTTGGGAAGAACGGGAATAGTAATAGCGCCCCGACTATCATAATTGTTAATAATACGTAGTGCAGGACGTATTGGAATAGGTTGTCCATATTTTCGCCCCCTTTTTGGTAATTGGTTATTAGTATTCTATGTTTCATGCTGAAGAAATAGAAGTAGATTTTTAAGTTTTTAATACGAATTATAGCTGAGTTTTCTTAAAGTATAAGGATAGAGTGATAATTTTTGAAAAATTCTCAAAATATTTATTTAGAAAGAATTGACAAAATATAATGAACGATATAAGCTAATAACCATAAAGTCTACCGGAAAGGTCGGAATAAGATTGTTACCCCTCAAAAACATCTATTTTTTTCTGATTAAAACCGACTTTTCCGATTGGCTATAAATGTGCTGTGGGAGGCATACATAAGCTAATAAGTTCAAAGGGTATAACTATTAAACAGTTAGGGTGGGGACAATGAAGAAAAAGACAAAAAAATGGGCTGGTGTATTTTCAGTATTACTTAGTAGTTCGCTTGTGTTATCTGCTTGTGGGGGACAGGAGGATACGGCTTCTACAGAACCAGTAAAAAAGCAGGATTTAAAAGATTCTAAGATTGAATCAATTCCAGCTACAGATAAAAAGAAAAGTCCAGAGAAAGCAAATCAACGAAAAGATACTTTCATTACAGCCATTTCTAAGCCAGGGGGAGTTTTCCTTCCGTATTTCCAAGATAATGGTTGGGATGGAAATGTAACGTCGGTTATTTTTGCTTCATTAGTAACAACAGACAAACAAAGTAAACCTGTTCCGGATCTTGCAGAAAAATGGGATATTTCTGCTGACCAGTTAACATATACATTCCATTTACGTAAAAATTTAAA
This sequence comes from Bacillus sp. CCB-MMP212, assembly GCF_022748145.1. NCBI lineage: Bacteria > Bacillati > Bacillota > Bacilli > Caryophanales > Bacillaceae > Bacillus > Bacillus sp. CCB-MMP212. The sequence continues at coordinate 59,267 of NZ_JALDQE010000017.1, forward strand.
ATTTAGTGATGGGTCGCCTCTAACAGCGGATGATGTAGCATTTACATTAACACTACTTCATGATAAAGCGTATGAAGGTGGATTGGATATTGCTCAGTATGCTGTTAAAGGTGGGAAAGAATATAAAGAAGGAAAAGCAACTTCTATTGAAGGAATCCAAGTTGTTGATCCGCAGACAATTAAAATTACAACTGAAAAAGTTAATTCACAGGCGCTAACGAATTTAGGTGGCCCAGTGCTATCAAAAGCTTATTATGGAAAAGATTATAAACAAAATACAAGTTTAGACTATTTAAAAGCATTATATGGGCAACCAATTGCAGCGGGTCCATATAAATTTGAAAAATATGTTCCAGGTCAAGAAGTCCGCTTTGTTGCTAACGAAAATTATTATGCAGGTAAACCAAAAATTAAAAACTTTATTTACAAAATCACATCAGGTGATACTGGATTCCAATTATTCCAAACAGGTGAACTGGACTATAGTGGATTTAGAGCGAACCCTGAAAATATAGACCAATTAAAAGGATTGGAGTTTGCAAATATTAATCTTGAATCATCAAGTGATATTGCTTATATCTATGTAAATAATAAGAAGTCGTATTTGAAAGATAAAAAGGTACGCCAAGCACTTACTTATGGATTAGACCGTAAGAAGTATGTGGATACAGCTTTACAAGGCTATGGCTCTGTCGCTAACGTACCAATTGCTCCAGTTTCATGGGCATATACAGAAGAAGGTATTAATAAATATCCGCACGACGTAGAAAAGGCTAAAAAATTATTGGATGAGGCTGGTTGGAAAGTAGGTTCTGACGGGGTTCGTGAAAAAGATGGTCAAAAATTAAAATTAACATACTACGCATCAAATACAGGTAAAACAAATGATATCTTTATTCCAATTGCAAAAGAAAGTTACAAAGAAATTGGTGTTGAATTAAATCCAGAGTTGATGGACTTTAATACGATGCTTTCAAAAGTAGGAAAAGGTGACTACGATTTAGCGGCAGTTTCAACACCAGGAATTAGTGATCCAAGTGAAGTTGTAAGTGAGTACTTATCAACTAATCCAAAAAGTGATACGGGTTATAATAATCCGAAAGTAGATGATTTGATTGTAAAAGGTATAGGAACGACAGATATTGAAAAACGTAAAGCGATTTATAAAGAGCTGTATAAAGAGTTAAGTGATGATCCACCAGTTATTTTATTAAACTATCGTAAACTACTTTATGCTCATAATGCACGTATAAAAGGAATTGATCCAGAAAAGTACGATAGCATCAGTTCCAACTTACCAGTGTTATCTATTGAACAATAAGGGTTGACCTAAATAATAGAAGACGTTTTTTCACACAGCAATGGAATGGTAGCTGTTTTGAAAAAATGTTCTTCTATTTTTAAGTAAATAGGATTGGGGAGACAAAAGGTGAAAACATATATCATTCGTAGGTTTCTACAAATGATTCCTACATTGTTTGGTACGTCTATTATTATCTTTTTCTTATTTGCACTCTTACCGGGTGATTATATCGATTCAAATCCAAAATTAACACCAGAGAGAGCTCAAGAATTAAGAGAGTTGTACGGTTTAAATAAACCGATTATTGAAAGGTATTTTCATTGGCTAGTGAATGCTTTGCATGGTGATTTTGGATTTTCTTTACAGTACCAAGAACCGGTAACTTCATTACTTAATAAATTCATTTGGAATACATTTATTGTTGCTGCTGCAGCTTTATTTTTCACTTGGATTATTGCTCTTATTATTGGGGTTATTTCTGCAACAAAGCAGCATTCTTGGTTTGATAGATTGGTAACAATCGGTGTCTTTGCAGCAATGTCATTTCCATCATTCTTTATCGGACTATTTTTAATTAAATTATTAGCAGTTGATTTAAAGTTATTACCTATTGGTGGCATGATTGATATTGGGAGTAACTCAACAGGGATAGCATACATATTAGAAGTATTACGTCATATGATTCTACCTGTATTTATTTTAACGCTTCTTGGTGTAGGATCGTTAACACGCTATTTTAGAACGGGCATGTTGGATGTTATTAGGCAAGATTATATTCGTACTGCTCGTGCAAAAGGTTTAAAAGAAAGAACCGTTATTTATAAACATGCATTGAAAAATGCAATTTTGCCAGCAATTACATTACTCGCTTTTGAATTACCGGGTTTATTTTCAGGAGCCATTATTATTGAACAGATTTTTAATTGGCCCGGGATTGGGAGTATTCAATTAGAAGCATTAAACTTTCGTGATTATACGGTATTAATGGCCTTTACAATGTTTCTTTCTTGTTTAACAATTATGGCTAATTTCTTAGCTGATATTGTCTATGCGTTTGTTGATCCAAGAATTCGATTGAAGTAAGGGGGGAAAGATATGGAGACTATTACACCTATAATAGAGAAAAAGAAGGAACGGAAAAAGAGAAATGAATCATCACCATGGCGCCAAGCGTATAAAAAAATCAAGAAAAATAAGATGGCACTGTGTGGCTTATACGTTTTAATATTTATGTTTTTATTTAGTTTTATCGGTCCAATCTTTTCACCGTATGCTGATGGGAAAGTACAAGTAACACAAATTAATAAACCACCCAGCCTGTCACATTGGCTTGGGACAGACCAGTTGGGACGGGATATTTTAACTAGACTTATGCAAGCAGGGCGTATTTCATTAACAATCGGTTTAGCGTCGATGCTACTATCCGTTATACTAGGAGCTCTATTAGGAGCAATTGCTGGTTTTTATCGAGGAGTTGTAGATCATTTAATTATGCGTGTTGCAGATGTGTTAATGTCCATTCCAGGATTACCACTACTTATTATAATGGGGGCAATTTTATCAGAATGGAAATTACCATCGGAGTACCGTTTATATGTTGTAATGATTATTTTAAGTTTAGTAGGATGGCCAGGACTTGCACGTCTTGTGAGGGGACAAATTTTAACATTGCGGGAGCAAGCCTTTATGCAAGCGGCAGATGTATTAGGATTAAAAGATTCTCGAAAAATCATTCATCATCTAATTCCTAACGTTTTTCCGTTACTTATTGTTGTAGCAACTTTGGGTGTGGCTGGATCTATTTTAAGTGAGTCCGCGCTAAGCTACTTAGGTCTCGGCGTTGTCCCACCTACACCATCATGGGGGAACATGATTAGCGCAGCTAACTCATTAATTGATTTCCAAAAGCGTCCGTGGTTATGGATTCCGCCTGGTTTTGCAATCTTTATAACAGTTGTATCAATTAATTTACTTGGTGATGCACTTCGTGATGCGTTAGATCCAAAGATGAGACGGTAGGTGAGAAGGTATGAGTAGAGCGGTAGTAGAGCTAAAAGACTTACAAACACACTTTCAAACGGAGGAAGGGACAGTGAAGGCTGTAAACCATGTTAGCTTTGCTGTTCGAGAAGGTGAAACGGTTTGTGTAGTAGGAGAATCAGGTTGCGGGAAGAGTGTAACGGCTTTATCTATTATGGGGCTTATTGCTGAATCTGGCAGTGTAGTAGGTGGAGACATTTTATATGAAGGAAAAAGTCTTTTAGGAATGAAAGAGAAAGAACTTCGTAGTTTACGAGGCAATGATATTGCGATGATTTTCCAAGAACCGATGACATCGCTAAATCCCGTCTTCACTGTAGGTGAGCAAATTGTAGAAACGCTAAGGGAGCATGAATTACTTAGTAAAAATGAAGCGTATAAGAAAGCAATTGAGTTAATTCGTAAAGTTGGCATAGCCCGTGCTAATGAAATTGTTCATTCTTATCCGCATGAACTGAGCGGCGGGATGTTACAACGTATTATGATTGCTGTTGCGCTTAGTTGTAATCCTAAGTTATTAATTGCAGATGAACCAACAACAGCTCTTGATGTTACGATTCAAGCTCAAATATTGGATTTACTAAGACAAGTGAAAGAAGAATTTAAAACGTCGATCTTATTAATTACACATGATTTAGGTGTCGTAGCAGAAATGGCTGATTACGTTGTCGTTATGTATGGCGGGAAAGTTATTGAAGAAGCTCCAGTACTAGAGATATTCCAAAATCCAAAACACCCTTATACGAAAGGATTGTTGAAATCAAAACCAGTAATGGGAAAACGAATAGATAAACTATATTCTATTCCAGGGCAAGTTCCGAATTTAGTTGGTTTAGGTGAGTTTTGCTACTTTAGTGGGCGTTGTGAGCATTGTATGGAAATATGTGAAAAAGAAGCCCCAAATCTAAATGGAAATGATGAAAATCATAAAGTAGCTTGCTGGTTATATGAGGAGCGTGCGGAACAATGAGTGAACCATTATTAGAGGTGAAAAACCTAAAGACATATTTTCCAATTAAAGGTGGCATATTTAGTAGAACAATCGGGCATGTAAAAGCAGTTGATGGAGTAAGTTTTACTATTAATAAAGGTGAAGTGTTTGGTCTCGTTGGCGAATCAGGGAGCGGAAAAACAACGATAGGAAAAACAATTTTACGCCTCGTTCAAAAAACGGAGGGGGAAGTGAAGTTTAAAGGGAAAGATGTTCATTCTTTATCCAAGGATGAATTGAGAAAACATCGCCCTAATATGCAGCTCGTTTTCCAAGATCCATTTAGCTCATTAAATCCGAGAATGAGAATTGGTGAAGCGCTTGGAGAGCCGATGTTGGCCCACGGATTAGCGACGAAAGAAAATGTTCGTGAAAAGGTAATTGAAGTATTGGAGTTATGTGGCTTAGCTCCTTATCATATTGACCGGTATCCCCATGAGTTTTCTGGTGGACAACGTCAGCGTATCGTAATAGCAAGGGCTATGGTATTAAATCCAGAATTCATTGTAGCTGATGAACCTGTGGCGGCACTAGATGTATCTATCCAAGCACAAATTATTAATTTATTTAGTGAGTTACAGGAGAAAAAGGGATTATCTTATTTATTCATTTCACATGATTTGAGTGTAGTAGAACATTTATGTACGAAAATCGGAATTATGTATTTAGGTACAATTGTGGAGACGGCGCCGCGTGATGAGTTATTTACCAATCCGCTACATCCGTATACAAAAGCATTGTTATCAGCTGTTCCAATACCAGATCCAACAGTGAAGCGAGAGCGAATTATACTAGAAGGGGATATTCCAAGTCCAGCAAGTCCACCTTCGGGTTGTCGTTTTCATACACGTTGCCCGTTTGCAACAGATGTTTGTAAAAAAACAATACCAGAATTTCGTAATGTTGGTGATAATCATTTTGTTTCTTGTCATCATGTATAAAAAAAGGACTCTTTCAAATTGAAAGAGTCCTTTTTTTATTTACTAGATGAAGTTTGTTTCAATACAAATTGCTCAATTGCGTGAGCAACACCATGTTCATTGTTTGTTAGTGTTACAACATCACATAGTTTTTTTACATCTTCTTCAGCGTTGCCCATTGCAACAGATAAGCCTGCTACTTCTAGCATTGGTACATCATTAAAATTATCACCAATAGCAACTGTATCTTCAATAGGGATATTAAAATGAGCTGCCATCTGCTGTAGCCCGTTTCCTTTATGTCCATTCTTATCCATAATTTCTAAGTTAGTAGGAGCTGATGCTGTAACCATAATATCAGCGTCTTCTTGTAACACGCTTAATAGCTGTGCGCGATGCGCTGCATTAAATGTTGAAATGAAGAATTTAGATATTTCTAGTTCTTGGTTATTTACAACATCTTCTATTTTTTTGAAATCAGTAATTAGGTTTGATTTTTTTTGCTTTTCTGTAATTCGTTCAAGCTCCTCTAATGTAACATCGAGCGCATGCTTATTTTCTTCGAACGCTTGCATCACTTGATCTTGCCATGTATATGGAGAATAAACGCCTTTATTCGTATATAGCTTATATGGGAAACCTTCAGATTCTAGTAATTTTGCAAGTTTGTACACTTTGTCGTTTTGTATACAACGAGAGTTAATTACTTTTCCATCCACATAAACAATAGCCCCATTGCTTGCTCCAACTGGAAGAGATAATTTATATTCTTCCAATAGCTTTAAAGCATCCTCTTTCGCACGACCAGAACAAATCATTACAATATGACCAGCTTCTTGTGCAGTTTGGATTGCTTGTAGGTTTTCTTTGGAGATTTCAAGATTAGATGATAGTAGTGTACCATCCATATCTAATGCGATTAATTTCAAAATGACCACCTCTTTGTTTTTATTATACATAGTTATATAGAGGAAACATATAAACTTATCTTGGAAAGACGGTATTTTATCTCATATTAAAAGTAAGTAAAGATTAGATAGGTTTAGTGTCACTAAATAAACTGTTTGTAACAAAAATAGAGAGAAGGATGGCTATATTTCACTTTATGACTTTAATATTACACGAATGTTACAAACGTGAGCTTAGTGAAAAGTGCATTAAATAAGGGTTTTTGGGGAGTTGTATAAAAAAACGTAAAAAAAGTGTAATAAATTTCACGTTATTATATTGCAACGTAACAATAGTTATGTTACATTAATGTTACAAACGTTACGTTATCGAATTTAATGTAACGTTAACATAAAAACTATGAAATAAACATTTCTTAGAAATTACATATAGATAACTTATAAAAAGGGAGGATAAATGATATGAAAGAGCAAGTATTACAAGTAACAAAAGGTGACTTCGTAGGATCAGCAAGTGGGGCGGTAGTATTAACAGCGTTAATCGTATTTCTATCAAGCGTATTAGTATAATAGAAGTTTTGTAACAAAAGAAAAAGAAGGGAGAATGAAAGATATGAAAGAGCAAGTATTACAAGTAACAAAAGGTGACTTCGT
>NZ_JALDQE010000018.1:0-58432 GCF_022748145.1 Bacillus sp. CCB-MMP212
TTCACGTTGTTTGTTTCGTTCAGTTTTCAAAGAACTACTTGGTCGCTCATTTGCGACTTCCTTATGTTAACATCTTCGTTTTTCGATGTCAACTAAGTTTTTCAATTTCTTTTTTGTCGTTTTCTGCGTTTCCGCATCAGCGACGTTTATTAATTTACCATATACAAACTATTAACGTCAACACTTTTTAATAAAAAGTTCTTTTTCTTACATAACGAATACATTCCTCTGCGTTAGCAATTCTCCGAAATAAACAAAAAATGATTTTATATCTTTCTTCCATCGCCTTTTTTACAACTTCATGAATACGCTCATCTTCAAAATCAAATAAAAGTTCCTCTAACTCTCTCTTTAATATGTATTCCATCTCTTTTCTCTCTTCTTTTGTCAACATCAGCCCAAGCAAATGATCACCTCAATAATTCCTTACGTAACAATAAACGTTTCGCTCATTTTCACTTATTACAATCCTATCATTCATTATATCCATTACTTACGATATTAATCCTTTGTTCTCTTTTTTATATTTACAGCATATATGTAACTGAAAAGGATTGGACAAAGGGGCGTAATATTATGTTTTTCTTTTTTATTACGAGTAAGAGAACTTTTAAACACATTAGCTTAATAGTGATACTTTCCTTATTTACAGCATGGCTACTCTTTTTAAAAACATATTCACATGAATCTGCTTTTTCAACTGCTACAGGTCCTAAAGTAATTTACAAAGGAGATACCGCTAAAAAGCAAGTTGCATTTACGTTTGATATTAGTTGGGGAGACAAAAAAGCAATTCCAATCCTTGATACTCTTAAAGAAAGACAAATTAAGAATGCAACCTTCTTCCTTTCTGCTGCATGGGCCGAAAGACACCCCGATATTGTAGAGCGCATCATGAAAGATGGACACGAAATCGGTAGTATGGGTTACAATTACACATCCTATACTTCTCTAGAGACGAATGAAATAAGACGAGACCTTTTACGAGCACAAGATGTTTTTACAAAACTTGGGGTAAAACAAGTCAAGCTGTTACGTCCACCTAGTGGCGAATTTAACAAGGCAACCCTTAAAATTGCAGAATCACTTGGATACACCGTCGTGCATTGGAGTAATAATTCCAACGATTGGAAAAACCCAGGTGTAAATCACATCGTTTCCACCGTCTCTAATAATTTGAAAGGTGGAGATATTGTCTTATTACACGCATCCGATTCTGCCCTTCAAACAAATAGAGCTTTACCGCTGCTTCTGCAAAAATTAAAAAGTGATGGATATGAGCAAATATCCGTATCACAACTTATTTCCAACACAAGTACGAAAAGTGAAGATGTGAAATAGCTTCGTCCCTACTACTCTTCACGTATAAAAAGCTCTACTACCTTTCAAAAAGGTGGTAGAGCTTTTTTAATCACACCATTTCCAATAATATAACTGCTGATATATAAAACCTCTCTCTATTAAGCAGATTTACTCGTTTTTCCGATTAAACGATGTAATACAAGTAATTGATATGCATTACATAACAATAGCGGTATAACCATTAAATATAACCAATCTGTATCATTAATCCGAAGCGCCGGTACCCATTCAAGAATCGTTACAACAACCATAAAGAACAGAGCTGGCACAAATGCTTTTTTATTTGTTTCTTTACTTTTTACATAAGCAACAATTGCTCCAAACACAAATAAAATTCCAGCAACAAGTATGTTATTCCCCAATGAGATTTCCCCATTTTCAATAAGTACAGATCTTAAATACACAAAATCAAATAATACGAATGCAATAAAGAAGAGCTGGACTGCATTCCATAAAGACGATGAGCGAAACATCCCTAGTCCAAAACGATGGATTGTTAAATATGCAAAGAATCCCATTTGACTTATAACGCTAAAAATAAATCCTACACCCATCAACCAGAAAGATACCGCTAAAATCTCCTTAACGTCGAAATTTTGAAAAAATTTATCATACCTGTCCCACTCCAAAACAAAACCAATAATAACTGTGCTAATCCCACCAAGAAACAACGTCGTTAAAAATAGTCGTACCCACTTGCGGCTATTCACAACACATCCCCCATTATCCTTATATTTCTAATTAAATTGTATCAATGACAATTTCAAAAAGCTAGCCATGTTCATGTATAAATTCCTTAAAGATATTTATATTAAAAAGAGAGAACTGTGCTGAAAGGAGTTCCAACTTATGAAACGGATACTATTCATTTTCGTTTCTTCTTTTCTACTTATCGCACTTGTAGCATGCGCACAAGGAAAAGAAACGAAATCCGAACTAGATTACGATCAAACAAAGAAAATGATTGTTGATATTTTAAAAACAGATCAAGGTAAGAAAGCTATTCAAGATGTATTAACTGATGAAAAAATGAAACAAGCACTCATACTAGATGAAACAGTAGTAAAGAAAACGATTGAAGATGCCATGGTATCCGATAAAGGGCAACAATTCTGGGAAAAGCTCTTTAAAGATCCTGAGTTCTCATCAAAGTTTGCTAAAAGTATGGGGAAAGAACAAACCCAATTAATGAAAACCTTATTAAAAGACCCTGAATACCAAGCAGGCGTTATAGAAATTATGAAAAATCCTGAAGTAGAAAAAATGATGTTACAAACAATGAAGAGTAAAGAATACCGTCAATATCTACAACAAGTACTAACAGAAACTGCTGAAAGTCCACTCTTCCAAGCCAAGATGATTGATATCATTAGTAAAGGTGTACAAAAGGCTGAAAAAGGTGGATCTGATAAGAAAGAAGCAGGCGGTGATGGCGGTTCTCAAGGCGAGAAGAAGGAAGAACAGTGAAAATAATAACTATAATAACGAGTGGACAATGTATAAATTGTCCACTCGTTATTACTTTATCTTGCTATTAACAGACAAAATGGCCCTCTAGTTAAGCGAAAGGTTTACTAGTTGTTGCCAGTAACAGATGAACCCCACTGATTAAAGTTTCGCTTTATTTTTGTGTAACAGCTGTTTTATCAATTACTGTTTCAGCTATTTTACTATAAATAATGCCGGTTGTATGTGTATCCTCATATACTGAAGGAGCAAAGTCTTCTTTATTCCAATCGGGTTGTTGCAGTGGAATACGACCAAGAACATTTGTTTGTAGTTCGGTAGCTAACTTATCTCCCCCGCCTCTTCCAAATACATATTCTTTCTCACCAGTTACCTTACTTTCAAAATATGCCATGTTCTCAACAACACCGAGAATACTATGTTCAGTGCGTAATGCCATCGCTCCAGCACGCGCTGCTACAAACGCAGCTGTTGGATGCGGTGTCGTTACAATAATCTCTTTGCAAGATGGCAACATTGAGTGCACATCTAACGCAATATCACCTGTGCCTGGTGGCAAATCTAATACTAAATAATCTAAATCGCCCCATTCTACTTCTGTGAAGAAGTGGTTTAACATTTTCCCAAGCATAGGTCCTCTCCAAATAACTGGTGCATTATCCTCTACAAAGAAGCCCATTGAGATTACCTTTACACCTAAACGTTCTACCGGAATTATCTTATCACCTCTTACGATGGGACGTTTTTCTATCCCCATCATGTCTGGCACACTAAAACCGTAAATGTCCGCATCAATAATACCAACTTTTTTTCCTAAACGAGCTAAAGCAACTGCAAGGTTAACGGAAACGGTTGATTTTCCCACGCCACCTTTTCCACTCGCTACTGCTAAGAATGTCGTTTTTGAATTTGGTGACAATAAAGATTCACTTTGCTCTGCTTCTTGTTCTGGTGCAAACTGAGCTAATTCCTCTTCTGTAAATTCTGCAAAACGAAGTCCAACTGTTGCTGCTCCAAGTTCTTTTAATAACTTTACAATTCCAGACTGCAACTGCATTTGTTCCGCTGTACCAGTTTTTACGATTGCAATTTTGACACTCACATGTTCCTTCTCAGGCTTGACTGTTACCTCTTTAATTGCACTTGTTTCTTTTAATGTTTTATGTAAAAACGGATCTACAATCCCTTCTAACGCTTCAACCACTTGTTCTTTCGTTACCATAATTAGCCCAGCCCCCTGTATGAAAAATAACGTAATGTTAATTGAATTTATCTCTGCTTATTCTTGAAATAAATGCGTTTACATTTCCAGTATAACATATTTTCCGAAAACTTCGTTAACGAGAGAAACTCAAAAAAATCCTCCTTATTCTGGAGGATTTCCTTTTTCCGTGAAATAGCGTAATATACCCCGGTATATTGCAGCTGCTACCTTTTGCTGATATTTCTCCGAATTTAACATATACCTTTCGTTCACATTCGATAAAAAGCCGGCTTCAATTAAAGCACCTGGTGTTTTAGAATACTTTAATAAATACACATGCGAAATTGTCTTAGCAGAACGATTCGTGTTCTCTAAACTTGTTCTCAATTCAGCCTGTATAAATTTTGCAGCACGTTCATTTTCAATTGAAGAGCGGTAATAGAACGTTTGTGCACCTTTCGATCCACTACTAGTTAAAGCATTTAAATGAATACTTGCAAAAAAGTCTACATCAGGTTTATTGATGATTTCTACACGTTTTTTTAAATCCTCTGCTTTACGTCTACTATATGACTTTGTATCTTTGTTAGCTAAATCATAATCTCCCTCACGCGTTAAAATAACTAGTGCACCTTGTTCTTGTAAATAGTCTTGTACCTTTTTTGTAATTTCAAGCGTAATATCCTTTTCTATAATATCCTTTCCTCCAACAGCCCCTCCATCTGGTCCACCATGACCAGCATCTAATACAATTACTTTCCCTGATAAGGGTAAATTCCAAGCTCGCCACGATTTTGTAATTTGAAATTCTTGTTTGACTAAAAAAAACAATACAACCGCAGCGAGTGCAAAAGAGATAATTCGAATTCTCTTCATACCTTTCCTCCTCCAGCTAGTCCCTCTAATTACTTATATGGGACAAGAGGAAAGTTTATGCTTGTCTTAATGAAGCTTTAATCGATATCTTCTTTCACCTTTTTCATACCCTTCTTGCCACCACAATCCTATAAACTGCTGACAAGATTCAAAAAGTAATTCCTCATCTTTCAACTTTATTTCTCGCATAGTCATACTCGTTAAAAATTGAAATAGCGTTTCAGTTAATTGTTGTTCTTCTTCTAAAGCTCTATATTTCACATCAAAAAACGATTCACCATAATAACCAAATTTACTATATCTCGCTCCTAATAAATAAGATTCTATCCCTAATTCAATACAGTAATCTTCATACTGACGATGAAGCTCTTGCATTTGAAAGGCATCACGAATATTTGAACGTAATGTTTTTAATGATAATTCCCGCAACATCTTCCGCTCGTATTTTAACTGCTTTTCTTTTTGTTTTTCTTGTAAGCTGACAATGACATTCATAGTACTTATAAACCTCCCTAATACGTATTAGTCTAAACTTCTAAAGAAGAAGCATACGCGCGGCGGTAGCACTAAAATATTCCAAGCTATAAAAATTACAAAAGAGGAATGAAACATAAAAAAACCCCAACCAAAATGGTTGGGGTTTGTAGTTCGCAAAAATTAACGTTTTGAGAACTGAGGTGCACGACGTGCGCCTTTAAGACCGTATTTTTTACGCTCTTTCATACGTGCGTCACGAGTTAATAGACCTGCACGTTTTAGTGTTAGACGGTATTCTGGATCAGCTTTTAATAAAGCGCGAGAAATACCGTGACGAATAGCACCAGCTTGACCAGTGTATCCACCACCATTTACGTTTACAAGTACATCGTAGTTACCTAAAGTTTCTGTTGCAACTAGAGGTTGTTTCACTACTTCACGTAATGCAGCAAATGGGATATAGTTTTCAAAATCACGACCGTTAATGATAACGCGTCCTTCGCCTGGAACTAGGCGTACGCGCGCTACTGAACTCTTACGACGTCCAGTGCCATAGTATTGAACCTGTGCCAAAGTAAGCCCTCCTTTAATTAATTATCCGCGAAGTTCGTAAACTTCTGGTTTTTGTGCTTGGTGTGGATGCTCTGCTCCAGCATACACGTTAAGTTTCTTAGAAACTTGACGGCCTAAGCGTCCTTTTGGAAGCATGCCTTTAATTGCAAGCTCTAACATTTGTACAGGGTAGTTTGTACGCATTTCAAGAGCTGTTCTCTGCTTAAGTCCACCTGGGTGGTTAGTGTGACGGTAGTAAATTTTATCGTTTAATTTATTACCTGTTAAATGAATTTTCTCAGCGTTAATAATAATTACATGATCACCCGTGTCAACGTGTGGTGTAAATGTAGGTTTGTTTTTACCACGTAAAATGGATGCTACTTCAGTAGATAGGCGACCTAAAGTTTGACCTTCAGCATCAACCACATACCATTTACGCTCAACTTCGTTAGCTTTTGCCATAAAAGTCGTACGCATGTGTTTCCCTCCTCGTTATCTTTTCCATAGAAAAAATCTATTGTTTATCTTAAACACGATTTCCTTCCGGGGCTAATCGTGGTTTTAGAAACAATACCATATGTTATGATATACTTTTGAGTTTCTAATGTCAAGCAAATGTTACACCAGGATTAGTTGTTATAGTTTACCTCCCATAGGTAAAGCCCATGACCTGGAGCCATCTTTCCAGCAAACTGACGATTTTGTTTCGCTAAAATCTCTGGAATGCTATCAGGATCAAGCTTTCCTTGCCCTACGTTAAGTAACGTACCAACAATAATTCTGACCATATTATATAAAAATCCATTACCTACAAAACGAAAAATTAATTCATCGTCTTGCTCAATTAACTCGATTTCATAAATTGTTCGCACTTTATCTTTTTTGTCAGTTTTTGCCGAACAAAAAGAAGTGAAATCATGCGTTCCAATAAAATACGGAATTGCTTTTCTTATTTTTTTGATTTCGAGCGGATATGGATATTGATATACGTAATTTCTACGGAATACATCCGCAGTCTTCGATAAGAATACACGATAACGATATTCTTTTTTCTCAACACCATAACGTGCATGAAATTCTTCTGTTTTTTTCTCTACTTGCCTAATAACAATATCATCTGGCAACATTGTATTTAAAGCGTTACTCCATTGCCACTCTTCAAGAGACAAAGGAGTATCAAAGTGTATGACTTGTCCTTTTGCATGAACCGTAGAATCTGTTCTACCAGATGCCTGAACACGAACAAGTTCTCCCTTATGCAATTTCTGTAATGCTTTTTCTATCTCCTGTTGAACAGTACGATGCTTCGGCTGAATTTGATAACCACAAAAATGCATGCCATCATATGCAACCGTACATTTTATTCTATCCATTTCTCTATTCTCCATTACGATCGCACCCATGCCAAAATACAAGCTAAACAAAATAAGCTTACAATCGTTACTGTATCGCTTGTTTTCCAGCGTAGTTGCCTAAATTTAGTACGTCCTTCACCACTTTGATATCCACGAGCTTCCATCGCAATAGCTAAGTCCTCTGCACGCTTAAAAGCACTGATAAACAGAGGAACAAGCAGTGAGATAATAGCTTTCATTCTATCTTTTATCGGTCCCCCAGCGAAATCAATACCACGTGATGCTTGTGCTTTCATTATTTTACTCGTTTCATCCATTAATGTCGGAATAAAACGAAGAGAAATTGACATCATTAATGCGATTTCATGAACAGGAACCTTTATACGCTTCAACGGCTTTAATAACGTCTCCAAACCATCTGTAATTTCAATAGGTGTCGTCGTTAACGTTAATAATGTCGTCATTAAAATAATAACGAAGAATCGTACAGAAATGTATATCCCTTGCTCTAATCCTTTTTCATGTATCGAAAACCAACCAAGCTGGAGTAGTACATCCCCCTCTTTATTTGTAAAAATATGCAGGAAAAATGTAAAAAGAAAAATCCATAAAATTGGTTTTAAGCCCGAAAGTACATAACGAATCGGCACTTTTGCAAAAAATAAAGCAATGAGTGCATATAAAAATAAAAATCCATATGAAATCGCATTATTTGCTAAGAAAACAACAAATACATATAAAAAGACAATCAGCAGCTTCGTACGTGGATCAAGTTGATGAATAAGTGAATTACCTGGGATATATCTCCCAATAATCAACTGCTGCATGATTCATGACCACCTTTTCGTAACACCTGCACAACTTCATGAGTAAGATCCTCTAAAGATAAGGTAGCCTTTGGAATTGAAATACCAAACTTCTCTTCAATTGCACGTTTATACTTTAATGACATAGGAAGATCCACACCAATTTTCTCTAGTTCATCAGCATGTGAAAATACTTCCTCTGCACTTCCTTGCAAAAAGACCGTTCCTTTATGCATAACTACAATCTGCTCCGCATACTGAGCGGCATCCTCCATATTATGCGTTACAAGGATAACTGTAAGCCCCTTCTCCTTATGCAACTTATAAAACATCTGCATAAGTTCGTTCTGCCCTTTTGGATCTAGACCTGCTGTAGGTTCATCTAATACAAGCACTTCAGGTTCCATCGCCAATACACCCGCTATCGCAACACGCCTCATTTGCCCGCCACTTAACTCAAACGGTGAACGTGTTAACAGTTCTGGCTCTAACCCTACAAGTTCAATTGCCTCTCTTGCCTTTTGCTTCGCTTCTTCTACAGATACCCCAAAATTAGTAGGGCCGAAACAAATATCTTTCTCCACAGTCTCTTCAAACAACTGATGTTCTGGGAATTGAAAGACAACCCCTACTTTTTTACGTAGTGGCTTTAGCTTTTTTTCTTTCTTTCCTGCCGAAATCAAATGTTCACCAATTTGAACTGTACCATTTGTCGGCTGCAATAAACCATTTAAATGTTGAATCATCGTCGACTTACCTGAACCAGTATGACCGATAATGGCATAATAGCCCCCACTTGGAAACGACACGTCTACATCATAAAGTGCGCGTCTTTCAAATGGAGTTTTATATTGATAACGATGTTCTACTTTTTGGAATGTAATCTCCAAAGTTCGTTCACCAAGCTTTCCATTGTAAGATGCGTATTTTGCAAAAGAATTTCATTTCTTTTTAATAATTCTGCTATTTTCACCGAAAACGGTACATCTAAGCCAATTTCTTGGAGCATATGAGAGGATTTGAAAATTTTTTCTGGAGTCCCTTCCTCTAATATTTCTCCCTTATTTAAAATAATGACACGATCTGACTGTGCCGCTTCTTCTAAATCGTGCGTAATTGATAGCACAGTAATACCTTTTTGATTAACAAGTTGTCTAACCGTTTCTACTACTTCACGTCTTCCTTGAGGATCTAACATTGACGTTGCTTCATCTAATATTAAAATAGATGGCTGAAGTGCTAAAACGCCTGCTATTGCCACTCGCTGCTTTTGCCCACCAGATAAGGAATGAGGCTCATCATTAAGAAAATCTTCCATACGGACAAGTCGTAAGGCCTGTTCTAATCTTTCAATCATTTGTTCTCTGGGCATTCCGATATTCTCTAAGCCAAATACAACATCATCTTGCACTGTTGTTCCAACAAATTGATTATCTGGATTTTGAAATACCATTCCAATTTGTTTTCGAACATCCCATACCGTTTCCTCTGATAAAACCATTGAATCATTTACTGTAATAGTCCCTGCTTCCGGCAAAAACAAACCATTCAATAATTTTGCAAGTGTAGACTTTCCTGAACCGTTTTGTCCAATAATAGATACCCATTCTCCCTCATATAAGGAAAATGAAACATCTTTTAATGCATACGTGGCTGCCCCAGGATATTGAAATGATATATTTCCTATCCGAAGTTTCTCTTTTTTCAATAGAAGGCACCCTTTCCTTCGCCAAGCTCGCCTATTTTTATATTTAAAAAAAAGGGCCATGACCAGTTTCTTGAAAAGAACTGTCCTGCCCTTTTAATTATCATTATACTAACTCGATAATTACCATTGGTGCTGCGTCTCCGCGACGTGGACCAATTTTTGCAATACGAGTGTATCCGCCTTGGCGCTCAGCATAGCGTGGAGCTACATCAGCGAATAATTTTTGAAGTGCATCTTGACCAGTCTCAGCGTTAGCTACTTCATTGCGAATGAAAGCTGCTGCTTGACGACGAGCATGAAGATCTCCGCGTTTACCTAAAGTGATCATTTTTTCCACTACAGAACGAAGTTCTTTTGCACGAGTTTCTGTCGTTTGGATGCGCTCGTTGATAATTAAATCAGTAGCTAAGTCACGTAACATAGCTTTACGTTGCGCACTTGTACGGCCTAATTTTCTGTATGCCATTCGTAGTTCCCTCCTTTGTTCATGGGTTTAAATCCTCAGTCGTCTTTACGTAAACCTAAACCTAATTCCTCAAGTTTATGTTTAACTTCTTCTAAGGATTTACGTCCTAAGTTACGAACTTTCATCATATCTTCTTCTGTTTTGTTCGCAAGCTCTTGTACAGTATTAATTCCTGCACGTTTTAGGCAATTATAAGAACGAACAGAAAGGTCTAGTTCTTCGATAGTCATCTCAAGAACTTTCTCTTTTTGATCTTCTTCCTTCTCGACCATAATCTCAGCATTTTGTGCTTCATCAGTTAAACCAACAAAGATATTTAAATGCTCAGTTAAGATTTTGGCACCTAAAGAGATAGCTTCTTTTGGCCCGATGCTTCCATCCGTCCATACATCAAGCGTAAGCTTATCATAATTAGCCACTTGTCCGACACGTGTCTTTTCCACTTGGTAAGTCACACGTGATACTGGAGTATAAATAGAATCAATAGGAATTACTCCTATTGGTTGATCTTCGCTTTTATTTGCATC
Source organism: Bacillus sp. CCB-MMP212 (assembly GCF_022748145.1). Lineage (NCBI taxonomy): Bacteria > Bacillati > Bacillota > Bacilli > Caryophanales > Bacillaceae > Bacillus > Bacillus sp. CCB-MMP212. The sequence continues at coordinate 10,804 of NZ_JALDQE010000018.1, forward strand.
AGCTGGCGTATACCCACGGCCACGCTTTGCAGTTAAACGCACGCGGAAATGCGCATCTTTTGCTAACGTTGCAATGTGTAAATCTGGATTTAAGATTTCTACATCACTATCGTGAGTAATATCAGCAGCTGTGACAATACCTTCGCCCTGCACATCAATTTCCAACGTCTTCTCTTCTTCAGAGTAGATTTTAAGAGCTAACTTTTTCAAGTTTAAGATGATCGTCGTAACGTCTTCTACTACGCCCTCAACTGTTGAAAATTCATGTAATACGCCATCGATTTGGATAGCAGTAACAGCGGCACCAGGGAGTGAGGATAAAAGAATACGACGTAAGGAGTTACCCAAAGTAGTACCATATCCACGCTCAAGCGGTTCAATTACGAATTTACCATATTTAGCATCTTCGTTAAGTTCAACCGTTTCGATTTTCGGCTTTTCGATTTCAATCATTAACTAAACCCTCCTTCAAAACGTCGAAACCCCGGTTAAACAAAGGTATAACCCCTGTCTAACCGAAAGTCCCCCTTAGGCAGTTCCCGATTGTGCACAACAAGCGATGTTTCTGTACGAAATTTCTCGATAATGCATCATATCCATTATAGACAAAAGGGAAAATTCTATACAGAAAAATTACACACGACGACGTTTTGGCGGACGACATCCATTATGAGGAACTGGAGTAACATCTCTAATTGCTGTTACTTCTAGACCTGCAGCTTGAAGAGCACGAATTGCAGCTTCACGACCAGCACCAGGACCTTTAACAGTAACCTCTAAAGTTTTTAAACCGTGCTCCATTGCAACTTTAGCAGCAGCTTCAGCAGCCATTTGCGCAGCGAATGGAGTAGATTTACGAGATCCACGGAAACCAAGTGCACCAGCACTAGACCAAGAAAGCGCGTTACCGTGAGTATCTGTAAGTGTTACGATTGTGTTGTTGAAAGTAGAACGAATATGAGCTATACCAGCTTCGATATTCTTTTTCACACGTTTTTTACGAGTGTTTGTTTTACGTGCCATTGTTAGTTCAACCTCCTTTACTTATTATTTCTTTTTATTTGCTACTGTACGACGTGGACCTTTACGTGTACGAGCATTGTTTTTAGAATTTTGACCACGAACTGGTAAACCACGACGGTGACGAAGACCACGGTAAGAACCGATCTCCATTAGACGTTTAATGTTAAGAGATACTTCACGACGAAGGTCTCCCTCAACTTTAATACGATCGATAACATCACGGATACGTCCTAATTCGTCTTCCGTTAAATCACGAACTCGTGTTTCTGAAGAAATACCAGCTTCAGTAAGAATTTTTTCAGCAGTTGTGCGACCAATGCCGAATACGTAAGTTAAAGAAATAACAACGCGTTTGTCTCGAGGAATATCTACACCTGCGATACGTGCCATTCTGAATGCACCTCCTTCTGATTAACCTTGTTTTTGTTTATGTTTAGGGTTTTCACAAATAACCATTACTTTTCCACGTCTACGAATAACTTTACATTTTTCGCAGATTGGTTTAACTGACGGTCTTACTTTCATGTCTCGAACCTCCTTAAAGATTACGGAGTGCTATATTATTTAAAACGGTACGTAATACGACCACGATTTAAATCGTACGGAGATAATTCTACCGTAACTTTGTCTCCTGGTAAAATACGAATGAAGTTCATACGGATTTTACCAGAAACGTGAGCCAATACGACATGCCCATTCTCTAATTCTACTTTGAACATAGCATTTGGCAACGTTTCAAGAACGGTACCTTCGACTTCAATTACATCATCTTTAGCCATTCAATAGTTCTCCCTTCTTCAAATCAGTAACATTTTACACTGCTCTGAAATCCCGGAGAGCCAGCTACTTATAAAGTGGTAAGGATTTCGTATCCTGCTTCTGTAAGAGCAATCGTGTGCTCAAAATGGGCACACCATTTACCATCTACCGTTACCACTGTCCAGTCATCAGATAGTGTTTTTACATATCGTCTTCCTTGATTCACCATCGGCTCAACACAGATGACCATTCCCGGCTTTAATCTAGGGCCTCTATTTGGTGGACCATAGTGCGGGATTTGAGGGTCCTCATGTAAGTCTTGCCCGATTCCGTGACCAACATACTCCCTAACGATCGAGAATCCATTCTCTTCAGCATGGGTTTGAACCGCATGTGAGATATTTGATAATCTCTCGCCTGGTTTTACTTGTTCTAGACCAAGATACAACGATTTTTCTGTGACATCAAGTAGCTTTTGAACAGATTCAGAAATGTTTCCAACTGGATACGTCCATGCAGAATCTCCATGGTACCCATTGTATTTCGCACCAATATCGATACTGATGATATCGCCCTCTTTGAGCTTGCGCTTTCCTGGAATTCCGTGTACAAGCTCTTCATTTACAGAAGCACATATGCTCCCCGGAAATCCGTTGTATCCTTTAAAAGATGGCGTAGCACCATATTTTTGAATCGTCTTTTCCGCTATTTGATCGAGCTCTTTCGTTGTAATTCCTGGAGTAATGTGCTGTTTCAACTCTTGATGAGTTAAAGCAACGATTCTGCCAGCTTCTCGCATGATTTCTATCTCGCGAGGAGTTTTGCAGATGATCATTACGCTAAGCCTCCGATGAGAACATCGATATCAGCAAATACTTTATTGATATCTTGCTCACCATTAATGCTTTTTAAGTAACCAAGCTCGTCGTAGAAATCAAGCAAAGGTTTTGTTTGCTTAATATTCACATCTAAACGATTTGCTACAGTTTCTTCATTGTCATCAGAGCGTTGGTATAATTCGCCACCACATTTATCGCACACATCAGCTGTTGCTGGTGGATTGAATTCTAAGTGGTAAGTCGCACCGCACTCTTTACAAATGCGACGGCCTGTAAGGCGTTTTAATAACAACCCTGAATCCACATTAATGTTTAAAACATAGTCGATTTTTTTGCCAAGATCTTTCATAATCTCTTCAAGAGCTGATGCTTGTGCAACAGTTCGTGGGAAACCGTCTAGTAAGAAACCTCTTACGCAGTCTTCTTGACTTAAACGTTCACGAACAATTCCGATTGTAACTTCATCTGGAACAAGTGCACCTTTATCAATAAAAGATTTTGCTTGTAGACCCATTTCAGTTTCAGCCTTCATAGCTGCACGGAACATATCTCCTGTTGAAATGTGAGGGATGTTATACTTGGCTACAATCTGTTCGGCTTGTGTACCTTTACCAGCACCAGGAAGCCCCATTAAAATTAAGTTCATCCTTGTTCCCCCTCAGTACATGAGCATGTAGGGAAGATGGTTCTTCCCACTTACTCACTGCTTGATAAACCCTTTGTAATGGCGTTTTACCAGTTGGCTTTCTAGCTGCTTCATTGTTTCTAAAGCAACGCCGACAACGATTAACATACTCGTTCCACCAATCTGTGCAGATGGAGGAAGATTTCCCAATTTCGTAAAGATAACTGGTAAGATTGCAATCGCTGCTAGGAAAATTGATCCTACAAAGGTCAAACGATACAAGATTTTTGTTAGATATTGTTCTGTATTCTTACCCGGACGAATACCTGGAACATATCCACCTTGCTTGTTTAGATTCTCTGACATTTGCTCTGGATTAACCTGAACAAACGCATAGAAATATGTGAAGGCTACAATGAGCGCAACATATATGATCATTCCCACTGGGTGAGAATAGTTAAAGTTTGCAATAATCCACTGCGATACATCATGTTTCGGGAAGAACTGTGCAATAGTTGGAGGCGTAATTAAGAATGAAACAGCAAAAATGACTGGAATAACACCCGCACTATTTACCTTAAGCGGTAAATGTGTGTTTTGTGCTCCAGCATGATTCCCATTCCCTCCTGTTACACGCTTCGCGTATTGAATTGGGATCTTTCTAACAGCTTGTTGAATGAAAATAACACCAACAATAACTGCTAGCACAGCTAGTAAAATCAATGCAACTTTAACGATACTCATGAACAATTGATCTCCGATATTTTGAAACTGTTGTTGATACACTTGAGATATAACACTTGGGATCGCTGCAGCAATACCGCCAAAGATAAGGATGGAAATACCATTACCCACACCTTTAGCTGTAATCTGTTCGCCTAACCACATTAAAAATGCAGTACCAGCAGTCAGTACCGTAGCAATGTATAAATAAGTGCTCCAACCAGGATTCAAAATTAATTGCCCACCTACCATACCGTTAAAACCGATTGACATACCAAACCCCTGAATAAACGCAAGAACAATTGTAAAGTAACGCGTGAATTGCGTTAGTTTACGACGGCCCATTTCACCTTGCTTCGACCATTCCGAAAATTTAGGAACAACATCCATCTGCAATAATTGCACGATGATGGATGCTGTAATATACGGCATGATTCCCATCGCAAAGATGGAGAAGTTTTTCAAGGCGCCACCGCCAAATGTATTTAGAATACCTAAAGCATTTAATTGGTCTTGTGCTTTCAGTACGTCTCCATTTGTAAATGGCACTGGGATAAACGTGCCAATCCTGAATACGATTAACATCGCTAAAGTGAATAATATTTTACGTCTTATCTCAGCAACGCGCATAAAGTTGGAGATTGTACGAAACATTAGATCACCTCAACTGATCCGCCAGCTGCTTCAATTGCTTCTTTAGCACTTGAAGAGAACTTGTGCGCTTTAACAGTTAGTTTTTTCTCTACTGCTCCGCTTGCAAGAATTTTAACACCGTCGTTTAACTTGCTGATAACGCCAGTTTCCAGCAATAATTCAGGTGTTACTTCTGTACCATCTTCAAAACGATTTAACGTTGATAAGTTTACAATAGTAAACTCTTTACGGTTAATGTTTGTGAAGCCGCGTTTTGGTAAACGACGGAATAATGGAGTTTGACCACCTTCGAAGCCAAGACGAACACCGCCACCAGAACGTGCGTTTTGTCCTTTATGACCTTTACCAGCAGTTTTACCGTTACCAGAACCGATACCACGACCGACACGGTTACGTACTTTACGAGAACCTTCTGCAGGTTTTAATTCATGAAGTTTCATTCCCAGGCACCTCCTTATATTAATGAGTTATCCTTAAGCTTCTTTTACAGTTAAAAGGTGAGAAACTTTGTTGATCATACCAAGAATAGCAGGAGTTTCTTCCTTAACTACAGTTGAATTCAACTTTTTAAGACCTAAAGCTTCTACCGTCGCACGTTGATCTTGTGGACGACCAATTACACTACGAGTGAGGGTAATTTCTAACTTTTTCGCCATTTGTTTTCCCTCCTTAACCTAGTAGCTCTTCTACAGATTTACCGCGTAATTTTGCAACATCTTCAGCGCGCTTAAGTTCGCTTAATCCGTTCACAGTAGCGCGAATCATGTTGATTGGTGTGTTAGAACCAAGAGATTTCGAAAGAATATCTTGTACACCAGCTAATTCAAGTACCGCACGAACAGGTCCACCAGCAATAACACCAGTACCTTCAGCAGCAGGTTTTAAGAATACTTCACCAGCTCCAAAGTGACCGTTGATTGTGTGTGGAATTGTTGTACCAACTAATGGTACAGCGATTAAGTTTTTCTTAGCGTCTTCGATAGCTTTGCGGATTGCGTCTGGTACCTCTTGTGCTTTACCAGTACCGAATCCAACATGACCGTTTTTATCGCCAACTACAACTAGTGCAGCAAAGCGGAAACGACGACCACCCTTAACAACTTTCGCGACACGATTTATCGTAACTACACGTTCTTCAAGTTCTAATTTACTTGGGTCAATGCGATGCATCAATTTTCCCTCCTTTGACCATTAAAATTGTAATCCAGCCTCACGAGCAGCTTCAGCTAGAGCTTTAACACGGCCATGGTATAAGTAACCACCGCGATCAAATACTACTTCTTTAACGCCTTTCTCTACAGCACGCTTAGCAACTGATTCTCCAACTTTCGTAGCAGCTTCAGTATTGCTAGTACCGTTAAGAGCAAGGTCTTTATCAAGAGTAGATGCACTTACTAACGTTACACCATTCACATCATCAATAACTTGAGCGTAAATATGTTGGTTAGAACGGAACACGTTTAAACGTGGACGCTCTGCAGTACCAGTAAGTTTAGCACGTACACGTGCATGTCTTTTCTTACGAGTCGCATTTTTATCAGCTTTAGTGATCATTTTCTTGTCACTCCTTTCTCTCACCTAACGGGTTTACTTAGCAGTTTTACCTTCTTTACGACGAACAACTTCGCCTTCGTAACGAATACCTTTACCTTTGTAAGGCTCAGGAGCACGTACAGCACGGATGTTAGCAGCAAATTCGCCAACACGTTGCTTGTCGATACCTTTAATTACGATTTTAGTTGGTGCAGGTACTTCAACTTCAAGACCTGCTTCCGGAGTCATTTCTACTGGATGAGAATAACCTACGCTTAAAACAAGTTTATCTCCTTGTTTTTGAGCACGGTAACCAACACCGACTAATTCAAGTCCGCGTGCGAAACCTGCAGTTACACCTTCAACCATGTTTCCGATTAAAGCACGAGTTGTACCGTGTAATGCACGGTGTTCCTTCTGTTCAGATGGACGCTCAACTGTTAGTGTATTTTCTTCAATTTTGATAGACATATCAGCATTGAATTTACGAGTTAATTCACCTTTAGGGCCTTTTACTGTTACAGTATTGTCTTCTGCAATTGTAATAGTAACACCTGCAGGGATTTCAAGAATCTTTTTACCAATACGAGACATGTGGTCACACCTCCGTTCGTTTTAAATATATATTACCAAACGTATGCTACTACTTCTCCACCAGTTTGTAATTGACGAGCGTCTTTGTCTGTCATTACTCCCTTAGATGTAGAAACAAGAGCGATACCTAATCCGTTAAGTACACGTGGTACTTCGTCAGCTTTAGCGTAAACGCGTAAGCCAGGTTTACTGATACGTTTTAATCCAGTGATTACACGTTCATTGTTTGCACCATATTTCAGGAAAATACGAAGGATACCTTGTTTGTTATCCTCGATGTATTCTACATCACGAATGAAACCTTCACGTTTTAAAAGTTCAGCGATCTCTTTTTTGATTTTAGAAGCAGGAACCTCTAATTTCTCATGACGTACCATGTTCGCATTACGGATGCGAGTAAGCATGTCTGCAATTGGATCTGTCATCACCATGTGTTTTACCTCCTTCCCATTTGTGGGTTTTACCAACTAGCTTTTTTAACACCAGGAATTTGACCTTTATATGCAAGTTCACGGAAACAAATACGGCAAAGTTTAAATTTGCGGTATACAGAATGCGGACGACCGCAGCGTTCGCAACGTGTATACTCTTGTACTTTAAACTTAGGAGTACGCTTTTGTTTCGCTATCATAGATTTTTTAGCCACGTTTTCGCCTCCTCTACTTAGCGTTGGCTTCCATTATTTTTGGAATGGCATACCGAATTGTGTTAAAAGTTCACGAGCTTCTTCATCAGTTTTCGCTGTAGTAACGATTACGATGTCCATACCGCGGACTTTGCTTACTTTATCATAATCAATCTCAGGGAAGATAAGTTGCTCTTTAACACCTAATGTGTAGTTCCCACGACCATCGAATGATTTCTTAGAAACACCACGGAAATCACGTACACGTGGTAAAGAAACTGATACTAATTTGTCGAAGAACTCATACATTTGCTCGCCGCGTAAAGTTACTTTCGCACCGATTGGCATACCTTCACGAAGACGGAAACCAGCGATTGATTTTTTAGCACGAGTTACAACAGGTTTTTGACCTGCGATTTGTGTTAATTCTTCTACTGCATTGTCTAAAGCTTTTGAGTTAGATACCGCGTCACCAACACCAGTGTTGATTACGATCTTTTCGATTTTCGGTACTTCCATCACAGATTTATAGTTAAACTTGCTCACTAGAGCAGGAGTAATTTCCTTTTGGAACTTCTCTTTAAGGCGATTCAATGAAGTGACCTCCTTTCTTAAGAAAATTATTTATCTAATAATTCACCAGATTTTTTTGCAATACGAACTTTTTTACCATCTTCTACTTTGAAGCCTACACGAGTAGGTTCACCTGTTTTCGGATCTAAAATCATAACGTTAGAAACGTGAATAGGTGCTTCTTTAGTAATAATTCCACCTTGTGGATTTAATTGAGATGGCTTAGAGTGCTTCTTAACGATATTGACACCCTCAACGATAACACGGTTTTGCTTTGGGAAAGCCACAAGGATAACGCCTTGTTTTCCTTTGTCTTTACCAGTGATTACCTGTACTTTATCACCTTTTTTTACATGCATCTTAATTCTGCACCTCCTTAGCAAGGCAATACCTTAAATTATAGAACTTCTGGAGCTAAAGAAACGATCTTCATGAAGTTGCTATCACGTAATTCACGAGCTACTGGTCCGAAGATACGAGTACCACGTGGGCTCTTATCGTCTTTAATGATAACCGCTGCGTTTTCATCAAATTTGATGTAAGAACCGTCCGGACGACGAGCTCCGCTCTTCGTACGTACTACTACTGCTTTAACAACGTCACCTTTTTTAACAACGCCACCTGGTGTTGCTTGTTTTACCGTAGCAACGATAATGTCACCAATGTTAGCATATTTACGACCAGAGCCGCCTAATACTTTAATTGTTAAAAGTTCACGTGCACCAGAGTTGTCAGCAACTTTCAAACGAGATTCTTGTTGGATCATGTTATGAAACCTCCCTTCGGACTAAAAATTCCGATTCGTCTATTTAGATAATAACCGCTTCTTCAACGATTTCAACTAAACGGAAACGCTTAGTAGCAGAAAGCGGGCGAGTTTCCATGATTTTAACGATATCGCCAAGTTTCGCTTGGTTTTGCTCATCATGGGCTTTGTACTTCTTAGAATACTTAACACGTTTTCCGTACAAGGAATGAGTTTTGTAAGTTTCAACTAAAACTGTAATCGTTTTGTCCATTTTGTCAGACACTACACGACCAGTATAAACTTTGCGTTGGTTACGTTCGCTCACTATGCAAACCTCCCCTCAATTTATCGATTAATTCCGATCTCTCTTTCACGAACTACAGTTTTCATACGAGCAATTGCTTTACGCACTTCACGAATGCGAGTTGGATTCTCTAATTGTCCTGTAGCAAGTTGGAAGCGAAGATTAAACAACTCTTCCTTTAAAGCTTTAACTTTTGTTTCGATTTCGGCAGTGGTTAATTCACGAATATCATTAGTTTTCATTAGATTCACCACCATTTTCTTCACGTTTTACGAATTTACATTTCACAGGTAACTTGTGAGCTGCAAGACGTAATGCTTCGCGTGCTACCTCTTCAGATACACCCGCGATTTCGAACATAATTTTCCCAGGTTTTACTACTGCTACCCAGCCTTCTGGTGCCCCTTTACCGGAACCCATACGTACTTCTAGAGGTTTTGCAGTGTAAGGTTTAGAAGGGAAAATTTTAATCCATACTTTACCGCCACGTTTCATGTAACGAGTCATTGCACGACGAGCAGCTTCGATTTGACGGTTTGTAATCCATGAAGCAGCTTGTGCTTGTAAACCGAATTCACCGAAAGCAACTTCAGTTCCACCTTTAGCACGACCACGCATTTTACCACGATGCTCTCTACGATATTTTACGCGTTTTGGCATTAACATATTATTTTCCTCCTTCCTCAGAAGCTTTCTTTTTTGTAGGAAGGACTTCTCCACGGTAGATCCATACTTTTACGCCTAATTTACCGTATGTTGTATCAGCTTCAACTGCTGCATAGTCAATATCAGCGCGAAGTGTATGAAGTGGAACAGTTCCTTCACTGTAAGATTCTGCACGAGCGATATCAGCTCCGCCAAGACGACCAGAAACCTGTGTTTTAATACCTTTAGCACCTGCACGCATAGCACGTTGAATAACTTGCTTTTGTGCACGACGGAATGATACACGGTTTTCTAATTGACGAGCGATGTTTTCGCCTACTAATTTAGCGTTAAGATCAGCTCTCTTAACTTCTAAAATGTTGATGTGTACACGCTTGCCTGTTAATTGGTTAAGAGCTTTACGAAGTGCTTCAACTTCAGTACCACCTTTACCAATTACCATACCAGGTTTTGCAGTGTGAATTGTAACATTTACACGATTTGCTGCACGTTCGATTTCTACTTTAGCAACAGCAGAATCTTTTAAGCGTACATTAATGTACTCACGGATTTTGATGTCTTCATGTAATAATGTAGCGTAATCTTTCTCAGCGAACCAACGAGATTCCCAGTCACGGATAACACCGACACGAAGACCAATTGGATTAACCTTTTGACCCATCGATTATCCCTCCTTCTTTTCTGATACCACAACTGTAATGTGGCTTGTGCGTTTGTTAATTTGGCTTGCACGACCCATTGCACGTGGACGGAAACGTTTCAACGTTGGACCTTCGTCAACGAAGACTTTTTCAACAACTAGGTTGTTAATGTCCATCTCATAATTGTGCTCTGCATTTGCGATTGCAGATTTTAAAACTTTTTCTACAACTGGAGAAGCAGTTTTTGGTGTGTGGTTAAGGATAGCAATCGCTTCACCCACTTGCTTACCTCGGATTAAGTCTACTACTAAACGAACTTTACGAGGAGCAATACGAACTGTTCTCGCTACTGCTTTAGCTTGCATTGAAGTGCCTCCTCTCATTATCTTCTAGTTTTCTTATCGTCAGCAAGGTGACCTTTATACGTACGAGTTGGTGCGAATTCACCTAACTTATGGCCAACCATATCCTCAGTGATGTACACAGGTACGTGTTTACGACCATCATATACAGCGATTGTGTGTCCGATGAACTGAGGGAAGATTGTTGAACGGCGAGACCAAGTTTTAACAACTTGTTTTTGCTCAGATGCAACTAATTTTTCCATTTTGCTCATTAAGTGATCATCGACAAATGGTCCTTTTTTTAAGCTACGAGCCATTTTGGTGCCTCCCTTCGTGATTGGCGTACGGTTCTAGAAATGAACCGTACTACAATCCCATTATTTTTTACGACGACGAACGATGAATTTGTCAGACGCTTTGTTTTTCTTACGAGTCTTGAATCCAAGAGTTGGTTTACCCCATGGAGACATTGGAGACTTACGTCCGATTGGAGAACGTCCTTCACCACCACCGTGTGGGTGATCAACCGGGTTCATTACAGAACCACGAACTGTTGGGCGTTTACCTAACCAGCGAGAGCGACCTGCTTTACCGATTTTGATAAGTTCGTGTTGTTCGTTACCTACTTGACCGATTGAAGCGCGACAAGCAGATAATACAAGACGTACTTCACCAGAAGTTAAACGTACAAGTACGTATTTACCTTCTTTACCAAGTACTTGAGCAGATGTACCAGCAGAACGAACTAATTGTCCGCCACGACCAGGCTTAAGCTCGATGTTATGAACAACAGTACCTACTGGAATGTTGATTAATGGTAATGCGTTACCGATTTTGATGTCAGCTTCTGGGCCAGACATAACTTCCATACCTACTTCTAAAGATTTAGGAGCAAGAATGTAACGTTTTTCACCGTCAACGTAGTTAATTAATGCGATATTCGCAGAGCGGTTTGGATCGTATTCGATCGTAGCAACGCGTCCTGGAATTCCATCTTTGTTACGCTTAAAGTCGATGATACGGTATTGACGCTTATGTCCGCCACCTTGATGACGTACAGTAATTTTACCTTGGTTATTACGACCAGCCTTCTTGCTTAAAGGAGCAAGTAATGACTTTTCGGGTCTGTCAGTCGTGATTTCAGCGAAATCATTCGTAGTCATATTACGACGACCGTTAGTAGTTGGATTATACTTTTTAATTCCCATCTCAATTTCCCTCCTTCTTTAGTAAGAATTAAACGCCTTGGAAGATTTCGATTTCTTTGCTGTCAGCAGTTAGCTTAACGATTGCTTTACGACGACGGCTAGTAAAACCAGCGTGACGACCAACGCGTTTTGCTTTCGGCTTGTAGTTCATGATGTTCACTTTTTCTACTTTAACACCAAAGATCGCTTCAAGAGCATCTTTAACTTCTGTTTTATTAGATTTAACGTCCACATCGAACGTGTATTTTTTTTCAGCCATCATTTCCATAGAACGTTCAGTGATAACTGGGCGCTTAATGATATCACGAGGATCTCTCATTATGCAAGCACCTCCTCTACTTTTTCCACTGCCGCTTTTGTCATGATTAGCTTATCATGATGAAGCACGTCTAAAACGTTTACGCCATCAGCAGTGATTACTGTTACTCCAGGGATATTGCGAGCAGATAACTCTACAGATTCGTTTGCATCAGCAGTTACGATAAGAGCTTTCTTCTCAACAGTTAATCCTTTAAGTACTGCTAGCATGTCTTTTGTTTTTGGTGCATTTAACACTAGGTCTTCAAGAACTACAATGTTGTTCTCAACTACTTTAGTAGCTAATGCAGATTTGATTGCTAAACGACGAACTTTCTTAGGAAGTTTGTACGCATAGCTTCTTGGTGTAGGTCCGAATACCGTACCACCACCACGCCATTGAGGAGAGCGGATAGACCCTTGACGAGCACGTCCAGTTCCTTTTTGACGCCATGGTTTACGACCACCACCGCGAACTTCAGAGCGAGTTTTTACTTTGTGTGTACCTTGACGTAAAGATGCACGTTGCATCATTACAGCTTCGAAAAGTACAGCTTCATTTGGTTCGATACCGAAAATAGCTTCAGCTAATTCGATTTCACCAACCTGTGAACCAGTTTGGTTATATACAGTAACTTTTGGCATTGGAATTCCTCCTTCCTATTGTGAATTATTTGCTAACCTTCACAGCGCCTTGAACAACTACAAGAGATTTCTTAGCACCTGGAACGTTACCTTTTACTAGTAATAAGTTGCGCTCAGTGTCAACTTGAACGATTTCTAAGTTTTGGATAGTAACTTGGTCTCCACCCATACGTCCAGCAAGTTTTTTGCCTTTGAATACACGGTTCGGAGCAACTGGGCCCATTGAACCTGGACGACGGTGATAGCGAGAACCATGAGACATAGGTCCGCGAGATTGTCCGTGGCGTTTGATAACACCTTGGAAACCTTTACCTTTAGAAATTCCTGTTACGTCAACGATTTCACCTGCAGCGAAAACTTCAACTTTTACCTCTTGACCAACCTCTAATCCGTCCACGTCTGCATCGCGGATTTCGCGAATGAAGCGCTTAGGAGTTGTAGATGCTTTAGCAGTGTGGCCTTGTTCAGGTTTGTTAGTTAACTTTTCACGTTTATCTTCAAATCCTAACTGGATTGCATTGTAGCCATCAGTTTCAGTTGTTTTCTTTTGAAGAACAACGTTTGGATTAGCAGCGATAACTGTTACTGGGATTAACTCACCGTTCTCAGCAAATACTTGAGTCATACCGATCTTTCTTCCTAAGATTCCTTTGGTCATGAGTTACACCTCCTACATTTTTAAGTTATATAATTTATAGTTTGATTTCGATATCTACACCAGACGGTAAGTCTAAACGCATTAATGAATCTACTGTTTGTGGAGTAGGACTCACGATATCGATTAAACGTTTGTGTGTGCGCATTTCAAATTGCTCACGAGAATCTTTGTACTTATGAACAGCACGAAGAATTGTGTAAATAGTCTTCTCAGTTGGTAATGGGATCGGACCAGAAACTGTTGCCCCAGAACGCTTAGCTGTTTCTACAATTTTCTCAGCTGATTGATCAAGAATACGGTGATCATAAGCTTTTAAACGGATACGAATTTTTTCTTTTGCCATTATTTTCCCTCCTTCGTTCGCCTATTTCTAAAATAGACCTTCTCCATGGAAATTTCCCCACACCATGCCATGGCAAAGCGGCCGGGTGTGTCAGCAACCTTCCACTTCATCGCAGTCAAAGACCAACATTGTCTATTATACAATGTTATTCGTCTAGATGCAAGCATCTTTTTGTTTGCATCTGCTTTTCTCTACTTTTGCTATTATACATGGCACTTTAAAGAATTTCAAGTTTTCATCTAACAGAATTCGTTTTACAGTTTCTGGATTATCTTTTGTTGTTTTTATATTACTATAGAAGAAACTCGTCAAAACAAAAAAACACACTCTTCTTCTTTATATAAACGCAAACAAAAAACCTAAGGGAAAATCCCTTAGGTTTTTTTATATCAGCTAAGATTACTCAACGATAGTAGCAACTACACCGTAACCTACTGTACGTCCACCTTCACGAATAGAGAATTTAGTTCCCTCTTCGATAGCGATTGGAGCGATAAGTTCGATAGTCATTTCGATGTTGTCACCAGGCATTACCATTTCAGTACCTTCTGGTAATTGGATGATACCAGTTACGTCAGTTGTACGGAAGTAGAACTGAGGACGGTAGTTAGCGAAGAATGGAGTGTGACGTCCACCTTCTTCTTTAGATAATACGAAAACTTCAGCTTTGAATTTAGCGTGTGCTTTTACAGAGCCAGTTTTAGCAAGAACTTGTCCACGTTGGATGTCTTCACGAGCAACCCCACGAAGAAGAGCACCGATGTTGTCTCCAGCTTGAGCTTGGTCAAGAAGTTTACGGAACATTTCTACACCAGTTACAGTTGTAGAAGCATTCTCTTCAGCAAGACCGATGATTTCTACTACGTCACCAACTTTAACGATTCCGCGCTCTACACGACCAGTTGCAACTGTACCACGACCTGTGATAGAGAATACATCCTCGATAGGCATTAAGAATGGTTTGTCAGTTTCACGTTCTGGAGTTGGGATGTAAGCATCAACTTCAGTCATTAATTCAATGATTTTTGCTTCCCAATCAGCTTCTCCTTGAAGAGCTTTAAGAGCAGAACCTTTGATTACAGGAATGTCGTCGCCTGGGAATCCGTATTCAGATAATAGGTCACGAACTTCCATTTCTACTAATTCTAATAATTCTTCGTCGTCTACCATGTCGCATTTGTTTAAGAATACAACGATGTAAGGAACACCTACTTGACGAGAAAGAAGGATGTGCTCACGTGTTTGAGGCATTGGGCCATCAGCAGCAGATACTACTAAGATACCGCCGTCCATTTGAGCAGCACCAGTGATCATGTTTTTAACATAGTCAGCGTGACCTGGGCAGTCAACGTGTGCATAGTGACGAGTTTCAGTTTCGTACTCAACGTGTGCAGTTGAGATTGTGATTCCGCGCTCTCTTTCTTCTGGAGCAGCGTCGATTTGATCGTATCCGCGTGCTTCAGCACCACCAGCTTTTGCAAGAACTGTAGTGATCGCAGCAGTTAATGTAGTTTTACCATGGTCAACGTGGCCGATTGTACCGATGTTAACATGGGGTTTAGAACGTTCGAATTTAGCTTTAGCCATTCTAAATTCCTCCTTAGTTTATATAGGTTATTTTATATTTAGACTAGAAAGCGAAACTTACGTCCCACTTTCTAAGCTTACATAAGTAGTTATACTCGAACAATTGATAAAAATCAATTATTCGCCTTTATTTTTTTTAATAATTTCTTCTGAAACAGACTTCGGTACTTCTTCATAATGATCAAATGTCATTGAGAATGTTCCGCGTCCTTGAGTGTTAGAACGTAATGCTGTCGCATAACCGAACATTTCAGAAAGTGGAACCATAGCGCGAACAACTTGTGCGTTACCGCGAGCTTCCATACCTTCTACACGTCCACGACGAGATGTTACGTCACCCATGATGTCTCCCATGTACTCTTCAGGAATTACAACTTCAACTTTCATCATTGGCTCAAGAATTACTGGGTTACATTTAGAAACCGCAGCTTTAAGTGCCATAGATGCAGCGATTTTGAACGCCATCTCAGATGAATCGACATCATGGTAAGAACCGTCAACTAATGCTGCTTTAATGTCAACTAGTGGGTAACCAGCTAGTACACCATTTTTAAGTGAGTCTTCAAGACCCGCTCCAACAGCTGGGATGTATTCACGTGGAACTACACCGCCGACGATTTTGTTTTCGAATTCAAATCCTTTACCTTCTTCGTTAGGTGCAAACTCAATCCAAACGTGACCGAATTGTCCACGTCCACCAGATTGACGAGCAAACTTACCTTCAACTTTCGCAGCAGCGCGGAAAGTTTCACGGTATGCTACCTGAGGAGCACCAACGTTTGCTTCGACTTTGAATTCACGGCGCATACGGTCAACGATGATATCAAGGTGAAGTTCACCCATACCAGCGATGATAGTTTGGCCAGTTTCTTGGTCAGTGTGAGCACGGAATGTTGGATCTTCTTCAGAAAGCTTAGATAATGCTGTACCCATTTTATCTTGGTCAGCTTTAGATTTTGGTTCGATAGCTACAGAGATAACTGGCTCTGGGAATTCCATAGACTCAAGGATAACAAGGCTCTTCTCGTCACAAAGAGTATCACCAGTAGTAGTATCTTTTAAACCTACAGCAGCAGCGATATCACCAGCGTAAACTGTTGAAATCTCTTCACGGCTGTTAGCGTGCATTTGTAGGATACGTCCTACACGCTCACGCTTACCTTTAGTTGAGTTTTTCACGTATGATCCAGAGTTTAACACACCAGAGTACACACGGAAGAACGTTAACTTACCAACATAAGGGTCAGTCATGATTTTGAATGCTAAAGCTGCGAATGGTTCTTCATCGCTAGACTTACGTTCTACTTCTTCATCTGTATCCGGAAGAGTACCTTTAATCGCAGGTACATCTAATGGAGATGGTAGGTAGTCGATAACTGCGTCTAACAGAATTTGAACACCTTTGTTTTTGAATGCAGAACCACAGATTACTGGGAAGAATTCTACAGAAGTTGTAGCCTTACGGATACCAGCTTTAAGCTCTTCTACAGTGATTTCTTCACCTTCTAGGTACTTCATCATCATTTCTTCATCAAGCTCAGCTACCGCTTCAATAAGCTTTCCACGGTATTCTTCAGCTAGTTCTTTGTGCTCTTCAGGAATTTCGACACGCTCGATGTCTGTTCCTAAATCGTTACCGTACATGTAAGCACACTCTTCAACAAGGTCAATGATACCATTGAACTCATCTTCAGCACCGATTGGTAACTGAATTGGATGTGCGTTTGCTTGTAAACGATCGTGGATTGTTCCTACAGAGTATAAGAAATCTGCACCGATCTTATCCATTTTGTTAACGAATACGATACGAGGTACACCGTAAGTAGTAGCCTGACGCCAAACAGTTTCTGTTTGTGGTTCTACACCAGATTGTGCATCAAGTACTGCTACCGCACCATCAAGTACGCGTAAAGAACGTTCTACTTCTACTGTGAAGTCTACGTGTCCTGGAGTATCAATGATGTTTACACGGTGACCTTTCCATTGAGCTGTAGTTGCAGCAGAAGTAATTGTGATACCACGCTCTTGCTCTTGCTCCATCCAGTCCATCTGAGATGCACCTTCATGAGTTTCACCGATTTTATGAATACGTCCTGTGTAATACAGAATACGCTCAGTTGCTGTTGTTTTACCAGCATCGATGTGAGCCATGATACCAATATTACGAGTGTTTTCTAAAGAGAACTCTCTTGTCATTTGGTGTCTTGCTCCTTCCATATATGGATTGGATTTTTTATTTTAAGTAGCAAAAAAGCCACTTTATATTGTTACATATGCCAGTGTCCAGTACCCTCATTATGTAAAACGAGCGCCCAACGAAAGGGAGAGGCATTCTCCCTCTCCACACTTCCATAAGCGACAAATAAAGCGGTTTATGCATACATTTATTTTACGTTGAATCCTACCAACGGTAATGAGCAAATGCTTTGTTAGCTTCTGCCATTTTATGAGTGTCTTCACGTTTCTTAACAGATGCACCAGCGTTGTTAGCTGCATCTAAGATTTCGTAAGCTAGACGCTCTTCCATAGTTTTTTCACCACGAAGACGAGCATAGTTTACTAACCAGCGAAGACCTAAAGTTGTACGGCGTTCTGGACGAACCTCAACTGGAACTTGGTAGTTAGCACCACCAACACGACGAGCGCGTACTTCAAGAACAGGCATGATGTTCTTAAGAGCTTGCTCGAATACTTCCATTGGTTCTTTATCTGAACGTTCACGAACGATATCGAAAGCGTTATAAAGAATTGTTTGAGATTTACCTTTTTTACCGTCAACCATCATTTTGTTGATAAGGCGTGTTACTAGCTTAGAATTGTACATTGGATCTGGTAACACGTCACGTTTCGCAACAGGTCCTTTACGAGGCATATTGAGTTCCTCCTTTCATTATAAGTTTATTATTTTTTAGCAGGTTTTGGTCGCTTAGTACCATATTTAGAACGTCCTTGCATACGTTTGTCAACACCAGCTGTATCAAGCGCTCCACGAACGATGTGGTAACGTACCCCTGGTAAATCCTTTACTCGACCACCGCGAATTAATACTACGCTATGCTCTTGTAAGTTATGACCGATACCTGGGATGTAAGCTGTAACTTCAATACCGTTTGTTAAACGTACACGAGCGTATTTACGTAACGCTGAGTTAGGTTTCTTTGGAGTCATTGTACCAACACGAGTACATACACCACGTTTTTGAGGTGCAGAGATATCAGTTGATTTTTTCTTTAAAGAGTTAAATCCTTTGTTTAACGCAGGTGATTTAGATTTCCATACTTTATCAGTACGACCATTTCTCACTAATTGGTTAATAGTAGGCATTTGATTATCCTCCCTTCGCATGTTTGTATGACCACATATCCAGGTGGTTCATTATTAGTTGAAAACAAAGTTTTTGCAAGGAAGAGCAAATGCTCTCTCCTCACAAAAACAGTTTTAACTTATTATTCCTATTGCTGAAGCTCCCACTTGAATCCCCGAAACTTTTCCAAGCTTACGAACTGATTCAACCTTTGTTATGGGTATGTTATGTTGCAAAGCAGTGCGAATGATAACATGGGTTAACCGCACATCAGCATCTTCTGCAATAACAACTTCTTTAACTATACCATTTTTGATTGCTTCCAATGTGCGTTTATGACCAACGACTACATTTTCAGCATTTGACACTTTTTGATAAGACATATAAATATCCTCCAAAGCATCGTTCAGGAGCAACCTTGATTATAGTAACATTTTGACTCATACAATGTCAACTAGGATTAGATGTTTTTATACAAAATTTACGACGGAAAATTTTACTGTTCCACATAAATCTCATCGTTTTCTACATTCATGTTATCTTGTGTTGTTTTTACAAGATCCACTTTGCGATAACGATTCATACCTGTTCCAGCAGGAACAAGTTTACCGATAATAACGTTCTCTTTCAATCCTAGAAGCTCATCACGTTTACCTTTAATTGCTGCATCAGTTAAGACACGAGTTGTTTCTTGGAATGATGCTGCAGATAAGAATGAATCAGTTTCAAGTGAAGCTTTTGTAATACCAAGTAGAACAGGTCTAGCTGTCGCTGGTTGTTTACCTTTCAGTAACACCTTCGCATTCGCATCAGTAAACTGATGGATATCTAGTAATGTTCCTGGTAATACGTCTGTTTCACCTGCATCACTTACACGAACTTTACGTAGCATTTGACGTACCATTACCTCTACGTGTTTGTCACCAATTTCTACCCCTTGCATACGGTATACTTTTTGAACTTCACGTAATAAGTATTCTTGAACTGCTGTAATGTCCGTTACTTTTAGTAATTCTTTCGGATCAATAGAACCTTCTGTTAACTCTTTACCGTGGCTAATTGGCTGTCCTGGAGTTACTTTCAGACGAGCACCGTAAGGAATAGCATACGTACGAGCTTCAACTTCACCCTGTACAACTACTTCTTGGCGATCTTTAACATCGTTGATCGCTGCGATAACACCGTCGATTTCACTGATAACTGCCTGACCTTTCGGATTACGAGCTTCGAAGATCTCTTGGATACGAGGTAAACCTTGAGTGATATCATCTCCGGCAACCCCACCTGTATGGAATGTACGCATCGTTAACTGTGTACCTGGCTCACCGATAGATTGAGCTGCGATAATACCTACCGCTTCTCCTACTTCTACGTCTGTACCAGTTGCTAAGTTACGACCGTAACACTTCTTACATACACCATGGCGAGTGTTACACGTAAACGCTGAACGAATATTTACAGTTTCAACACCCGAATTTTCAACGATATGAGCGATATCTTCAGTAATTAATTGGTTTTCACTAACTAATACTTCACCTGTTTCAGGATGTTTTACAGTTTTTCTTGCAAAACGTCCAACAAGACGATCATATAATGACTCAATTACTTCATTACCCTCTTTAATCGCACCAATTAATAGACCACGATCTGTTCCACAATCATCTTCACGGACAATTACATCTTGTGCAACGTCTACAAGACGACGTGTTAAGTAACCAGAATCGGCAGTTTTAAGTGCTGTATCGGCAAGACCTTTACGCGCACCATGCGTAGAGATGAAGTACTCAAGTACTGTTAAACCTTCACGGAAACTCGATTTGATTGGAAGTTCGATGATACGACCAGATGGATTGGCCATCAGACCACGCATACCAGCAAGCTGAGTAAAGTTAGATGCGTTACCACGGGCACCTGAGTCACTCATCATGAAGATTGGATTGCGTTTATTCAAGGATTTCATCAGTTTTCCTTGGATAACATCTTTTGCATTACTCCAAATAGAGATAACGCGATCGTAACGTTCTTCTTCCGTGATTAAACCACGACGGAATTGTTTAATTACATTATCTACTTTTGCTTGTGCTTCGTGGAGAATTTCATCTTTTTCGCCTAATACAAGAATGTCAGATACCCCAACTGTAATACCAGCTTTTGTAGAGTACTTGAACCCTAAGTTTTTCATACGGTCAAGCATGCGAGACGTTTCTGTAATTTGGAAACGTTTGAACACTTCCGCAATGATGTTACCAAGGATCTTCTTGCTAAATGGCGCCACTTCTTCGCGACTAGCAATAATTTCTTTAATGTTCGCACCTTTTTCAACGAAATATTCCGCTGGTGTTTCTTTTTCAAGGTTTGAGTTTGTCGGTTCATTAATATAAGGGAACGACTCTGGTAAGATTTCGTTAAATATTAATTTACCAACTGTTGTTAATAGAAGCTTACCTTTTTGCTCTTCAGTAAACGTTACGTTATTTACTGAACTTGCAGCAACTGCAACACGTGTGTGCAGATGTACATATCCATTTTGATATGCAAGTATTGCTTCGTTTGCATCTTTGAAGACCATACCTTCACCGATTGCGCCTTCACGCTCAAGTGTTAAGTAGTAGTTACCTAATACCATATCCTGAGATGGAGTAACAACTGGTTTTCCGTCTTTTGGATTCAAGATGTTTTGTGCCGCTAACATAAGAATACGAGCTTCTGCTTGTGCCTCTGATGATAACGGAACGTGAACCGCCATTTGGTCACCGTCAAAGTCCGCGTTGTATGCAGTACATACAAGTGGGTGAAGACGAATTGCGCGACCTTCTACTAATGTAGGTTCAAACGCCTGGATACCAAGACGGTGAAGTGTTGGTGCGCGGTTTAGAAGTACTGGATGTTCTTTAATCACAGATTCTAAAACGTCCCAAACTTCAGGGTGTACACGCTCAATTTTACGTTTCGCACTCTTAATGTTGTGTGCTAACCCTTTTCCAACTAACTCTTTCATAACAAAAGGTTTGAACAGTTCAAGCGCCATTTCTTTCGGTAATCCACATTGGTACATCTTTAAGTTCGGTCCTACAACGATTACAGAACGGCCAGAGTAGTCAACACGTTTACCTAATAAGTTTTGACGGAAACGTCCTTGTTTACCTTTAAGCATGTGAGATAGTGATTTTAATGGACGGTTACCTGGTCCAGTTACTGGACGGCCACGACGACCATTATCAATTAATGCATCTACAGCTTCTTGTAACATACGTTTTTCGTTTTGAACGATGATGCTTGGAGCACCTAGGTCCAATAGACGTTTTAAACGATTGTTACGGTTAATTACACGACGATATAAGTCGTTTAAGTCAGAAGTAGCAAAACGTCCACCATCTAACTGTACCATTGGGCGTAGTTCTGGTGGGATAACTGGTAGAACATCTAAGATCATCCAAGATGGTTCATTTCCAGAGTTACGGAATGCTTCTAATACTTCTAGACGTTTAATAGCACGAGTACGGCGTTGTCCTTGTGCTGTTTTTAATTCTTCTTTTAAGAAGTCTACTTCTTTATCTAAATCAATGTCTTGTAGTAGCTTTTTAATCGCTTCTGCACCCATAGCAGCTTGGAATGTGCTACCATATCGATCACGATATGCACGGTATTCTTTTTCAGAAAGTAATTGCTTCTTATCAAGTGGTGTATCTCCACTTTCTGTTACAACATAAGAAGCGAAATAAATTACTTCTTCAAGCGCGCGAGGGGACATGTCTAAGACAAGTCCCATGCGGCTCGGGATACCTTTGAAATACCAAATATGAGATACAGGAGCAGCTAATTCAATATGACCCATACGTTCACGACGTACTTTTGCACGCGTTACTTCAACGCCACATCGATCACAAACTACACCTTTATAACGTACACGTTTGTATTTTCCGCAATGACATTCCCAGTCCTTTTGTGGTCCGAAAATACGCTCACAGAACAAGCCATCTTTTTCAGGCTTTAACGTACGATAGTTAATAGTTTCTGGTTTCTTAACTTCACCGTATGACCAAGAACGAATCTTGTCAGGTGAAGCAAGTCCAATCTTCATATATTCAAAGTTATTTACATCTATCAAGGGGCCTACCTCCCTTTTAGTCTACAGGTTATCCCAATTATTCCTTAGTTGTCTCAACTTCGACATTCAATTTATCTGCTGATTGATGATCATCGTCATCTTCTGTATCACGCATTTCAATTTCTGTATCGTCGCTAGACATCATTTTAACGTCCATACCTAAACTTTGCAGCTCTTTAATCAATACTTTGAATGATTCAGGAACGCCTGGTTCTGGAACATTTTCGCCTTTAACAATTGCTTCATAAGTCTTAACACGTCCAACAACATCATCAGACTTCACTGTTAAGATTTCTTGAAGAGTATAAGCAGCACCGTAAGCTTCAAGTGCCCAAACCTCCATCTCACCGAAACGCTGTCCACCGAACTGAGCTTTACCTCCAAGAGGTTGCTGCGTTACAAGTGAGTATGGTCCAGTAGAACGAGCATGAAGTTTATCGTCAACCATGTGCGCAAGTTTGATCATATACATGACACCAACAGATACGCGGTTATCGAATGGTTCACCAGTACGTCCGTCATACAGGATTGTTTTCGCGTCATTTGCCATACCAGCTTCTTCAATTGTGCCCCAAACATCTTCCTCACGAGCACCATCGAATACTGGTGTTGCAATGTGAATGCCCAGGTATCTTGCTGCCATACCAAGATGAAGCTCTAATACCTGACCGATATTCATACGAGATGGTACCCCTAATGGGTTTAACATGATATCGATTGGCGTACCGTCTGGTAAGTAAGGCATATCTTCTTCTGGTAAAATACGAGAAATAACACCTTTGTTACCGTGACGTCCGGCCATCTTGTCACCTTCAGAAATTTTACGTTTTTGAACGATATATGCACGTACAAGTTGATTCACGCCTGGTGGCAATTCATCGCCATCTTCACGGTTGAATACTTTTACGTCTAAGATAATACCGCCACCACCGTGTGGTACACGTAGTGATGTATCACGTACTTCACGCGCTTTTTCTCCAAAGATAGCATGTAATAGACGTTCTTCAGCTGTTAATTCTGTTACACCTTTAGGTGTTACTTTACCAACAAGTAAATCTCCATCTTTTACTTCAGCACCAACGCGAATGATACCGCGCTCGTCAAGGTTACGTAATGCGTCTTCCCCAACGTTTGGAATGTCACGTGTAATTTCTTCTGGTCCAAGCTTCGTATCACGAGCTTCTGATTCATATTCTTCAATATGAATAGAAGTGTACACATCATCTTTTACAAGGCGCTCACTCATGATGATCGCATCCTCGTAGTTATAACCGTCCCAAGTCATGAAGCCAACAAGCACGTTACGTCCAAGTGCTAGTTCACCTAATTCCATAGAAGGACCATCCGCAAGGATTTCACCTTTTACAACTTCATTTCCAACACTTACGATTGGACGTTGGTTGTAACAAGTTCCTTGGTTAGAACGAATGAATTTTTGCATTTTGTAGCGATCTAAGTCGCCTTTTACTGTTTGACCGTCAACTTCTACATAGCGACGTACCCAAACTTCACGTGCTTCTACGCGCTCAACAACACCAGGATGTTTACAGATTACTGCAGCACCTGAGTCTTTTGCTGATACGTACTCCATACCTGTACCTACAATCGGAGATTCCGGATTCATTAACGGAACCGCCTGACGTTGCATGTTCGCTCCCATAAGTGCGCGGTTAGAGTCATCGTTTTCTAAGAACGGAATACAAGCTGTCGCTGCCGACACTACTTGTTTTGGAGATACATCCATGTAGTCGATGCGTTCTCTATTTGTGACAATGTTTTCACCACGGAAACGAGCTACGATATCTTCACTTAGGAATTCACCTTCATCAGATAATTTCATATTCGCTTGGGCTACAACATAGTTATCTTCTTCATCTGCTGTTAAATAATCAACATGCCCTGTTACAAGACCAGTTTCTGGGTCAACACGACGATATGGTGTTTCAATGAAACCAAACTCATTTACTTTCGCGAACGAAGATAATGAGTTAATCAAACCGATGTTTGGTCCCTCTGGTGTTTCAATCGGACACATACGACCGTAGTGGGAGTAATGAACGTCACGTACTTCAAATCCTGCGCGCTCACGCGTTAAACCACCAGGTCCTAATGCAGATAGTCTTCGTTTGTGAGTTAACTCTGCTAATGGATTTGTTTGGTCCATGAACTGAGATAACTGAGAACTTCCGAAGAACTCTTTAATAGATGCAATAACAGGACGAATATTAATTAGCGCCTGTGGTGTAATTGCATTTGTATCTTGGATCGACATTCTCTCACGAACAACACGTTCCATACGAGAAAGACCGATACGGAATTGATTTTGTAATAGTTCTCCAACAGAACGAAGACGACGGTTTCCTAAATGGTCAATATCATCTGTATCCCCTACTTTGTATAGTAGGTTGAAGAAGTAACTGATAGAAGCAAGGATATCACCTGGTGTGATGTGTTTCACATCACGAGTAATATTTGCATTGCCAATTACATTAATTACACGTTCGCCTTCCGACTCAGGAGCATAAATCTTAATAGATTGCAGCTCAACATCGCCTTCTACCACTCCACCCATTGGTTTCGCTGTTTTGAATCCAATGTTTTTCTCTAAGTAAGGTAAAATGCGATCAAGTGTACGACGATCTAAGATTGTTCCTTCCGCCGCTAAAATTTCACCAGTTTCTGGATCCACTAATGTTTCAGCTAAACGTTGATTAAACAATCTGTTTTTAATGTGTAACTTCTTGTTGATCTTATAGCGACCTACATTTGCTAAATCGTAGCGCTTTGGATCGAAGAAACGAGACACAAGTAAGCTCTTAGCATTTTCTACTGTTGGTGGTTCACCAGGACGTAGACGCTCATAAATTTCAAGCAATGCTTTTTCTGTACTATCTGTGTTGTCTTTTTCTAATGTGTTGCTTAAGTATTCGTTATCACCTAAAAGCTCGGTGATTTCTTGATCAGAGCCAAACCCTAATGCGCGTAACAAAACAGTTACAGGAAGTTTACGCGTACGGTCAATACGCACATATACAACATCCTTAGCATCTGTCTCATACTCTAACCAAGCTCCGCGGTTTGGAATTACAGTAGCAGTAAAACCACGTTTTCCGTTTTTATCCACTTTGCCACTATAGTATACGCTTGGAGAGCGAACTAACTGGGAAACGATAACACGTTCTGCACCGTTAATTACGAATGTTCCAGTCTCTGTCATGAGTGGGAAATCTCCCATGAACACATCTTGTTCTTTTACTTCACCAGTTTCCTTGTTGATTAGACGCACTTTTACACGAAGTGGTGCTGCATACGTCACATCACGCTCTTTGCATTCGTCTACAGAGTATTTAGGTTCACCTAAGCTGTAGTCGATAAATTCAAGCGATAGATTTCCCGTAAAGTCTTCAATCGGAGAAATGTCTTGGAACATTTCTCGCAAACCCTCATCAAGAAACCACTGATAAGAAGAGGTTTGAATTTCGATAAGATTTGGTAACTCTAATACTTCACTAATACGGGCATAACTTCTTCGTTGGCGGTGGCGTCCGTATTGAACTAGTTGACCTGTCAACTGCTTCACCCCTCAAATCATGAGTATTATAAATGCACAAAAAAATTTGTGCAAAATCACAAATAAATACAACTACTGCTATTAGCGTAGTCTTTTTCTCTTAAAGATAAATACGTTGAGTCTTTCTACCTGCTCAAAAAAGAAAAATGGCTTCTATAAGAAAACCATCATTCTGTTTCATAATCTGCTGATTTTACTATCTTTTCCAAGAGAAACAAAAATATACATCTTTCTCAACGCAGAAAATCATATATTGGCATTGTATAATGTTAACATAGCCAAAAATAACCGTCAACGTTTTTTTGATTTTATGATATAATATCCTTTTTTCTTTTCTACAATCTCAACTTCAGAAAATACTTCTTCTAGTTTTTTCAGCGCAGATGGTGCACCTTGCTTCTTTTGAATAACAATCCAAAGTTCTCCACCTGGAACTAAATAATCCACAGCTTTTTCTAAAATCTCATGTACGATATCTTTACCCGCACGAATTGGAGGGTTAGATAGAATAGCAGCATACTCGCCATCTACATTTTCATAGACGCTACTTTGAAAAATACGTATATTCTCGATTCTGTTATTAGCGGCATTTTCTTTCGCAAGCCCAAGCGCCCTTTCATTCACATCCACCATGTGAACTTCACAACCTTGAAACTCTTTCGCTAACGACAAACCAATAGGACCGTATCCACAACCTACGTCTAATATATCACCTTTAATATCCGGCATTTGAAACGCTTCAATTAAAAGACGAGAACCAAAGTCCACCTCGTTTTTCGAAAACACCCCATGGTCAGATAAAAAAGTAAATTGAGATCCACGAAGTGGAAATTCCCATCGTTTACGATCACTTTTACTAGAAGGGTCGTTAGAAAAATAATGGTCTGCCATATGGCCACCTCTTTTCTTTACAGTTAAAAAAAAAGCTCGCATGAGAGCGAGCTTTTTTTAAAGCATCAAAAGTTAATTACTTAACTTCTACAGCAGCGCCAACTTCTTCAAGTTTAGCTTTCATTTCTTCAGCTTCCTCTTTAGAAACGCCTTCTTTGATTGCTTTTGGAGTGTTGTCAACTAATTCTTTAGCTTCTTTTAAGCCAAGACCAGTGATTTCACGTACAGCTTTGATAACTTTGATTTTTTGAGCGCCAGCACTTGCAAGTACTACGTCAAACTCAGTTTTTTCAGCAGCAGCTTCACCAGCGCCACCAGCTACAGCTACAGGAGCAGCAGCAGTTACGCCGAATTCTTCCTCGATAGCTTTTACTAAGTCGTTAAGTTCTAATACAGTCATAGATTTAACTGCTTCAATGATTTGTTCTTTAGTCATTGTAAATATCCTCCCTTAAATAGGTTTGTATTGTTTTATAGATAACAAGTAATTATCTTTTAAAAAATTAAGCGCCTTGCTCTTCCTTTTGTTCTGCAACTGCTTTAGTAGCAAGTGCAAGGTTACGGATTGGAGCTTGAAGAACGCTAAGAAGCATAGAAAGTAAGCCTTCACGTGATGGAAGAGTAGCGATTGCTTTAACCTCATCAAGTGTTACAAGTTTACCTTCGATTACGCCCGCTTTAATTTCTAAAGCTTCATGTTTTGTAGCGAAGTCGTTTAATACTTTCGCAGGAGCAACTACATCCTCGTTACTGAACGCGATTGCGTTTGGTCCTGTTAAGAATTCGTTTAACTCAGCCATTTCAGCAGATTCTGCAGCACGACGAGTTAGAGAGTTTTTGTAAACTTTGAACTCAACGCCAGCTTCACGTAATTGCTTACGTAATTCTGTTGCTTCAGAAACTGTTAAACCACGGTAGTCAACAACAATTGTAGATTTACTAGCACGAAGTTTGTCCGCGATTTCAGTTACAACTTGTTGTTTAGTTTCGATTACTTTGCTCATGTTATTACACCTCCTGTAGATTATATAGAAGATGTACCGAAAGTGCACTAAAAACCTCCATGCCCAACTTGTAGACATGGAGGCATATAGTCACAGAAAAAAATTCCGTTTCGTATATTAACACCTAGGTAGGAAATTAAGTCTATTGACACCTACTGTCTACGGTACACTATTTAAATTCACAACATAAATGATTATATTAAATCTTCTTTATGAAGTCAACTTCCAATTTTTACGCTAATGTAGAAACGTCTACGCGTACGCCAGGTCCCATTGTAGAAGCAACTGTTACGTTCTTCATGTAAGTACCTTTTGCAGCAGATGGCTTAACTTTTAATAAAGTGTCAGCGATTGTTTTGAAGTTTTCTACTAATTTAGCATCTTCGAAAGATACTTTACCGATTGGAACGTGGATGTTACCAGCTTTATCAACGCGGTATTCAACTTTACCAGCTTTGATTTCGTTAACAGCTTTAGTTACATCGAAAGTAACTGTTCCAGTTTTAGGGTTTGGCATTAAACCTTTAGGTCCTAATACGCGACCAAGTTTACCAACTTCACCCATCATGTCAGGAGTTGCTACTACTACATCGAAATCGAACCAACCTTGTTGGATTTTACCGATGTAATCAGTATCGCCTACGAAGTCAGCGCCAGCAGCTTCAGCTTCTTTAGCTTTTTCACCTTTAGCGAACACTAATACACGTTGTACTTTACCAGTACCGTGTGGAAGAACAACTGCACCACGGATTTGTTGGTCAGCTTTCTTAGGGTCAACACCTAAACGGAATGCAGCTTCTACAGTTGCATCAAATTTAGCTGTGTTTGTTTTCTTTACTAATTCTACTGCTTCTGTTGCAGAGTAAGCAGATGCACGATCAACAAGCTTTGCAGCTTCTACGTACTTTTTACCTCTTTTAGCCATTTTTATTTCCTCCTCGAATGTGGTTTTAGCGGAATAACCTCCCACGTTTACGCCTGTTTTCAGGTATAACCTGAGGATGAGCGCCATCCATTTATTTAAAAACAATAATCATTTACGATAATAAAGGTTGCGAATTGGAATTCCAGACCCGCAACCTTTTTTAAAAACAAATCGAATTAGTCTTCGATAACGATGCCCATACTGCGTGCAGTACCTTCAACCATACGCATTGCAGCTTCTACGCTAGCAGCGTTTAGGTCAGGCATTTTAGTTTCAGCGATTTCGCGTACTTTATCACGCTTAACAGTTGCCACTTTATTACGGTTTGGTTCACCAGAACCAGACTCAATACCAGCTACTTTCTTAAGAAGAACAGCAGCAGGAGGAGTTTTAGTAATGAAAGTGAATGAACGGTCCTCAAATACCGTAATTTCAACAGGGATGATAAGACCAGCTTGATCTGCTGTACGAGCGTTAAACTCTTTACAGAAGCCCATGATGTTAACACCTGCTTGTCCTAATGCTGGACCAACTGGTGGAGCTGGGTTAGCTTTACCTGCAGGAATTTGAAGCTTTACCATTTTAATTACCTTTTTAGCCACGAGACACACCTCCTTAAGTCCGTGATGTGGTCAATTGGACAGTGATTTGCCCTCCCACGTCATATTTTATCTGTAAGGATAAAATCTTTCAAAAAACGTCTCCGATAACGAAGACGTACTGACTTAAAAGATATTATCACTTTTTACAATTCATTTCAAGTTTCATTTTATAATTTTTCAATTTGATGGAAGTCAAGTTCAACTGGAGTCTCGCGACCAAACATGTCCACAAGTACGCTAACCTTTTTCTTCTCCACATCAATTTCTTCAATAGCACCTGTATAATCTGCGAATGGCCCCTCATTTACACGTACTGTCTCATGAAGTTCAAAGTCGAAATCAACCACTTCGTTGTCCATTCCCATATGTTTCATAATGGTAACAACTTCCTCTTCTAATAGAGGTGATGGTTTAGATCCAGAACCAGAAGAACCAACGAACCCAGTTACACCCGGCGTGTTACGTACAACATACCAAGAATCATCAGTCATGATTAATTCTACTAATACATAACCTGGGAACACTTTTCTTTTCATTAATTTTTCTTTTCCGTTTTTCATTTCTACTTCTACTTCTTCCGGGACAACAACACGGAAAATTTTATCTTGCATACCCATTGATTCTACACGCTTCTCTAGGTTTGCTTTTACTTTATTTTCATATCCAGAATAAGTATGGACAACATACCAACTT
This sequence comes from Bacillus sp. CCB-MMP212, assembly GCF_022748145.1. NCBI lineage: Bacteria > Bacillati > Bacillota > Bacilli > Caryophanales > Bacillaceae > Bacillus > Bacillus sp. CCB-MMP212. The sequence goes on from NZ_JALDQE010000018.1 coordinate 41,291, forward strand.
TTTTCCATTCATTTAGGACGAGCGTCCTTCCCTCCCTGACGTACATTTTTTTGCGCAAATGAAAAAACCCGTTCACCGGGCTTTTACACAGTTCTTATAAATAACATTATATCATGGATAAGTGCTTCTTATTCAAGAATTAACCAAGAATTAACCGAATTAAAGAAGAAATGCCCATATCAACTACTGCGAAGAAAATCGCAAAGAACACAACTGTAGCAACAACAGTCGCTGTTGAGCGGAGTAATTCATCTTTTTTAGGCCAACTTACTTTTTTCATTTCGCGACCTACATCGCCGAAAAAGTTCGTTAAACGCATCTGCGGGACCTCCAGTGTATTATTTCAATTATTTATTTTGTTTCCTTGTGAACTGTATGCTGATTGCATGTTTTACAAAACTTTTTTATTTCAAGTCGCTCTATTGAGCTCGTATCTTTCATAGTAGAGTAGTTTCGATTTTTACACTCTTCACATGAGAGTACAACTTTTTTCCTCATTAGTTACACCAACCTTGTAACATTATGTCCCTAAAAATGTATCATACAATAAAAGACAATGTCAATGACATGCATTTTGTACTGTCTACAAAAGAAAACAGGTGATTTATTTTACACCTGTTGCACTTGTTATTTGTTATGAATTTAAAGTTGTACTTTCTCGCATTTCCATATATCGTTCCAATTTCCTCTTCACCCGCTGTAAAGCGTTATCAATAGATTTCACATGTCTGTTTAACTGTTCTGAAATCTCTTGATAAGAACGCCCATCTAGATATAAAGAAAGTACTTTTCTTTCTAAATCGCTTAATAATTCTGATATTTTTGATTCTATGTCTGTATATTCTTCTTGGCTAATAATCATCTCTTCAGGATCAGTTACCTTCGCTTCAGAAATAACATCCAATAATGTTCGATCAGATTCCTCATCGTAAATCGGCTTATCTAAAGACACATACGAATTTAAGGGAATATGTTTTTGCCTTGTTGCCGTTTTAATAGCGGTAATAATTTGTCGAGTGATACACAGTTCAGCAAATGCTTTGAATGAAGACAGCTTGTCCTCTTTATAATCACGAATTGCTTTAAACAATCCTATCATACCTTCTTGAACAATATCTTCTCGATCGGCACCCACTAAAAAGTAAGATCTTGATTTCGCGCGAACAAAGTTCTTATATTTGTGAATTAAATATTCTAGAGCGTCAGTATTACCTTTTCGAACTAACTCAACGATTGCCTCATCCTCTAAATCACGAAATGTAACGTCGCCTACACTTACGAAGCCTGCTTCCACCTTGATCCCTCCGACCGCTATTTATTTAGCAATATTATACAGTAAAAAGACAAAGAGCGTCAATGCTTCAACGCTCTCCTCTTCTTAATTTTTCTAATTTTTCTGTAATATCTTTACTAAATATCTTTCGCATGGCGGGTTGCTGTTCTTTCGTGTCTTTTGTACGCCTTCTTACTTGTTGCTCCATTGCCTGTACTTCCAACTCTAATTCACGCGCAGATTTCCGAAGGGCACCTTGCGCAAATATAACCCATTGTTCCGTGTAATCAGAAGTCGCAACATATATTCGTGTATTTATATTTCTAAGCTCTATCGCAAGTTGCTCTATCTTTTCGTCTGCAGTTTGATTCTTTCGTGTGAATATTACTTCCACACGAGATTGTTTCATCTTTTTTTCAATACCATGTACTGTATAGGCATCAAAGACTATCATCACTTTTGTACCTGTATAACCTTGATAATCCGCCATCTTATCAATAAGTGCATCTCTTGATGATTGTAAATCTACATCCCGCAGTTTCTTCAAATCTCCCCAAGCTCCGATAATGTTGTAACCGTCAACGATTAAAATATCGTTCATCTTTTATTTACCAATTTCGTGACGTTTACGATATACCTCATACATTAACAAACTTGCGGCTACGGAAGCATTTAAGGATGTAACTTTACCAACCATCGGTAGAGTGATTAGGAAATCACACTTTTCACCAATAATACGACTCATACCTTTTCCTTCACTACCAATTACTAACCCAATTGGCATTTTACCATCTAAATTACGGTAATCCGTTTTCCCTTTGGCATCTGTACCAGCAATCCAAAGTCCACGTTCTTTTAATTCATCAATTGTACGGGATAAGTTCGTTACGCGCGCAACAGGAATGTATTCAATCGCTCCTGTTGATGCTTTCGCAACTGACGCTGTAAGCCCCACAGCCCTTCTCTTTGGAATAATAATTCCATGAGCTCCTGTCGCATCAGCAGTACGCATAATAGAACCTAGGTTATGCGGATCTTCAATCTCATCTAAAATTAAGAAGAATGGATCTTCATTACGTTTTTCTGCCACTTTGAATAACTCTTCTAACTCCGCATACTGATATGCAGCTACTTGAGCAATTACACCTTGATGATTACCCTCAACTAATTGATCTAACTTTTTCTTTGGTGCATGTTGTAAAATAACCTTATTTTCTTTCGCTAACGCTAGTACAATCTGTACTTGTCCTTTGGCAGCACCTTCTGCGATCCAAATTTTATTTATATCTCTCCCTGATCGTAACGCCTCAATTACAGGGTTACGTCCGATAATATATTCACTACTCATGATGATGTGCCCCCTTCCTTTTCTTCTAAAACTGCAATTGCCTTATATACAATTTCGTCTAATCTTTCACGGTTATTTAATAAATGATGATAACCAATTAGCGCTTCAAAGGCTGTACTATGTCGATATGTTTGTACATCCGTATTTTTTGGAACTGTACCTGAATTTGCATTACGTCCTCTTCTTAATACCGCCTCTTCTTCCTCTGTCAAAAACGCCGTCTCTAATAAATGATAAACAACTTTCGCCTGTGCTTTTGCTGAAACAAAGCTCGTCCCTAATCGATGTAATTGATTAGGGCGAACTTTCCCTTTTTGAAGTAGGTGATAGCGGATATATTGTTCATATACCGCATCACCCATGTATGCTAACGCTAAGCTGTTTAATTGCTTTGCATCAATCATTCTTATCCTCTTTTCCATCTTGTACCTTGAGCGGTATCTTCTAAAATAATATTACGGTCTTTTAAGTCATCGCGAATTTGATCTGATAATGCAAAATCACGATTTTTACGAGCTTCAATGCGTTTTTGAATAAGTGCCTCAATTTCTTCATCAAGCAACTCTTCTTGCGCTAATTCTAACCCTAAAATATCAAATAATGTTTCAAGTTGTTTTACGTATGCTTCAATTACCACTGTAGACGTATGTTCTTCCAGTAAATATTGATTCGCATGATTTGCCACATTATATAACTCAGTGATTGCATTAGCAGTGTTGAAGTCATCATTCATCGCTTCTTCAAATGCAGTCTGGAATTTTTCCAGTTCCGCTAACCATTTCTCATTATGGTCTGTTAAATCAGTACTACTTTCCATACGGTGTTTTAAGTTACCGTAAGCCGTCTTAATTCTTTCCAGTCCGTTATTTGTGCTTTGTAATAACTCTTCACTGAAATTAATTGGATGACGGTAATGTACCGATAGCATAAAGAATCTAATTAACTGCGGATTATATTGCTTAATGATATCGTGAACTAAAATAAAATTCCCCAATGACTTAGACATCTTCTCATTATTAATATTAATATATCCATTGTGCATCCAGTAACGTGCAAATGTTTTTCCAGTTAACGCCTCAGACTGCGCAATTTCATTCTCATGATGAGGAAATGCTAAGTCTTGACCACCAGCATGAATATCGATTGTATCTCCTAAGTATTTACGTGCCATTGCCGAGCATTCAATATGCCAGCCTGGACGACCTTTCCCCCAAGGGCTTTCCCAGAAGATTTCTCCTTCTTTAGCATCTTTCCATAAAGCAAAATCAAGAGGGTCTTGTTTCTTTTCTCCTACTTCAATACGCGCACCGTGACGTAAGTCTGCGATTGGTTGATGCGATAATTTACCATATCCTTCGAATTCCTTCGTTCTAAAGTACACATCACCTTCTGATTCATATGCATATCCTTTATTCACAAGTTCTTGAATAAATTCAATAATGATATCCATATTTTCCGTTACACGCGGATGAACTGTTGCGTGTTTGCAACCTAGTGCCGTTACATCCTCAAAGTACGCTTCAACGAAACGGTCAGCAATTGTCGGCACATCTTCACCTAATTCATTTGCTGCTTTAATTAATTTATCATCTACGTCAGTAAAGTTGGATACATACTGCACATCATATCCTTTATATTCTAAATAACGGCGTACCGTATCAAATACCATAGGTGGTCTTGCATTCCCAATGTGAATATAGTTATAAACTGTAGGTCCACACACATACATCTTTACCTTATTTTCTTCTAATGGAGTAAACTCTTCCTTTTGACGTGTTAACGTATTATAAATGTGAATAGTCATTTTTATCCTTCCTTTCTACCTTTACTTCAAGTTGTTTTTTCAATTTATCAAGTTCTACTTCCATGACCTTTAACTTATCAAAAATTGGGTCTGGAAGGTCAGAATGATTTAATTCTTGACCGATTTTTACTCCATTTTGAATAACGACTCGGCCAGGTATACCTACAACTGTAGAATGTGCAGGGACTTCTTTTAATACGACAGAACCTGCTCCAATTTTAGAATTCTCTCCAACTGTAATAGAACCTAGTACTTTAGCACCTGTTGCAATTAATACATTATCCTGAATTGTAGGGTGCCTCTTTCCCTTTTCTTTACCCGTACCACCTAATGTAACCCCTTGATAGATCGTTACATTATCACCAATTTCGCACGTTTCTCCAATTACAACCCCCATTCCATGGTCTATGAAAAAACGACGACCAATTGTTGCTCCTGGATGAATCTCAATGCCAGTAAAGAAACGACTAACTTGTGAGATCCAACGTGCAATAAAGAAGAAATTTTTTTTATAAAAAGCATGTGCAATTCGATGGGCCCAAACTGCATGTAATCCAGAGTAAGTCAAAATGACTTCGAAATAACTTCTTGCCGCTGGATCCTGTTCAAAAACGACTTCAATATCTTCCCGAAGCCTCTTAAACATCGACGTTCCCTCCCCTTTATGGGCTGCTTTTTCGAATGAACTAACTCCCTACTTATCTCCCTAAATCTTTATACACGTAGATAAAATTTATACTCATACCCAGTTTTACGGTATAAAAAAAGACGCCTCTGTCATATTGACAGAGACGCCTTATAAGCGCGGTTCCACTCTGTTTAGGCTAAAAAAGCCTCAAACTCATCTCTGATAACGGTGTACACCGCTTCTGCTTACTTTACGCCCTAAGACGTTTCGCAAAACAATTTACTGTTCAGCAGAAGACTCGAAGGGGCATTTCAAAAATCCGCTTATAAACCACTTCCAGCCTAAAGGTGGTTCTCTCTGTAAAAAGCCTGATTTTCTACTTCTCCTTCTCGTCGCTTTTCCTTATTAGGTTTTAAGTATACTTATTATATTTCTAAACCTAGAAAATGTTAACCAATTACTTTTTGAAGACGATTTAAAACTTTTTCTTTTCCAAGAAGTGCAATAGCATTCGGAAGCTCTGGACCATGTGTTTGACCAGTAGTTGCAACACGGATTGGCATAAATAAGTTTTTACCTTTATGACCTGTTTCCTTTTGAACTGCTTTAATAGCCGCCTTAATTGCTGCTGGTTCCATCGCTTCTAGTGCTTCTACTTGACCAGCAAATGCACGAAGTACTTCTGGTACTTGTTCACCTTTTAATACTTCTTGTCCTTCTTCTTCATAATCAACATGATCTTTGAAGAACATTTCAGAAAGCTCTACAATTTCAGCTCCAAAACTCATTTGTTCATGGTATAAAGCAATTACACCACGGATCCAATCTTGGTCTTGTTCACTTAAAGTTTCTCCCACACGTCCAGCTTTCACTAAATGCGGTAAACTTAACTCTACAACCGTATCTAAATCTTGCTTTTTCATATACTGGTTGTTCATCCATTTTAGTTTTTGAGAATCAAATAATGCAGGTGATTTCGATAAACGAGCTGCATCAAACATTTTGATAAACTCATCTTTAGAGAAGATTTCTTCTTCACCTACTGGTGACCAACCTAATAGCGCAATAAAGTTAAAGATTGCTTCTGGAAGATATCCAAGCTCTTTATATTGCTCAATAAATTGAATAATAGATTCATCACGCTTGCTTAATTTTTTACGACTTTCATTTACAATTAAAGTCATATGACCGAATTGTGGGATATCCCAACCGAAAGCTTCATAAATCATCATTTGTTTTGGCGTGTTTGAAATATGATCATCACCACGAAGTACATGTGTAATTTCCATTAAGTGATCATCTACTGCTACCGCAAAGTTATAAGTTGGGATTCCATCTTTTTTCACGATAACAAAATCACCAAAATCATTTGAATGGAATGCAACTTCGTCTTTTACGATGTCTTTGAATGTGTAATCACGATTAGCTGGTACACGGAAACGAATACTCGGAATACGTCCCTCAGCTTCAAATTCTTTCATTTGTTCTTCAGTTAAATCACGGTGGTTACCTGCATAACGAGGTGTTTCACCACGAGAAATTTGTCCTTCACGCTCTGCTTCTAGCTCTTCTTCTGTCATATAACATTTGTAAGCTAAACCACGCTCTAATAAATCTAGATATAATTTTTTATAAATATCTAAACGCTCTGTTTGACGATATGGTCCAAATTCACCGCCAACATCAACACCTTCATCCCAGTCCATACCGAGCCATTTTAAGTATTTTAATTGGCTTTCTTCTCCACCAGCCACGTTACGTTTTACATCAGTATCTTCAATACGAATAATAAACTTGCCATCTAAATGACGAGCAAATAAATAATTAAATAATGCCGTACGCGCATTTCCGATATGTAAGTGTCCTGTTGGACTTGGCGCATAGCGCACTCTCACTTGCTTTTCCATAATTGGTACACCTTCCATTCTTAATGTCTACACATTCTATAATTGTACAACAAAAAAATGTGATTATCCATCTTACGAATTAAAAACCATTATTTTTTCTGTAATAATACCACTGCTTGAGAAGCAATTCCTTCTTCCCTACCTGTAAATCCTAATTTTTCTGTTGTAGTTGCCTTTACATTAATGTTATCTATAGACGTTTCTAACAGTTCACTAATACGTTTACGCATACTTTCAATATGCGGTGCCATTTTTGGCTTTTGAGCAATAATTGTACAATCTAAATTCCCTAACTCGTAACCTTGTTCACGCACAAATTCCCAAACTTTTTGCAACAATACAGCTGAATCTGCATCTTTAAAAGCTGGGTCTGTATCAGGAAAATGCTTTCCGATATCTCCTGCTGCAATGGCACCTAAACATGCATCAGCAATCGTATGTAACAATACATCTGCATCTGAATGGCCGATTAATCCTTTCTCGTGTGGAATTGTAATTCCGCCAATAATTAACGGTCTACCTTCTGCAAATTCATGCACGTCAAAACCTTGTCCAATTCGAAACATTCTTTACATCCTCCTTGAGCTAAACCACTGAGCTTTATGACTCTATATTATATCGATATCCTTACAAAGAAAAGCCCGGCCATTGCCGAGCTTTCCTTTGTTATACACCATCACGGCTATTTTTTCAGAACATGAAGGAAACTTTCAGCAATTAGTAAATCCTCTGGAGTCGTCACTTTAATATTATAGTAACTCCCTTCTACTACACCTACTTGCTTTCCAATACGTTCCACGAGACTTGCATCATCTGTACCAAGAAAACAGCTCTGTTTTGCACTTCTATGAGCTTCTAGCAAAAGAGAAACAGAGAACCCTTGCGGTGTTTGTACAGCCTTAAGCTGAGATCGTTCTACCGTTTCGACAACAACACCTTGCTCTACCTTCTTAACTGTATCCTTTACTGGCACTGCACAAATGGAAGCTCCATATTTTTCTGCTGCTGTTAATACATCTTGAATCACTTTATTCGTTACGAATGGGCGCGCTCCGTCATGTACAAGAACGTATTCAACACCACTCGCATGCTGAATCGCGTTATATACACTATCTTGTCTTTCGGCTCCACCCTGAATAAATTGTACCTGTTTTTCAATCGGATACTTCTGCATTAATTCTTCAAAATACGGGCGTTCCTCTTCGTTAATTGCCATAACAATACTTTTGCACGCTTTATCTCTTTCAAAAGCACGTAATGTATGAACGATAATCGGTACTTCATTTATAAGTAAGAACAACTTATTTTTGCCAGCACCCATCCGCTTTCCTTGGCCGGCTGCCGGAATAATTAATGTATACATATTAATAATCCTCTACCTATAATGCTTTTTCTAATAATTTACGTTTTGCGAAAATCATACGACCAGCTGATGTTTGTAATACGCTAGTAACCAGTACATTAAGTTGCGAACCTACATACTCTCTACCATCTTCTACTACAATCATCGTACCATCATCTAAGTACGCAACACCTTGGTTTTGCTCTTTACCATCTTTCACAACATAAACATTTAATTCTTCGCCAGGGAGTACAACTGGTTTAATTGCATTAGCTAAATCATTAATGTTTAACACTGTTACTCCTTGTAATTCAGAAACTTTATTTAAGTTAAAATCATTCGTTACTACAGTTCCACCGGTGATTTTTGCTAACTTTACAAGTTTGCTATCCACCTCTTGGATATCCTCGAAATCGCCTTCATAAATTTCTACCGGAATCGGCATCTCTTTTTGAATACGATTTAAAATGTCTAGTCCTCTGCGACCACGATTACGCTTTAAAGCATCGGAAGAATCGGCAATATGCTGAAGCTCTTCTAATACGAATTGTGGAATCACAATTGTTCCTTCCAAAAACTTCGTTTGGCAAATATCAGCAATACGTCCATCAATAATTACACTCGTATCGAGAATTTTCCAATGAGTCGTAGATTTTTCTGCTTCTGCCTCTTCGTTCTCGCTATTATTTTTCTTCTTACCTCCGCGTTGGGGTAATGTAAATAATCCTAGCAATTCATTCCTCTTTTTAAATCCTACTTGGAATCCTAAATATCCAAGTAAAAGAGTGAAGAACACTTGCAATACCGTACTAATAACCGGAATTGTAAATTCACGAATCGGTATTAAAATTAAATATGCAACAATAAGACCAGAGATCAATCCTAATGTACCAAATAAAACATCTGCTACAGGCGCCTTTACAAGAGCCTCTTCAATATGCTTAATAAGTTGAACAATATAATCTACAAGCCAAAATGTTGTTAAAAATAAAATAATTGCACCAATAATCGCACGAACATACGATCCTTCCAATAAAGGAACAGCACCGATGTCTAATACATTAATAACTTTTGGGATTAAGTAAATCCCTAACGCTCCCCCGATCACTAGAAAGAAGAGCTGTACGATCCGTTTTAACATCCAACCACCTCCTACTCATTATTAACCATTGTTTCGCTAATCAAAACGCCGAATGCAAAAGCGGACGTGTTTTTTTATAAATAGTTTTATTTACCAATATATCATATCATATACCAAAAATGTTCTAGTGTCGTTATATTATGGAATCAATGTAATATTCTTAATTGTGTCTACTCATATATAGATGCTCTTGAATTCTTTTTAGGCCTTCTCGTATTTTCTTCGCCCTTACTTCCCCAATTCCTTCCACATCATCCAATTCATGAATAGTCGCGCGACAAACTCCTTGCAACGTTTTGAATCGATTAATTAAATTTTCAATGATAAGTGGCGGAACACGAGAGATTTTGCTTGTAATTCGATATCCCCTTGGCGTCACACTTTCTTCTAAACTGGTTTGCCCTGGGTAACCAAGTAATTTAACTAAATCACTATCCTCTAAAAGTTGTGTATTTGCAAGGTCCTGTAACTTTTTCAAAATTTGATGATGGTCTTGTGTTTTCTCCTGATGGTAATCTTTAATTAACAATGCTGCCTCTGCTTCTAAATCAGCTAGTAATTCTGTAAGCTGTAAACGAATTAACCTACCTTCTGTTCCTAGCTCATGAATATAGCTCAATATTTCATTTTTAATACGCAGTACCATTTCAACACTATGTAAAACGTGAACTACCTCAGACATTGTAACGACCTCTTCAAATTCTAGAATGCCCAAATTCGTAATACCATCATTCCATACAGCCTTATATTTTTCTAACGTTTGAATAGCTTGGTTTGCCTTTGTTAAAATAACCCCTATATCTTTTAGTGTATAACGTAAGTTCCCTTGATATAGCGTAATTACGTTACGTCTTTGTGAAATGGCCACAACAAGGCTGCCCGTCTGCTTCGCTACACGTTCTGCTGTTCGGTGACGCATACCGGTTTCAATAGAATCAATAGATGCCTCTGGAACTAACTGTGCATTCGCTATTAAAATTTTACTTCCCGTTTCATTTAAAATAAGTGCCCCGTCCATTTTTGCTAATTCATATAAACTAGCAGGAGAGAATGCACAATTAATGTGAAAACCACCATCCACAATACTTTTAATCTGCTCATTATATCCAAGAACAATTAGCCCCCCTGTTTGTGCGCGAAGTACATTATCTATCCCTTCACGCAGTGGTGTTCCTGGGGCCACGAGCTGTAAAATATTAATCATACTTTTGACACGTTGCTTATTTTCTTCCATAGCCTAGCCTCCTAATGTCAAACGAAGCGCTTCTCCTAAATTAGAAACACCTACAACCTCAATCCCATCCGGAATTGTCCATCCTCCTAAGTTTTTTCTAGGAATAATAACACGTTGAAATCCTAATTTAGCCGCTTCTTGTACACGTTGTTCGATTCTTGATACTCTTCTTATTTCTCCAGTTAATCCTACTTCTCCTATTACTGCATCAGTTGGTGCCGTAGATTTATCCCTAAAACTTGAGGCTATACTTAAAGCCACTGCTAAATCAATTGCCGGTTCGTCTAATTTCAAACCACCAGCTACTTTTAAATATGCATCTTGATTTTGCAATAGTAAACCTGTTCTTTTTTCTAATACTGCCATAATAAGCGAAACACGGTTATGATCAATTCCCGTCGCCATTCTTCGAGGATTTCCAAAACTAGTAGGGGAGATTAATGCTTGTATTTCTACTAAAACCGGTCTTGTTCCTTCCATTGAAGCAACTACTGTTGATCCTGCAACACCAACCGGCCTTTCCTCAAGGAAGATTTCAGAAGGATTTAAAACTTCCGCAAGACCAAGCTCTTTCATTTCAAAGATACCCATTTCATTCGTGGAACCAAAACGGTTCTTCACAGCCCGTAAAATACGATACGTATGGTGTCGATCTCCTTCAAAGTAAAGAACTGCATCGACCATATGTTCTAACATACGAGGTCCTGCAATTGCTCCTTCTTTTGTCACATGCCCGACAATGAAAATAGGGATTCCTTTTGTTTTTGCAAGTTTCATTAATTCCGCTGTACATTCACGTACTTGTGCCACACTTCCTGGTGCTGACGTCACTTCAGGTAAATGTATCGTTTGAATAGAATCAATAACAACAAAAGCTGGATTCATCTCTTCAATATGTGCTGCAATACGCTGCAGGTCTGTCTCTGCTACAACAAATAGATTGCTACCCTTTACATGCAAACGATCTGCACGAAGTTTAATCTGCTTTGCCGACTCCTCACCCGATATGTATAATACATCATATGAAGAATCTGCTAATTGTGATGAAATCTGTAATAGTAATGTTGATTTTCCAATCCCAGGGTCTCCACCAATAAGCACTAAGGACCCATCTACAATTCCACCACCAAGCACACGATTAAACTCTTGAAATTCCGTTTCAATACGTGCCTCAGACTTTGTTTCTACTTCGGTAAGACGTCTTGGTTTTGTTACTTCCGTTTGAATTGCATTCGCGTAATTAAGGCGCCTAGATGATACAACTGGCTCCATTTCTTCAACAAGTGTATTCCATTGACCACATCCAGGACATTTACCCATATATTTTGGTGACTGATAACCACATTCTTGACATATAAATTTCGTTTTCTTTTTAGCCATACCTTTTTATAGTTCACTTCACTTTCGTCTATAAACGTTTATCCTTCTCGTACAAGAAAGAGGGCTATCGCGTAGCCCTCTTTGTTTGTCTATACTTATTTTACCTTTTCCGCACTATGAATGACAAATGATTCTCCTTCTACATCAAAGATAACTTTTTGTCCTTTCTCAATAGCACCTTTTAAAAGTTCTTCTGATAGTCTATCTTCTACATGTTTCTGAATTGCTCTGCGAAGTGGACGAGCGCCATACTCACGATCAAATCCTTTATCTGCAATAGCTGAAATTGCCCCTTCCGTTAAGTGCAATTCGATTTCTTGTTCTTTTAAGCGATTAACTAACTGATTTACCATAAGAGTTACAATCTCTTGAATATGTTTTTTCTCAAGCATATGGAATACGATAATTTCATCAATACGGTTTAAGAATTCTGGACGAAATGCCTTTTTCAGCTCATCCATTACTTTACCTTTCATATCCGAATAATCACGGCTTTCATCTTGTACATTAAATCCAAGATGTTTGTTACGTTTTAACGCCTCGGCACCAACGTTAGACGTCATAATAACAATCGTATTACGGAAATCAACTGTACGTCCTTTAGAATCTGTTAAACGACCATCTTCTAATACTTGTAGTAAAATATTAAACACATCCGGATGAGCTTTCTCTACCTCATCTAATAAGACAACTGAATATGGCTTGCGACGAACTTTCTCTGTTAATTGTCCACCTTCTTCATATCCAACATATCCTGGAGGAGAACCAACTAAACGGGAAGTAGAATGCTTCTCCATGTATTCTGACATATCGATGCGAATCATTGCATCTTCATCACCGAACATAGATTCTGCTAGTGCTCTTGCAAGTTCTGTTTTACCTACACCTGTTGGCCCTAAGAAAATAAATGAACCAATTGGGCGCTTCGGATCTTTTAATCCTGCTCTTGCACGACGAACAGCTTTTGCTACAGCTACTACTGCTTCATCTTGACCAATCAAACGATCATGGAGAATGGATTCTAAATTTAATAATTTATCAGTCTCTGTTTGTGCAAGTTTAGAAACTGGGATACGTGTCCATGTAGAAACGACATTTGCAATATCTTCTACCGTAACCTCTGAATTTTCTTTTCCTTGTTGCTCTTTCCATTGACGTTTTGTATCTTCTAACTTCTCACGTAAGCGTTGCTCCATATCACGTAAGGATGCAGCCTTTTCAAATTCTTGACTTTGTACAGCTGCATCTTTTTCTTTTCGAATCTCCTCAAGCTTCACTTCAAGCTCTTTTAAGTTTGGTGGTGTTGTATAAGAACGTAAGCGAACTTTTGAAGCAGCTTCATCAATTAAATCAATTGCTTTATCTGGTAAAAAGCGATCTGTAATATAACGATCTGAAAGTTTTACAGCTGCATCAATAGCGTCATCTGTAATAGATACACGGTGATGCGCCTCATAACGATCACGTAAACCTTTCAAGATTTGAATCGATTCTTCTAAACTTGGCTCATCAACATGAATTGGTTGAAAACGTCTTTCTAAAGCCGCGTCTTTTTCAATATATTTACGATACTCATCTAAAGTTGTTGCCCCAATACATTGTAACTCTCCTCGTGCTAACGATGGTTTTAAAATATTCGATGCATCGATTGCACCTTCTGCTCCACCTGCACCAATTAATGTATGAAGCTCATCAATAAATAGAATAATATTGCCTGCTTGGCGAATTTCATCCATCACTTTCTTTAAACGATCTTCAAATTCACCGCGATATTTCGTTCCAGCTACCACTGTACCCATATCTAGTGTCATAACACGCTTATCTCTTAAAGTTTCAGGAACTTCATTATTTACAATTTGCTGTGCTAATCCTTCTGCAATTGCCGTTTTACCTACACCAGGCTCACCAATTAATACTGGGTTGTTTTTCGTTCTACGGCTTAATACCTCAATTACACGTTGAATTTCTTTACCACGTCCAATAACAGGGTCTAAGCGATTTTCACGCGCAACAACTGTTAAGTCCCTTGCTAAACTGTCAAGTGTCGGCGTATTTGCATTTGATGCTGAACCACCTTGATGACCTGAACTAGCTTCATTACTTCCAAGAAGTTGTAAGACTTGTTGTCTTGCTTTATTTAGACTTACACCTAAATTATTTAAAACACGTGCGGCTACACCTTCACCTTCACGGATTAAACCGAGTAAAATGTGTTCCGTTCCAACGTAAGAATGGCCTAGCTTACGCGCTTCATCCATAGATAATTCAATAACCTTTTTAGCACGAGGTGTATAATGTACAGTTTGAGAAGCTTCTGTTCCACGCCCAATTAACGCTTCTACTTCTTTTTGAACTTTCTCTGGACTTAATCCAAGAGCAATTAATGCTTTTGCTGCAATTCCTTCACCTTCGCGTACAAGCCCAAGTAAAATATGTTCTGTTCCAATATTATTATGCCCAATACGAATTGCTTCCTCTTGAGATAAAGCTAATACTTTCTGTGCTCTTTCTGTAAATCTTCCAAACATCATAGAAATCGCCTCCTACTTGCGCTTAGTTTTTTTCAATACGTAATCGCTCACGGATTAAGGTTGCTCTTCGATAATCTCTTTCTTCTGGCCCTAAAGGTCCACCTGCGTATTGTTGTAAAATACCTGGTTGCGTAAGAACCATTAGCTCAGTCAAAATATTTCTCGATATACCTTTTATATATCCTAGATCAATACCAAGTCGTACATCCGATAAGCAATTGGCTGCTTCTGCAGATTGAATTAAACGACTGTTTGCTAGTATGCCGTAAGAACGATAAACCTTATCTTCAAGTTCAATACTTGAATTTTGTACAATTAATTCTCTAGCTATTTTTTCTTGCTGTATAATTTGTTGAATGACACTCTTTAAATCTGCAATAATATCTTCTTCAGACTTTCCTAGCGTCATTTGATTTGAAACTTGAAATATATTACCTAACGCTTCGCTACCTTCACCGTATATTCCTCTTACTACTAACCCTAATTTTTGAATTACTTGTATAATACGGCTAATTCTTTTTGTTAAAACCAGTCCCGGTAAATGAATCATCACAGAAGCTCTTAACCCTGTGCCAACATTAGTAGGACAACTTGTAATATATCCAAGTGACTCATCAAAAGCGTATTCAACTTCTTTCTCAATCCAATTATCTATTTGATTGGCGCTTTGAAGCGCCTCTGATAACTGTAATCCTGAAAATAGGCACTGAATCCGAATATGGTCTTCTTCATTAAGCATAACACTAATATGTTCACTTTCTGACAGTAGACATGCTCCATATTCTGTCCCTGCAAGATTTGGACTAATTAAATGCTTTTCGACTAAAACTCTCCTTTGAAGAGGGGTTAATTCATTCATCTTTAATAGTCCAAATTCCCCAAAGGACCCTACTGCTTTATTTATAAATTTCTTTTTGAATAATTCATGAATCTGTTTAGCTTCTTCTTCGTTTTGCATAGTGGAAAATTGATATTGTTTAAAATTACGAGCCAAACGAATTCGACTACTTAAAACAATATCAGAATCAGGGCCATCCCCCTTCATCCATGGACTAATTGCTTCGTTCATAATTTTGTCCAGTGACATAGAATTATTCCCCCTCCCTATGCTCACTAAGCTGTATTTCAAGACCTCGGATTTTATCCCTTACCTCTGCAGCTTTCTCAAATTCCTCTTTCTGTACGTATTGTTTCAGAATAAGTTTTAGTTCATCTAATTCTTTCTTTAAGTGGATATTTCCTTCTATACGTTCCGGAATTTTTCCACAATGTTCTGTATGCCCACCGTGAAGGCGTTTTAATAATGGCTTTAAATGCTCCTTAAATGTATCGTAACAAGAAGAACAGCCAAAACGTCCGACTTTTGTAAATTGTTCATATGTCATCTTACAATCTGGACACCTTACTATATCTGCATTTGAAAATCCATTTTTTCCTTCTTCAAACATTGTTGATTCACCGTGTAATAAACCAGCAAATAAATCATGAAATGAAAAGTTAGACTGCGATGATTGAAAGAAAGACGTATAGCCACTTTGCTCTGCACATTGCTCACAAAGATGAACTTCCGCCTTCTTCTCGTTAATTACTTTTGTATAATGTAAAGTTGCTGGTCTTATGTTACAGTTTTGACAAGTCATCACTATCCCCACCTTTACAACAGGAACGCTCTATCTCATGGTACTTTTCATACATTACTAGATTGTTCGCTTTCCTGAATCCATTTAAATAAAAGTGCATGTTCTTTTTCAAAACTTCTACAATATTTAACTGCTTTATCTTAGTTATCAATCTTTTACAAAAGTTATATTTATTTATATTTCAGTGTTCTTAACATTGCGCATAATATTCGAGCCCTAAGTTCATCTCGAGAAGGAACATCCATTGATAATACAGAACGGTCTATTACACTTAACATCAGTTTCGCTTCACGATTTGTTATGATTCCCTCTTCTATTAAACGTATAATCATACTTTCTGCATTCCCTTGCGCAACGCTATGATCAATCATATGAAGCATTTGATCAATAATGTCTATATCATCATGCAGTTTGACTTTTATAATGCGAATGTAACCTCCTCCACCACGTTTACTTTCTACTACAAATCCTCTTTCTAACGTAAAACGGGTATTGATTACATAATTGATTTGAGATGGTACGCACTCGAATCGATCCGCAATCTCATTTCTCTTGATTTCAATCACATTATTATTACTTAAGTCAATAACTTGCTTTAGATATTGCTCAATGATATCAGATATATTTCTCATTTATCCGCCACCTTTATTGACTTTGACTATCTTTGACTTTAATTATATACGTATTAATAAAATTTGCAACTCTTTTGCTTATTCACTATCCTAGCCACATTCCCTTGTATTTAAACAAAATATGAATACTTTAAACACATTTTTTATTACTATGGATTATAAAATAAAACACGAAAAAACACGAGTCATTTGACTCGTGTTTTAGTTGCTTGGCGACGTCCTACTCTCACAGGGACAAGGTCCCAACTACCATCGGCGCTAGAGAGCTTAACTTCCGTGTTC
>NZ_JALDQE010000019.1:0-55315 GCF_022748145.1 Bacillus sp. CCB-MMP212
TCTCCGGTTAGTCCTGTTATTCCGGTCGGTCCTGTTACTCCGATCGGCCCCGTTTCTCCGGTTGGGCCTGTTATTCCGGTCGGCCCCATTTCTCCGGTTAGTCCTGTTATTCCGGTCGGTCCTGTTACTCCGATCGGCCCCGTTTCTCCGGTTGGGCCTGTTATTCCGGTCGGCCCCGTTTCTCCGGTTGCTCCTGTTATTCCGGTCGGCCCCGTTATTCCAGTCGGGCCTGTTGCTCCTGTTGGAATATAAATCGGTGGAAGAATCGGAAATGTAGGTCCAATATTTTCTGGTCCTATCATCTCCTTATTCAATGATAAATTGTCATTGCGTTTCAATTTAATACCTCATTCCACATGTTTTTTAATTCATACACATCATTATGACCCTATCATTAAAGAATAACTTTATAACTATTCTCTTTTTTCTCCCCAAAGAATTATTACATATATTAAACATTTTACCGTTGCTATAACCGCTTTAATTAATATAATAAATTAATCATTCTATTTAAAAAGTACTAAATCTATAACATTCTTATTTAAAAAGATGAGGTGATTTATATTCATGATAATAATGAAATTAGAAAAAAAGAAATAATGTCAATGGCCCTTGACATTATTTTCCCTTACAGGCTTACTGGACCTACGGGGCCTACTGGAAGTACTGGGCTTACCGGAAGTACTGGGCCTACCGGAAGTACTGGGCCTACCGGAAGTACTGGACCTACCGGAAGTACTGGGCCTACCGGAAGTACTGGTTCAATCGTTACAACAAACTCTATGTTCGCTAATAATACATCAGGTGGTCCTGTTTCAGTCATATTAGGAGGAACAAACATTCCACTTTCAAATAACCAAAGTCTCGGTAATTTTACAGTTAACGCTTCAAATGACGTATTTACAATTCCTGTAACTGGAAGATATCATTTAACCTATCAAGTTAATATGACAACCGCTCTACTTGCTGGAACTAGACTACTATTAAACGCTTCTACGCCAATTCCTGGCTCTATTTTTTCTCCCGCTTTATCAACTTCAAATTATAGTAATAATTTAATTACTAATTTAAATGCTGGTAATACAATTTCACTACAATTATTTGGTATATTATCCGTCGTGAATTTAGTTGGAGGTGGATCAACAGGTGCCTCTCTTACAATTATACGAATTGATTAAAAAATGATTCATTCTTTTTATAATAAACAATCTAAATACTCAATTGATAAATATTACGATAGTGATTACGTAACAAAAATAAATTGTACTATATCCATAGTAGAAAACATCTATACTAAATTTTCCGTATATATATTATCAATTTACACTTCCCCCATGTCGATGTTACATTAAAGATGAAGATCGTTTCTTCTTTACAGACCATCTCAATATGTATTTGAGGAACATCTCCAATCCTATACGCGAGAGCAATACTATATTGACACTCAATTGAGTGTCTTTTTTTATATTCAAAAAAATAAAACCATCTCTTATAGATGGTTTTAACAATACACATTTACTTTTACTCTTTATATTATTGCCAGCTTATAAAGCTGGATAATAAATAGTCATACTTAACCGAGTTAATGTTCTTCCTGAATTAGTATAAGTATGCGGTCTATCCGCCTTAAAGCGAATTGAGTCTCCATTATTTAACGTATATTGACAATCATTTATATCAATTGTCAATTTCCCTTCAAATACCGTTATAAACTCTTCTGTTCCTTCTTTATGCGCTTCTGAACTTAATTTCCCTTCTGTATCAATTTCAACCATATAGATTTCAAAATTCCTATCATCTTGGAAAGGAAATGAGGGATACACCTTATATCTCCCATTGTCTTCAGACAATACTTGAACATCATTTCGTAAAACTACTTTCGTATCAGGCTGTGGATTATTAATTAAAGAGGTAAATGATACTTTCAAACCATTAGCAATTTTCCATATTGTTGTTAGTGTCGGGCTTGAATCTCCTCTTTCTATCTGTCCAATCATTGTTTTACTTACACCTGTTAATTGAGAGACCTTTTCTAAACTTAATTTTTCTTTTTCACGTATTGATTTTAAATTTTTTGCCAGAATAAGTTGAATTTCTTCCATAAAAAACACTCCTACACTGTATACAATATAACGACCGTTATGTATAATAAAAAGCACACGTTATATTGTTCTTTTTGGTCATTATAACACACAAAAAATAGGGGGTTTTGAAATGCCTATATTTTCTTTTTTGTTATTTGTATTTATAAGTAGCTTCACACCTGGTCCCAACAATTTCTTAGCTATGACATACGCAAATCAACATGGATTAAAGAGAAGCATAAACTTTTGCTTTGGAGTAGCATTCGGTTTTTTCATCCTCACTTCTTTATGCAGTTTCTTTAATATTGTATTAATTAATATTATCCCTATAATTGAATTTCCTTTAAAAATTTTAGGTGTCGCGTATATGCTATATTTAGCCTTTAAAATAATTACTAGTAAAGGCGGTGCCGGTCACAATGAAAAAAATAATAAAAACTTATTTACAGTGGGTATTTTCCTTCAATTTATTAACCCTAAAGGAATATTATTCGGACTCACAGTAGTCTCTACTTTTATACTCCCTTACTACAATTCATATTCAAGTTTTCTACTTTTCTCATTATTTCTAGGTATAGTCGGTTTACTGAGTACATTTAGTTGGAGCCTTTTTGGTTCCATGTTCCAAAAACTTTTATTAAAACATAATCAATTATTTAACATCATTATGGCTGTTTTATTAGTTTTCAGTGCCGTTTCAATCGTTATGCACTAATTCGATGCTCATTTTAGATTTTGTACTTTTTAATACCACTCTTTATCATTCAGACTACTTTACATACTAATCCATCCACATACCCTATGTGGTTTAAAACTTTTAAGAGGAGACCTTCTAACAATAGGTTTCCTTCCATATCATATTAAATAAGAAGCAGGTTAAATACGGAGGTGATTTTGATTCAGACTACTTTAATTTCTCATTTTTACAATGAAGAATATTTACTTCCGTGGTGGTTAATGCACCATACAAAGCTATTTGATCATGGCATTCTTATTAACCGTGGATCCACTGATCGTTCAGTTGAAATCTGTAAAACATTCGCTCCTAATTGGGAAATACGAAACTCAAAATCATTCGAATTTGATGCTTATTTAGTTGATCAAGAAGTTATGGAAATTGAAAGAGAAATTACAGGATGGAAAATGGTATTGAATACGACAGAATTCCTGTGCTGTTATAATAAAGAACAATTTTTCAAATCACTTAACACTATGGGCGGCAATATGTTTTCAATAAGAATGATTATGATGATTGATGAACCGACTCATGGCTACACTAATCCAAGATATAGCTCTCCGCTTGTTAAACAACGTTATCACGGCATAATAATTCAACCTAATCCAAACCAACTATATCTTAACGGTAGATTAATTCACAATAATTCGCATGGGAACTATAGAGTCGGGAGACATGGTTCGCATTATCCTTATAGCATTTACATGGAACCTGCTTTTATTTTTAAATTTTTTTATAGTCCATGGAACGATGCAATGAAAAAACGAAAATTACAAATTGGGCCGACTCTTTCTCAACATAGTGTACGACGCGGATTAGGTTCTCATCACATAACAACAATTGAAAAATTAGAAAAAAAATACAAATACTATGCAACCTTAACTACGGATCTCCGGTTATTCCCAGAATACCAAATTATATTTCCTGATCTTTGTCCTTAATGTCATGAATATTTAGTTTCGACATCCATCCGTTTTTTATTAACATACCAACTCCAACTAAATACTTTTCTCTAGTAGAAATCTGAGCTAGGACGCTTGCAGCACGCAAACTCCTCTTATTTAATCTCGTATCTCTAGCCTATAATCTTTCATACCATTTCATTAAGCACTTGATGTTGGATCAGAAATAAAAAATCGTAATTCATTTGGAAAATTTTCAATTTCAGATTATATATCTTCTAAAACAAAAAATTCAAACAATAGAACCTAAACTAATGTTTGAAGTTATGGCTTTATTTTTTTCTTATTATTCACTTTAAAATCTTTTTATAATAATATTGGAAAATACGGTATAATATAAATTACTGTTCTTTAGGAGGATCACAATGGCTGATAAGTATAAATTTTTTATTCTCATTGTTACCGCATTTTTTTCATTCTTTTCTTTAATAAAAGATTTCCGCAACACTTCAAAAAGTTTCTTTTGGGGTAGTTTTATCATTCTTACAAGCTTCATGATACTATTAATACATGCTCTAGATTTAACTCAAATACTTTTTTATCCAAAGCAAATTGCGCTTGAATTTATTACAATACCACGTAAATTATTTCTACCATCTGTCACTGAGGCCGCCAGTTTCCCTCCAACACTAAGATAATAATTTGATTAAGAGCTCTTTCTAAAAGAGCTCTCTTTTTTAACATAAACATACCATATACAAAATCCAACCTTAACCACTTAATTACTTATAAGAACCTAACTTATAAAACGCATAATAATTATACTTATTTACTAGTATACAAGCCGTATCTCTTAGTAGAAGCACAGCATAATATACGATACAGGACAAAACTTTCAAAAAACTTGTCTAAGTTAATTCTCAAAAAGGGGTGAATATAAATGCCTATCGTTAAACCTTTTATAGCCGGAAGACGATTTGTAAGTACAGCCGCAACAGGAACTGCTGCTGGTGCAGATTTAACTTTTGCTAACACAGACTTCACTGATGACACTGGTGCTGTAACAACATTCCCTGCTTCTTATGCCTTTTTAACACTTTATATTAATGGTGTTATTCAAACAGGTGATACTATTACTGGTGTGACTACTACAGCTGCTACTATTGTAGGAGGAGCAGTCCTAGATGGAGGCACTCCTATCGCAATTGAATTTACTATAACGTAAATTTAGTTGTCTTTTTAGAGGTTTCATTGAAAGAAACCTCTAATTTTAAAAATTCACATCAATTTTAGTAGCAACTACATAATACAGTGCACATACTAGATAGAATGATAGAATTTTATACTCACTCTCAAAAAGAGCACTTATCTATAGCGATCTTTTATATAGCGCAATAATTTTTCGCCTATTTGCTCTTGGAGAACCGACTAAGCAGTTAGTTAAATTAGCTAACTGCTTTTTCCATATAGTATTTATTATTATTCATAGCTTTATCCGTAATAGTAATGCTTGTGCACTATCTACTATAAATTTTCATATATTGTATTACGCTTGTCCAAAATGTGAAGTTAATACTCACGAAATCTAAATACAAGAAAGGAGTGAAAATATGCGCTCATCCATTCGTAAATTCGCTAATTTTAATTGTGAAGCACAAGCACCTAGTTCACTACCTGCCCTAGGTTTTGCCTTCAATGCTACTTCACCTCAATTTGCAACATTATTTACACCACTACTATTACCTAGTACAGGCCCAAATCCTAACATTACTGTCCCTGTAATTAATGATACAATTAGTACTGGAACTGGTATTAAAATTCAGGTAGCTGGTATTTATCAAATTAGCTATACATTAACGATTAGCCTTGATAACGTTCCATTAGCCCCGGAAGCAGCTCGCTTTTTCTTGACATTAAATTCATCGACTAATATTATTGCAGGATCCGGATCCGCAGTCCGTTCTAATATTATCGGAACTGGTGAAGTCGATGTATCAAGTGGGGTCATTCTAATTAACTTAAACCCTGGTGATTTAATTCAAATTGTCCCCGTTGAAGTAATAGGTACAGTAGATATTCGTTCTGCAGCGTTAACAGTTGTGCAAATTCGTTAATAAAGTGAAACTTTAATCAGCCCTCACCAATCGGGCTTTTATGGGCAGTCCAGCCCCCACCTAACTTCTTTGCTTCCGCTGAATTTTAAGGTGGGGGTCTTACTGTCCGGCAAATAGCAGGATAAAAACAAAAGACTTAGCTAATTAACATTTATTGTTCCTTATACACAATATCTTTTTATAGATTTGACACACATTTATATTAAACAAGCATATTTTATTGTATGACTATATAGTCATACAAATCTAAAGCGTTCATAAAAGCACACTTATATGTGTGCTTTATTTTTAATTAAAACCTACAACATTCTCACACAATATCCATATATTATCTTGATTCCTCTCTAAATGTATGGTTTGTCTCAGAGCGCTTTTAACAGCGCTCTTTTTATTTAAACTCCGATTTTTAAAGTTCGATTTTATGATTTACGTTATTATACACATGCTACGCTACTTTTGAAACAAGGTATACATCCAAAGACTGTAAGTGGACACTTCAGTTATAAAGATATGTTCATAACATTAAATCGCTATTCACATGTTTTGCCTGGAATGCAGGTGGATGCTGTTAAAATATGTAGTGAAAGACCATTTGGATAGTAATATTTGCAAATATAAAAAATGCGGTTTCTCCTCTCAAGAGAAACCGCAACATATCAATGCTTTTACTATATTTTAAACTGACTCGTATACAAATCAAAATAAAACCCTCTATCTTCCATGAGAGATTCATGATTCCCTCTTTCTAAAATATTTCCATCTTTTATAACAAGAATTTGATCTGCTTTTTCAATTGTTTTAAGTCGATGAGCGATCACAAAACTTGTGCGACCTCTCATTAAATTATTTAGTCCTGCTTGTATTTGTAATTCTGTTCTTGTATCAATATTTGATGTCGCTTCATCGAGAATTAATATATCTGCATCTGCTAAAATTGCTCGTGCAATCGCTAGAAGTTGTTTTTGCCCTTGACTTAAATTCGATCCTTCTGAAGCAATTTCTGTTTCATATTGATTTGGCAAATGCTTAATAAAAGAATGTGCAGATGCTGCCTTAGCTGCAGTGATAACTTCTTCATCAGTAGCATCTAAGCGTCCATAACGGATATTATCCATAATCGAACCAGCAAATAAATACGTATCCTGTAAAACTACTCCTATTTTACTTCGTAAAGAATTAATATCATAATCTTTTATATCTTTTCCATCAATATGAATTTGTCCTTGCTGTATATCGTAAAAGCGAGTTAACAAATTAATGATTGTTGTTTTCCCTGATCCAGTCGGACCAACTAAAGCAATTGTCTCTCCTGGCTGCGCTTTAAGACTCACTTCTTTTAAAATCGTTTTATTTTCTGCGTAGCCAAATGAAACATTCTCAAGTGCAACATGCCCTTGTAAATTTTGTACAACGAATGCGTCTTTTTTATTTTGAATTTCTGGTACCTCATCCATAATTTCAAAAACACGTTCTCCACCAGCAACTGCCGCTTGAATTGTATTCATTAAAGTCGCAAATTGACTCAGCGGTCTTGAGAATTGACGAGAATAATTAATAAAAGCCGCAATAACTCCTACTGTTGTCATTCCGTTTAAGACCATAACTGATCCAGTCCCAATGACAAGGCCCATACCTAAATTATTAATAAAGTTCATACTTGGAAAAATAAAAGCTGAAAATGTATCAGCCTTCGTAGCTGAAACTCTTAGCTGTTCATTAATTTTATTGAAATTTTGTACAGTTTCTTTTTCTTTTCCGTACAACGTTGTAACATCCGCACCTGTAATTGCTTCCTCAATAAATCCATTTAATTCACCTAAATCTTTTTGACGCTTCGCAAAGTTTTTACCACTATATGCAACTAGTTTTTTTGTAACGTAAAACATAATAGGTACTGTAATTAAAGTTACAATTGCTAAAATCCAATTTAAGGCGAACATTGCAATCGTTACACCTATAAAAGTTAATGCTGATGAAATAATTTGTACAACGCTTTGTGTCAAAGCTTGATTCAAATTATCTATATCATTTGTCACACGGCTCATTAAATCACCTTGAGAACGCACATCAAAGAACCGTAAAGAAAGCGTTTGGATTTTCTCAAAAATATCTTGTCGTATTTTTTGAATTGTTTTTAATGCAACGTTAATCATGACAAACGTTTGTAACCATGTTAAAAGTACAGTTACACCATAAATCGCGATAAGTAACATACACATTCTTGCTGTACCACTTAAATCTTTCGGTACAATATATTGATCTATAATGACTCCCATAAAATAGGGACCTAATAATCCAAGTAATGTAGTAACAACGACTAGAAATATAACAAACATAAGAGCAGCTTTTTGATAGCCCATATAGTTCCATACCCGCATTACAGTTCCTTGAGCATTTTTAGCTTTTCCCATCTTTGGGGTGTTTCGTCCAACTTTATTAGCAAATTGCCCTTGAAAATTACGCATGTTCTTCCCCACCTTCTTTATCTAAATTACCACCTTGGGAAAGATAAATTTCCTGATAAACCTCACTTTGTTCTAACAATTGTTCATGTGTACCATTGCCAACTAATTCACCATTATCTAATACAAGTATTTTATCCGCATCCATTATGGAAGAAATTTTAGACGCAATTAATAAAGTTGTTGTGCCTTTATATTTTGTTTTTAAAGCTATTTGAATAGTAGCCTCTGATTTTGCATCAACTGCTGATGTAGAATCATCTAATATGAGAATCGGTGGCTTTCTCACAAGTGCCCTTGCAATTGATACACGTTGTTTTTGTCCACCTGATAGATTTGTCGCGCCTTGTGTTAAATTATATTGATAAGATTCTTCCAGCTTATTGATAAACTCAGTCGCACAAGCTGATGCAGCTGCTACTTCCAGCTCGTCATGTGTTGCATCTTCTTTACCATAACGTAAATTTTCTTCTATACTGCCTGAGAACAACAACGCCTTCTGAGGTACAAACCCTATTGAAGCACGGAGTTTTTGCAAATCATATTTTTTAACATCTATTCCATCTATACATATTTCACCATGATCCACATCATATAGACGTGGTAACAGTTTCGCTAAGGTAGATTTACCACTTCCAGTTGATCCAATAATCCCTACTTTTTCACCTTTTTGTATGCTAAACGAAATATCTTTTAAAACGTATTCATTATTTTTCGTATAGCTATAACTAACATTTTTAAATTCGATATTTCCTTCAATTTTCTCAGGTTCGATCGCATACGCTTCGCTTATAATATCAACCTCGGTATTTAACACTTGCTGTACACGATCCGCAGATGGAAAAGCTCGCGCAATTTGAATAAATACCATGCTAATCGACATAAGTGACATTAAAATGATATTCAAGTAATTAATAAATGCCAAAATCGCTCCTACTTGAAGCGTTCCATCGAATACTTTTTCTCCACCAATCCATAATGTTGCGACAATCCCGCCACTTACAACTAGCATAATGATTGGCATCATTAAAGAAATAAGTTGCACAGCTCGAATATTTATCTTCGTTAAATTTGTATTTACATTTCCAAATTGAGCGATTTCGTATTTTTGTCTTACATACGCTTTTATAACACGCACACCAGATAAATTTTCTTGTAGCTTTGTATTCACTTTGTCTAATGCCTCTTGCACCTTTTTAAATGTACCACTTGCTTTACTTGCAATTAAAATAATCGCAAGTAATAAAATCGGAACAACTACAAGTAATATTGGAAATAACTCTCGCGCTGTTACAAAAACAATAATTATACTTCCGATAAATAACAGTGGACCACGAACGAGAACACGTAATGTCATCGTCATTGCCGATTGAATGGAAGTGATATCATTTGTCACGATCGTTAATAATTTACCTGTTCCAAATGAGTCCCGATTATTACTAGAAAATGTTTCTATTTTCGCAAACACATCTTTTCGTATGTCTGTAGCGAAATTAACAGCTGCTTTTGTAGAATACATCATACACCCAAGCCCTCCAACTAAACCGAGTGCTGCTGCTCCTATCATAAGAAGCCCCATTTTTATTACATAATTTAAATCCCGATTTGCAATCCCAACATCAATGATATGTTGCATAATAGTCGGTTGAATTAAGTCCATCGCAACCTCAAGTACCATAAATAGCGGCCCAATAATAGCGAAGAACATGTATGGTTTTAAATACTGTAATAACTTACGAAATGATTTCATACATAATCTCCTTTTCCCATGAAATTACCACTGAATAATTCATATCCCTCCTTATTTAAGCTATATATTTTGTAATTTCTTTATTACTTCTATTATATTATGTAAATTAATATTTAACATTATTAAATGATAAGTATTAATGACTTTCTAGTCAATAAATGTGCTTTATATTATATAAATACAAAAACCGTATTCTTAATGAAAAGAATACGGTTTTTCATCTATATTTCTTCAATTGTAAAATGTAAAAACTCAGTCTCAAATCCCTTATTTTTAGAAGGACTACACGTGTAAAAACCTATTTTAACAGGCTCCTTCCCTATATCCTCCATTAAATGAGCGATTCTTATTTGTTCCCATTGATGGCCCTTTTTCACATATATTGTATAATCACCGCTTTTTCGAATAATTCGAAAACGAAGTTGTTGCTTAGATGCTTCAGTTGGATAATCTTGCGTTGACCAGTCAGAATATCCATTATTCGTTACGACAGCACCTAAGTGAGATGGCCCTTCAGGGATATATTCTAAAGATGTTTTTAGCCAACAGTTCTCCGAAATCATAACAAAAAGACCTGCTTGATCGAATTTTGAATTTGGATTCATACGTAACTGAACTTCAGCTTGAAAGTCTGTCATCATCTCATTATAAAATACATGACCATTCATTACTTCAAAACCATAATGTGTTTTAAGCCAAAAATCAGTTTCTGCTTTCGAACGGACAATAAACGCATGATTATCATTAATTTTATAGTATTCAGGTACATTCATTATAGTGAGTTGCTCAATATGTTCTGGTATATACGATATATTCATAGCTCCTCCATAATAAAGCATTTATATAGACACTTAAAACTCCGCTAATACTGGGAATTTATAACCTTTAAAATCTAACTCTTTATCACTTCGAACCATTAAATACTTGCTAGACTGTACTTCTGTAAACTGTACATCCTCAACCCCTAATTGATCCGGAGAAAAATAAAATTCGATTTCCGTAAACCTTTCATTGATTTCTCCACATAATTCATCTAAAACCGGAAGTACTGGCGCAAATACTCCAAATAATTTCAACTTTTCATTTTCTACTTCATAAACGATTAGAGCATCTAGTTTCTCTGAATAATACAATTTCTCATTCCATTCCGAATCATACATATTCAAATAAAATGAAGGATGGAAGTTTAAAGTTGAAAAACTATTTGAAAGTCTTTGGCTACTATCAATAGTTTCATGTATTAACTGTCTATTCTCTATATTATAGTAATCTAACTTTTTAAGTAGTGAATCGTTATTATT
Organism: Bacillus sp. CCB-MMP212; assembly: GCF_022748145.1. Classification (NCBI taxonomy): domain Bacteria; kingdom Bacillati; phylum Bacillota; class Bacilli; order Caryophanales; family Bacillaceae; genus Bacillus; species Bacillus sp. CCB-MMP212. Next base: position 11,350 of record NZ_JALDQE010000019.1, read on the forward strand.
AATATTTTTATCATATGGTATAGTCATCAAATATTCCTGCACAACTTTAAATCCAAATGCTGTATATAGTTCAGGGTTTTCCGTAAACAATAATGCACATTCACATTTCTTATCGATTTCTTCTATCATTTTATCCATTAATTGTGTCATTAACCCTTGTCTACGGAAATTAGGGTGTGTCATTACTGATTGAATACCCGCCGCATTTATTTTTTCACCATTAATTAATAATGGGAGTGAAAATGCCGCAACATTTGCAATCACTTTATCTTCTTGTAAAAACGATAAAGCTTTATATGTATCATCCCAATATCCTTTATCCGAAAAATCATTCAATGTTTGAGTTTTAATTCCAAACACTTCTTCAAATAAAGGAAATAACTGCTCTCTTTTCGGTTCTTCTATTAGAAGACTTGCCAATTTTTCAACATTCCCCATGTTGTACCTCCAAATGTTAAATTCCATTAAATTAGATATACTTATATGACCTACTCTTAAAAATAGAGGTCTTACCAATCAATATACTATCATAAAACATAAAAAAAAAGTCTAATTAATTTTATGTTTTGACTATTTGAAAATAAGTCGAATAAAACAATATTAAGATTTCTGGATATTAATTAGTTTATTATATAAAAATAGCGCTTTCTAATTAGCTTTTACTAATAGAAATACACTATTTATAATAAAATATTTTTATTCTTTTATCCCTTCAAGTCTTTCCTTCGTATTAATTTCTTCTCCACTTATACGCTTTTCAAAAGACTTTCTCCAACTACTTGAAAGTGCATTTACTTCTAATATTCTTTTTACCCCTTCAATATTTTGTTTTTCCTTATGCATGATACGATTAGCAAACGCTATTGAAACACCTTTCGGATCAGACTGTAGACTTTTTAATGTATCGACTGATGATACCCATCCTTCTTTTAATACACGAAAATAAAATCCTGTATATCCTGTTTCTTGAAAATATAGTGGTAACTTTGGAATATTATATTTTTTTGCTAATTTAAAACAAGGTTGCCTTGGTTGTGTTACCTGTACGATTGCCTCTCCGAGCTCAAACGTATCACCAATACAAACATCCTCTTCGCGCATACCACTAACTGTTATATTTTCTCCGAAAGCCCCATATACAAGATCTTGATTCAATTCTTTTTCCCAGTATGGATAGTGATCACCAGTATAAACACAAACTGCTTTATCTACTCCTCCATGATGAACTAAGTCCGCCTGTCCATCTCCATTAAATTTTACAAAGGATAAATATACCGGTTCCTTTACTTGTTTCTTATTTATGCCTGTATGAATTACTTTTCCGCCGTATATAACCTCTTTTGGTAATCCTATATTTAAAGATAATAATTGATATTCATTAGCCATTCTATTTCCTCCTTTAAAGGTGTTACATGTATTTTCTCTCGATTAATTTTTACAACCCTCTCTGTTACATAAAGATGATTATAAAACCTCTAAAATCATTGTTCAATTCAATTATTTATATAATAATGATAGGTATAACCTATCATTATACTTGAGGTGATTCCAATCGAATTACGACAACTTGAATACTTTTTAGCTGTTTCAAAAGAATTACATTTCACAAAAGCAGCTGAAAAATTAAATATTTCACAGCCTTCACTAAGTCAACAAATACGTGCATTAGAGCATGAAGTAGGAATGCCACTTTTCGATCGAATTGGTAAAAAAATATCATTAACTGAAGCAGGGAAGATTTTATTATCACATAGTAAAACCATTTTTCATGAAGTCGAACAAGCTCGTTCAGCTATTCAAGACCTAAACGGATTACAGCAAGGTTCCTTAACAATAGGGGCTTTGTTAACCGTCGTAAATTATTTACTACCAACAGCTATTTTAAATTTTAATAATTTATATCCTAATATAGAGCTTTCTGTATTAGGGCTTCGTACAGGAGATATTCGTGAAAAATTATTACAAAACGAACTAGATATTGGAATTACATTTCTCCCGGTGCAAGATAAAGAGATTATCTCCATCCCTCTATACAAAAGCAATCTTACATTGGTCGTGCCCACTGGTCATCGATTAGCTGAACGTAATCATGTATCTATTGCTGAATTACAGAACTACCCTTTAATTCTTTTACCTAAAAATTTCTTTTTAACCGAACTAATTACATCTCATTGTCAAAAGTTAAACTTTAAACCAAGGCCAATTTTAGAAATTAGTACGATGGAATCTTTAATCCAAATGGTTTCCAAAGGAATGGGAATTACAGTGTTACCCAAACCATATATAGACTTTTTACAAAATAAAAACATTCAAGCTATTAAAATAGAAAACCCTACTCCAATAATTGAAATAGGGCTAATTTATAGAAAAGATAAATATATGTGTGCTGCAACTCGAGAATTTATTGAGCAACTAAAAATCACAGTACGTTCTTTCCAAAACTAAACAAAAGAGATTATCCTATGAAACCGTTTCACAACAATTTAGTAGAATAATCTCTTTTCAAAACAAAGTAAACATTATATTTAACTCTTATAAACTTTAATGTACCTTTTTAGATATTGGAATATATTTAGTAAAATATGCACCAACTAGCAATAATACAATTGAAAATAACCAAGTAAAAGCACCGCCAAAATGAAACCAATATGCAAACATATTTAAGATTGCAAGTGAAAAGAAGCAAATAGAAGTTACCGCACTTTTCAATCCTTTTATCCCAGACTTTTTTCTCTTTTGATAAGCAATATACATCGCAATGACAAGAAAAAAGATAAGAACAAATGGTAACGTAACTTTTAGTATTGATAATCCCTCCAGTATAAATGCACTCTTTACATCACCATCTTATCCCATTTATCTTTTAGGTATCAATTCATTCTTATCTTCCTTCCAAAAGTCAGTATAAGTTTTATTTTTAAAGTTCACGTTCACCTCAGAAAACGGCATACTTCCTCCAACTTTCAATGAATACCAGTCGTTTAAAAGTGGTGATCCGAAACAAATCTTCATTGTACGATCATGTAAATCGAATAATACAGAATGTAAAGTTCCAAACCATTCTTCATAGTTATGCACAGTAAGTCCAGCAGGATATTCTTCTTCTACTAACTTTTTTAAAGACTCTATGCTTACTTGTTCACATCTATTTAAATGCTCATGTAAAAGGTGATATCTCTTTGTTGATTGTTCTAATTTCCTATTATTTAATTTCTGAATTGATGAACTAACTGCATGGTTTGTTGATACAATAAAAGCTTGTTTTTCACCATCAATCGTTATTGTGGATTTATGACCGTCAAATATTTCAATATATGCTGCATTTAAAGGATCAGCTATTATTAAATTAATATTACTAGCAATTGGGATTTCTTCTATTAGTAACTTAGCTTCCTGCACATTTTTACATTTCTCCAACAACAATCGAATTACCGCAAAACATTGTAAACCACTCACCATTGGCTTTCTTAAACCTGCAATATTTCCTACTGGTTGACCACATGCTGAAAATGTAACAGCTAATCCATGCTCGTTTATCCCTTCCGTTCGGCCAAAATATTGAGTAGAAAAGCCACTATGTGCATACGCACCTTCAACATGAGTTGAACAAAAACGCATATCATCTATTACTGGTGACAAATCATAATTCCTTAATACATATGTGTGCTCTAAATCGGTCTTTTTAGGTAATACTGCACAATGACTACAACCTGCTTTCAATAGTGTTTGATAGTAATACATCATATTTTTTGAAGGAATTTTTAACACTTCACAAAACCCCTCAATTTCTTCATTTATGCCTGGACAATGTTTGTTTAGTATATTTCTCGATTCTGTCCAATGGTTATTAGATATTACATTTTCTTCGTGTATAAATTGCGGGATGAGATACGGATTTTGTTTCACGAATTCCCCTTGTTGCTTTCCAATCTCATAATAACTTCCTTTTAATGATGAAAAATACCCCTTTACTTGATACATCAAACTCCCCCTCACATTGGATATATCCATATCGTACCAAATGGATTTCATTCATCCTTGATGTTTTTTACTATCTTTCTTTAACACCATCCCATTTTAATATCTCCACTAATAATTATTTACTAGACAATTAAAGTTTTGTTAATATTGCTGTAATAGCTTTATTTCAAAATACAGTAGTTTGGATATCAAATGAGCAAAATACTTTGTTAAACCCACTTATAAGCAATCATCTAATTCATGAAATCAAAAAACTTATTTATCAAAATAAAAGGAGAATTTATGTATGAGTAGTTGCAAACCAATTGATAAATTAACTATTGAGGACCTAAAACAAAACCCCATTTGGGAATGGGCAATAGATGAAGAGGAAAACGAAGAACATGACGAAACATGGGTAAAACCAGCGGCAACTACTAATTTTACAGAAGAATTAAACGGTTCAATCGTACTAGGCGAATTATTCTTACATAATGGTGAAAAATCCCCTATGATGTGTGAAATTGATATTGAAGGTGACGAGGCCGTAATTCGTTCTGTTGTTTATTATAAGGAAGCAAAAAATGAGTATATTGCTATAGAAGATATTGTGAAAACGGTCGAAATGCCGTTATCGATTATTATTAATCTTACAATTCATGCAGAATCCAAAACCTTACGCTTCACTGCACATAAAGTAGATATTTATAAAAATTCAATAACGACTAATTTTAATTAAAGTCGGCCGAAATAAAGAAATCAATTATGAAATACAAACTGGGGAATCATTAACGATTCCCCAGTTTTTTAAACTATATTAAAGTATCCCCTTTTCCACTAAAGTCTCTGCGATTTGAACTGAATTCCAAGCCGCACCTTTTAATAGGTTATCGGAAACAATCCAGAGGTGGAATCCGTTTGGCGTATCAGGATCTTTACGTATTCTTCCGACAAATGTATCTATTTTCCCTTCTGCATATAATGGCATTGGATACAACTGTTCACTAGGGTTATCCTGCAAAATAACACCTGGTGCATCCATTAGTATTCCCTTGATTTCCGCAACGCTTGCTTCTTTTTCCAGTTCTATATAAACCGATTCTGAATGCCCCGATACAACTGGAACACGTACACAAGTAGCTGCCATTTTCAAGTTTTCATCTTCTAATATTTTCTTCGTTTCTTGAATCATTTTGACTTCTTCAAAAGTAAAATCATTGTCTGTAAATATATCTACTTGAGGCAGTACATTAAATGCTATTGGATAATGTTTTTTATCTTTTTTCACCGGTAATATATCACTCTTCACTTCTTCACCTGCAAGTATAGACTTAGCCTGCTCTCGTAATTCATGAATCGCATGAATGCCAGAACCCGATACAGCTTGATATGTTGAAACGATAATTCTTTCTAAACCAAATGATTTTCGAATCGGCTGAAGTGCTGTTACCATCTGTAGTGCTGAACAATTTGGAACTGCAATGATACCTTTATGCTGTTTTAAAGTGTGCGCATTCACTTCCGGAACAACGAGCGGTACACCTTGTGCCATTCGGTACTCACTTGTGTTATCAATTACAATCGCACCACTAGAAACTGCATGAGTTACAAATTGTCTAGATACTTCTCCCCCAGCGCTAAAAAAGGCAATATCTACACCTTCAAAGCTAGTTGTTTTTGCCTCTTGTATAATTATCTCTCGTCCTTTGAATCTTACTTTCTTACCAGCGGATCGTTTTGACGAAAGCAATGTAACTCCAACTATATTAAACTTCATTTCATTCTCTAACAGTTCAATAATTTTTTGCCCTACCGCACCTGTAGCCCCAACAACAGCTACATGATAGCCCTTTTTGATCATCTTTTCTCCTCCAATATCACCTGAATGAATATTTCTACAATTTCATTTTATACAGAATTTAATCATTTGGAAAATTAAAATACATGATATAATCATTCACAAATCATGATAATAAAAGAGGGATCGCTTATGGAAATGAGACATGTTAAAACATTTTGCGCCATTGTGAAGTATGGTAATTTTTCTAAAGCTGCGCACGCGCTAGGTTATGCGCAATCTACTGTTACAGCACATATGAAAGCTTTAGAGAACGATTTACATATTCCTCTTTTCGATCGGTTAGGGAAAAAAGTGCTACTTACAAAAGCAGGTCATCAATTTCATCCTTATGCATTAGAATTACTTTCAATATATGAAAAAGCGCAAGAAATCCCCCAAAATACAGATTATTTAGAAGGTACATTAAGTATTACATCTAATGAATCATTAGCGGTATACCGATTACCACAATTATTACGTACTTACAAACAGAAAAATCCGAAAGTAAATATCGTACTTGAAACAAACACAAATGAACAAGCATTACAAAAATTACGTGAAGGAGAAACAGACGTTGTCTTCATAATTGGAGAAAGTATAGAACATAATGATTTTATTACGCGTACTTTTAGTAATGAAACATTTGGATGGATTTTACCAGCTTATTCCGCTGCACATACAAATCCATTCCAGTTATTACAGGAAACTCAGTTCATTTTTACAGAACAAAGCTGCGGCTATAGGACAATGGTAGATCGTTTTTTACGTCAAAGCGGAAATATTCCAGCTAAAACATTTGAAACTTCCAATGTTGAAGTCATTAAACAATCTGTCATGTGTAAGTTAGGCATTTCAATTCTTCCTTATATCGTTGTACAGGAAAGTTGTCAAAAAGAACAACTATGTTTTCAGCCTATCGAAACTCCATCCGTTATTCAAAGTCATGTAATCTATCATAAATCCAGATGGATTTCCCCGGTGTTACAGTCGTTTCTTTCCTTACTTGAACGAGATTAAGATATTAAGAAGTACATTTAAAAAGAGTAATTGCCTAATAAGCAATTACTCTCTTACATTAATTAGTATATTATTTATTAGTCTGTCCGCCACCTGCAATTAATTTACTACCTGAATATGTACCTTTGTTCATAAACACTTGATTAATTAATTCTTTTTGCTCAGCTTCCGACATTACTCCTTTTCCTTCTCCTAAATTCCCACTTTGTAATTTCCAAATCTTATTGTGATCCCCATCAACCTTTTCATATTTTCCTTGTTTCCATCGTTCTAAAATTTCTACATATGTACTTCCCTGTACAAGATCATTACTCTTTACAATATCAATTAAGCTTTCAATCCGCTCTTGTGTAATAAAAATATAGCCCCACTTTTGATCAGCTTTCGCTTTTTGATGTGCCATTTCATGTAATGCTGTCTGTATGTTCTCATCTGTCCATTTAAAATTTTTATTAAAACCACTATTTGGCAATGAATAATTGCCATTCTCTAAAAGCTTTGCATCTTCTGCTTTTACGTTACTATCAGCTAATACTTCTACTGCTGGAGCAGCTGGTGATGCCTTTTTCGCAGCTGGTTTACTATTATTTAAATAATGCAGCATACCATATGTTAAACCTACTCCGATTACCGCCATACCAGCTAGAATACCGATTATTTTAAATAGTGTTTTCATCGCGCTTGTTTCCTCCCAAATATCTCTGTTCTGACTACCTAATTATTTTTTATATAAAAACTGTTACTTCATTTAAAATATCGCATCCCATCCCCTATCATATTATTTATATATACTTTCTCATATTGTATTTCTTTTTCTTTAAAATTGAAAGATTATTCTGTTAAATTTTGAAAGTATTCTACAAATTTTTCCTTTATATTTATAAAGAAGCAAAAAAACAACGAGTGCGTTCTACAACACTCGTTGTTTTTACTTTATGCACGATTTTCTTTTAACCACTTCGTAATAGCATCTAACCTCGAAACATCAAAACGTCTTTCTTCACACACGTTCAAATTTTTTGAGTTTCTCACTATTTCTAATTCATTATTTCTTACACTTTTCGCCTCAATTAATTTACAATACCCATCTGTAACAGTATTTAAATTTTCATAATAACGCTGAAACGATTTTGATATATGTAAATGTTTTTCAAAGTTTCTCCTTCTTTTCGTTTCATCATATACTTTCCGCTTTCTAAGTTCTTCATCGTTCGTATATAAATAAAAATATTGATCCGGAAAACCAATTTCCCTATTTAACATCTTTTCTTTATAAAAATTTTCTATTAAAGATAATGGCTGATTAAATATATCAAAATGAAAACACCAATTATAACTAAGTGGCTGAAATATATCACCATCGAGTATTACTAATTCATATTGCTCTGACTTCTGAACAGCTATATTCCAGCGCTCAACTTGTTTTTCAAAATACCATGTTCTATGTTCATTTTTTGGCCTTTCAAATAAAGAATTCACTTCAGGTATTATATAAGCACCATAATTCTTTTCTAATTCACGGCACGTGGTACTTTTACCAACAGCGCTTGCTCCCTCAAATGCTATTATCCCCATAGTTTCTCCTTCTTTCATTAACTAAAATTTCGTTGTTTCACTTTTCTTCCCCATAACTTTCTCCATAAAACAATTGAAGCGATAGTGAGCATGATTGTTGTAATGATACTACCTTCAATTCCAAACGTGCCTCCATGAAGGAATACGGGGCCATTTGTTGCAGGTTTAAATAACGGCGTTGAATATATGGTCATCCCGCTAACTGCAAAACCGTAGACGTTATATTGTGCCCAATTCCAAATGGAATGCCATGCGCAAATCCCCCACAGACTACTGTCTTTTAAAACGTAAAAAGCTGCAAATACACCAACTAATATTATATTCGATATTGAAAGAATTGTAATACCTGGATTAAGTAAATGAAGAAAACCAAATAAGAAAGACGTCACAACAATCCCAACCCATATACGACTTCTAACAGAAAGAACCGGGAATAACCAACCTCGTACAATAATTTCTTCTGTTGCCCCTTGTATTAAAAATGCGACTAAAGAACCTACAATACCCAATATAGCGGTTACTGTAATTTTTTATATTTGTAATGTTACAACTCCTGCTAATAGGAGTAAAATTACTGGTATTGAAATGAAAACAAATCCTATTAATGCACCTCTCAAATATTTTCTTATCCATTGATTCCCCCAAAAACCAATGGATGAAAATGATCTTTTCTCTACAAATCTAATCCATAAAAACACAAAAAATATTGCGCCGCCAAACGTTAATATCATCTCAATGTCGCTATAAATCGCCTTCATAAAAGTTGTTTCTGCTTTCGGTAAAATCAGCAAAAACAACATAAATAATTCACCTAAAGTTAAAAATATAATCGCGAGTATGACAGCAAAAACAGGATGAACTTTTCTTCTTCCTTCTTTTGCTGCTTCAATTATTTTAAATTGTTTATTTTGCAATATTCTATCCTCCTAATTATGGTACTCATCAGCAATATTAAAATAATATTTAGCCTTTTATTTAAACTTATTTTTTCATATAAATGATTTTTGTTTGGAATAAATTCAAATTAGGAATAATATATAAATAAAAGAGGTGCCTTTGTGCCTTTACTATTATCACCCAGATTAGTCAGTGGTATTACCAGCACTTGCTATTTCCCACCATTTGTTGTAAGATAGTAATTAAGGTCAATTTAACACTATATTTTCTTTGCATATTATCAAGTATCAATCAGGGACATTTTGTACTCCTTATGGGTTTTTGATAATATGTGAACTTTTATTTTCATTCAAATAAGGCCGATCATATTGTAATTTTTCTACTTTTAGGAGGCATTACCATGACATTAACAGGTAAAGTAAAATGGTTTAACAGCGAAAAAGGTTTCGGTTTCATCGAAGTTGCAGACGGTAACGACGTATTCGTTCACTTCTCAGCTATCACTGGCGACGGCTTCAAGTCTCTAGACGAAGGTCAAGAAGTTAGCTTCGAAGTTGAAGAAGGTAACCGCGGACCTCAAGCTAAAAACGTTGTAAAGCTATAATTCAAACAATAAAAAGGTTGTTACCAGCAAGGTTAACAACCTTTTTAATATATAACTAAAATTTTTTACATAAAAGGAGTGGTTACATGTATCGCAATCGAAAGAACGATGTAGCAGAAGTACCACCAGAACAAACCCCTGTTTGGGAATGTGAATCAGAGGATTGTTTAGGATGGATGAGAAAGAACTTTTCATTTGAAGAAGAGCCTAAATGCCCTTTATGTAAAAGTAGCATGAAAAGCGGAGAACGTTTATTACCTAAATTAGGTTAATTTATAATAAAAAAAACCTCTTTTAATTAAGAGGTTTTTTTTATTATAAATTTATGTCCTCAATATCAGTTCGCACTATAGAATACAATAATGCATCGTGTTGCTTATTTCCTTGATGAATATATCCGCGCAATAGACCTTCCTTTTGAAAGCCGATTTTAGATAACATTCTACAAGAAGTAACATTTTCAGGATATGTAATAGCTCCAATTCTAAACAAACCCAAATCTTTAAACCCATAATCAATAATTTCTCGAGCCGCTTCTGACGCATAACCATTTCCCCAATAACGAGGATGCAGGTCATATCCAATCTCAGATCGTTTACTCCATAATTGTAAATTGTTTAGTCCAATTGTTCCTATTAAAACGTTCGTTTCTTTTAACACAATTCCCCATCGTATTGCCTTTTTCTCAAAGTAATTTTTCGAAAAAGATTCGATCATACGTGAAGCTTGTCCAAACTCCGTAAAAGAATTCATACCGTAATAACACGTTACTTCATCCAATGAAAAGATTTCATATATTTTTTGACAATAAGATTGTTCTATTTCAACTAAACGTAAGCGTTCTGTTTCTAATATAGGAAATGCCATAGGATCACTCCTTTCTCTCTACTCATTCATTATATCAGAAAAAATATTTATAATTACTAAAGTCCTTATTGTTCCATAAATCAAACATTTCTAATGACGCATTCCCTCTTTATTCTATATACACGAATTGGATACCTTCTGATTACTACTCAAACATTACGCTATAATTTCCATAAATCGAATTTCAAATTATCAAGAACTGTAAAAAAAATTGTTTCTTCATTTTCTCCTTCCAAACAACCACCCTACCCCATACATTTATGGTAAAATATAGTTAATACATTATTTTATTGTGGAGGTGTAAATTTCCTATGTATATATTCATCGGCTTATCCCTCTTACTCATATTACTTATTTTTTTATTCGCAAAAAAATTCACACCAAACTCTTTCATGATGACTAACTTTAAAGGCAATAGCTTTAAGACATTTTCAATCGGTATTTTAATCGCTGCCATACTCTCACTTTCATATGGAACTTATCATGCAGTAACATATCAACCTAGTTATTTAGATATTAAATTAAAAAATCAAAACTACACTGTTTTCGGTAATGTAGGCGAATTCGGTTATTTCTCCGAAGAATTATTAAAAAAAGATACAGAAGTTCAACTATATTTCGTCTCTTGGAAAAAAATGCAGTTAAAAAATCCGGTAATACTTATAGAATATCCTTCAGGAAAACAAGAAACATGGAAGCCAAATATCGTATTAATACCGATAAGTAAATTACAAGAAAAACATGATATAAAAGATATTTATCAACTATCACCGTATTCATTTAAAGAATCTGGAGAAATAACATTAACAATAAAAGAAAACAATGTAAAAAACAATAAAATTTCCATTCAAATAAAATAAATAAAAACTGTTCCTTCATTTTGCTGAAGGAACAGTTTTTATTTATTCTACAGTATTATTTATTTAATGTAGCCATTATTTCATTGGCAATATTCTTTCCATTTCCAATACACGCACCAATTCCAACACCGTAATATGAGGCACCAGCTAAATATACATTTGGATAAAGATTTGTCATTTTTTCTTGCAATGCTTGAACCGCTTGATTATGTTCTAAATGATATTTCGGCATTAAATCTTTCCAATTTGTAACTTCAACTACTTCTGGTTCACCTTTAATTCCGAGACTCTTTTCAATATCATATAAAGCTACTCGTACTAATTCTTCTTCACTGTAATCCTTGATTGTTTCATATACCGGATTGGTACTCTTATAAAACATTCTAACTAATAATTTTTGTTTACCCGATGTATGTTTCCACTTTCGACTTGTCCATGTACAAGCATCACAATGTAAATCACTGTTTTCCGTTACAATAAACCCCGTACCGTCAGCTGGTAGTTGTTCATCTAGTATGTCAAATCCTAAATAAATACTAATAAGAGATGAGTTTTTAAATGTATTAAACTGCTCATTTAACTCATTAGACTGTAATAAAGTTTGCGCTATATCATGTGGAGCTGCTAAAACAACATAATCAGCTTGTATTGTTTCATGATTTGCAAAAGAAATCTCATATCGATCTTCTTGTTTACTTACAGCCGTCGTTATAGCACCTTTTTTTACGACAGTTTCAGTCAGCACTTCTTCTAAGCGATTAATTATCGTAGATAGTCCACCCTTAAATGATACGAATTTTTTATTTCCTGCTGATTGAAATTGTTTTTTATTCTCTTCAAAACCTTTAATAATACTTCCATACTTATTTTTATAATCCAGTAAATACGGTAATGTAGATGCCATTGTAAGCTCATTCAATTTACCAGAATATACGCCTGAAAGCACAGGAGCAATTTGTCTGTCCACTAACTCTTTGCCTAAAAAGCTTTCTAAAAATAGAGCAAGTGATGTATCTTTCGTAAACTCTTTATTTTTCGTTATGAAATCTTTTAAAGCTACGATTTTCCCCTTCGTTGAGACTAGCGTACTGCTAAACAACGACCGGGCGCTCATCGGTATCCCAAATATAGTATCAGAAGGAATCGGATGTAACATGTTTTCAGAATATATGTAAGAAATACCCGTTTCATTATATACCATTTCATCTTCTAAATTTAAATCTTTTATAAGCGGCATGACATGTTCATTACGAGCAACAATAGAATCTGCTCCGGATTCCATAATAAAATCCTTTTCTTCCACACTATGGATTTTACCACCTAAATACTCTTCTTTTTCAATAAGAATTAAATTTAAATCGATATTATAATCCTTTTTTAATTTTTCTAAATAAAACATAGTAGAAAGTCCCGTTATACCTCCACCGATGACAACAACTGTTTTCATATGTATTAAGCTCCTAACCGATACAATTAATAATTCCTTTATTATTATACCCAAAAGTCCTTATATTCGACTAGCAACTTGCGCGTTCTGTAAGAAATTAGACAATATATTCGAATAAATTTTTGGTTGATCACTATGCACTAAATGACCAGCAAACGGAATAACGGCAATATGAATATTTTTGTTTAATTGTTTAAACGTTGTAGCAGCTGTAACTTCATCTTCTGAATCTCCCCCAACAATACAAAGTGTAGGTATTTGAAGATTCGCTACTTCACCAGTTTCATCGTAAGGGTACCAATCTTTAACTTGCCACGATTCAAGCAATGCTTTCCAATCACTTTTTTCATGAATTTGATTCATATAAGTTACAACTTCTTCATTTTCCATCAATTGCTGGTGACACTTCGCTTCATACTCCAGAGACTCTTCCCAATTATCCCTCTTAACCGGAAATATACCTGAAAAAGTTAATGTTCTCACTTTCTCTGGATACTTTTTTGCAAATAATAAAGCGACTAATCCTCCTAGTGAAACACCAGCTATATGACATCTATCAATTTGTAGATGCTCTAACGTATCATATAAATCCTTTGCAGAACGTATGAAATAATCCTCCAATGCTCCTCCTGATCTTCCATGCCCTCTTAAATCAGGGCGAATGACTTGATAATTTTGTTCTCGAAAAAATGCTACCTGCTCTTCATATTCTACTAAACCTGTCATACCACCAGAATGTAAAAGTACGATTTGTTCCCCTTCGCCTGAAATGTGCGTAAATAATATCATAGTTCCCCCACCTTTAAAACGGAATATTCTATCAATTATTAGTATATAGTATACATTTGAATTTCCAAATAAAAAAGAACTATAACATTTTCACATCATGTCATAGTTCTTCCTATTTTAAAAACATAAAGTAATTGATTAATTTGTCTAGTTCTTGACTCAATGCCAATACTTTTTCATGTTGAATTCCATAATCCGATACTAAATATAAAAGTTCTTCTTTTTTTATTTCAATTACTTTTTCCAATTTCGCTAGTTCCATGTCGTTTTACATCTCTCCAAAAATAAAATGTATGTATTTCAGTATAGCCTACTTACATAATTAGTAAAAGTAAAATACGCATGTAAAATCTTACATATTTGAAAAAATAATATACTACTAACAAAAAAACTAGGTTAAACTTCCTTTTACAGATCATTAACGTTCATTAAGAATGAATAACATACCGGAATTTTTCTAATGTGATATCTTTATAATTTGGAGCTCTTTTTATATGATTAAAATAACTATATGAGAATTTAAATACATGACCAAAATCCCAATCGAATTCACTATAGTCTTTTATCCAAAATATATTTTCAGTTGGTAAAATATTTGCACGTTTAGATTGAATTAAAGGTAATCGATCAATAGGTGAGTGTAAAGTTATTTCCGTATTCAGCTTGAGCTTTTGGCTAGCTCTTAGTACGTATACTAGTTTTAAAAGCGGACGTATCCCTCGTTGAAATATATCTATATGTCCTAAATCGTACATTATATTAATTGCGTGGGAGTATGTAAGCAAATGCCCAATTAAATCATGATGTGATTCCGCTCGATAAATACTATTAAATTTCGATAACTCATTTAAAATGAACTGAGATACTTGTGTTGGATTACTCAATTCACTTTGTATCTCATCTTCAAAACTTAATTGTTTTACTTCTTTCGTCGTATAACCAATCCACGATCTACCTGGAATTGTTTTTCGAAATGATAAAATAAGAGTAGTAATCCCTTCAATTGCTTGATTATTACCCCATTTTTGTAGCTCTTTCATAGCTAATAAACTTAATGACGCATAAATGACGTTATGCCCCACCCAATGAAGTTCATCAATCGTTTGTTCTAAAGATTTTATAATCATATTCTCCGCAATCTGAAAATCTATTTCTTTTTTATCATCAATCATCTCACCAATTTTTTTCTTGCTTAGCATCATCCTTGTTTGCGAATACATATTACGAGCTGTTTCTTCATCAATATTATTATCTTTCATAAAAAAATAACTAGCAATTGCAGCTGCTCCAAAATGCGCATGCCAAATATCATTTGTTTCTTTTTTACATTGAGAAATAATTGAAAGGCCGCCTTTTAAAATACTTTTGTTTTCCATTTTCTTTCTCCCCTAATAAAAATCACTATATTTTCATCCTAAAGATGGTGTCAGTACAAATAAAATGTGATTCGATTCATCACTTTTATTCAAAAATCGATGCTTCACATTCGGTGGAATACGTACAACATCGCCTTCTTCTAAAAAATATTCTTTTCCCTCCAATTCCACATACACTTCCCCTTTCATTACAACAGCAATTTCTTCCTTATCTTCATGGGAATAATGGCTTTCTGTTGTGTTTGCTTGTTTATTTAAATCCATCATTAGCATTTCAATACGTGCTTTCATAAAATCCGGTGTTAATACATCATATACAATGTGATCATTGTTTTCCCGATATACTTTTTTTCGATCTTTTCTCTTAGAAATGAGCGAATCTGTATCAATATCGTTAATAAAAAGTGTAAACAGCGGTACATTTAATGCTTTTGCAATTAATTCCAAAACATTTAAAGAAGGATTAGCATGTCCTCTTTCAATTTGGCTAATTAACGACGTACTAATCCCTGCATAATCAGCGAATTCACGAATTGTCATATTATTTTTCTTACGATAACTTAATACTGTTTGCCCAAGCCTATCATGTACCATAGTAAAACTTCCTTTCGTCCATCATAATGCATGTTTCGTTGTCTTTGTGCTGACATACTAAACAAAGGTAAATAACCCTTCCCTATTATCTCCGGGACTTATATACTTACCTTTGTACATTATATCGTATTAAGTTTATTATAATAAACATTCTATCGGAGGGACAAACTTTGAAATCACCTATTCTTTCATATTGCATCTTATTTTTTGGTGTATTCGCCTTATCAACTTCAGCTATTTTTGTAAAATTGGCAGATGCTCCTGCGACAATCATTGCTTTTTACCGATTATTCTTTGCCACACTAATTCTGTTACCGTTATTACTATTTAATAAAAATAGTCGAAATGAGCTAAAAACTTTAACGAAAAAACAATGGGCACTTGGATTCGTATCTGGGCTATTTTTAGCTGCACATTATGTACTATGGTTTGAATCATTACAATATACTTCTGTAGCAAGCTCTACAGTTATCGTAACGTTACAACCTTTGTTCTCAATGATTGGTGGTTATTTTTTATTTAAGGAGAGGTTTACGAAAGGAGCAGTTATTGGTTGCCTCATCGCTATTTCAGGTAGTATCATCATTGGCTGGCAAGATTTCCAAATTAGTGGAGAAGCTTTATATGGAGATATTTTAGCACTTATCGCTGCCGGTATCATTACTGCTTATTTTTTCATTAGCCAACACGTTCGTAAAGATTTGTCACTTATACCATATTCGGTAATTAGTTATGGAAGTAGTGCTGGCTTTCTTGGCATATTTGCTTTCACGCAACAAGGATCTTTCATCCATTACTCTACACAAACTTGGTTGTGCTTTATTGGATTAGCTTTCATTGCTACAATTTTAGGACAAACCATTTTTAATTGGTTATTAAAATGGATGAGTGCTACTGTAATTTCAATGAGTATTTTAGGAGAAACAATTGGAACTTGTATACTAGCGTACTTTATATTACATGAGACCATTTCTTTACAACAAGGACTAGGAATTACCGTTATTTTTATTGGTTTAGTATTATTTTTATTACAGCCAAGTTCTAATAAAAAAGCATGACAGTATACTGTCATGCTTTTAACTATTCATTATGTACAATTAAACCATCCGGTCTAAAACGACTCATCATAATTTCATTAATAAACTTTCCATGAGCTTTCAAATTCCCTATCTTTACTCCCTCTTCTACAAATCCAAATTTTTCATATAAAGCTTTTGCTTTTGGATTCGTTTCTAACACACCTAGTTCTACTCTCTCTAACATTAACCAATTATCAGCCAGATCAAGTATCTTCGTAAGAAGTGCTTTCCCAATTCCTTTATTATGATATTCACTGTCTACCCCAATGAATAAATCACCTGAATGAGATCTTCGGCCCTGACTTTGTGTTAAACCTACAAACCCAACAACTTCTCTATCATATTCTGCAACAAATTCAAATTGATTTGGTGCTAAATTTCGAATTCTATTTTCCATAGCGTCTACACGCATGCTAGGTAAGAAAACCATATACGGTAAAACGTCATCTTGTATACATATACGATGAATTGCTCTAGCATCTTGTATTTCTACCGCTCTAACGTTAATCCCCATCTTTCTCTCCTCCATATAAATAACAATATATTTGTGGTGTATTCTAGAAACGTTCATGAATGTCCTTCTCATCCGTATTTCTTTATGTCATTTTTACATAATTATTTCGATATAATACTTAACTTCCAAAAAGATTAACAACTATATGGATATGGTTAACTTTTCACCTTGTTATATAAATTAAGCAAATTTTCAATCGGAATGCCATTTAGTTTCATACCGACTATATCACAATTTTCTATTTCAATATTTTTCAGATTACTATCACTTATGGTACTACCTTCCAAATCACATTTATTAAATAAAATAGGTTCCTTCTCATCTCCGAGACTTGTATTTTTAAATTGTACTCCACCTAAAGTCACCAAATTAAATTTACTGCCAGAAAGATTTAAATCTGCATATGATGACCATCTAAAATTTATATTTCTAAACTTTGATTGACTTACATTACAATTACTCATATTCATATTCATTATATTGCTACCAACAAATGAACTGTTTTTTAAATTCACTTGATAATACTCTGTATTTGCTAAATTACAGTTTTCGTATTGACTATTTTTCATATCTTTATTTGTAACTACACTCTCTTTGTTTGAGCTTGTTTTTATTCTTTTCACGTAACAATACTCATCTTCCGATTCAAAAATCATTTGGTAACCCATCTTTTTATAAAAGTGATGATTATTAATTTGTCTACTAGATGTTTCGAGATCCCAAATCTTTATGTTTGGATATTCCTTTTCTATTAATTTCATAACATGTGATCCAATTCCTTTTCCTTGATAAACAGGATCTACAAAAATACGGTCAATTCGACCGTACGACTTACCAGAAATCGTAACTATTATCCCTCCGATTATTTCTTTATCCATTACAACTTTGAAAGAATCCAATTCTTCAATGGAATATTCCATCATTTCAACTGAAGAATATCCTGGCGGTTGAATGTTATAATCAATGACATCATCTTGGCCGTATAGCCATTGTTTTGCTTCTGCATCAAATGTTCTTTTCATTATTTCTGTTAACTTTTTAGCATCTAAAATTGTAGCTTTTTCTATAGATATCATTGTTGTTTTCCCCTTCATTATTACAAACCAATAATTTTTGTGAATGCCATAATTATCAATTCACTTTTGTTTTTAATGCTTTTCCCATTATTACATATGGAACATCATTTTTACTTGGATGAAATGGCTCCAATACATTTATCCAATCTAATCTTTCATATAACGAACGTGCTTTTTCATTGTTTATTTGTGTTGTTAAAACACTCGTTCTATTTGAAACCCCTTCTAGTAATCCATTATGTAATTTCGTTCCAAGACCTTCATTTTGATATTGTGGGTGAACTGCTAACTCTACAAATTCAAAACAATCTTGTAACCATTCTTCTACTAACTCTAGATGTAACGCTTCTCTCATTAATTGATTATAGTACTGTCCCTCCATTGAGCGATAACCATAAGTAAAACCAACTACTTCATTTTCATCATTTATTGCTACTATACCTTTAAAACCTGTATATTCTATATGCCTATTCATTCGCTTGATCATTTCATTGAAATTTGTTTTCTCAAATAATTTACAATACAAATTTGCCATATTCCCAATTAGGATCTCCTCTTTTTCAATGCTTACAAATTTCACTTTACTCCCCCTATTAAAACATTTATATCCTTTTTAAAAAATAAGAAAATTAACACTAATCACTCTATTTACTATTAAACTACAAATCACCCTATATTTTCCACAGTTACTTAGTATTAATGAATAATAAAAAGAGACCATGTAATATAAACATGTTCTCTTCTTTTATTCATTTTCAATTTTATCCCGCTATTTGCCTGGCAGTAAGACCCCCACCTCAAAATTCAGCGAAAGCAAAGAAGTTAGGTGGGGGATCAATTGCCCGTAAAATCCCGATTGGTGAGGGCTGAACCCCCCCACTGATTAAAGTTTCACTTTATATAATTAAAAATTAGATATTACTTAAGCCACTCGTTGCAAGTATTACTTAACTGCTGTAAATCTTCTATAAATTTACTCGCATCATATCCATCACAAACCGAATGATGTACTTGCAATGAAACTGGTAGCATAACCTTGTTTCCTTCGTTAAAATATTTCCCACAAGTTATAATTGGCAATAGAAAATTTTCATCATTATTAATATTAAGATTAAATCCAGTAAAACTAGTCCAAGGTATGCTAGAAATCGGAAATACATTAGGCGGAATATTTTCTTTCGTGAAAAGACCATGAACACTAGCATAGTATCTCATATCGTCTTCATACTTTTTATAGAAAGTGCGGAAATCACTTGAATAATCCGTCCATATACTTGAAAAAGACTTATCATCTTTATGAAAGATTGTATAACTCGGTATCATTTCCTCCCAATAGCCTAAAACTCCTTCATCGTTAAAACATGTTCGAAATTTTTTATGATTATTTACTACTCTAGAAATTAAATATATAAAAACGGGATAAAATTTTATTCCCTTTTGATATACTTCCTCTAATAACATCGTGATATCAACATTCACAGTCATACTAAATGTACATTTCAACTTTAAATAATGCTCAAAATACCGCTCTCTATTCCAATCTTCTCTATCAATTACATGAAACTTCATTCTAATAGCCTCCTAAAATTTTCTTTTTATTTTAGAAGGCTAATTCCCTTGCTCTCACCATACTTTGTCACTCCTAACAGTTTACAATTCACCCTAATTATTCATTTAATTATATAACATATGTAAGAATCAATTCACATATTTCTGGAAATCCATCCACATACTATAGATAAATCAAATGAAATTTGGAGGATACATACATGAATAACAAAAATATGAATAAAAAAGAAAATGTTACTGAAAACACTACATCTATTCAAAATAATAATACTGCAAATCTTACTATCGAAGAACAAGCAATGAACGGCTTATACGGAATGCCCGAAACAACAATTGAAGATGCTGATCACGCTGCAGCTGATGATTTGACTTCAAAAAATTAATTAACTACATTTAAAAAAGCCAAGGAAAATATCCTTGGCTTTTTTAACTATGCATCCACCTTTTGTATTTCTTCACTCTTTCTTGAAAGTTTACCTGGCCAAAAAGCAAATCGGCCTAAAACTACTGTAATCGCGGGTACAAGTAACGGTCTTACGATAAACGTATCTAGTAATACGCCAATTGCAGTTACAATACCAAATTGAACTAATACTTGAATTGGAAGTGTACCTAACACTGCAAAAGTTCCTGCTAAAATTAAACCAGCCGATGTAATAACACTACCTGTTTGTATTACACCATTTTTTACTGCATCCAAGTGATTTTGTGTCTTTCTGTTTTTCCATATTTCTGAAACCATAAAGATATTATAATCTTCACCTAAAGCAACTAAAAATACGAATGCGTACAACGGTATCGCACCTTGAATGGCCGGCGCACCCATACCGTAATGAAGTAATATCCATCCTGCTCCTAACGCTGAGAAGAATGATAAAACGACAGTTACAATTAAATAAATCATCGCAACAACCGATCGTAAGTAGACAAGTAATAGTAAAGCGATAATGCTAATCATTACTGGAATAATTACTGATTCATCACGTTCCGTAATTTGCTTTGTATCATATAATGAAGCTGTTTCCCCACCAATCCATAATTGATCTTTAGCATTACTAATCCCAGCATCTTTTAATACTTTTTCTATACTACTTTTCAATTTAGGAATTTGATCTAACGCTTCAATTGAGTATGGATTTTCCGCTAAAGAAACTTCATACATTTGTATTTGCTTATTTTCTTTTCCCTCTTTTGGCTCTTTCACTGTATTTACGAAAGAAAATTTCTCTAGTTCTTGTTTAATAGGAAGCTCTTTGCCTTTCGTATCAACAACAACTTTTATTGGTGCTAGTTCACCAGCTGAGAAATGATCACTAATTAACGTAAACCCTTCACGAGAAGGCATATCCTTTGGAAACGACTCTAATAAGTCATATGTGTATTGAATACGTGGTACGAATGAAGCCAATCCGCCTAATACAAATACAGTTAGCATAATTATTGTCCACGGTCTTCGTACTACAATATCTCCAAGTTTTTTACTAAAGGAGCCTTTTGATTTTTCAACTTTTACAGCCCTCTTTTTCTTTCTTGCAAACTCCTCATTCATTGAAGTTGTTCTCGGTATAAACGGGAAAAATGCAATCCTACCGAATATTAATAATAGTGCTGGTAAAATCGTTAAAGCAGCGATTCCCATTATAAATACAGCAACACTAAATGGTACTGCAAATCGATGAAAGGCTCCATAATGAGCAAGTAGTAATGTTCCTAATCCAAGTACAACAGTTAATGCACTCATTATAATTGCACCGCCAGAAGCTTTAATCGCAAGTTGTAATGCTTTATATTTACTTTCTTCTTCTAACAAGTACTCTCTATATCTCGAAATTAAAAATAGACAATAGTCCGTTCCAGCGCCAAACAATAATACTGTCATAATTGATATCGCTTGGGCATCTACTTTAATCCATCCGTGATCAGCTAAAAAACCGAGTGTAGGACTAATAATACCGTATGCAAAGCCAACAACAAGTATAGGTAAAATCGCTAAAATTGGTGAACGATAAAGTAAAATTAACAAAACTAACACTAGTAGTACAGTAGCCACTAACAATTTCACATCTGCTTGACTAAATAAACTAACTGCATCCGTTTGAATACCTACAGGTCCTGATAATCGAACATGTAAACCAGATTCACTTATTTTTTGTTTAAATGGATCTTCATCCACCTTACTATTCACTATTTTTCTAAACTCTTCAAGATTTCCTTTTAATATATCTGTACCAGCAGATTTATTAAAAAATACCGGTGTAACAAATGATGTACCATCTTTTGATGCACTTTTTGATAATACTTGCTCTGGGATTGTATCAAATGGTGGTAACGTTGATTGTTCTTTTAAAGGACTAGCTTTTAACTCCTTATAAACATCTTGTATGAGTTTATAATCCTGTGACTGTAATCCACCATCTCTATACCATACTACTAACAACGGATTCCCTGCATTATTCGGAAACTCTTTTTTCATAAGCGCTTCCGCTTGCAGTGACATAGCTGTTTCAGGTAAATTTTTCGGATTCGGTTCTTTCGTACTGTTTACTTGTGGTAACGTAAATGAAAGTAATAATGTAATAAGAATCCACACCGATAAAGTGATCCACTGCGTATTTCTCCCTGCTACAAGCCTCCCTAACATATGTAACGGGTGCTTTTTCATAAAAACCCACCTTCCTTTTTTCCTCCATTATTAATTATATATACTGGTCGGTTAATTAATCAAGAATGATTGAAAATTATGTTATAATTATCTCAATCATAAATGTCAGGAGCGAATGTATTTGGAACAAAAACAACGTCCTCTCGGAAGGCCGCGTCAAAATAAAAATACAAAATCTACAAAAGAAACCATTTTAGAAGTAGCAACCCGCTTATTTCTTACACAAAATTATCAAGTCGTTTCTATGGATGAGGTCGCAAAAGTTTGTGGTGTTACGAAAGCAACTGTCTACTATTACTATTCAACAAAAGCCGATTTATTTACCGCTACTATGATCGAAATGATGGTACGTATACGTGAGAATATGTCTCAAATACTCTCTACAAACAAAACGTTAGAAGAAAGATTATTAGACTTCGCTAAAGTTTACTTACACGCAACGATGGATATTGATATGAAAAATTTTATGAGAGATGCAAAACTGTCGTTATCTGAAGAACAATTGAAAGAATTAAAAAATGCTGAAGATAATATGTATGAAGTACTAGAAAAAGCACTCGATAATGCGATGCACATCGGAGAAATCCCGAAAGGGAACGCTAAATTTGCGGCTCATGCTTTCGTATCTTTATTATCAATTGGGAATTTTAAAGATGAAAATCACAATCCTATTCTTGCAAATATAGATGAATTATCACAAGAAATCGTTTCTTTTTATTGGAACGGATTAGGTCATTCATATTAAACTGATTTTCTTTAATAAAAGAGCATGTTTGAATTTTTTCAAACATGCTCTTTTATAATTTATTTATATACTAATAATCAGATTATACTTCAATGCTGTTTAACAAAAAATTTCACTTTAACTTTTACAAATTTTGAAGTTGAACATTTATATTCCCCTTACTAAATCCCCCATGGTAACAAACTACAGATTCAATATGTAAATTTAAATACTTCTTCAAAGACTGCTGTGCTTCCTTAATATTTATAGTTGTTGGGGCGTGAATTCCTCCTAACATCCCATTCACACTATACATAGAGTCTCCTGCAATAAGAATTTTACTTTGTTTCAAATATAAACTAATATGACCCGGAGTATGCCCTGGAGTATGAAGAATTAGTATTCCACCGCAATACGGAAGTTCTTGCCCGTCAATCACAGTATCACTCACTTTTCCTTTTGGTCGGTTCTCTATATTTCCGTCCTTCAATAAAGGTAAATCCCCCTCGATATATGGCTTATCTAGTTCGTGCGCATAAACTTTAATATTACTTCGACAGCGCTGCAACAACTCCGGAAGACTACCTATATGATCAATATCCTGATGCGTCAAAATCACGACTTTTAACTTATCAAATGATACCCCAACCTTTTCCATCTCTACTTGTATATCTTCAATTTGTCCTGGGAAACCCGTATCTATTAATACTGCCATTTCATCATCCCATAAAAGAATTGGATGAATAACAAATTCTTGAAATTCAAGTTGTAACATTTCTATCCCTTTAGCGATCTCCATACAGCCATTCTCCTTTATATTAAAGTTTGAAAATATGTACGAGTAAACTGAAAATATAAAGTGAAACTTTAATCAGTGGGGGTTTTACTGCCCGGCAAATAGCGTGATAAAGCTCCTCTATCTTATAATATGTTTTGTCATACCAATAGAGAATGCCTCAAACCCTATAGATTCATAGTAAGATTGCAATTTTTCTACACACATAAGTTGTGGAATAACCTTGTTTTGTTCACAGTGCTGGATTAATCGTTCCACTATTTCTTTCCCAATACCAATGGACTGATATTTTGGCAATACACATACACCACAAATAACGCCTGTTATTACTCCATCGGATATAACACGCCCCATCCCAATTAATTGTTCCTCTTTAAATGCATATATTGCATACCAACTATGTTTACACATTTGTTCCAATTCATTAACTGTTAATTTAAGAGAATTCCATCCTAAAGATTCGTATAAGAATAATAATCCATTAAAATCTGTAGGATGTTCACTTGTGTAGCGTATACTATTTTCCATGTAAATACTCCCTATTCTCTGGCTTGTTTATATTTCATAAAATTCCCATTACACAAATCTGATCGATGTAAAAATAACTAGAACAAACTTCAATAAGAAAGATAGAATTCCTTCTCAACATAAAATAAAAAGAAGTTATCTCACTTAAGATAACTTCTTTTATATAAGACTCTCATTATATTATCAACCAAAAAATATACAACTGCATACGATTAGCACAAATAAAACTAATAAACCATTTGAGAAATAACCCATTGAAAACTACCCCTTTATTAAATTATGTAAAAGATTTTATCATAAAATGATTTACAACTTAATAACTGAAAAAGACATTGTATTCATTAGTTATATATGTTAAGTAATATTTTATTTTCGGGTATATTCTGCTTAACTTAAACCACTTCCCATTCCCTTATACTTAAGTTCTGATAACTTCAGAACAATACATAAAGAAGACCTCAACTTATTGACGTCTTCTTTTCAACTACACTAATAGCTAATTCACGTTTTTTTTCGAATATATATAGACTCTTCACTAACAGAGACATATATGAAATGTATTCCCACTACATAAACATCTATAATCTGATTATCAACATCCTTATAACCTTTAAATCTCATCCTCGGTTATTCGAATAGCTCTCTTGTTTGAAAAGATATTTTTAAAAATTCCTACTCCCACAATTAATAAACCTATACCAACTAATTTATTTATTTGTAATGGAATGCTCTCCATTCCAAATAATCCAAATGTATCAATACATAACGCAACGACCAATTGAGTAATAAGACTAATTAGCACCGTATATGCTGGACCTAAACTCTTTATTGCACCCATTATACAAATAATTAACCCGATGCCAAACAGTCCACTTACATAAAACAAATAATTTGCAGTATACACTTTAATGCTAATACTGTTTTCTGTAATGATATAAAATAGAATAGAACTAATGAGACCTATTCCAAGGACACATGTAGTCGTTAACCACTGTCCTACATTTTCATTTACTTTTGCATTAAAAACAGATTGTAAGCTAATTAATATTCCTGCTAATATAGCTAAACTAAATCCAATCAAAATCTTCCTCTCCCTTTCATTGCTCATATATATTATCTTTAGCGACTTCCTTCATTCTAGAAAAATCTTTAATGACAATAACTCCATTACTTTTTTCAATTAATTTTTCATTATAAAATCTTTGTAATACCCGAATTACGTGCCTATAACTTACCCCTATAAAGTCTGCAATACTCGTTACCGAAGTCGTATCCAAATCCCCTTTGTACATATTTCCGTTACTATCTGTTGAAATTGAAAGTAAATAACTAGCTACACGTACTTCTACAGGATAAAGTAAATTAAGAGCAGTAAAACGAGTCGATATTTTTAACGTGTTCGCAATGTTTTCAAGTAAGAATTTCATAAATATAGGATCATGTAATAACTTGTTTCTAATAACCTTATTAGAAATGGAAATCGCTACAACATCTGAACAAGATTCAACGACATTATGTGCTTTGCTATTTTGAATTAATTCAATATCACCAACAATTGCGAGTGGATTGATAAAGCGAAGGATTAGTTTCTTCCCTTCAGGTGTAATCGTATAAACTTTTACTTTACCTTTAACAACAAAATATAAACGATCCATTTCGTCATCTATATTGCAAATAAGCTCGCCTTTTTCAAAATGATTTAATTGAAAATATGCTGTATCTATTTCTGAAAAAACCTCGAGCGTTTTATTGATTTTCAAATAATGCGTAATTAAACTTGATCTATTCTCCATATTCATTTCCTCCTTTCATTTACATATTAAATACAACAATACCTATAATCATTACTATTGTTCCCACAATATGATATCTCTCCATCTGTATCTTTTTTATATGAAACAGTCCTTTCATTTCAATAACTGTTGCCGTTAACAATTGAGCAACCATTAGTGTGCCAGCTGTCAATGTAACTCCTAGTGAATATATCGCCATAGTTTCTGCACAAATAATGAATCCACCAAATGCACCCGCTACTAAATATATTTTTTTTACACTCTTTAAATCCGTTACTTTCTCTTCTTTCTTTAACAAAAATACAGTTGTTGCAATAATGAATCCAATTAAATGGGTTATAATACTCGTCGACCATATACCGATATGTGAACTAAGTTTCGCATTAAAGGTTCCTTGAAGTGTTATAAATATCCCCGCAAAAACAGCAAATAGAATACCTTTCAAAAAATCATCTCCTCATCCTTTATTTCTGACTTAATTAAAAACCATCATCCTATAATGGCAAAAGGACAAATGTCACATCACTATGAAAATAACTTGGAATGAAAAAAACACACCTCAAAAATGCGAGATATGTTTTTCAATATTTATATATAATGTTTTATAAATAAAAATTACGCTACATTAAAAGATTTCTTTTTCATAACAAACTTTGCAAATAAGAAACGTACAAGCGGTCCCATAATAATTAATTGTAATGGATATGCCATTATGAAATTTTTAATAAAAATCGAAAAATAAATTGAAACAAATGAATCTCCTTGTAGTCCACCATGTAAATGCATCATAGCCATACCGAAAAATGACATAAAGAACACCATTCCGATTACCATAGTTGTCGCCATTGCAACGATAATATTTATTTTCTTAGATTTATCAAATGGCAACATGAATACAATTTTTTTCGCACAAGGTCCAACTATACTTATTTCAATTAATAGCGCAATAATAAAGCCAATTAATAGTTCTAATGCAATCTCTTTAATATAAATTGGTCCTCCTGTTTCATTCATTAGTAAATTGTAAAACGTCATTACGATAACCATTCCAAGGCACATCATCATGCCAAATTGGAGGTTTTCTTTTCTTGTTGTTGGCAAATTTCATCATCCTCTCTCTTTGAGTCTTTGTCATTATATCGACATTGGAACCCCCTTCGTAAGTGAACATTTTGTGAACAAATTTAAAACGTTTTCATGTATTTTCTTTACTTTCAACTCAAATTCTCACTTTTACTTATAAAGGTTTTATATATTTCAATGTTGAATTACTAAATTTAACATTGCATTACATTATTACTAGGAGGATAACCATGAATGAAACAGAATTTTACGCATATCACATCGTAACAAGGAAAAGAATGCATATCGGACAAATGATTCCTTTTAAAAAAAATCAACACAATACTCTATATAACTTCTTTTTTGAAAGAGAACAATTAAATGTTAGTGGTGAAGATGGCATACAAATTTTAAATAATCACTATAAAAATGACGAATTACATATAAATAATGAAAATGCTAAAGTAGTTATGAATTATATGAATCAAACAATTAGAGCAGTTAGAGAAACAATTGTAGAAATGGTTAGACTACAAGAATTCCCTGAATACCCTTCCAGGTTATCTTGTTTATATGCTGCTAAAAGCTATGAGGATGCTTTGAAATGGCAAGCGCTATTTGATTCTTACAATCGAGAAGTTTTACAGATTGTTAAACTACGAGTAATCGGAAGTTCTTTTGAAGGTGACGGGAATCTTTTACCGAAAGAAGATGGTATTCCTTTTTCTCAAAAAATCGAACAAGCTAGAAAGTATTGGAAAGGAAATATTAGAAATGAGCTTCCTGAGCTACTGATTAATGGAGAAATTGAAGTGGTGGAAATTATTGATGACTTTTCCTCAATTCATATTTAATTTCTAACTAAATCATATAGGATGGAGATTACAATGAAAAAAAAAGTATACTTCAATCATGATGGCGGCGTAGATGATTTAATTTCATTATTTTTATTACTTCAAATGGAAAACGTTGAACTTACCGGTGTATCTGTTATCCCAGCAGACTGCTATTTAGAACCTGCAATGTCTGCAAGTCGTAAAATTATTGATCGCTTCAGCAAAGATAATATTGCAGTAGCCGCTTCAAACTCTCGCGGGCAAAACCCGTTTCCGAAAGACTGGCGGATGCATGCATTTTATGTAGATGCTTTACCAATTTTAAATGAGTCTGGAAAAGTTGTAGCACCCATGGCAGCAAAGCCTGCACATCACCATTTAATAGAAACACTTCTACAAACGGAAGGAAAAACAACTTTATTATTTACCGGGCCCCTAACTGACCTTGCTCGTGCGTTATATGAAGCTCCCATAATTGAAGATAAAATTGAATGTCTCGTTTGGATGGGTGGTACATTTCTTACAGCAGGCAATGTACATGAACCAGAGCATGATGGAACAGCTGAGTGGAATTCGTTTTGGGACCCTGAAGCAGTGGCTCGTGTATGGGATGCAAAAATTAAAATCGACTTAGTGACACTAGAAAGTACAAACCAAGTTCCGTTAACTATAAACATACGTGAACAATGGGCAAAAGAACGAAAGTATATTGGTATGGATTTCCTTGGTCAATGCTATGCAATGGTCCCCCCTCTCGTTCACTTCTCAACGAACTCTACTTATTATTTATGGGATGTACTAACTACCGCGCTTGTCGGAAACACTAGCCTTGCAAAAACTGAAACGATTAATAGTATCGTTCATACATATGGACCTAGCCAGGGGCGTACAGAGGAAACTGCTGATGGACGACCTGTAAATGTCGTTTATGATGTAAAACGTGATGTATTCTTTGAATATATTACTGAATTAGCAAAGAAAGCTTCTACTTGAACCACTATCTATACGAAAAATAAATAGAATAAAATCACTTCAGACGATGAACCCCTATATTTAGAATTTAGTTGAAACTACATATTTAACTATTGAAAAGAGTATTGAATTAAATTTCAATACTCTTTTTGTGCAATTTAATTATATTGGATTAATGTAGTGTCTTATTGATTATTCATTTCATAACCATTGACAAAATAAGTTATTGTTTCTAACTCATCTTCATTTAATTCTCTATCTAGTTCTCGTTTATACGCTGCCTTTATCTTCTCTTCATCACCTATATGAGCTTCTGTATAAGTTCCTACTGTTTTTAACATACGAATCTCTTGTAAAAACTCCTCTCGATTTATCGCTTCACCATGAGAGAGAATATATGTCTCAGCATCAAATTTCTCTAATTCATCTATCAATTTAAACGTTCTTTTCGTCGTATAGTTCCACTTCGAAGAAAAAATATCTGCATATATACAGTCTCCTAAAAATAATATCTTTTCTTCTTTCACGTAAATAACAACTGAATCATGTGCATGATCTCCGCCCACATGTTTTAACACGCATGTCACTTCACCAAGATCTAATTCAATTTGATTCTGGAACGTTAAGGTCGGAGGAATAATGTTAATATTTCTCGCTTTTTCTTCAAACTCTTTTTTTATGCAATCCGCACAAAATGCAATTTCAGTACCCTCTTTTACGCGTGCGTCCAAAGCTTCATCTGTCCATTCATAAGAAACAAGTGTACGCATCTCTTTTTTCGTTTCAGAATGTGCAATTGACAATGCATCTTGTAGTACAGGCAATCCAAAAATATGATCCCAATGCCAATGGGTTAGTGCTACGAAATCTGGATTCGATACATTTTGTTCTTTTAACATTTCTAAAAATAATTGTGCATGCTCCTCTGAATTCCCTGCATCGATCATTAAAGTTTTTTCTTGTCCAACAACCATTCCTAATATAGGTCTATCTGTTTCAGAAACAGGTGTCATATACCAAAATGAGTTTCCTATTTTTTTAATTTGTTGCATAACCAATTCCCCTTTTCATTTTCTCATTTAAATTTAATATATAAATTATAACGAATCACTACTTTTTTCTCTATAATCAAACACAATTACTTGGACTAATCTAACTTTCCTTTTCGTAAGCTAAAAATAAGGGAATAGAATCGGAGTGTGATACTATGGAACGTTTATGGATTCCAATGATTGTAACATTTTTTTCGTTCGGTGGATTACTTTTAGGAGGTGCTGTTGGAGTAGCAACACGCCAACTTATTGAAGAAAAGATGCATCGTTTATACGCATTATGTGGTGGTATTTTACTTGGGCTTTTATCCCTTGAAATTATTCCTGAAACATTTTCAAGCTACGAAATGGTTGGGCCTATACTTGGTATAGCTATCGGTATTTTAGTTATGAGCTTATTAGATAACTATTGTCACCATCCAATGATACATAAAAAAGATCAACAAGCATGGCAAACCTTCCTTTTTCTCTCTTTCGCTATATTTATTCATAATATACCGAGTGGATTTGCGTTAGGTACAGCTTTTATAAATCATAATGACTCTGCCATTCCCTTTTTAATAGCAATTGTCGTTCACCATATTCCAGAAGGATTAGCTTTAATTATTCCATTTCTTTTTACAAAACATAAATATATTTCCTTTTTATTAACGACTTTATTACTTTCTCTTATTCTCGGTACTGGCACAGTTTTTGGCATTTTGATGGAAGGAAAAGCTCTTCACCTGCAAGGACTCATTATGGGAAGTGCTATTGGTTCACTTGGATATGTCACAATTCATGAAATGCTTTGGAAAGCTAAGAAACAGCTCTCTTTCCTTACATTTCTAATGTGGGCAACTAGTGGTTTTTTACTAATAACAGTGTTCACTTTATTCGCTGGTCATCATTAAAGTTGCTAAAGTGAAACTTTTGTTCCTCCCACACTGATTCTTAGATTACAAATAACCAGATAAATTTTCTTATTTGTATATTTTTCCTTTTTATCCAAAACATAATGTTATCTACCTATTATAAGGAGGAACAATTATGTTTGGGAAAACAGCCGGTGAAGCATTAGTTGATTTATTAATTGAATGGGGAGTAGAACACATATACGGTATGCCTGGAGATTCCATCAATTCTATCATTGAAGCTTTAAGAAAAAAACAAGATAAAATTAAATTCATTCAAGTTCGCCATGAAGAAGCTGGTGCATTAGCAGCGGCTGCCTATGCAAAATTAACAGGAAAACTTGGCGTTTGTATGGCAATTGCAGGACCTGGTGCTATTCATTTATTAAATGGTTTATATGATGCGAAACTCGATAAAGCCCCTGTTCTAGCAATTTCAGGTCAAGTAGAAACCGATTTACTTGGAACGGACTTTTTCCAAGAAGTAAATTTAGAAAGAATGTTTGATGATGTTGCGGTTTATAACCAGCGTATTATGTCAGCAGAGCAACTACCTGCCGTAGTGAATCAAGCAATTCGAATGGCTTATACGAAAAAAGGTGTATCCGTTCTTACAATTCCAGATGATGTCCCGAAATTCGAAGTGAAAAATGGTGCTCGTATTACAAATACTTCTTTTACTTTACCTGAGTTGTTTCCACAAAAAGAAGATTTAGATGGAGCGAAACTCGCAATAAATGAAGCGAAAAAGCCTGTGATTTTAGCTGGAAAAGGAACAAAACATGCGAGAGAATCTTTACTTGCATTGGCAGAACATATTGGTGCTCCAATCGTACTTACATTACCTGCTAAAGGAATTATTCCTGATGAGCATCCTCTTTGTATCGGTGGATTAGGATTAATCGGAACGAAACCTTCTTATGAAGCAATGAAACATGCAGATACTTTAATTATGGTTGGTACTTCTTATCCGTTCACTGGTTTCTTACCTGAAAAAGCAAAAACAATTCATATCGATACAGATCCTGCCCAAATCGGAAAACGTTATGCGACAGATATTGGTTTAGCTGGTGATGCTGATAAAACATTACGATGGTTAATTGAAAATGTTGAAAAACACACAGACCATTCTTTCTTAGAACATCATCAAGAAATGATGAAAAAGTGGGAAGAAAAATTACACGATCAAGAAGAAGACTCTTCTATTCCAATTAAACCACAACGCGTTATGCATGCTCTGCAGCAAGTAGCACATGATGACGCAATTCTATCAGTCGATGTCGGAAATGTAACAGTATGGACCGCAAGGCACTTCCGTATGACGAACCAGCAATTTGTTATTTCTAGCTGGCTCGCAACACTTGGTTGCGGTTTACCTGGTGCTCTTGCTGGAAAAATTGCATTCCCGGATAAACAAGTATTTGCAGTTTGTGGTGATGGCGGATTTGGAATGACGATGAATGACTTCGTAACAGCTGTAAAATATAAATTACCAATCGTTGTCGTCGTATTAAACAATAATAAAATTGCGATGATTAAATTCGAGCAAGAAGTTATGGGTAACATCGAATTCGAAACAGATTTAACGAACCCTGATTTTGCAAAATATGCAGAGGCGTGTGGAGGTATTGGATACCGTGTTGAGAATTTAGATGAACTCCTTCCCGCTTTCGAAAATGCAGTAAAACAAAATAAACCGTGTATTATTGATGTAGTTGTAGATGCTAACGAAGCACCAATGCCAGCAAAAATCACATTTGGTCAAGCCGCTGGTTATACGAAGCATATGATAAAAGAATTATTTGAAGAAGGTAAGATTGATTTACCTCCACTTTAAGCGAAAAAAGATAGCTGAAAACGATTTGTCTTCAGCTATCTTTCTTTACTTTTGTATCTCCCTATAAAAAGAAAAGTCATTCATAGTTGGTTGTACTTGTTTCTCTACTTGCACTTCTCTCCCTTCCCGCTTTGACCTTCTCACATTTCCTAGCTTAATCGCATCTTGCATGCTATTACTAATAAGGTTTCCAGCTAAGATTGTCATACTATAAAAAGCAATCGGTATAAGTACAATCCATGTATGAGTAGTTAAGTGCCGGAAGTTTTGACCAATTAATCCTGTCCATTCTTTTGTTACACTATCTGGATCCATTCCACTGAAGGTTATTGTTCCACCAAAAAATAATTGCAACAAACCAAGGTGTAAAAGAAGTAATAAAGTACTCACAAATTGTTGTGCTACTAATAAAAGAAATGATGGTAACATATGAGGCCATATATGGCGCTTCAACCTCTGCCATTTACTCCCGCCAAGCACAGTGGCTGCCAACATAAATTCTTCTTTCTTAATACGTTTAACTTCTTGCGCTACATACAACATAACTGTTGGTACAGCAAGACATGTAAGAACTATAATTTGAAATGTCACCCGCAAATACAACGGCACAACTTCCGCTCCACTATCAAACGTTAAAACTTCATTTAACATAAAATAAGAAATCATAACCATTGGTACAATACTAAAAGGATCAAAAAAGGATGAGATAACCGGAAAAGATCGCTTACCATACATACCAAGAAGTAAACCAATCCCTCCTCCAACTATAACTCGTAAAGTTGCTATAATTATACTCGCTCCAACTGTCCATTTCGCGCCTTCTATTATTAATTGGACAAGGTCACGGCCTTTCGTATCACTTCCGAACCAAAATTTACTTGATGGCGAAAATGGAGCAGCCTCTAGTTCTCCTTTTTCGTTATACATCATCGTAAGTTCACGAATATTCCCATCGAAAAATAACGTATATCCAATACTAATAATCATTAGTACACTCAGAAAAGTAACACCTATCCAAAATCTCACATCTCTTTTTACAACTTGCCACATGTTACACACGCTCCCTTATAACATTTTGTAAAAGCGTATGTAATATACGAAATAGTATAAAAAGCGGAACGTATAATATAACTAGACTCACTGTAAATATTTCTAATTTAGAATTTTCTTTTACAAATACAAACATTCCATATGTATTAAAAATCCATTCGATAATATATAAATTGGATAGCATAAATAAAATATTTGTTTTCGCATAGTAAATTGTCGTCAATAAAACATTCCTTGAAACATGATGTGTTAAAATATGCTGCAAACTTAGTCCTTTACTCTTCGCAAATATACTATAATCTTTCTCCATTTCTTCTTTAAAACGTAATAACAATAGTTTAATAAATAATAACGTTGTTGGTATTGTAAGACATATAATCGGTAACAATCGTACTCTCTCTTCTCCTAATCCAGCAAGTTTTATTGGCATAAAACCTGTTTTTTGAAAAACAATTACGACAAGAAGTTGTGATAATAAAATAAGTAATATATCCGGTATACTCTCTAGCGTAAGAAAAACTCCATTCCACATTTTTTGCTTCATATGAGAACGCTGCAATACCCAAACAACAAGTACATACGCTATAAGCAAAGATAGTAAAAAAGCTGATAGAAATACAATCATAGTTTCACTATAATGAATCCATATTTGTGGAAATAATCTCCTTGAGTCTCGAAATCCAAATGTAATTTCCCATGGTCGGAGTAACTTTCCTCCAATAAACACAATCGTGTTCCAAAAACCGATTAAATCAATTTGCAATCCCTTAAATAATCGAGGGAGCGCACCTAAACAGATTATACATAGAATTGCAGCTAATAATTGTAAACAAGTAATCCCACACCATTTAGCAATTCGCATCAACATAACGATTTCCCCTTACAATCCAATAGAATATTCAGAAACAAAAAGACAGATATATTACATCTCTTCAGCTAAACCTTGCACCTGCTTCTTTCCACTAGGTAAAACAGCTTGATATAAACACGTAACGAAAAATAATAAACCAAATAAAATAATATATAACGTATCTGCACTAATCCATTTCGGGAACAACATCGCTATCGCACCGAGAGATAATAGCTGAAACCCTGTCGTTAATGGACTAAGTAAACTTTGAACGCGCCCCATGAATGACTCTTCTACAATTTCATACATCCAACCCATTGTTGCAATTCCTACACCAAACAAAGCATATAAACTATTTACCATTTGATTCATGCCCACTGCTGCACCGTATTGGTCGGATTCAACTACTCCCTGTATCATCGACTGTTCTGATGGAGAGAAAAATTGTATACATTTCCCAAAATAATAATATAAAGATAAGTATAATCATCCCGTAGTCAACTACCCCCACTGAAACGTTTCAGTGGAGGCTTGAGTTAGAACGCTAGGTCTTTTCGTCTATCGCTAGACAGTTGACGCTCTAGCATTCATGCCACCTTATGGTAACACCCCAAGTATGTTTTTGGTTGGTACTTGAAACGAACTATCGTTTCCCCACTTGCACCACCCTTTCGAAAAAGAGCAGTTCCTCCTTGTGGAAGAAGCCACCACTCAGATGAATCCGGCGTGTGCTACAAGCCCCGACAAGTCGAGTACACATGGATGGTTGACGCACCCACTAAGCTATGCGCGAAGCAACAGCCTTACGTTTTTGCACTTCTAATAGAATCGGCGTTTTCACTTTGAGATTGTCATCCAATTCTACAACTTTTGATTTTTGCAATGTATTCAGAGCACCGTTAATATCAGCATGGATACATGTTCCTGCTTTACTTTGGTACAGACCACGAGTGATTCGTTTGCCACTAAAGCGATAATGCATCCTATCATCCTTAGACCAAACTGGAACCGGATCTTTATCAAGAAAACTAGCTTTTGAAGTATAGCTTTCTTCTTGTTTTAAAAATCGGATGCCTTCTTTTACACATTTATTCTCAATTGCTGCAAGCAGTTTATGCAATGGGATTTGAACAAATGTTTGATTATTCTTTTTTCCCATATCAGATTTTTGTTTCCAACCAGCGTTATACCCTACGACAACCGTATCTATGCCAAATGCTTTCACTTTTTTGAACAACAGACCTACCGTTTGTGAAATGTAACCATTTATTTGTCTTTCTCGTTTATGCCAAAGTGCAGCCATTTTGTTCGTTACAACGCGTTTTGAAAGTCCATTTTCAATATTTTTCTGCTGGAGATTACGTATCATTTTGTTGAAGTATTGGTTTATGGATTTTAATTTTTTTCCATCAATTAAGAAAGCATCACCTGTATTTGTCACGTAACTTACTAATCTATCTACACCTAAATCGCAACTTAAAGCGTTACTCGTAGTCGTGGGTTGTTTCTTCATTTGAGAAACGTACATTTCATATGTGTAATGCACCTCAAAGAACCGACCTTTTTGCTTCGGTACAATCTCAATGTAGGAGATTTTTTTATGTCTTAAGTTTTTTGGCATACATATTTTAATGGAACCGAATTTTTTTCTAAATGCAACATTCATCGGAATCATCCAATACCCGTTATCATCCACTTTTGGAACTTGATAGATTTCAATAATTCGTTTGTCCGTTGAACGAGAATAATTCGGAAACTTAGGACGACCTGTGAATGTTTCAGGTTTTTTCTTCCACTGTTCCATTGCTTTAAAAAAGCTTTTTACGTCTGCATATAAGGCTCTACGAATCGCTTGGACAGAGTTTGATTGAATGCCCCAGTAGTTCATATCGGCTTGCATGGCATTGTCCACTTCTTTTACAGTAGCCATCTTGTTATGATTCAAGTAACTTTGTTTAATCGTGTACAATCCAACATTTCGCAACGCTTTTGAACTATGTGACATGCGTTGCAGTAAGCGGAATTCTTTTGCAGTCAGGCAAGCTCGTCCGATATTCTGTTTCTGCGTGAATCGTTGCATGGTTTCTCTTTTCTTTTGTTTACGTAATACTTTCACTGCTTTCTTTCTAGTCATTGTTTTCACCACCTTTCTCAGAGTGTTCAGCCTATTGACTGACAGCAATCATAGAACCGAGTCGCTCTAAAATATTTGCTAGAAAAAACGTGTGTACACTTTGTTGCGAAATAACTGTAGCATTTCTTTCATACTTAATATCCTTTCTCTCGACAAAATTTTATTATTCTAGTCATTTCCCGGAAGTTATATTATATTTTTCGACTATTATCCAATCTTTTCCTTCTACATAGAGAACATTATAAAAAGACTCTTGTCATTTATACAAGAGTCTTTTTATTTAACTTCGCTTTACGTAATGATATGTAGCTAAGATTTTTTTACGTCTCGCTAACTTTTTTAATTCTATAAATTTCGGATCCACTTTATTTATTTTAAAAATGTATCACACATCCACTTATAAAATTTTTCTTTCTCTTCAAATTGTGGATAATGACCTGATTTCTCAAAAGTAATAAATTCTTTTTGATCTGCTTCAATCGTATCAAAATATGTTTTTGCCGCATGATATGAAGTGTTATAGTCATATTTCCCCATAAGAAAATAAAGCGGTAATTTCATTTTAGTCACCTTAGTAGGCAATAGATTCTTTAAATCCTTTTCTAATAAGACAGTTTGAGAATGTGATAATCCAACGTTATAACGAATTACATCTAACAAGTTATATTCATTACTAAGTAACATCCCGATATTATCACCATCTGGATTTTCAATAAGTCTTGATGTTCCACCATATTTCGCAACATAATTTCTCGGAGTATATGTATCACCATTTTTAATTTTTTCAGTCAACCCATTTAAATAGGAAACCTCATCTGTATTCCCAGCATTTTGTGCCTGTTCAATTACATAGTTTAAACTATCCATTTCACTTTCTACTGTATCACTCATCTGCCCTATGCCAACATATGCTTCATATTTTTCAGGAGCATTATTGGCAGCTTGCATTCCGATATATGTACCATAAGAATGACCAACCAATATTACTTTTTCTTTACCAAGACGTTTTGAAACATAATCTGTCATAGCTAATAAATCTTCTACAAGAAGATCTGATGTAAGATTCGAATAGTCTTCAAAGAAATGATACGACTTCCCGCTCGCTCTTTGATCGTAATTAACAACTGTGAATTCCTCTTCCAATAAGTTTTGGTATTTTTGAGCATATGGTATTTCTGAAGTACCTGGTCCACCATGTACAAAAATAATAACCGGATTGTTCTTATCTTTGCCACGTATCATAATTTCATGACCACTTCCATTGATCTCTACTTGCTCTAATGTACTTATACTGTTTTTCCCCTTTATTTGCGCAGTCCATGTAGGAAATACTAATGATACGATTACTAATAGTGTAATGGTAGCACCAATAAGTTTTATTAATTTTTTTATCTTCTTCATAAGTAGTCTCCTTTCTTTTAAATTTATAAAAATATCAATTTAATTCTGCACAACTACCTCAAAATAATAGGAATATATAACAATTACACTCTTCAATTTCACCTTGATCTTTTGCACATTCTTAATATCCCATACACTTCTTAACTTTCCGCTATATAAACTCTTAATATTTTCTTAATTTTCAATACACGATTCATAGAAAGACTCGATCACAATGTATTACAAATATAGAAAAAAGCCCTTGTTTTCTAAACAAGGACTCTTTTCATAAACTATTTAGCTACCTCTTCTTTCGGCATTACCATACCTTTATAAAGTTGAACAGTTATCCAGTAATAAATGAAATAAATGACTAAGAAAATTCCTATTGGCACCCATACTTTTACAAACGGGTCAACTAATATAAAGCTGAATAAGTTAAGCCCAACTAAAACGTGGGAAATTCCAATAATTGCTGGGAAGATAAATAAATATGAAATTTCTTTATATATACTTTTCGTTAACATACTACGTCTTACGCCGATTTTTCGTAACATTTCATAACGTCGTACGTCACGAGAAGCACCTGTTAATATTTTGAACATCAGGGAACTTGCCATCATTGCTAAAAAGGCAATTCCGAGGAAAAATCCCATAAACATTGTTCCACTCATGAAGCTGTTCATAAACTGATAAATTGTCATTTTCGTAAATAAGTCTACCTTTTCACCTGTTGCTTTTTCAATTTGTGCTTTTTGTCTCTTGTCTATTTCGATCAATAACGGTTTATATTTTTTCATATCATCTACTTTTGCTAATGTTACAGTGTGTTCTGTTCCTTGAATTCCTTTATAATGCTCTTCGTCTGCAATTCTTACTGGTTTTCCGCTAAATTGATTATGCGTAATTTGTATCTCTCTTACAACTGCGTCTTCCCAATCCTTTGGCATACGAGGGAATTTTGCTAATTCAGGAGCCTCTAAAGCTGAATATACAGGTTCAGTTAAAGGTTCAGTCACACGTTTACGAACAGGCTCTTTTAACGTTTTTGTATCAAAATGGTCTGAAACAAGTGGTGGTTTCGCAGTTAAGTCGTTACGTAAATAATAAACCGCTTCTCCATCTACTTTATATTTGTACTTGCTTTCTTCAACAATTTCCATTTCTTTTAAGGCAGCTTTGTCTTGATCATTCGGATCATGAATTACAACATCATATACACGAGAAAAGTCTGTCATAATACCTACATTTTTTTGGAACGCCATACCTGCCGTCATCGCACCTGCGCCTAATGCAATTAACATCGCTACCGTACCTAATACTCTTGATAAACTATTTACGCGAAAGCGTAGCTGTGCATATGTAAAACTATTTAAGCCTGTTTCATTTCGTTTTTTATTCCCTTTAATTTTCATCACAAAAAATGGGAGCAATGAACTAAAAATAAAATATGTTCCAAGTGTTGTAACGATTGTCGCTATTATAAAACCGACTTCAGCAAACATTTTTATATTTACCATAAAGTAGTATCCTGTACTTACTAGCAATATACCGAGTACTGTCATTATAATAATACGAGTTTTACTTTTCTTCACTTCATCTAGTGTTTCATCTTCACGAATTAACTCTAGTTCAGTTTTACGTAACAATCGGACACTGTTCATTAAGCCAGTAATGAAAAATAGTATTAAAAAGAAAATAGTTGTAACTAAAATTGCTGGTGTGTATACAGATGCATAACTACCTTTTGCTGAAATTTCCATTCCATTCATTAAAAAGTTTCCTGCTACACTTGCAAGTAACATCCCTACTAAAATACCGATAATAATACTGACAATACCCATACCGAATGTTTCAATAAATAATAACTGTGCTACTTTTTTCTTTTTTGCACCAAGCATCATGTACATACCGAGTTCTTTTCTTCTTAACGTGAGTAAGAAAGAGTTGGCATATATAATATAAAATACAGTAATGAAAGATAATAGTATTGCACCTACCCAAAAGACGAGTCTAATACTACTAATTAGGCTATTATCTTTCGTAAATTCACTATTCATCGCCATTGTTTGGAACATGTAGAAAATACTAATACTAATAACGAGGCCAATAAGTAAAACCATATAATCTTTTAACATCTTTTTCATACTATGACGTGATAATTTAAATAACATAGTTTCGCCCCCTACTTAGACTCAGCAGCTGAGCCCATATGAGCGAGCACACCTAAAATGTCTTGATAGAAATTCTCTCGAGTGCCTTGACGATTTAATTCTTTATAAAGAAGACCATCTTGAATAAATAAAATACGCTCACAATAACTTGCACTGAATGCATCGTGTGTAACCATTAAAATACTTACATTATGATTTTCATGTAAATCTTGCATCGCTTCTAATAAACTTTTTGCATTTTTACTATCAAGCGCGCCTGTCGGTTCATCTGCTAATACAATTGCTGGATTATGTACTAAAGCTCTTGCCGCCGCTGTTCTTTGCTTTTGTCCTCCAGAAACAGCCGTCGGATATTTTGTTAAAATTTCAGTGATGCCTAATTTCTTCGCAACGTCATTTACCTTTCCAGTAATCTCACTTGATGGTACGCCTTGCAAAGAAAGTGGTAAAGCGATATTTTCATAAATTGATAAATTTTCTAGTAAGTTAAAATCTTGAAAGATAAAACCTAATTTTTGAGAGCGAAAATCAGATAACGCATTGCCCTTCATAGAAGTAATATTTGTACCAGCTATCGTCACACTACCACCTGTCGCTTGGTCAAGTGTACTTATCACATTAAGTAAAGTCGTTTTTCCAGAACCAGAAGGTCCCATGATCCCGACAAATTCTCCTTCTTTAATACTTAACGATACACCCCTTAATGCTTTTGACTGATTCTCATTTCTTTTCCCATACGTTTTTTCTACACTTTCTACAGTAACTACATTTGTTGACATCTCTTTCACTCCATCCCTTTTGTATAAAATCAATTTCTCACATATTTCTTATTATTTTGTCATGTAAATTCTTAAGAATTTTTTAATTATTCACCCAATAAGAGTTACACCCTTAACATGAACCTATTTCCTACTTCATATTCTCATTTTTCTACAACTCGTTCCCTCGATTTCGCTTACATTTACCTTACATTTTTGTAAGATAAAAAAGAAAACACACTAATTTCTAATAGTGTGTTTTCTTTACAATCAATATTTTCTATTCTTTATTTCTTCTTCAATACTTGCCACAAATAAATCTAGCGCAACAACTTCTGACTTCTCTTCTCCATATTTACGTACATTTACAGCTCCGTTTTCCATTTCCTTATCCCCAATAACAAGAACATACGGTACTTTTTGTATTTGTGCTTCTCTTATTTTATATCCTAATTTTTCATCTCGTGCATCTTGTTCAACACGAACTCCAGC
Source organism: Bacillus sp. CCB-MMP212 (assembly GCF_022748145.1). Taxonomy (NCBI): domain Bacteria; kingdom Bacillati; phylum Bacillota; class Bacilli; order Caryophanales; family Bacillaceae; genus Bacillus; species Bacillus sp. CCB-MMP212. The sequence continues at coordinate 53,407 of NZ_JALDQE010000019.1, forward strand.
TTGTTCTAATTTAAGTGCAATCTCATTGGCATATTGTTCATGTACTGCATTTGAAACTGGAATTACTTTCACTTGAACTGGTGCCACCCATGCCGGGAACGCCCCTCCAAAGTGCTCAATTAATATTGCTAAAAAGCGATCTAATGACCCTAAAACTGCCCTGTGAATAACAACTGGTCTTTTCTTTTCATTATTTTCATCTATATAATTTAAATCAAATTTCTCTGGCATTTGGAAATCAAGCTGGATTGTTCCGCACTGGTGACTTCTATTTAAAGCATCTTTAATATGAAAATCAATTTTCGGCCCGTAAAATGCACCGTCACCTTCATTTAGTCTATATTTATAATTTAGCGATTGTAATACATTTTCTAATGCTGCTTCTGCTTGCTCCCATAATTTATCATCACCCATTGAATCTTCTGGACGAGTAGAAAGTTCTACTTCATATTCGAATCCAAAAGTTTTATATACGTAATCAATCTGCGCCATTACTGATTTAATTTCATTTTCAATTTGTTTTGGAGTTACAAATAAATGTGCATCATCTTGGCAGAAAGTACGTACTCTTAATAATCCGTTTAACGCACCACTAAACTCATGGCGATGTACTTGACCAAATTCACACATACGAATCGGTAATTCACGATAAGAATGCAATTTATTTTTAAACATAAGCATGTGCCCTGGACAGTTCATCGGTTTTAATGCAAAACTTTTATTATCTACTTCAGAGAAATACATATTATCTTTATAATGTCCCCAGTGCCCTGATTTCTCCCATACTTCTTGGTTCATCATGAACGGAGTGCGTACTTCTTGATAATTGTACTCTTTTTGAATTCCTCTTAAAAATGCTTCCAATTCGTTACGAATCATTTGTCCTTTCGGTAAATAAAACGGCATTCCCGGAGCCTCTTCAGAAAACATAAATAACTCAAGCTCATTGCCTAACTTACGATGATTTCTTTTTGCTGCTTCTTCAACGAAATGTAAATACTCTTCTAATTCTTTTTGAGAAGAGAATGCAACACCATATATGCGCTGAAGCACTTGGTTATTACTATCACCTCGCCAATATGCACCGGAAACATGAGTTAATTGAAATGCTTTCAAATAACCTGTTGATGGTAAATGTGGCCCTCTACATAAATCTACAAATTCACCTTGTTTATATAGTGTTACACTTTCCCCACTAGGAATTGCTTCTAAAAGTTCTAATTTCAAGCAATCGTTCATTTCTTGAAACAGTTTTGCTGCTTCTTCTCGAGAAACCTCAACTCGTTCTATCTTTATATTTTCATTTATAATCTTTTTCATTTCTTTTTCGATTTTTCGTAAATCTTCTATGTTTACACTACTTGGAAGATCCATATCATAATAAAATCCATTTTCAATAACAGGCCCTACCCCAAGATTTATATCACCATACATTCTTTTTACAGCTTGCGCTAAAATATGTGCCGCAGAGTGTCTTGCAATTTCTACACCTTCATTTGAATCTATAGTAATGATTTCTACTTCCGCATTTTCTTCAATATTTCGGCGTAAATCATATAATCCATCATTCACTTTCCCCCCGACTGCTTTCTTTTTCAAACTACTACTAATAGATCCCGCAATTTCTTCTAAAGTAATTCCTTTTCCAAATTCTTTCACGCTACCATCTGGAAATTTAATTTCAATCATTTGTTCTTTCATTTTTCATCTCTCCATTTCATAATAAAAAGCACACTCATCCCTAAAATAGGGACGAGCGTGCTTATACCCGTGGTTCCACCCAGATTCCCATCACAAAATGCAATGGCTTCTTTTACGGTAACGTCGTTTATACGGCACTAGATACTTAATTTCCCTAGGGCAGCTCTAAGGTGGTAAGTTATTTTTCTGCGTTAGGAAGTTCTCAGCT
>NZ_JALDQE010000020.1:0-50114 GCF_022748145.1 Bacillus sp. CCB-MMP212
GATGTAAGTCCGGTTCGGGGAGGAGCATTTGGAAACCTATCACAGCAATGTGAAAAGGCGCTGGGTGCTTACTCTACACTTACGTTTCCAAAGTTTTGAAATATTACAAGGATTTGGGGTGTGTTGCGGATGTATCTGGAGAATGGATTTCTGATAAAGGTTGGAAATGGCCAACGAAAAGCGGGCGTATTACAGGTACATTTGATGAAATTCATGCTAGCAAACCGCATAATGCTGTAGATATTGGGGCCATGACCGCCGGAAAACCAGGAGACCCCGTATGGTCGATGGAAGCTGGTATGGTTACGGATAAAACGGGAAATGTAAACAACGGTGGTTTAGGGGTCTATGTTGACCATGGAAATGGCGTTGTATCTCGTTACTTACATTTGAGTAAAATCTTAGTTGCACCAGGAACTATGGTAACAAAAGGACAGATTATAGGGGAAATGGGTGGTTCTAACTATGTTGGTGGTGTTCTTAATATGTTTGGATACGCTGTCCATTTAGATTTCCAAATTCGTATAAACGACCAACCAACGGATCCAATGAAATTCTTTAAGAAAAATGATGATCCAGGGTTATCATCAGGTGGCTCTCCTACAATGGCAAATGCTAAACGACAAAAGGTACTGGAAGAAGCGAAAAAATGGCTTGGACAAGGGAAAGTGAGCTATGTATCCGGTGCTAGAAATCCAGCTGCAGGTAGTACCGATTGCTCTGGATTTACACAATACGTGTTTAAAACCAGTATAGGTGTCCAACTAGGGGATTGGACAGGTGCTCAAATTGGACAGGGAAAACAGGTGCCCGATATCGGTCGTGCACAGCCAGGAGACTTAATTTTCTATGAAAATCCGAACCATGTAGCTATTTATTTAGGGAATCAGAAAATGATTCATATTGGTGATAATAAAGGTGTACAAATTACAGGTCTAAACTATACGGCAAGAGGACAACATATGACGCAAGTTCGTAATGTAATAGACTGATTTGGGATGTGATGATATGAAGAAAGTCATGAATATGTTAGCGAATCTGCCTCGTAAGTACTTAGTTATATTGGGAATTATAGTGTTAGTAGTAGGCGTTGCGACCTATAATACTATTCATCGTTATATGATGAAATCACAAGTACAAGAGGAAGAGCTGGTCAATCAAGATGAAATCGAGATGCTTGGAGATAAGCCAAAGGGATTTGATACAAAAGAGGAAGAATATATCGCAAAGACAAAAACAGTAGAGGATTTGCTACGAAAAATTTCTAATAGTAGTTATGATGTACCGTACTTGTTTACAAAGGCTGGATTTGGTATTGAACCGATGAAAATGACAAGCAATGAGCGTATGCTGGCTACAGAAGCTGTACAACGATATTTCCTAAATGGGGATCAGTTTTACAATGCGCGAATTACCAAAATTGACCGTGGGAAAAAAGTAGATACGTTTCATATTGAAGTTTTAATTCAACAGGTAAACTTCTTAGAACCACGACAATTTAAAGTGCAGGTAAACAAATATGCACAAATTGTAACACCAATTGCACAAATTCCGCATGGACAAGAAGAAGTACCTGTGGATTAAGTAGAAAATAAGGGTTGTGGAGAAAAACGCAACCCTTTTATAAAAAAATAAAGAGTACCTAAAATCTTTTATTTGATATTCATAATATCATGATATAACAAAACAGTGATTAAATAAAATTTGTATATAACGCTAAAACGAAATAAATATGGAGGTATACAAATGAGGATGTAAATTGGAACAGCTGCGAATTTTGTTTCGGGATATTATATAGGTCGAAATTTCGGATTATTAGGAACGTTGCTTGGATGGGCTTTTTTGTTGGGTGGTGGATATTTATTAATAGAAAATTGGGATAATATCACAGTATGGATGCATAGTTTGAATATTGTACGAGGACTAGATGGTTACGAAGACATGAGCAATGGCTTCATTTTCATCTGTTTGGTATTGACACTCCCACGGCTAAAGCCGCAAGCTGACTAACGTCAGTGGGATTCTTACTACCAAAGGCGAAGTCCATTTCTGGTATCGCTGACGTGCAAGATTGCGGTGTGCCATCACCACTCCCACAACAGACCATATAGGTTCGTGGGCTACGGTACTGTGACCATACCGTACAGATTGTTGGTTCTCAAATGTTTTTACGTCTTGTTCTTGACGACTTAATACATTTTATGGAGTAGAAGAATTTGCTACCCCAACCTCATATGTATTCTGTTTTCAGAGAACAGTCGTTTTAAAGTCTTTTGCATGACTATGAATAGAGTATACCATGTTTTGCTATGCAAAAACGATACTTTCATCCCACGTCTAAAGACGGACTAAAGTCCTGTGTGGGCTTTCTCGTATCATAAGTTCTGTAAGTGGCTTTATTCTTATCTTGTTGTCACCGATTTTCGTTATATTATTGGTAATTTGTTTCGTGTTAATAAATATTGTAGCTTGTACACTTGTGTTATTAACATCACCAAGTACATGTATGAAGAAGAAAGATAAGGAGAGTGAATGGGTATGAGTACAATTCTAGTTTTAGGTGGATCAAATGGAAGAACGTTAGAGAAGTTGGCCAAAAAAAGAGACTGCCAGGTTATTTTCCATGATGGGAAAAATCACGGAGGCGCAAAGAAAACCTTTCGAAGTGTTATAAAAAAATGCGATGTTATTGTCATTCAAAAAGGTGCATGTGGCCATGTATCTATTGATGTAGCAAAAGAGTACGCAAAGAAGTATGATGTCCCACTATTATTTAATCCGGGATTTGGTGGAACTGATGCGCTTGAAATGGGATTAAAGCTTTTGAAGGTTGCATGAGGTTTGATACATATCTATGGAATTATTATTGTTAAATCAATATATAGCATTTAAAAAGAGGACGGAGGAAGATAGTGTTTAAAGATATATATGTATTATTTCCACCAGAAGGGAAAGAAAACATCGAATTTCAATTCATTTTAGATATAGAGGGAGAGAAGTTTTACGAATATTATAAGGAAAAATATAAAGATCTTATGTCCGATGTATCTGTATATTTTCCAATGTTTCAAAATACGTATGAATCCTATTTATAGGGATTTTTATACCCGTATGTAAGTAGCTTTAAAGAAATTCGATTAGGACGGGATACATGGGAAAATGAAGGTATTTGGTTTGGTATTCATCAGGACGGAAGGGAACTGGAGATTCTTTTACCTAGAGTAGATTTTACTTATTATAAAGGAGCTTTATCCTACAAAAACTTGAGAACAAAATAACTGTACAAAGTCTTTATTTACATACAAAAAAGGAGAAATGAGAATGACACAAACAGCAGCATATCGTTATACAGTTCCGTCAGTAGATGGAGAAGGATGGGGGGTATTTTTATACGATCAATCCGGAGTTTTTACAGCTGTTACAGACTTCGGTAACTTTGCTCATTGGTTTTCATTAGGAAGAAACAAAAGTATAGAAGAATACTTAATTAGCCGAAGACCGGATCAGATACTTTGCAAAATTGCAAAAGAAGATGTGGTTGATATTGAAGGAACCATTACTTATATCAAAAAAAATTTGCTATATGATCGTAGAGAAGGGCGCTTTACAGAAGATGATGCAAGGACAGAATGGAAGCTTATTGAGGAATTACAGGTAGATTTGGAAGAGTACTCAAATGAAGTAGCATTTCAATATTGGTACGACAAAACAAAGATACAATTTGACGACGGTTTTTTTCAGTACAAATATCCAAGTGCAGCTGTTCGATTTTCAAATGAAACATTTGTGAGATTTCAAGAGAAATTAAAGGTGGAATTAAAAGAGGTGCAAGCATGAAGCCAACACTTGAAATGATAAAAGATGAACGTGGTGGAGTGGAAATGACTTATACAACAAGTGGAGGTAAGCAATGCTCTACTTACTTTACCGGTCCTCCAGAAGATATAGATCACGTTTGCTTGGATTATATGAAGGGACGTTTTGCAAATGTTAGAACAAAGAAGCAAGTTGATTTCATAAAACGTAGATATAAAGAAGCATATCAAACGGTATTTGGTGGGATGGACGGATTAAAGGCAGGCGACAAGGTAGTAATGCACACCTGCTTAGAGTCAAAGCGTTATGACGGAAAAGTTTGGACTTGTAGGACAGATCAGTTTAAAGCAGAGAGGGGTATGGAAGCGATTCTCAGTATGAGGGGCCACTCTGGGGTTTAATTACAAATCAAAAAAGAACTTTATTCAAGTTCTTTTAATCTACGATACAGAGCGGCCTGACTCACACCAGTAATTTGGCATATTTCTTTAACAGTTTTATTGGTATGCTTGCGCAATTCAATCGCATGATTCATACCTGGGTGCTTATCCGTATATTTCTTCAATCTTCCTCTATACACTCCTTTTTGTTTCGCTAACTTTATTCCCGTACGTTTCTTTTCTTTAATCATTTCTCGATCAAGTTCACTAAAGGCAGCCAAGACAGTTAAAAAGAATTTTCCTGTTGGCGTTCTCGTATCTATTCCTAAATTTAAAATCGCAAAGTGAACATCCTTTTCCCGAAGTTGTTCTACTAATTGTAAAAGCTGAATAGTATTTCGACCTAAACGATCCATTCTAGTTACGACTAAAGTATCCTCAGTAGTTAGTTTTGAAAGTATAGAGTCTAACTCTGGCTTTTGTTTGGTTACTCCACTTACTTTTTCTTTAATAATTTAATCTACTCCATATTTCATGAGCTGTTCAATCTGTGTATCTAGATTTTGATCTTGTGCACTGACACGAGCGTATCCATAAACCATTTTTTCCTCATTTCAATTGTATTTTTGATAAGTGTTATTAAGAGTCTCTGAGACTAATAATATCAAGGAAAGGATTTCTTCTTAATAGGGTACACTCTATCGAGAGAGTAAATATGCAATTATGCATATTTATATTTTTTTATTTTAATAGAAATTAAACCTAATATATAATTAAAAGGTTTTTTACGAATTGATAAGGAGATGTGAGAATGAAGAAAATCATAGGACTTATATTATCATTATTCTAATTATTTTCTACCTATGCACCAATGTTTACAGAGGAAGTCGAAGTTTTAAATCAAATAGGCCGCATCAAAGAGAAAGGAGACTGGTATTATTGTGGTTCTCGTCAACATAATGCGAATTTTACACTAAGGGATTTTCAAATTAAAAAATTTGGTTTTACTGTATATTAAGAAGGTTCTATAAACGGGCTACTATATTAAAAAAATGAAACATCTTATGAATTAATTATTGTTTAGACAGAATGACTTAGGTTGTCCTTATGCGAAATATCAGTATGAATAGAAATTTGATAATTATATAAAATGCCGTAAATGAAGGATAAAATAAGTGCTAATTTTGCAATTATATTTTTAAAAATTGAATAGGAGATTTATTATGAATACAATTAAGAAATTATTTTTAAGTTCTGTGATATGTATTTTATTATTCAGTACAGTAGGAACAGCGTATGCAGAACAAAATAATCAAGGAAATTCATCATCATTTATTGACGTTCCTAAAACTCACTGGGCATATAAAGAAATGATGTATATGGCTGAGAATAAGATTATAACAGGATATGGAAATGGGTATTTCGGTGCTACGGATCCTATTATTCGCGAACATCTTGCTGCTTTCTTGTACCGATATTTAAAACCGCAAGATAGTACCAATAATCCATTTGTTGATATTGGTGACAGCAATTTTAAAAAGGAAATTTTGGCACTTACTGCACGGGGCATATTTAGCGTAAATGTAGAGAAACAATTCAATCCGAAAAATAATATGACGCGTGCTGAAATGGCTGCAGTGCTTGTCAGAACATTCGATTTAAAACCGCAAGGGAATTTTGACTTTACGGATATGAAAGGTCATTGGGCTAACGAATATGTCAAAACATTAGCTGGGAATAAAATCACAAATGGTACTGGTGATGGAAATTTTAATCCAAATGGACTTGTCACAAGAGAGCAATTTTCTGTGTTCTTATATAGGACAATCATGGCAACATCAGGTATAAAAAACAATGAATCGGTTGGCTGGGTTGTAGATGGAGAAAAGAAATACTATTATGACAAACCAGGCGTGAAACATACTGGATTATTACGTTCAGGGGATGATACCTATCTCTTCGATAAAAATGGTAATCTAGCTTCAGGATGGAATACCGTAGACGGAAAGGACTACTATTTTGATACGGTAAGTGGAGCTGCACAAAAAGGATGGTTCTCTCAAACTACCCATTGGTATTATGCAGACGATAACGGTGTGATTCAAAAAGGCGATGTAACCTACAAAGGAAAACAGTTCCAATTCGATAGAACAGGTAAAATGGTAAAAGGGTGGATAACAATCCAATCCCTCGACCAAAATATCTACAAATCCAGAACAGTTGTAAGGGGATTTGACCCGATAAAAGTTAGAAAGGATGAAATTCTTGAAGTAGTAGGGGAAGACGGTCCTCTATGGTTTAAGGTGAATTACAATGGTCAAACATACGTTGTGCAAAAATTATTTGCAGTCGTGTTTGATCAATCCTTGTCTAATAAAATAGATACAATTCGTCATGATATTGACGATTTAAAAACGAGTGCTGAGTTAGTAAAAAAATATTCCGAACGCTATAAAAAAGCAAAAGAAACTAAAAATTATGATGCGGCTTTAGTTGAATCAAGTGAATTCGCACAAAGTGTTTCTCAATTATTAACGACACTAAAAAAATCTGAATTGAAGAATACTGTAGATAAGATTTATGAAAAAGAAGCTGATCCAGCTGTAAGAGAAAAATACAATTCTACTATCGCAACTTTAGAGATGATGAATCAGGATTTCGGGAAAATCCATAAATTAATGTTACTAAAAGATAGTGTTATGATTATCGATAAAGCGAATAAGGATTCAGGTAATATTATTCAACAAATTCAAGAAGGTAAATATTTAGTACAACAGGATAAAGCTAACCTTCAAAACTATGTGAATGGTTTAACGGATTATAAAAATAGTATGACAGCCTATAAAAAGCAAATGTTGGATTGGTTTGTAGATACTGTAGATGCAGGAACAGATGCCATGATAATGTTTATGGACATGACAACAGCTTACTCGCTCTCAATTAATAAGGTGTTTATCGAACCAGCAGAAAAATGGGTTGGCACATTACCAAAAGGTGAAATAGAAAAATTTGCAGATGGTGTTCGCGACTATGGACAGCAACTTACTGCCATGCAGGAAGGATTCAAAAACAGACTACCTGAATATAAACAAATGGCCAGTGATTTACGCGTAGTAAATCAAAGTTTCCATAAGTTTGGAGATTCAGTACAAAAAGCTGGGGCATCACTTCATAAACAAGCAGTAATGGCTGATGGACTAATTAATAGTGTCTCAACGCATGTTGCAGAAGCTCAACAAGCATTTCCAACACTACATACAGATATTATGTCTGGATTAGATGCTGCCAATAATATTATGGACTCTACTAATAAAATTGCGAGTTATAAAATTGATGTACCTGCAGCATCCCAAAACATTGGAAATATTGACTTGAGTAATGCACTACGTGATTTAGGTGGTGATCCATCTAGAGTATATGATCGTAAGAATGATGGAGATTTATCTTTCGTATTAGGTATTACGCCTATAATTGGTACAGGAAAAGAAATTGGACAACTCATAAAAGGGGAAGACTTAGTAACAGGTCAAAAATATGGTCCAGAAGATTATGTATGGGGGACACTGGCTGTCGTATCTGGTGGTACAACACGAGTTGTTGGTAAAGTTTTTGGAAAGGCTGCTGATCTTGAGAAGAAAGGTAAGGCTTTAGAAGCGGCTGCCAAAAATACAAAATTCACGAAATATCCTACGGGTTTTGATGAAGTCGCTCAGTATATAAAACAAAATAAGAAATTACCGGATAATTTCATCACAAAAGATCAAGCAGAAGCACTAGGGTGGGTGAATAGAGATGGCAATCTGCATAGAGTAGCTCCTGGTAAAAGTATAGGTGGCGATATTTTTGAAAACAGAAAGAAGCAACTACCCGACGTTCCGGGTAGAACTTGGTATGAAGCGGATATTAATTATATTTCAGGTTATCGAGGTAATGATAGAATTGTCTATTCTAGTGATGGACTAATTTATAAAACCTCGGATCATTATAAAACATTTACTGAGATAAAGTAGGAGAAGTTTTTATGGAATTTTTAAATTTAGATGGTCGACAATTTACAAGTGAAGAAGTTTTACACAAAGTATTAAAGGAAAAATTAGATCTCCCTGATTATTATGGGGAAAATGCTGATGCACTATGGGATTGCTTGACGGCATGGGTCATTCTTCCGTTAACAATAGAGTGGGAGTTTTTTAAGGAAAGTCAAAATATGTTAGGTCAAGAGGCAGATATAATTTTAGAAACATTTCAAGATGCACAAGAAAAAATGCCAGGTAAATTCTATATTGTTGTAAAATAATTAAAAGAATCTTAGGTAAAAATAAAAACCGTGGAAATATTTAATTTCTACGGTTTTTATTGTATCAATTAGATTTTCTTTTATAGTGGCCCCTCATACCTCGAATTGTTGCCGTACCCTAGAGAGTGGCACACAAGTGGTTTTTCTAGAAGGATTTAGAGGTTACTTTGCAGTTAATTTTTTAAAGCGAATTAGTTTGTTAGAAAACTAAGCAGAATAGTTAAGTGGGAGCGATTAGTAGCTGAAATGCTAGTTATCTAGCATTTTTGTGCTTATTGTTGCTGTAATGAGTGGTATCGAAAAGATAAAGAAAGTGGAGGATGGAATTAAGAATATGAGTAGTGGTATTAAATATAAATCGGGTTTCGTCATTTTGATTTATTTTGTTATGACACAATTTGTAGGGATAATAGGTGTACTATTGCTAGCAAAGACAGGTTGGTATGATATTCAGGGAAACCAACAGCAAGCAATTCAACAACTTCTTGTGCATTGGGAACTAATTGGTTTTTCACTTATGCTGATAATCATTTTTCTTATATATAGAAAAGAATTAATAAATGATCCAAAGTTATCGATTAAATTATCAAGAAAATCATTCATATGGATTTTAGTTGGGATCATATTCGTATTTTTTGCGCAGGTGGTTGGTAGTGTATTAGATAAAAGTGTATTTCAGCTAACTACGCAATCAGCAAATACGTCTAATACAGTCGCTGCTGCAGCAATATCTCCTGTGGCACTTATTTCAATTGTTCTTCTTGCACCGTTAGTAGAAGAGTTTGTTTTTCGTTATGCGGCCATAAACATTTTAATGTCTAAGTTTAAGCAAACTTGGAGCATACTAATAAGCGCATTGTTCTTTTCTATCATGCATTTTGATTTTCCGTTTATATTTGGATATTTTTTAATTGGACTTGTACTTGCTGTAGTATATGTGCGTACCAATAGGTTACTAGTATCATTTGTTGCCCATGCTAGTATGAACTTAATTGTTGTTATACTCCAGATTTCTTGATGAAAAAGCAGCGGATTCGCGCAACTTACTAGTGATTTAGTTTTTTTATGTTTATGAATTTAAAATTATGGTAGACTTAATAAGACTATATTTGAAAATGTGGGTTCAAGTTGCTGTATTGACTGAATTGCACCAAAAAACCAATTCCATTACACGGGAATTGGTTTTTTGGTGTGTGTTGTTAGCATAATTATTGACGGCCTAAAGGAGATTTGTTTCTTTGTAGTTTAGTATAACTTAGATAAAAAGAATATTCAAAAACAAAATGATGAATCTTTACATATTTTTAAATTACAATACAAAAATGTAAAGATATGGTTTATGATGAGTGGTGAAACACTCTCCTATGTTTCTAGTGATTGTATTTTTTATCTGTTTTTGGTGCGAAATCTGTTGATGGATTTTGCACTTTTTTATTTATTGTTTAATAGGTTTAATTTAATTATTTGAAAGGGGGAAATTAGTATGTTTGGGAATAAAGAAAATGAAATTAAAGAAAATGAAATTAAAGAATACCTTATACAAGAAGGTTATGAGATTAAAGAATATTTAAGAAAAAATGGAGATTGGTACTATTTTAAAGTACATACTTTTTGGTCTGGAAAACATTTAGTAAAAGTAAAAGATGGAGTATTTGGTTTTAGAATAGAAAAAGCGTAAATAGAGGGATTTATTCTGTATAAGTGCACTTATACAGAATAAATCCCATAATAAAAATACTGTAACTAGCAAAATTAAAGTTTACTTTCATTTCTTTCATCTTTAACCCAATTAGTTCTATAAGGGGTCTTGCAAACAAAACGCGGATTTCGTACGCTAAGGAATTATTCGGTGTCTTTTTTTAATATATCAATTAATAAAATGAACTATATAAATAATTTGTTATACTTCCGTGTACCCTAGCTGATATAATGTATAAGGCAATTATTGGTTAATGAATAGCGTACATATATTAGGGAGGTACATAAGTCATGGAGTTAATAGTTTTTTCATTTGTATTAGTGGTAATATTCTTTATTCTGTCGATAGTTTTAAGTGGTAAAGGTCAGCGAATAGCAAAAGAAGTTTTAAAAGAGCTTATTAATGGTCCTGAGGGGAAAATGTTGGTAGGTTTTTTTGGATCTGCAGCAGTTACAGGAGTAATTTTTGTCATTTGGCTTCTATTAAATTAAGCATTCCAGTTACTCAGGCTGATACAAGGTGCAAGAAAATTACTGGATAATTAAAGGTACATATATATTAGGAGGTACATAAGCCATGTTAGAGGTAGTTTCGGCATTTTTCTTATTAATTCTCTATTCCATTGTTTATCTCTTTTCAAGTGGAGAAACTAAGCAAATAGCAAAAAAACATATAAAAGAAATTCTCAATAGTCCGGATGGAGTAATAATATTAATCGTTGCTGCGGCACTTTTAATCGGGGGGATATATTTATCTTTTTATGGTTTCGGTTTATGACTATAAACTAAAATCATATCCAAGTATACGAGACAATGGTTCATCTAGGAAGTATGCGTATTATGGTGGAGAATGGGACACAGGTGGTCTTTTTGGAGGAGCCAAATATGTTAATTGATGAATCGGATAATAAATAATATATAGACCTTATCTTTTCCATAGGAAGATGAGGCTTTTTTATGCATAAAGAGAAGACACCCTAAGGTGCCTTCCTCCAACTTGAACCACTTTAATTTTAATACTATGTATTGGACTCCCATTCAAATATTAATTTTGCCATGTTAAGTTGTTTCGCACATTGATAAATATGGTTCAAATCTATATTCTATTTTTAGCTCGATATAATTTGAGATTATCCCGATGATATTTCCTCTAATAAAATTGTGTGATAGACTGTATGTAACTGTATATTGTGAGGGCGGGAGGTTGCTATCCTTTCTCTGATTCTAGAGAGAAAGGAGGTGACCGAATGGATTCTTTATTTAATTTATTGTATGACGCTGCTAAGGTATTCCTTACAGTATTTGCAACAGCTTATGCGAATGAGCTAGCGAAAAAGATTAGCAGTAAACGAAATAAAAGAACCGCCCCAAATGCCGGCAAGCGAAAGGGCGGTTCTAAACGCAAAAAATAAGTTTAAGCAACCGACCACCTTGCGGTAGCAGTTACTTGAAGAGATGTTAGCGCATCTCTTCTTTTATTATATACACAAGGTATTAATGTAATACTATTACACTAATTATATCAAACGTACATAAAAAATCAATGAGCACGTAATGGATATAATGTACAGAAGAAAAGACATCCTAAGGTGCCTTCCTCCGACTCGAACCACTTTACTTTTAATAATATGCATTTGGACTTTCATCCAAATAATATTTTACAATATTAAGTGATATTGGTGATTGAGAAATATGAATCGAATCTATTGTTTTACTTTTAAGCTCTTTTCGTATTCTTTTGCTTCATCAACATTTTTAAATGTTTTTAAATCGAATATCTTTTCTCCATCAATACATACAACTAATACTCCATCTTGAGCTTGAAGAACACTACCTACATTACCTTTTCCGAGTGAAATACTGAAGGGATTCTCTACATTTAATGATTTCTTTTTAGCAAGATAATCTTTAAATGGCATACCAATGGATAGTTCGTCTTTTAAGCCTTTAATAGTGTTACCAGAAGTAGTTGTTGGTTGTTCCTTTTTTGTAGCCTCTTCTTGCTGTTTGCGTTGCTTTTCAGCCGTCTCTTTTTCTGCATTCTCCTTTTTCAAAGTCCCTTTTTCTTCAGCTTTCTTCGCTTTCTCAGCTTCCTTTTGTGCTTCTTGCTCAGCTTTAGATTCTTTGGAAGTACTTGCTGTCTCGTTAGATGAACATGCTGCTAATCCCATAAATAAAGCGAAACAAGTAAGTGTTGTTAATAGTTTTTTGTCCATAGTATGTATCCCCCAGCGTTTAAAATGTAAGATTTACCTGAACTATCATAACAAATATAATCAAAACTATTTTGTCATATTATGTCGAAATGAAATAAAAAAAACACCCTAGGGTGCCTTCCTCCGACTTGAACTATCCTGTATTAATGCCGTATCGATTAATACATTAAATTATAAAAATAATTTGTTATACTTCCGTGTACCCTAGCTGATATAATGTATAAGGCAATTATTGGTTAATTAATAGTTCATATATATTAGGAGGTACATAAACCATGATAGAGTTAGTTACGGCATTTTTCTTACTAATTATCCATTCCATTGTTTATCTCTTTTCAAGTGGAGAAACTAAGCAAATAGCAAAAAAACATATAAAAGAAATTCTTAATAGTCCTGATGGAATAATAATATTAATCGTTGCTGCGGCACTTTTAATCGGGGGGATATATTTATTATCATTATGATTTCAGATATCTTAGCTTAAAACGTATAAGGAAATTAATAGCACGCATTAGGGAGGTACATTAGTAATGGTATTTATAATAGTGTTATTTTTCATATTTATAATCTCTATTATTCTTTCATTATTTTCAAAAGGTGAAACTCAGCAAGAAGCAAAAGAAGTTGTAAATGACATTATTACCGGTCCTAATGGGAAAACACTCTTAATCGTTGCTGTGGTATTTATAATCGGAGGGGTATTTATTGTTGGTAGTATTATAAATAATGACTATGAACCAAATACACATCCAAGTATACGAGACGATCGTGATCCTTTAGGATGTGCTCATTATGGTGGCGAATGGGACACTGGCGGTCTTTTTGGAGAAGCTAAATGTGTTTATAATAAAATTGATGAATCGGATAATAGGTAGTATATAAAGGTCTTATCTTTTTTATAGGAAGATAAGGCTTTTTTATGCATAAAGAAAAGACACCACAAGGTGCCTTTCTCTGACTTGAACCACTTTAATTTTAATAACACCATTTTACAACCACAAATATATCTTTAAACTTTCATATAATATTTTATCACTTTTTTCAGTTAATTGCATGTACTGATGAAAAATAGTCTATTTCTTGTAAACTCCTTTTCTCCATAACCACTCAATAGGACCAAAGCGGAAATATTTACTCCAAATTTTGCTGAATAGTATTTGTACAAATATAATTAAAAACCCGAAGATACATAGTTGCCAGTAATATACGTGTGAGATATCTTTAAAGTACAACGAAAGAATGACAAGAGTTAGTGTACTTTGGCTAATGTAATTCGTTAAAGCATATTTACCTACGTTCATAAAGGGCTGCAGCCACTCTATATATTTTTTATTCTCACAAACTCTAAGTAGGGTACAAATATAGAATATAGCTAGCGTTTTCCCTCCAAATAGAATCCATAGTTGTACATCCTGAGAGTAATAGACATTCGTTTTTATAAAGTAGTAGATAATAGGATACGAGAGAAGACATGAAATACATAACGAACTCCACTGTAAAAATCTAATGTGCTGTATTAATTCTGGTACCCTTTTAAAAATATTTTTCTTGCCAGCCCATAAACCAATTAAAAATAACCCTATATATTCCGGAATTCCTATTAGTAGTTGCTGAAATTCCTGTGTCATTAGAAAGAAAAGACGTGTTTTTACTTGATGTGAATAATGTGTAAATAGATTTACCGTGTGATTGGTAGTGTTGCCTGTAAACATATATTGATAGTAGTTTGGCACTTCTGGAATAGAAGAACTTGTTCGTAAAAATACAATAATATGTAATACATAACTAACTAGTAGGAAACTAAAACCAGCTATAAAAATAAGTTTAGTAGATCGCTTATAAAAGAATAATAGAATAAATCCAGCTAAAGCATACGCATGTAAAATATCTCCGTACCATAGAAAGGTGAAGTGGAGTAAACCGAAGACTAGTAAGATACACAGTCTCCGTATAAATAGTCTATACATGGGATACCCTTTTGCTTCTGTATTTTTCATAAAGATGTAAAATCCTACTCCAAATAAGAATGCGAAAATAGTATAGAACTTTGATTGAATAAATAAATCTACTAAAAAGCGAATTACTTTATCTATACCAATATAACCCGCTTGATTAAAGGGATCTAGTCCCGTCATAGTGGATAGATTCGCAAAAAGGATACATAGTATGGCTATACCTCTTATTATGTCTAAAGAATGAATACGGGCGTTTTGTTGCATGTTAATTCTCCTTTCTTACAAAGAAAAACGAGCACTATACTAGCTAGCGCTCGAATTACGTCTTGCAAAGAATCCATCATATGTAGCAGCTGAAACGGCTCCTTCTAGACGTTCAACTTCTTCACCTCTGTTATAAGCTACAACAACTGGAGTACCTGGAATGTCGAACTCTTGAAAGGCACTTTGATTTTCTGGTGTAGAGATATCAATACGATAAATGGTTCTATCATGCTTTTTCGACATACTATTGATGTCTGGCGCAGCCTTTTTACAATAATGACAGGTTGGTTGATAGTAATACGCAATGAATTCTTCATGGGATTGTATTTTTTGCTTTAATTCATCTTTTGAAATATCTTTTATAATCTCAGGTGATACTTTTGCGTCTGCAGCATATACAATTGTTTTTTCTGGTGTTATAGTTTCTGTTTGGACTGATTCATTCTTAGTTAAAGTAAAAATCGCAATACAAGCAACACATAAAGTTGTGATAACGGCTCCGATTTTATAGCCTTTTTTCATAGTAAATTCCTCCTTAAAATAAAAAAGGACAAACCTCGCCCGAGTTAACAGGGCGTAAGGTTTGTCCTTCACGCTACGTACAATAGAGTATAAACAATGGAAACAAATTTTCTATCTATATAATACCATAAGATTTATATAGAATGCTATAAGAATTTCAAAAGAAAAACAAAGGAACAACTTAATCATAAAATTTCATGTACCAGATTGTATATCAAAAACAATAAACATCACAACAAAGGGATTCTCTGTGGTGTATCCAACTGATAGGGACATCCAATAAGCATAAAATCATTCAACAAGGGTGTTTTTGCCCACCCCCTTGAAAAGGGGGAATAAGAAATATTCATATTCCTTAACTCATCTATAAAACGTATTACTTTTCATTCTTATTTTAAGAAACATTCGGCTTATTTTCTTTATTTTATATTTTCTTTGAATTCTATAGTTGCAACAACTTGGGCATGATCAGATTGTGTTTTATTTTCAATATCATCACATTTTAAATGATGGTCGAGTACTTTATATGCGCTTACTCGACCAACGTGCTGTTCGTTTTTCCCATTAAGTGCATTAGATACAAAAATATAGTCAAATACGTTTCCTACTTTTTTATAATAATGTGTGGGCAATCTTTTTTGTCCACTTTGATTTGGAGCTAAGTCAAAAGCATCGTAAAGTTTATAATTATATACAATCTTTTGTTCGTCATCATCAATTGGTTTATCGTTGATTTTTAAAAGCCTTTCCCTATTAGTTAATGCTTCTATGGGAATAGAGTGTTCATCATCGTTTAGATCACCAAGCAAGATAACTGGAACTTCTTTATGAGTGTGTAGGGTTTCAGATATCTCATGATATAAAACCGCTGCTTCTGCTCCTCGTTGTAGTAATGATATTACATGTCCTATCGACCTTGCTCGTAAAGTAGCTAATATCTTATTATCTAATGAATCATCAGGATTTAAATGTAAATCTCTAACTGCTGGGTTTTTGGATTTCAAATGCGAAACATAAAAAATAATATCACCAGAACCATCAATATGTATCGTAGCCTTTATTGGAATACGACTGAATTTAAAATCTTCATTAACAGGTATTTCCTCCATAATGGAATCTGGTACTTTAACAGGATTTACTGATATTATTGGATATTTTGACGCTATTGCAACTACAGGTTTTATAAATACTGATGGATCATCTATATCTGTGACAGGGGTTTCTACTGTTTCAAAATGAATAAACCCTAATTCCTCAACTAAGCTTTTCAAAATAGCTGAGCTAAATACTTCTTGAAAACCAATAACATCGCATTTCATTTTTAATATTTGTTCTTTAATCCATTCTTTCTTCATCAACCATTCAGCATCTGAATATTTGTTACCAGGCTCATACCATTTGAAAGGAGGTTCAGCAAATTGGTATAAGTTAAATGTTCCACAGCGAATCTGCACAGTGTTTCTCCTTCTTTCTATATGTATTATACAGAATACCAATTAAGTTAAAATAAGCGGATGTTTGGTCATGAATGGCAAACAACAATCTTTATTTGTTTATTACACATAATGAAATAAATCTTAAGAGATATTTTACTATAAATTAGATTATCTCCTAATTAGCAATGTATTATGCAATCCATTGCTAAGAAAAGGAGCTAAATACATAAGAGTAACCAATTCTAATTATTTTTCTCCGTAATTTTAAGAGAACTGTTTCATTAAAATGTCTATGTTGATTTTGAAATAATGATAATCTCTCTTTTCTTAATTTGGAGAGAATCAGAGAGATTTTATTTATATGTGATACAACATAAAAGTTAATTGAAATAACCTGAAGTGTCGTTATAGAACCATTTCAATGATAAAGATTGAAAATTGTATCTAAGCTAATCAATGAGGTAACAAACAAATACTAGCTAGTTCGATTGAATACTATTAAAAAAGGAGGATAGATTATATATCAATCATTACATACTTTACAAGAACTTGGGTGTTCCTCAACACGAAAAAATGAGTTGAATTCTCATAAAAAAACTGTAAAATAATAAAATTTCAGTTTAGGGGATACTTTAAAATATTAGCTTGATGTCGATATGGTGCTACCCCAACTACTTTTCCTACAACCCGTGATGTACCACCCGAAACAACAGGTAATGTGACCCATCCATAATCTAGAAGTCCATATTCTTGTTTGGTAACCAAGTCTTTTCCTTTGATTAATTGTCCGATCCCTTTCCATGTTCCCACCGATTTGTGGTAACTTCTTTTAAGATTTTTGTATAATTTGTCTATTATATCGAAAGATAATATGGAAATGACTAATTTATGAAAGGAAACTAGAATATGTTGGCTGATTATCAAAAAAAAATTATAAATATACATGAGTATTTTAACCGTCACCCTGAAAACGGAATTGTAACAGCTATACAAACATTGTTAGTACCTGAAGATGAAATATTTAACGTAGACACGTATGACATAATAAAATTCAAATCTAATGGTGCTGAATTAATAACTTGTGATAACTTTTATCCCCCCAGTGGTACTTTACCTGAAGTTTTAACATTTACACATGATTATATTAACTCAAATCTTTCATGCGCTCCACAAGGAGAATTCTTAACAGCTATACCAATTTTTGATATCAATGAATCTAATAAAACATTATTAGTAATAAAAAATGAAGCGATAGTACCAAATGGAGTTAGCGATGAAATACTAACTCAATTTGATAGTCGTATTCGCGATAATCCAGCATATGTTATGAATGCAGCCAATAAATTTGCAATATCACAAAATTATGCCGGCGGAATAAGCCCTTGTACTCGAAACTCTGACGGTAATTGGATTGTGTGGTGTATTAAAGATGGATATCTTGAACAAGATTCTGTATATCCCTATGAAGTAAATCATTATACAAATTTTTCATATAATTATCCGGACGATCTAAAGGAGCAACTAATTATAGGTCATGAAATTGTAACGTCTAATATAGGTACTTGTGCAGCGTTAGATCCTGCAATACTACGTCAGTTACAGGCGAACTATAGACTTGATCAAGTAATCCATAATACATGGGATAGTAGCCCTTGTGCTTCAGATCCAGGGGCGGTTGGTTGTGCTGAGATAGGTGGAAATAGAATATGGGTTAAATTTGATGGTGGTCTTGGTCGTGTTCCCAATTTAAATGAATTAGCAAAAGTGTTGATTCATGAAATGATGCATATTGCTGGTTTTAGCCATCCTAATCGAAATGATCCAAACTACCCAAATAGTCTTCCAGTTTTAGCACAACAATGTATTCGTAAATAACTGATTGTTTAGCTAAATTAAAAGAAAAAACACAAAAAAACGCGGAGCTTTAATCTGCGGTTAAAAAAGAGAATAAGTCCGTAGAGTAAAAAATCAAATGGGCATACTATATAAACACATAAAAATAATTATTTCAGTTTGCTTCAAATCGATTTTTTACTCTTTTCTAGTCATAACAAAGTCGTGAAAATCAAACTTCTGCTATGCCGAACTTCTTCACCTACTCCTTTAGTGTTTCTATAAAAATAAAAGACAATAAACTATGAAGTTAATCACTAAATTTAAACCATTTTTTAAGATAATAGGGGTCACCATACATGCTCATCAAGCTAATATTTTGAGTACCCCCAAAATATAAAAATATCTTCCCACAGTTAGTTGTTTATAAGAATTCAGTTCATTTTTTGTTTTGTGATATTTGCTTTTCTTAGCTTGATGGTGATGGGGTGGCACCATCAAAACGAGAATTATGTAAATAAGTAATGAGTTTTTCAACTAAAACATTTATCAATCAAATTCGACTTTAGGGCTTATATACTTTGGATTAATAAGGCATTCATCCAATTTTATATGGACAATTATCTAAAACCTTTACAGTTAAATATAATGTCACTGACTGCGAAGTTGTATCCATAATTAATATTAAGATGATTAATATAGACTAGAAAAAGAGTATTGGAGAGATGCTTATGTATTATAATCCAAATAACTATAGTCCAAATAACTATAATCCAAATAGTTATAGCCCAAATAATTATAATTCAAGTAATTATGATCCGGATTCTTATGAAAATATAGATGTTAGACAAGGTACAGTTCAATTTTTTGAACATATAAATGCAACTGGTTCGTCATTTAATGTAAATCTAGGAAGTGATGTAGAATACGTTGGAGATGTGTGGAATGATAAAATTTCTTCTGTAAGATGCCCGCCTAGGTCTCTAGTAGCCTTGTATGAGCACAGAGGCTTTAAAGGTAGAGTCGTTCTACTGATAACTAGAGGTAACAATTCACGTGTCGTTAATCTTCACACACATTTAGATTTTAATGATCAACTTTCATCGATTCGAACTTTCCAAATTTGCTAAAAGAGCCCCAGATTATCCGCTACTAAAATATGTTAAATAACCAGAATTATCAATTGTATAATAGTTTAACCTATTAAAGATGTGATTTAGTTTTCTTTTGAATGTAACAATTAATCTTGATGAATATTATATACATGTATAGTTAACATAACGTCCTATTATCAGTAGCAATAGTAAAGGAGGAACCCTACTCTCATAAGGGCCCCCTTTTTTGTGCTATGGGTCTATGCATTTTTCTATACATTACTATCCTGACAAGGTTTTAGGGTCCTCTTTTGTTCGTGAATTAGTAGAAAAACTGTATAATATCTTGCATACTCTTAGCGTGGTTATTTTTCAAAATGCTGGTGATACCCCTCATTGTATGTAGAGTAAAAATTTTTAAATATAGCAGAAATGATAATGAAGTATCTATCTCTAATTTGCTAACTAAAAATTTTCAATACAATTAATGTAGAAGCAATGGCGAAATAGGATATTAAATAT
This sequence comes from Bacillus sp. CCB-MMP212, assembly GCF_022748145.1. Classification (NCBI taxonomy): domain Bacteria; kingdom Bacillati; phylum Bacillota; class Bacilli; order Caryophanales; family Bacillaceae; genus Bacillus; species Bacillus sp. CCB-MMP212. The sequence goes on from NZ_JALDQE010000020.1 coordinate 20,034, forward strand.
TCTACATTTTATAGACTTGCTAAACAGTATAAAGAAGTAAAAAAAGGGAAACCTAACGAATAATTAAGGATGATTCAGGGGGTACCAAATGGAGCATAAAACAGAAGTAACAATTGGGGATTATGTTCAATTTTTATATCGTAAAAATCCTAATTTAGAATTAACCGGATATGTAGTCAGTGTTCTACAGAATACAATTGTTGTAGATATTACAGAGATAATGGGATTTGAAGTAGATGATGTTAGGCAAGTAGTAAAACACGGTTACTATAATAAAGTGAAGCAAAGGCAAATAAAAAATAATGTTTCAAAAAAATGCTCCTAGATCAATCTAGGAGCATTTTTTTGATGAAGTTACTGGATTTCTTACGATGATAAATACCAGCCGTTAAAGAGTAACATATTCATTTAGAAAAAGCACTATCATGGATTCTTTTATATGCCAACCGACGTTCATCTCCACCTAAAATTGGTGTTTCACACCTTCACATTTTTGAGGAAGGAGTCTTCTGTCTGAAAATGATAAAAAAGTCCTTAACAATTTGTTAAGGATTGCGGAATAGAACCGCAATTTGGGCTGACACCCAATCAGTTTGTAGAAAATAAATTGCGATTATAATAGCAATTGCATTCCCAAAAGCAATATTTCAAATGGATTGTAGCATAGCTGTAATTAGATTGGTATCAATAAAATATGGATTGGATTACAAATAGTGGTTTTGAATATTAGAAAGAGTTTAAAAGTTAATTACTTCTCATGAAAAAAACCTTAAGAGATCTTGTAACGATAAATTTTTAGAGGAAGGGTGGATTTTTAATTATAAATTCACATAATTTTCAAACATTAAAACTCTGGATGTTAATATTTGTTATATAATGAAATCAAGCCGTAATCAATATGGTTTCCCCGTTATGAATAATGAGATAATTTATGTGTCCCGTGTATTCGCTTTAAAACAAAAAGAACTTGTAGTGATTTCTACAAGTTCTTTTTGTTTTTCTTATTGTATTAGAAAAAAGCCCTTTAAATATAGCAGAAATAATAATGAAGTGTTTATTTCTCGTTTGCTAACTAAAATTTTGTATTTTAACAGGTTTCATTCATAAAAATATTTTAGACTATAGAATGAATCATTAGAGAGATAAAAAATAAGGAAAAAGGGAAGAACCACCAATATTCTTTCCTTTTTCCTACAATTAGGGTCTCTATATTAATGAATATAGAAGATTATAAAATGTTGGATGCAACAGTTTACATTCAAAATTATAGCAGGAGCGACAGGTATTTTTTATGCAATATTGCATAAAAATTATGATTTATCAAATATACATGTCTAATGAGAAACACAAAAACTCTATATAGGATGAATTTAATCTTTACATTTTCTTTATAGTGAATTAAAAACGGCAAAAAATAAAAAGGTTAATTTTATCAATACGAGTTTTTTCTTTTACATATTAAAATGGAAGTACCCTTTCAATGTATACTGACCCCTTCACAAATCGTGAAGGGATTTTTTTATTTAATAAATGAGTTTTACAAAACATATAGAATGTTAAACTGATAAACCCCATTAATCTCAGTATGTGTACATGAGATCAATGGGGTTTTATTAATATATGTTCGAAGATGTGGGAAGTATTTTGTGTGTCTATAAAGGTTAGTTTTAAATTTTACGGATGTCTGTATATTCTATGAACATTTACAGACATTTTTGTTATAATTATTGATGAGGTGTATGAAATGAAACACAAAACATTTGGATATGTACGAGTTTCCAGTAAAGATCAAAATGAAGAACGACAAATTCGAAATATGAAAGATTTAGGGATAGAAAATCGAGATATTTTTATCGATAAACAATCTGGTAGAAATATGCAATGCGAAAATTATCAAATGTTAAAACGTCTTGCTCGTACAGGTGATACCATTGTATTTGATTCTTTAACTAGACTAGGAAGAAGCATGAATGATGTCCTAGAGGAATTCAGATACTATGAAAAGCATGAGATTAATTTACAATTTATAAAAGAACCCTTCATTAATGTAAATTACACAGGTAAGAGTACAAATGATGTTATTCAAAGTGCTATTCAGAAAGCAACTCTTACCATTTTATCTGCTTTTGCAGAAAAAGAACGGCATGATATTAAACAGCGACAAGCGGAGGGCATTGCTCTAGCTAAAAGGCAAGGTAAGCGGTTAGGACGTCCCCCAGTAGAAATTACAGCCGAATTTATTGAAGCCTATAAAGAATGGAAGTCTGGTAGCATTACAGCAGTAGGAGTCATGAAGAAATATGGTATCAAACGTTCTTCGTTTTACAAACTTGCTAAGCAGTATGAAGAAACAAAACATAAAAATCTACTGAATGATTAATTATAATTTAGGAGGTTATTATTATGAAACATACAGCAAAAGTAAAAATTGGTGATTGCGTTCAATTTTCTTATCGTAAGAATCCTTCCTTGCAATTAACTGGATATGTGGTAAGAGTTTTAACGAATACCATTGTTGTAGAGGTTTCAGATATGATGGAAGAGGAGTTAATTGATGCTAGACAGGTAGTAAAGCATGGACGTTATCATAAGATAGCCCGTAAACAAGTAAAAAGTAAAGTTTCATGAAAAACGCTCTTAAAGAAATCTAGAAGTAACTTTTTAAATGTCATATAATGTCTTGAATACATTTGTATATTGGCATTTTTGTTCGTATTTTGTATACTAAATGTGAGTTTCCTTACAGTAGGCAATCTTTCAATTTCTATGACAGCCAACTAATCTGTTAATTATGTATGGTAGCAAATAAGCTCTTATGTCCACAGATATAAGAGCTTATTTGTATATGAATCACTCTTTTATGTACAATGAAAGAAAAACATTATATGAGATGGGGAGAGGAAAACCCATGTCCAACCAACAATTAGTGAATTTACGCATTGATTTTGCTTTTTAACAATTATTTGGTACAAGTGGAAATGAGGATATTCTCATTGCTTTTTTAAATGCTATATTACAGGATTCTTTAGAATCGCCCATTGTTTCGTTACAACTGGAAGATCCACACTTGCACTGAGAACATGAAGAGGATAAATTATCGATTTTAGATATTTCCGCTACATTAGATATAGGAATAAAAGTAAATATAGAAATACAGCTGAATAACAATCATGACATGATTAAGAGAAGTTTGTATTACTGGGGAAGGTTATATACATCCCAACTACAAAAGGGAATGCCATATATTTCTCTTCACAAAACCATTACGATTAATTTATTAAACTTTGTGATGTTTCCAGAATATGAAGCATTTCATACAACAGGAATCCTATGGAATCAACAGCAACAAAAGAAGTTAAGTGATGAATTGAAGTTCATATTGTGGAGATTCCAAAACTCATGCAACAGTGGCGGAATGAACAAGTAAATCCCTGGGAAGATTCGTTGGTTGTTATTACTTCCAGCGAATGAAGATGAAAGATTAACCCAAACATTGGAGGATATTGCGATGAACCAAGACCCGATTTTACAAAAAAGCGATGGATAAATGGGAACGTATGAGTCAAGATTCTTCTTTCCGACAAGCGTATGAAGCAAGGGAGAAAGCGTTGATGGATGAAGCTGCGAAGTTTGCTCATGCTCGTAATGAAGGAAAAAAAGAAGGGATTCAGCAAGGAAAAATACAAATAATTAACGGTATGCATGAACTTGGAACGATAAAAGTTAAACGACCTGAAAATAAAATTTATGTTAGACCACGCTTTCGCATTCATGGATCCACAGATATCTTGGAGCATTTAAATAATTTTATGTTTGAAGAATTAGGCATTAAGAAGAAAAAGTTACAAACTGATGGAAAAATACCAAAAACTAAAATTTTATATTTTCAATCATACAAAGATATAGAGAGTATTTTGAAATATATTGGTGCCTCAGAAACATTAAAAATGTTGTATTCGTTCGATTTAGGATTTCATGATGCTGAAGAATTTAAGAAGATTGACCTAGGGAAGTAAGCAGGTCTTTAGATGGGGTATTACTATCTTATTGTACAAAAATGTAACAATTTATGATTATAAGAATAGTTTCTAACTTTTAATCTAATGTAAAATTAGTGAGAAGTTTATCTTATGACAAAATGTTAACTAAAAAGAATTAGAAGTGATTATTTGAATAAAATAATATTGTTGTTTTTATTGGCTACATTTTGTTTAAATATCGCAGGATGTTCTAATGATATGCCTACACCAAGGGAGAATTCTAAATCTTCAACAACTAAGAAGATTAAATGCATCAACAAAGCATGGTACAAAAAAAGATATGTTATGTAATAGTTTAAAGAAACTTTAAATGGTTGATGATAAAGATTATAAGAGAACAATGATAATGGGTTAACCATAATATTTTTACAATATGATTAAATTCTCTAAAGTTACCTAAAAAAGACTATCAGTATGAAGTGCACCTAAATTGTTAGATACATAATTAACAATTGGAGGTGCATTTTTTATGGCTAACTTTTCTTCAAAAGACAAAATAGAAGCAGTAAAACTATATCTAGAAGGTATTAAAGGCGGAAAAACCATTGCTAATTCTATAGGGGTTCATCCTAGAGAATTTTATCAATGAATTACACGGTTTGAATTTTCAGGATAAAAGGCGTTTGAAAAACGCTATACAACTTACTCTCTCGTGTATAAACTAGATGTAATTCATTATATAAATGAAAAGGGGACATCTCTCAGAGAAACAGCTGATTTTTTTAATATTCCTTCTGGCGAAACACTCCGAAAATGGAAAGTAGCTTATGAAACAGAAGGATTAGATGCCCTAAAATTAAAGAAAAAGGGTCCAGATATACTTGTTAATGATTAAAACAATAATCATTATATGGATCTTGGTGGCGTCTTATTTGTTGTTAAGGAAAGATGTTACATTCCCATAGATAACCATCTTATATTAATTACATAAACTAGTGTGTGACATAATAATATAAAGATATTATATTTAAAGGGGGATTCAAATTGGTTAAAAACTTACCTTTACTAATAGTGATTTTAATACTTGGTATAAGTTCTTCTACTTGGGGGTACTATAAAATCTTAGCTTGATGGGCATGTGGGTGCTACCACTATACGTAATCCTCTTTAAACCTAAAATATAATTAATTCATATTTAATTATATTTACATACTTTTAACCTTATGTTAATGTAAACTTTATTATAATTAATTCTATTTGATTTTTAAGTCTCTTTACCTACGTGATAAGAATGCATAAACCATATACCAAATAGCATTCCTTAAATTTTATAGGAAATTATCATTCTTACATCCTTAAAACATAATAATAAGATGTGAAATATGATTTTAATGAATAGCAGGTACACAATGGTAATTTGAATTTAACAGCAACGAAGTGATTATAAATTTATTTTTTATTTTTTGAGGGTGTGAAAGTATAATGAATCCGGTTTTTAAAAAAATATGTATTTCCTTTGCTTTTTCTGTAGCAGGGCTGTTTTGTTTTTTTAAGTTAAATGGAGACCTGTTATTGTCTGGAGTGGGAATTATAATGGGATATTTATCTTTATTTAATATCATGAGTTTATATTCTCAAAATTCTCACGATAAAACATTTACTGAATTTTTGAAAAAAATCGCAGTTATTTGCTTCTCTTTTGCAGTATTAGGAATATCCTTTGGGATAATACATGAATTATTAGGAGCATGGAGTCTTAGTATAATGGCAAATTATTGGTTTCTAATGCTAATTTTATATGTAACAAATATAATTTCATTAGTTATTATAGTATTTGCAAATCAAAATGAACCACATTATCCCTGGTTATATAGAATTCTTATATTTTTCAATCTACTTCTTACCGTAGGTCCAGTTTTATTCCCAATATTTATTCTAATCCTTGGAAATGGCATGAATGCACATACAATATGGTAATAACATTTACATTACATAAGATTTTAAAGTACCCCCTAAATAAAGATTTTGTGTTTTTAGCACCGAAGTCCACTTTTATCGTTTTGCAGGCTTTTATTTTTTAAGTTGATGAAGATATAGGCCTACCCCACAACCAGCAAGCTAAGTTTATATCAGTTTAATTTCATAAGAAAGTTTCAGAAAAGAAAAGCTGATTTAATTTTGCAATTATTAAGTTATATGGCTGAGGATGAAAGAAAAAGAATCCGTGAAAGACAAAAAGAGGGAATTACAATTGCACTTCAAAAAGGAGTTAAATTTGGCCGCCAAAAGGTTGTAATTGATGCTAATTTTAAAGAAACTTATCAAGAATGGAAAAATCATAAAATTACTGCAGTAGAAGTCATGCAAAGAGTAGGAATGAAGAGTAATACATTTTATAGAAGAGTCAAAGAATACGAATATAATTTACAAGAAAGCAATCTTTCTTAAAAGAAGAGGTTGCTTTTTCTTATTGCACCTTTTTGTGAAAGTAATTAAAAGGGGCATAATTAGAATTATTTTTGATCTTATTCTTTCTTTAGTGAAGGACCTTGCATGAACCTACTTACACATGTCTTTACGAACGAAAAAGAACAGATTATTGAAATAATCTGTTCTGAGAGAAATGATACAATTTTAGTTTTTTGCACGAGAACCAATTGTTTAACCATAGCGCGAGTCCATTTCTTATTTCCAGCTTTTTTGTCCTCCTTCAAAGTGATCAATACATGGAGTCTGATGATATTGACATTTCATATAAATCATAGTTACGTTACTCTTCTTTCGGAAGTACAATTTTTTTATATAATTGAACCGTAATGAAGTAATAGGTCAAGTAAATAACTACAAAAATAACAAGTGGTAACCATATACGGAAATACGGATCAATTAAAAGAGGGCTGAACATGTTCATACCAACTAATATGTGAACAATACCTACAATTGCTGGGACTAAGAATACAAAGAATAACTCTTTATAAATCGATTGTGTTAATAACTCTCGGCGAACACCGATTTTACGAAGCATTTGATAACGTGTGAGGTCTTTGGATGCACCAGACAGAACTTTAAACATCAGACAACTTGCCATCATTGCTAAGAACGCAATTCCAACGAAGAAGCCCATAAACGTTAGTCCGCTGGCAAGAGCATGATTCATATTATATGTTTGATACTTACTATCCAGTTCTTCCGCTTTCACATTCATATATTTCGCTACCTGCAACTCATCAAGTTTTTTCCATTCTTTTATGTATGATCCAAAATCATCTGTTTTTCCAATAAACACCTTATTTTCTGTACCTTTCATATTATCATATATGTTTTGATTGACAATTTTCACTTCATGATTCGGATACATATACTCTGGTTGGATTGTTTGGAAAGCATCGCTCCATTGTTTTGGTTTTCCATCATCTTTACCCCATTGTCTTGACAATGCAAATGCATTCATGGGAATTTTCTCTGAAACTTTGATTGTCTTTTCATCTTTTCTATCTTTTAATAAAGGACGATTATTCTCTAGCTCTTCTTTCATATAATAAACATATCTATCATCCACCTTGTAGCGGTATTCAAGTTTCTCTTTAAATGGAATACCGTCTAACAATTTCTTTTCTTCCACTGTCGGATTATGAACTACCGAATCATAAATCGTTCCTTTATCAGTCTGTATTAGAACATCGTTTTTAAATGCCATACCACAAGCAATTCCACCAGCTCCAAGAGCTATTAAGATTGCTACCGTTGCCAGCACATTGATTAGGCTGTTAATACGGAAGTTTAATTGAGAAAAAGTAAAGGCATTCAGCCCTTTTTCTCTATGTTTTTTATTACTCTTTACCTTTTTAATCATAACGGGGAGAAGAGATCCAAATAACATATAAGTACCAACTGTTGCTGCGATTAATCCAATAGCCATGAATTTAGGAGTGGTCAGTCTATCATCTCCCTGTAGCTGTGATATATAGATCAGTGATGCATAACCAATACCTAGTAAAATCAAACCAAGGAATGCAACTACAGCTGTCATTTTACCTTTTACTGCGACACGCTCTGTTTGTGCATCTGCATGTACAAGTTGCAAAACAGAAATACGTGACAATTTCATACTATTCATGATGGCTGATAGTACAAATAAGGCAAAAAAGAAGATGCAAGTAACAGTCATAGATGGAATATAAAATGCTTGATAATCCTCACCAGACAACTCCAACTGTTTCATCAATAACTGACCGATACCTTCTGCAAGTCCCACACTAATTGTAATTCCAATCACAAGAGACGCTAAGCCTAATACGATTGTTTCAATAAACATTAGTAGTGTAACTTTATGCTTTTTTGCTCCTAACATCATATACATCCCAAACTCTTTTTGGCGAAGGGATAATAAGAAAGAAATTGCATATAAAATATAGAAGAACGTTATGATTGCTAGTAAAACGGAACCAATTTGAAATGCAAATACAATAGCAGGCATCTGTGTATTAGATTCAAGAAATGCTTTATTTTGCGCTAGGGTTTGGAACATATAAAAAATTGAAATAGATATAATAAGACCCAAAAGTAATACAGTATAATCTTGTAACTTACTTTTTAGCCCTGACATGGAAAGTTTAAATAACATGATTGAACTTCATTCCTTACGCTTTTTGTGTGCCTAAGTTTGCAAGCACGTCTAAAATTTCTTTATAGAATTCTTCATGGGTACCACCACGATGAATTTCTTTATATAACTCACCATCTTGAATAAATAAAATACGCTGACAGTAACTTGCGCTGTAAGGATCATGCGTAATCATCATAATTGATACACCTTGCTCTTTATTTAAGCTTGTCATAGCATCAAGTAAACTTGTTGCGTTTTTAGAATCAAGCGCTCCTGTTGGCTCATCCCCTAAAATAATTGCTGGCTCATGCACTAACGCACGTGCTGCTGCTGAACGTTGCTTCTGTCCACCAGATACTTCAGATGGATACTTTTGAAGTATTGTTGAGATGCCTAACATATCAGCTACTTTTTCTACTTTTGATCCAATATTTCGTGATGAGACACCTTGAAGGGAAAGTGGAAGAGCGATGTTTTCGTAAATAGATAAGTTCTCCAATAAGTTAAAGTCTTGGAAATACGAGGAAATAAAATCACTAAAACAATATAAACAGATGTTATACTTTTAGTGTTAGACATTGCAACCCCAGTCATTAGATAGGATATAGTTGTCTGTGTAGCAACGGAACCAAAACTTACATTAAGTATTAGCAAATATTCATTTCATATATTAGTGGATATAAAAGACCGATTTTGAGTGTTATGATGTCCGCTAATGATACTTATAGGACATTCTGAAATCAAAAAATGAGAAGCGTGCGGTCAAAAATCATTTGTGTACCCAAAAATCTATATAATTTTAGTCATTTTCGCCGTTTTTAATGTCCGCTAATGCTTATAGCGTGATTTGGTTCCATGTGTTACACAAAGGCTTAATTGTAGTATTGCATGCAGATGATACCGGAAAAACATCATTTAATCCGCTTGTTCATATGTGAGTAGTAACTAAAAATAAAAGGATGGTATTAACATGAAGTCAACAGGTGTTACACGAAGAATAGATGAATTAGGGTGGATTGTTCTTCCGAAAGAGTTAAGAACAACGTTAGGAATCTATGCGCTTTATTTTCTTTTTGCACCAGAACCGTCTTTATAAGTTCTATGTCACTATAAAATGATGCATGCAATAAAACTATTTTCTTTATTAATAATAATGGTAATTTTTACACTAGAACTCTTAGTATTGCGTATTAAAGTTCCTCTATTAATATATTTAAAGCTTTTGACTTAATCCTTTCATATTCCATAGCCCCAGCAAGTTCATCAGCAAGTAAAGGCGACTTTCTAACATATCTTTCGCGAATTACATCATACAATTCGTATGGAAATAACATATCAATAAACATAATTTTCTTCTGCTCAGCTGTTAAAGGAGAAACTGACTCATATGCGTTAATCATAATTTTAAATTGGTTTTCATTCCAAACACCAGTTGTATCTAATAGAGGAATAATCATTTTACGCAAGTCTCGAATAGGTAAATCGTAAGAAACCGTATCTAAATCAATTACCCAAATTTGATTACTTGGGTCTAATAAGGAATTTCCTGTTCCATAATCTTGATGACATAAATTTGGGGATGTTTGTAATTCATCAGTCCATTTAGTATATTCAGATTCCAATAGTCTTTGGTGCGTTTGTTTTGCTTCTAAAATAAACGTATCAATTTCGGCCAAGTATAGCTGTGAAAATGGATCATCTGGCATAGTTGCAGATAAAGTTTTCCAAATCTCCATCTGTTGAAATCTTTTAATGTAATGATTGGGCCAACGTCCTAGTTTGGTAAATATAGGTATTCCTGGTGGGGGCTTATAGCCAATAGAGGCTACATGGAAATCTGCTAACCCTTTCATAATCATTTCAAGATCTTCTTGCATTGTAAGCTCAAATGGTCTTCCCTCAATCCAATCATAAACAACAAATAAAAATGGACCGTGTTTTGTATACAACTGATTCAATTTGCTTGGAATTATGCTTGGAACACGCATGCCTTTGTTGGCTAGATAATCTTGAGCGTGAATGGAAAATAGAGCTTTTTTTTCGGGGCGATGAATTCTCTTTAAGCAAAATGGTCCATCTGCAGTTTGAATTTTCCATACTAAGGCCAGTTGTCCACCTTGTATTAATTCGATTGTAGTTGCTTGAATATCCCAATGCTGGATCATTGTCGCTGCCAATTCTACTAGTTTTTGTTCCTCTTCGGGCGATAATGTATACACCGCTTCTTCATTGTTATTCTCCACATATATCACCATCCTTTTATGCTCTCTTATTACTGTATGGTACATGACCATTTTTGTTCTAGCCATTTGCCTTTAAGAAGAAAAAGTACTATTGACTAATTTTCATAATAAAGGATGAAAAAATGGTCGATAAATCACAAACACAAAGTTTTTTTCGTAACATATGAAGAAGGTTGTATTTTTATGAAACAGGGAGGCGTTTTAATGAAAATAGCTATAATTTCGACTGAAAAGCTACCTGTACCAGCTGTACGAGGTGGAGCTATTCAAATTTATATAGATTCTGTTGCTTCCATTATTGCTTCAAATGGAAAAAATGTGACAGTTATTTCTATAACAGATCCAAATTTGAAACCAGAAGAAAAAAACAAAGGCGTAAGGTATATACGGTTTCCAGAAGAGGAATATCTCCATTATGTTATTAAACATTTGAAACAGGAAAAATATGATGTAGTACATTTATGCAATCGTCCAAATTGGATTACAATTTTAAGTGAGGCAGCACCACAGACGAAATTTGTGTTAAGTGTGCATAATGAAATGTTTGCATATGAAAAGATAAGTGATGAAGAGGGAGAAGCATGTATTGCAGCTGTTTCAAAAATTGTAACAGTTAGTGATTATATAGGAAGAACAATTACCTCGCGCTTTCAAGCTGCAAAAGCAAAGACGAGAACAGTATATTCTGGTGTAGATGTAAATGAGTACTATCCTTCGTGGACAGTGAATGGAACAAAAGTTAAAAGTCATGTGCAAAAACAGTTGGATTTACAAAATAAAAAAATAGTTTTATTTGTCGGACGCTTGAGTAAAGTAAAAGGTCCTCATATTTTGCTACAAGCTCTTCCTAAAATAATTGAGGAAAATCCAGACATTGTAATGGTTTTTATTGGTTCAAAATGGTTTGGAGATAACAATGTAAATAATTATGTAAAACACTTATATACCTTAGGCGCTATGTTTCCAGAACATGTAGTCTTTATTAAATTTGTTAAGCCAAAGGACATTTCAACACTTTATGCTATGTCAGATATTTTTGTTTGCTCTTCACAGTGGCAAGAGCCCCTTGCTAGGGTGCATTATGAAGCAATGGCAGCAGGTTTACCAATAATTACGAGTAACCGAGGTGGTAATCCTGAAGTAATTGAAGAAGGAAAAAATGGATATATTGTCAATGACTTTGAAAACCCTGATGCATATGCAGAAAAGATAATTAATCTTTTAAATAACGAAAATAAAAGAAAACAGTTAGGGAAATATGGACGTAGTAAGGTTGAAAAAGAATTTAATTGGAACCGAGTTGCTAAGGATTTAATGAAAGTGTATGGGGAAATCTTATAAATTTTAAGAAGGGGATGATTAAAGGTGGAAGAAACAACTGGATTAGAGAGTGAACATTTAAAAAAGGTCCTTAGCTTTTATCCATTTGAAATAAGTAATATTTTATTACAATCAAGCAGAAGTGGGAGAACAATGTGGGAAGTTGAAACAGAAGAAGGATTAAAAATATTAAAACAAGCACAAATGCACCCAAAAAGGATGCTATTTATTGCTGGAGCACATTTACATCTCCTTCAAAATGGATTGCCAATTACAAAAATTCATAAAACAAAAAGAGGGGGCTTTTGTATTGGATCTAATGAGTATGCGTATGTACTATATGATAAGCATCAAGGGAAAGAAGTCATTTATTATAATAAAGAACAATTAGAGAAGGTACTATTATATGCAGGTAAATTCCATCAAGCATCGGAAGGATATATTCCGATGAAAGAAAGTAAAATTCGGAGTAGATTAGGAAAATGGCATAAATTATATAGATGGAAATTACAAGAGTTAGAAGGAAACAAAAGAATTGCACTTTCCTTTCCAGATGATGTATTTTCAACTATGTTTTTAGAGTATGTTGATAAGATGTTAGCACGTGGAAAGAAAGCACTACAAGAACTAAATGATCCATATTATGACCAATGGACAAAAGAAGTTATTGCATCTAATAGTTTTTGTCAGCAAGATTTTACCTTAGCGAGGTTTACAGAAATAGATGATGCTATGTTTATGAAAGAGCTACATTCTATTACAAGTGATTTACCAGTGAGGGACCTACGTATTATTCTAAATAAAGTAATGAAAAAAATGTCAGTTTGGGATACTAATTTAGCTATTCATATGTTGAGTGCATATAATTCGGAAAATTCCTTTTCAGAAAAACAATTTCGTGTTCTTTGGACTGATTTATCGTTTCCTCACTTATTCTGTTCAATTGCACATAAATACTATTTAGGACAAAAGCGTTCGTGGTCTGACGAAAAGTATATTTGGGCATTGCAAAATATTATTGCACTTGAAGATTCTAAGGAAGAATTTTTACGGGATTTTTCTGATATTTATCATGAAATCAAGAGCAATAGTGGGGGGAAATAAAATGAGTTCAGAACAAGAAGAGATAGTAATCCCTATTTTAGATTTAGAGAAATTTGTATTTTCTCCACCTGGGCCAATGGGATGGGAATTGTCAGAGTATGAGCAGCAAAAAAATATTGTACTAAATGAATCTTCGGTGCTAGAGAATTTAGCGATTATTAAGGAAGTGGAATTAGAGGAGTTGCCCAAAATCGGATTGCTAGATTTAGAAGAGAAGTTACCACCAAAAACTACAATGATTGATGACGTACAAGATAAAGAGATTCAAGATGTAATAGAGCTGGAAGAACAAAGTGAGGAATTAAATGAGATCGTTTTAACGCAAATAGAAAAGCCAAAAATAAAAGTCACTATTATTACTCCTGATTATCCATTAAAAGGTCCATGGGTATCAAAATTGGTAAATAATGCTAAGTAGAACGATTAATGAAACTTCCGCAAATATATTAATCTTTTTATACTCTTTCAACATAGTATATATAAATCTATATGAAAGGAGTTAGGTAAATGGCTGATGTGAAAAGAGCAAAAATAAAACTAGATGTTGAGAATGGCTTTAGTGTTAATCCTGGTGATGATTTACAAGAAGTTCTAAAATCTCTAGCTGAAGTAATACAATCAGGCACGCATAATGGTGTAGAGGTTGAAATTCAATATGTTGATGAAACAGAAATTACTTTTACAGACGAAGAAGAGGACGAAAAAGACGAAGAAGAGGAAGAAGAGGAAGAAGAGGAAGAAGAGGAAGAAGACGAAGACGAAGAAGAGGAAGAAGACGAAGACGAGGAAGAAGACGAAGAAGACGAAGAAGAGGAAGAAGACGAAGAAGAGGAAGAAGACGAAGAAGAAGAAGAAGAAGAAGAAGAAGAAGAAGAAGAGGAAGAAGAAGAAGAAGAAGAAGAAGAAGAAGACGAAGAAGACGAAGACGACGAAGAAGACGAAGAAGACGAAGACGAGGAAGAAGACGAAGACGAGGAAGAAGACGAAGAAGACGAAGAAGACGAAGAAGACGAAGAAGACGAAGAAGACGAAGAAGACGAGGAGGGCGAAGAAGAAGACGCATAAAATAATTGATACTTAAAAACGCTTGGTTTCCCCAAGCGTTTTTTGCTCTCTACATATATAATAGGTGAAAATGTGAACCTTTAAATATAGGAATAGGTTGACCCTAGGTAGGCATTAGCCTATATTTTTATTTTATAGTAGAGAAATTTCACAAGGAAATGAGAGGCAATCCATATCAATCGATAAGGTATACAAATTTGCATTTGGCCGAATCAAGGATAAAAAATCTTATTTGCGAGAACAATTATTTTTAGTCATTTTGTATTTAATTGTTTCCTTGTTATATTAAATCATCTGGTTAAAGAAATGGGGAAAAGATTAGCGCAGCATTTTTACTCCATCGAGTTTATCCTATAAAAAATTTTGTACGGAAAGAAAATTGTATTTGTATCAAAAATATTTAATTCTATTTAGCTCTATGTTTAAATTTTGTGGCCCTAAACAAAGTGGATAATAATGGTAGTTTAAATGATTTGAATTTTGAGAGGGCGTAATAAGTTTTTAGAAGGTTGATTTGTAGATTCAGCGACTTGTTTATATACCTGATCAAGTTTTGTGGCTGTATGTTTAAATGTAAAGTTTTCTTCTACAACCTTTCTTCCGTTTTCAGCAATCCATTGTGCAAATTCTCGTTGGGATAGCAAAGCGTAGACAAGTCTCACAAACTCCATTGGATTATTATACTGTTCTATTAGGCAGCCGTTATATTCATCTGTTATAACTTCAGCATTTCCCCCACGGTTTGTTGTAATAATTGGGATTCCAGCAGCCATTGCTTCATAATGAACACGTGCCAATGGTTCGTTCCATTGTGAGCTACATATAAATATATCCCCCATTAGAAAAATATTATGAATTTGATCTGCAGGAATAAATTTGGTGAAAATTACGTGTTCTTTAATTGGCCTAGCCATTTTATATAGTCTTTTAACATATTTATTTACTCGGTTATCACTAAACCATTTACCACCAACAATTACAAGTACCGTATCCTTATGTGTTTGAATAATTTTCTTCATAGCATGAATGAGTAAGTCAGGTCCTTTATTTTTGCATAATCGGCCAACAAATAAAATTACCTTTTTATCTTGGATACCGTATTTTGTACGATATGCATTTCTTATCTTTTGTCCTGTTGGTGTCCAGATGGAGGGGGATTGTTTTAAATTTACACCAGAGTAAACAATAGAAATCTTTTCTTCAGCTTGTGGAAATCTTTCAATCACAGTTTGTTTAATATAGTTGCTAACGGTCACAATGGCGGTAACCATTTCAAGAATAAGATTGCCTTCATAAATGGATAGTTTATGCTCAGCAAACATATCGTTATGAAGACCTAATACAAATTTACTGTGTGGGGAAGCTTGTTTATATAGAGGTATATTTTTAGGGCGATTAAAGACATGTATAATATCAAAGGCATTGGTTTGGAGTGTTCTTATAACATGCTGTTCATATTCTTTTTGAGGTAAATACACGTAATTGACATTATCTTGTGTTTTTTGATTTGGAAGACTTGGATCTGAAATAGAGAAAATAGTAAGTTCATAATCTTGACTTATATAGGGGGACACCCCATCAATCATCATTTGAATTGCTCCACCTTTAATTGCTGGAGATGGTAATTTTTCTGTACAAATATATGCAATTTTCATAAACTAATCTCCTTTGTATAGTTGTTTTATATAATGAAATTCTGCTTCCAACCCATCGGATAGAGAAACTGTTGGAGAATATTGCAGTAATGTATTGGCCTTAGATATATCTGCCCATGTTTGCTTCGGTTCCCCAGGAACTGATTTTAGAAATTTTTTGGTTGCTGATTTCCCTGATATTTTTTCTAAAATAGAAATGATGTCTAAAATGGAAGCCTGTTCCTTTCCACCGATATTGATAACTTCACCTATTATACTTTTTTGGGTCTCTAAAGCTGCCACCGTTCCTCGTATACAGTCATCAATATAGGTGAAATCGCGTGTTTGTGTTCCATCACCAAATATTGTGAGAGGTTTATCTTCTAAAAGTTGTTTAATTAATCTATGAAATGCCATATCAGGACGTTGTCTTGGCCCATAAACTGTGAAATACCTTAAAATAACAATTGGTATATGAAAATTTTTGTGATAAACATGACATAAGTGTTCACCACTTAATTTGGTAACACCGTATGGAGATAGGGGGGTAGGTAATAAATCTTCAGAAACTGCGCCAGATTTTTCACCGTAAACAGAAGATGTTGATATATGAATAAATTTATCTAATTTTATGTGTTTACAGGATTCAAGCAACTGCTGTGTAACTATTATATTATTTGAAACATAAGACTGAAAATCTTTTCCCCAACTTGTTCTCACACCAGGAATAGCAGCTAGATGATAAACAACATCTATATCTTGTAATAGTTTTGATAAATCTATATTTAAAATATCTTCTTGTATGAATTGAAAACGTGAATTCAATTCGAGAGATTGTATATTATCTGTCTTTAAAGTGGCTGGAGTAGGACCGATGAAATGATCAATTCCAACTACATGATATGCACTATTTTTAAGTAACGCTTGACACAAATGTGAGCCAATGAAACCAGCGGCTCCTGTTACAAGTATTTTCATGACCGACCCACTCCAATATATTGTAATCCGTATTTTTCTATTTCATCTTTTTCAATGCAATTGCGTCCATCTACGATTGTGCGTCCCTTCATAACTTGTTTGACTTGTTTCCAATTAAGTGTTTTAAATTCATCCCATTCCGTTGCGATAATAATGCAATCGGAATTTGTGATTGAAGTTTCTAGGTTATCATGCTGTGTAACTTGTTTTTTTAAATGTGGAGGAAGAAGAGCTTTGGGGTCATAAGCATGTAGATCATAGCCATGAGGAATTAATTTTTCAAGAAGTATTACGGCAAGGGAGCTACGAATATCATCCGTATTTGGCTTAAATGCAATTCCTAACACCGTTATTTTTTTTGAAAAGGGATTTTTTATAGCTTTTTGAATCTTTTCAACATAGAGATCTATTTGTGTGGAGTTAATGGATTGTACAGCTTGTAAAATAGGAACCGCTACGTGTTTATCACTTGCTGTATAGATAAGTGAATGTAAATCTTTTGGGAAGCATGATCCTCCATATCCCAGTCCCGCCTGAAGAAAATGAGGGTTAATTCGAAAGTCATGGCCAATTCCTTTTGCCACCTCAACAATGTCAATGTTATATGCATCACAAATCCGAGCGATTTCATTTATAAATGATATTTTTGTAGCTAAAAATGCATTGGATGTATATTTAATCATCTCTGCTTCATTTAGACCAGTACAAACAAAAGGAGCACTAATTCCTTTATATATATTCTGCATAATTTTTAACGACTTTTTGTCACCTTTTTGGGTTCCTATAATAGTTCTATCTGGGTGGAGCATATCACGAACAGCAGAACCTTCACGAAGAAATTCAGGATTAGAAACAATATTGAATAGGGATGATGAAACACCAGATTTAATAAGCTTTTCACATATTTGCTGATTTGTACCTGGTGGAACTGTACTTTTGGTAATAATAGTTTTATAAGATGTTATAGCTGGAACTAGTAGATCGATAACAGAATAGATATATTTTAAATCCGTCTTTCCACTTGATGTAGAAGGAGTCCCTACAGCAATAAAAATAATGGATGATTGTCGAATAGTGCTATCAATATCACAACTAAATTGTAATCGTTTTCGATTTTTATGAATAAGTTCTTTTAAATCTGGTTCATAAATGGGGCATTCTCCCTTTTGGAGAGAGTAAATTTTATCTTGAGCTTTATCTACGCATATCACATCATGACCTAAGTCTGCTAATACTGCTGCTGATGTAATACCAACATAACCAGAGCCTATAATACATATCTTCATATGCTAATCACCTTTCTAAACTTAGTACTAGTTGTAACAGTATATTGATGGACAAGTTAAATTGGTGACAAGTAAAAGGGCCTATTCATATAAGCAATGAAAGTAGGCAGAAGGTAAAGGCCTCTTTTAATTTCATTATGCGCAGGTACAGAGGGTGCTGAATACATTGTTATAAACAATTGAAGGAGAGAAGATTAGTGATTAAAAAAGCAATTATTCCAGCAGCTGGTTATGGCACTAGGAGCCTTCCAATTACAAAGGTAATTCCAAAAGAAATGTTTCCTATAGGTAATAAACCGGCAATTCACTATATTGTGGAAGAGGCTGTGAAGTCGGGTGTTGAGCAAATATTAATTGTACTTTCTAGCAGAAAGGATTTAATAGTTGATTACTTTGATCAATCATTAGAATTGGAAGCTTTTTTGGAAAAAGAGAAAAAATCGCATCTGTTAAAAGAGCTTATTGTCCCTAAGATTCAAATTCATTATATAAGACAGCCATATGCGAAAGGGCTTGGTGAAGCGATAAAATTAGGTGAAACATTTATTGGTAATGAACCTTTTGCTGTACTTTTACCAGATGATATTATAGTTTCTGATAAAGAAACCGCTTTAAGCCAGTTAATTAAAATTTATAAAGAGAAGAAAAATAGTGTAATAGGCATTCATAGGGTACCAAATGAATATGTAGAAAAGTATGGTATTATTGCAGGGAATATTGTAAAAGGGGATTGTATAGATGTTACAAATATTGTTGAAAAACCAAAAGTAAATCCTCCATCTAATCTTGCAGTAATAGGTAGATATGTTTTCACACCGGATATCTTTCCATTATTAAAAAATCTTCAACCTGGTGTTGGGGGGGAATATCAATTAACAGATGCGATACATTCTTTAATTATGACTAAAAAAGTATATGGAAAAATGATTAAAGGGAAACGATTTGATATTGGACAAGAAGATGAATATATGCAACTCCTTAACCTTTTATATGCAAAAAATAAAGTAAGCAAATATTGATTTATCATTTTAGCCAAGAAGACTCCTTCCTCAAGGAACGCGAAGTGAGTAGGTGGGAGTTGAATTGGCTTCGAACAAGGGATGGTAAGGAGCCATCTTAATTGTTCGTCATACATAAAGTGTTACTTCACTATCAATCGAATATACGTTCTGTGTGTAATGGTCATACAACGAAATGGAGGTGAATCAAATGATAATGAATAAAGCCTATAAGTTTCGTATCTATCCAAATCAAGCACAAGCAATTCCTAAAGATTTGATGAAACATATGTAAAAGTTAAGGGGAATGAGGAATATTTATGTCTTACCTCTGAGTCGATAGGTAGTGGGGGTACAACCGACTTTTACTAATAAAAAAGAAAAAATCATATGACTTCAGAGCGTTTTTTCAAAAAGTCTTGAGGCCTTTTCGGATTTCTTAGCTTTATGCAATTACAATAGGACAGAATGCATATTAACTGATTATAATTGAAGTGCGAAAAAGAGAAAAGAAAACAGTAAACAGACGGTATCTCAATCAGCTAAACAAAATACCTAAATTACATTATGTGTTTCATAAGACTCTTTTTAGGTTTTGTATGTCTAAAGAGTTGTGCGGGTATAGATAAGGAAAGTATTCATAATGGATGCTTTTTTCATTGTTATATAAAAACTACAGATTAAACGCTTTCAATGGATATATTAGTTATAGTTGGGGAGAATCATCATATAATGATACTGAACGGTTTCCAACATGTTCCCCTATATTTTTTCAAGAGAGAGCACTTATTGGAAGAGTGCGCTCTTTTGTTTTCACTTTTTGGGAAGGACAAGCATATATTGAATCGAAGTACAGGTTTGCAACTTATTTTATTTCAATGCTTATTGAAAACTACTTATCATATTAAGAGAGTCTACTGGCGCAGGTGCTTTCTTTTTGTTGAATAAAATGGACATTTGAGTAGATAATGCTTCCGTGAACTACCCGCCACTTAATGTCCTAGCGGACGGTTTGAAGTGGGGACTTCTTCGTTAATCATTACTTTTGATTAGCTAACGAATTTATCTTCTAAGCCGATACTAAACCGCTTCAATATGTTCTAGTAAAACAAACGGATATTCTTCTATTGTATAGTCACGCATTAGAATGTGGCTTTTTTTGATTGAAGTGATAAAAGGAATAGACTTTTCTGAAATACGGCTGAAGTCAATGCCGTTGCTATGGGAGTGCAATTCCTATCTAAAATAAAATGACGTTTGTTCTTACTTTATATAAACTTGTGTTCTTTTATAAAGTTTTTTTGCTTACTTCTGCATAAAGAAAAGATAATATACATTGCTTTTTTATATTGATATAACTCTAAAGAAAATGATTAAAGGTTGTATTTATGTCTATAAATTTTAATTATAAAATATAAAGTGTTCATTTTAACAAAGTAGTTATTTAGTAAGCATAAAAATAGGAGTGCCTAAAGGGCACTCCATGATGCCAATAACAACACTATAAAAGTATATGAGTGGTTTAACTAAATATGTTTTTATTTTTATACTTTAAACAAAATCTTTTTAAAAATGAAAGAGCACCCTGGAGAGTGTTCTTTTATCTAAACATGCATTGAAAAAGAATACACGACATTGTATGTGTATTTCTTTCAATTTTGTGTAGCTTTTAAATAAAACAAGCGCTTTCAAAGTAGTCTATGATCAAGATTTATATAAAAAAGTTGCACAAGATATTGTATATATGTTTTTAATGGTGGTGCAATTTTGAAACAAAATCATTATCATAAATTGAAGCAACTCCAATATGCGTTCCAAGGTATTAAAAAGCGAGAAGTATTACTATGTTAGAAGTAAAGTTATTGCAATTGTGGATTCCATAATAATAACTGTTAGGAATTTTAATAGTGCAATTGAATTTAATTATTATTATATATAAAATTAAATAAATTGAACAAGACCGTCACTTTGTACGTCAAGGTGGTCAGTGCAATTAATTAATGGCTTGATGAAAAAAGAAGCCCTGAATGAAATGTTACAGTGCTTTACTGGGAGGGGAGTTATGTCGTACTCAAAAGGGATTTTAACATGGATTTTGGGATAAATAAATTGGGGAATGTGTCCAATTGTTCTGTAGTCATTATTTAAAAAAAACACTATTTGGTAAGTAATTAGAAGAGCACTTAGAAAAGTGCCCTTTTGTAACGACTATACAATCTAAAAAGAGAGGATACAATATATCATATGTAGTTATGTTTATTTAATTGTGTGTCCTTTATATAAAAAATTTATTTTGTCATAAATAAAAAGGTGATTCTTTTTATACACACTTTCAGTAAAGCAGAGCACTTCTTTCAGATATGGAATATGCAATAGTCTGTAATCTCATCTTTATAATTCAAGTGACGAGCTTAATTTATAAGATAGGAATTTCTGCATTATAAGAATCTTAAGTATAACTAGATTCTTATAAAAGGGCAGCTAGCAAATACTAACTGCTTATTCTAAAGATGACAATCTGGATGTATAAATATAACATGACCAAGAAACGGGAGAACTATTTAAGTAAGGATATCGAATGGAGAAGAACCGTATCATATGGATCAGTTGTCATTTTTGAGAATATCGATGAAAAAAAGATGCGTAGACTTGTTGTGAAGGAGCTGAAAAACTATAAAGTATTGTGCGTTCGGATGAAAAATCAAGAAGAACAGGCTTAAGTTGGGAGCATTGTTCTTTTTCTTAAAATGTGGGGGGACAATAAAAATCATAAGATACATTCTAAACAAATGGAACGAACATGAAGATCAGCTGAAAATTATTGAGATGAAGCATCGAGAGAATGATACGGTAAAAGATTCATTTGTATACAACAGCTAATGATGAAACGTGATCCATTTTATCATTTTAGCCAAGAAGACTCCTTCCTCAAGGAGCGTGAAGGGCCACAGCCCAGTGAGTAGGTGGTAGATGAATTGGCTTTGAACGAGGGATGGATGGAAGCCATCTTAATTGTTCAACATACAGAAAGTGTTACTCCATTATCTATCGAATGTACGTTTGGTGTATAATAGTCATATATCAAAATGGAGGTGAATTAAATAATGATTAATAAAGCCTATAAGTTTCGTATCTATCCAAATCAAGCACAAGCAATTCTAATCAACAAAACGATTGGGTGTTCTCGCTTTGTATTCAATCATTTCCTATCCTTATGGGATCACGCATACAAAGAGACAGGAAAAGGCTTGACCTATAGTACATGCTCTGCCAAACTACCTGCCATGAAGAAAGAGCTTGTTTGGCTAAAAGAAGTGGATAGTATTGCGATTCAGTCGTCTGTTCGCAACCTTGCGGATGCTTATACGCGCTTTAAATCTAAGAAGAACAACGTACAATCTTATACCACAAAACAAACAAATGAAAACATTGCTGTTGTAGGGAACAAAATAAAGTTGCCGAAACTAGGCCTTGTTCGATTTGCCAAAAGTCGCGAAGTAGAGGGGCGTATTGTAAATGCTACAGTTAGACAGAACCCTTCTGGTAGATATTTTGTGTCACTATTAGTTGAAACAGAAATACAAGAACTTCCGAAAACACATTCTTACATTGGAATAGATGTAGGACTAAAAGATTTCGCTATTTTGTCAGATGGAACACACTATGAAAATCCGAAGTTTTTCCGATTATTAGAAGATAAGTTGGCGAAAGCACAGCGTGTTCTTTCTAGAAGAATGAAAGGATCTTCTCGCTGGAATAAACAACGAGTAAAGGTAGCTAGAATTCATGAATACATATCAAATGCTAGAAAAGATTACTTGGACAAAATTTCAACTGAAATCATCAAAAACCACGATGTTATCGGTATAGAGGATTTGCAAGTATCGAATATGTTAAAGAATCATAAGTTAGCTAAAGCAATTAGTGAGGTATCTTGGTTACAATTTCGATCCATGTTAGAATACAAAGCAAAATGGTATGGCAAACAAGTCATTGTCGTATCGAAAACATTTGCTTCTAGCCAATTATGTTCTTGTTGTGGATATCAAAATAAAGACGTTAAAAATCTAAACCTACGTGAATGGGACTGTCCTTCTTGTTGTACACATCATGATAGGGATATTAACGCAAGTATCAATCTAAAGAATGAAGCGATAAGGCTTCTAACCGCAAGGACTGCGGGGTTAGCCTAATCAATTAGAGTTCGATAGAACTCTTTACTTAGGAATCCCTCACTTCTAAACGAAGTGAAAGTGGGGGGAGTTCAACAGAGGAAAAAGTGAAATTGAGCTGATAACTATGGATTTGGGTATAACATGAGCTTGGTTTTAAAGTAACAGAAATGGAATTCTAGCATTTTGTAGTGTTGATATAGATAGGTTCAAATGAAGTTTTTCTGCTTTACATGTTATATTGTTTCACTGACCTATTTTTTGATAGGCCTAATTTTAATTCTATTAAAATTAGTAACAGATTGTCCAAACTTTACTAATCTATCTTACATAGCATGTAGTAATAAATTAAAAGGAGGAATTTAGTATGTCTTATTACTACTGTAATCATTGTAAGGATTACAAAAAGAAATATCACGATTGTCATAGAAGCAGTAAGGGTTATGAAAAATGTGATAAAAAGCATGAGGAGAAACCTTGGGTTAATGTAAAAGTAAATTGTTGTTCTGATGATAACCAATATAATCTTGTAAGAGCATCTGCTTTTAGAGCTGTGAGCACAGTTAATCAAAATTTACCAGCAAATACATTTGTTAAGGTCTTATTTCAAAATGAACAATTTGATTTAGCGAATGAGTATAATCCAGCTACATCAATTTTTATTCCAAAGACAAGAGGTGTTTATTCTGTTATTGGGACTATTGCGTTCATTCCCAATAATCTAAACACAAATTATAGAGCGCGGGTAGAAATTCGAGTTAATGGAAATCCGGCAATTGCAATAGATAATGATTTTTTTGGTCCAATAAACTTTGCTAATGTTGTTGCTGTTTCATCAATCATTCAATTAAATGCAGGGGATATAGTTGAGATTTTTGCACAAAGTAGTGTAGCTGGAGTTATTTCTAATGTAGAAAATAGTACGCATTTTGAAGCTGCAAGATTTCCATCACCAGACGCATAATTGATATGAAAATTTTTCTGTGACTTTATATAGAGAAAGTCCATAATTTATATTTGACTTGCATTTATGCAGGTCTTTTTTTGATGAAAAATGTTTATTGTGATACAAGTTGGTTACATTATTTGGGGAATCTAAATTATTTATATAAATTTTGCATGATGTGTACTTAGAAATAATATGTTTATAAACGAAGGGGTATCATCCAATATATGTTTTGGTTGATACTTTTTTGTTTTATGAACAAAAAGGCTATTAAAAAAAGGGTGATAAAAATATCAAATCCTTTTCACTATGTACATTTATTTCACTGTCTCATTTAATTCTTTTCCAGATTCAAATGTAGGTTCTTTTGAAGCAGCGATTTGTATTCCTTCACCTGTTTATGGGTTACGTCCTGCACGTGCAAATCTTTCACACACTTCAAATGTACCCAATCCTAGTATCTGTACTTTTTCTTTATTAGCCTAACGCATTTATTATCGTATCTAATACAGCCTGTGTTGCTGCAACTACCTCTTTTGGTGTAAGTTCTATTTTTTCCGCTACTACTTTTGTTAATTCTGTCTAATTCATTTTTAGCACATCTTCATATGTAATTAGGTAACTATTACAACGTGTGTATTTTTATGATGCAATTTAATAATATACATAGAAAAATCCCTAGCAAGAGCTAGGGGGACAATTTCTGTATGGTAGTAAGAAAGAAAAATGTGTTCATCACACAATTTATATTTTTACATTTTGATTTTATACAACAAAAATTACCTAATCTAGATAATCTACTTATTTCTACATAAAGGCTACTTTCAATACAATCAGTCAAATTACTACTAGTAAACCCTTTTTAGATATATAATTGTACTATTAAATGCAGATGATACCAAGCAAACATAATTTAATCTGCTTGTTCATAGGAGATTAATAGCTAGAAATATGAAAATTTATAAAAAATAAAAAGGGTGGATAAGATGAAAGCAACAGGTGTTACACGAAGAGTAGATGAATTAGGACGAATTGTTCTTCCGAAAGAGTTAAGAAGAACATTAGGAATTGTAGAAAAAGATCCTATGGAAATATTTGTATAAGATGAAAAATCATTTTACAAAAATACAAATCTTATGATGCTTGTGCAATAACTGGTGATATTTCAGAAAAAAATATATCATTAGCAAATGCTCAAATCGTTCTTAGTCCTGAAGGTGCTAAACTGTTAATTAAGGAAATCCAACAGCAATTAGTTAAGTAGATTCATTATTCTTAGTAAATTACATTAAAGCAAAAGACACCTTAATAGATGTCTTTTGCTTTAACTTGAACCAACATAATTCCATCAATACTACTTTTACAATAGCAAATATATCAGCAATCTTTCATATCATATTCATTTTAGCATAGATCAGACTGTTTTTAAATCATTCGAATATTAAAAAATATAAATTTGGAATTCCTACCTTAAAAGGGGTCCCGCCACATCGCTATCAAGCTGAGGTTTTGAAGTACCCCCTAAACGAAAATTTCTTTTCTTTACAGGCAGTTACTTTGAGAAGTCAGCTCATTTTTTTCGTTTTAGGGCGTTTATTTTTCTTAAGCTGATGGGCATGTATGGTGACCCACATAATAGAAATAGAAATAGAAATCAAGAAAATGCCAAAAAAGTTGGCATTTTCTTGATTTCTATTTCTATTTATTTTTTCACAAAACATTTACCATATTCAACAAAATCACAATCTACATAAAAATAATTATTTCCAGACCAAATTTGAACTCGTTGCTTTGCGCTATCAAAAACATAATTATCATATCCTGGATATGCATCTCTAACCCATACATATTCAGTAGCTGCGCTGACAGGTAATGCGGATGTAACTAAAGCAGTTGCTAAAGCAATCCCTCCTATAGCTTTCTTGATTTTAGATTTCATCATATTTTATATCCCCCTTTATTTTTTGCTATTAAACTTTTAATGTTTAATAGATTACTATCAATATAACACTCTTCTGATAATTGTAAATATTTAGGTGGTTTATAAAAAATATGCAGAATATTACAAATATATGTATAATTACCACAAGGTAGTGCCCCTTAATATATAGAGGAGGGCGTTTATGAAATCTACGGGAGCCTATCTACATTAGGAAACTACTATTGATTAAAGGAACAAAGCATATAAAAAGACACTGTATAGTGTCTTTTTATATGTGGATATAGCTCTAAAGAAAATGTAGTGATTAATCAAAGAAACTTGGATGCTTATTGGTTAAACTTAGTATAATTTTAATATACATAAATTTTATTTCAAACTTATAATAAGATGGAACATAATAGGGTTATCTCTGAGAAGAATTTAAGAGAAAAATTTAAAGATAGTGAAGGATAGCTTGAAATCTTTTTCAAATTTGTGCTGGGAAGCTAGAAAAAGTAAAAAAGTGTTCTTTTTTACTTTTTACATGTTATTTTGCGGAAATGAATTTAATTAAAATGAGGCGTGCATTGTGAAGCTAGACGTGAATGAGTTAGCAGAGTATCTTGCCAATACTCCTTTCCGAGTAGAAGGAGTATATCGTTATGCTAAAAATCCAGGTGTGCCTTGTGCTGAGTCTACAGATTATTTCCCAGGATTTGTATTTCCGCTTACAGGGAAGACGCAATTTCAATTTAATGGTACGCCGTATACCCTTTCCCCAGGAAAAGTTATACATGGGGGTGCTAAAATGACATTAGCTCATAAAATGCTTGGTGAAATAAACTGGGAATATATTCTCGTTTTATATCGGATAAGTAATTCAGAACGAGAAGACTCTGGCTTTACTCATCAGCATTTTGAATTATTAACAGGACAATCTCCTCGTCTTGTAGAAATACTTATGCGTCTTTGGGGTGTGTATAATCAGCGTGGAGGCATTTCGATGTTTCAGACCGAAATGCTGTTTCGCGAAGCGTTGAATGAAGCTTTATTAAGT
Source organism: Bacillus sp. CCB-MMP212 (assembly GCF_022748145.1). Classification (NCBI taxonomy): domain Bacteria; kingdom Bacillati; phylum Bacillota; class Bacilli; order Caryophanales; family Bacillaceae; genus Bacillus; species Bacillus sp. CCB-MMP212. The sequence goes on from NZ_JALDQE010000020.1 coordinate 47,344, forward strand.
GTTGTCAATAGAGAAAACAACTATGAGTCGCATACTTTATTCGAAAGAATATCTAGTTATGTTCATAAATAATATTATAAAGATATTACAATGCATACGCTTACAGAACAAAATAATATTAATCGAAATCGTCTTTCTTACGTGTTTAGAAAGCATGCAGGTATGGGGGCAGCAGAATATGTATTGAACTATCGTATAAAGATGGCTCAAAAAATGTTATGTACAAGTGGTGTGCCTGTACAACAAATTGCGCAGGCTGTTGGAATCGCAGACCCTTTTTATTTTAGTAGAGTTTTCAAGAAGCGAGTTGGCATTTCGCCTACTAAATATCGCGAGAAGTTTATCAATAATCCATACTAATGTCAACAGGGGTCCATTCTTATTTGAAAATCACTGTTCTATACTTATGGAGAATTAAAGGAAACATTGGATTGCAAGAACTTTCATTGAAATCACTCCTTTGTACTATCTGAATGAAAAGTTCTGGCCGGAGCATTTTCTTTTTAAGCATAATGACGACTTTTTTACTTAGATTATTGTAATATAGTGGAAGTTAAATATGAGGAGGGATTATTATCCATTACCAACCTATTAAACTAAATGACGAGTTATCTAAAATTAACGATTATTGGTATCCACGAGTGATTGGTGAAATGAATGATGATCAAATTCAGCTTTTTAAAGCTAATGGAGATTTTATATGGCATGAGCATCCTAATACGGATAAGCTATTTATTGTGCTTGAAGGGGAGATGTTCATCGATTTTCGTGATGGACAGGTGAAAATTTCTAAGGGCGAGATGTTTATTGTCCCGAGAGGCGTTGAGCATAAACCTTTCACTGAAAAGGAATCCCACATCATGTTGGTAGAGCCTAAAAGGGAAATGGATTGATAATTGTATCTAATGTTTCGTTGGCAGATAAGAAAGTGTAGATAAAATTGAGAAGTTAGGATTTAAATGCTCTATTATGGAAATATTATGCAGTGACCTTTTCCTTAGTAATTCGTCCGTATTCCTATTCTAATATCTAAAATAAAAATACATCACTATTAAATAGTGATGTATTTTTATTTTAGAAAGAATCGTTGTACGTAGCTGTACGAAAATAAAATTCTCTTTAATTAATAAATTAAAAGCTCTATTCTATTAGAGTTGATGATATGTTTTTATTTACAATATTATATAACTCTTATTTGTCTGGAAAATTGATTTTTTCTGTGGATACTATAATATTTTAGCTTAATAGCGATGCGGCTCTACCTCGTTGTACACAATACAAGTATTTCTTGCACAAGAATCTAAGACACTAAAACAAAAGTTTTTTCATTTATTTACAAAAAATTCAGTTAATGGTTTTTTATTCCTATAAATGTATATATCTTTTATATTTTATCCCTTATATGCATTTAAAATAGTTTTATTTGTATATTTATTAAATTTCGGACTATTAAAACTTTAAAAACTTTTCAATAAAATCGTTTGCCTCTTCTGTATAAGAAATATATACTTTGAGGTGTAAGGGTGAATACCTTATAAAAATTTAAAGGAGGTTTTTTTATGAAAAAAATGAAAAAGTTAGTGAACATTGCTTTAGCTGGAACTATCGGTTTAGGAGGATTGGGAGCGTTCGCACCAACAGATGCAAGTGCAGCTGAGGTCTCTCCTGCTAAAACTAATATTCCTACTAACTTATCTACTGAATTACCTACTAATTTTGTAGAGTCTAAGTTACCAAATGCAGCGAAAGCTAGTGCAAATTTAGATGTAAGTATAGATGTATTAGGTATCGCTAATTTGATTAGGAATGCTATTAATAGTCAAACTAATCGTTCAGGATTTGTAAAAGGTGTAATGGAATCAACATTTTATTCTGCAGGTCAACGTTATAATGTTATGGTTTTTAACTTAAACCAAAACTATGAGGATCGTTTTAACGGTGTTAAATTCTTCGGAACAACAGTATATGATGGAATCACTTTTGGAATTTGGGTATTTGAGGATGGGGAATTCACGAATAAAGGTGATGGCGGATGGATTAACTGGGCATTTAGAGGTTGGTTTGATCGTGATGGTGGCCATGTTAAATTTTATCGCCCATAAAAATAAACCACAAAATCAGCCAATTTTGCGGTTTATTAAATAAAAAGCATTACCTAAGCCTAGGAGGTCATATTCTAAAATCAACTCCTAGTAAAAACAGTATAGATGATATTTATTAAAAAGAAAAGCACTCTTGGGAGTGTTTTTCTTTTTTTATTTAAAAATTAGGATTTTTAGGAATGGAAACAACAAACCCTTTACCTTCTTTGTTAACATAATATTTCGGAAATAAATAATAAGATTGTTTGTGTTTTTTATCATTTTAGCTAAGAAGACTTCTTTCTCAAGGAGTGTGAAGGGGCACAGTCCAGTGAGTAGGTGGGAGGCGTTCAATTAATATTAGAACATATAAAAAGACACTATAGTATGCATAGTGTCTTTTTATATGTTGACTTATTCTGAAAGAAAGTGTAGTGATTAATCATAATTTGTTGGATACTTCTTGGTTAATTCTATTATAACATTATCATGGAAGAATTTAAATGCATTTATGCATATATATAATTTTATTATATTTTAGACACGTCTGAATTTCTTTCGATTTCCAAAAGTTCCAGTTTCTTTATTTTTATATCTATACTATAATTTAACGAATTTCCGGAAAGAATTCTCCTTCCTCAAGCGTGTGAAGGGCGTAGCCCAACGGTAGGTGGGAGATGAATTTCGGTT
>NZ_JALDQE010000021.1:0-50018 GCF_022748145.1 Bacillus sp. CCB-MMP212
CCAAGTGATACTAGGTCATTTAAGGTTAACCTAATGGCTTGCAATCACCGTTTTTCCTTGCCCCCTTATGGGCGCACAATATCGCCATAACACGCTTGATATGGTACGGCTTCTGGTCTAAGGCAATGGTACATTCCTGTATGTTTCACTTTTTGATATTGTTGTTGTGAAAATTTGATTGCTAATTCTTTCGTATACTTACCACCATTTGCGCCAACAAAATCAAAAAATCCTGTCCCGAAATTGTAAGCTTGAAGGGCTGTTTTAATATGATCCATGTCCCCTGGACTCGTTACTCCGGCTCTTTCTATCGCATGTTTAAACTCCTGTACACCAGCCCAAATACTGTAGTCCGGATCTGTAATACAGTTTGGTGATTTACAATATTTCGTATTAAAAGCGCCTTCGGAACTCTGCATCGGATCACTACCACGTCCTCCGCTCTCTTGCATCATTTGAGCAAGCATTAAAGCAACAAACGGTTCCACGCCAAAGGCTTTCGCATGCTTCCGAATCGTAGGTTCCCATTTTAGAACTTCAGGTGAAACATTCATGACTTGCCCTTCACCTGTATACGTAATATCCCCTGCGTCCGTTCCACTTTCGCTCCCCATTGCCGCAATAAAAATACTCATAACTCCAAGTAAAAGAAAAGAAAAAAGACCCATCACAAGTAGCGCTAAAGTGATGAGCCATTTCTTTGGTATAACCTTCAAAACTAGATGCATGGTATTAAGCACCTCCCCCGAATAACATCAATTCTTCATCTGTTACTTCTACATGAAAATGAATGTTTTTTACAGCCCCAATACTTAAGATGACATCCCCTGTTGGCAAATGTGGAATCGCTGCAATCTCACTTTCACTTAACTGTCCTGCAAATACTTTTCGTAACATATCTAAACTGTTATTATCTTGCTGCATGATAAATTTGTACTGTGTAAGTTCAAATAGTTTTTTAATTTCATCAATCATTTCTTGTGAAGAACCTTCCGGTACAAAATCACGAATTGTGTGACTTGCATATAAAAGCCCTGCAAAGTATTTTCGATCTTCTCGGCTAAGTTTCGTTAAAAATTGTAGCGCATGAGCGCTTTCTTTTTTCGTGTTGATGATATGATGAGCCTCGTCAATAATAATGAAATAACGAGTTACATCTTCAAAAGCAAGTTGCTTTTTGTTAAAGGCTTTTAATTGAGGCGCACCATTTGAAATCATTTCATCCCAAAGGAGATTTAACACATTAAAGATCTGTGCCTGGAATACTTCTGGTTTAAAGCTGGATATATTCCGTAAGGAAAAGGATACAACTTGTTCTTTCTTGAACTCTTCAATTGTAGTATGACCATCAAATAATTCTGCATATGCTTCTACTAAATTTGTAAGATTTAATTCAATTAATTCTAAACGATGAATTCTACTGTCTCCTAAATTATCATGATGCTTTCTAGCTTCTACATCTTGATATAATTCTTTACGAACAAACATTAAAAAGTCAGAGAAAATCGGATATTCTTTTGATTTTCTTGTTGTAATTTCATTTTTCGCTCCTTTTTCGTCATTCCATAATCCCATACGAATATATAATTTACGAAGCAAATTTTCATATTCTTTAATTTCATCATCTTTTGCCTCTGGCGCAATGAATCGATAAAAAATTGTCAATTTAGATAGATGTTGAGTGAAACTAACTTCTTCAAGTTCTGCTGTTTTGTAGACTTGAAGTGGGTTAATTTGACCTTGAGAACCGTCTAATGAGATGGTCTTTCCTCCTAGTTCTTTCACTGTATCTGTAAACTCTTCTACAACATCAAATATCCGAACAAAATGACCCTTACTTGCATAATCCACACTTTTCTTTTTTAACAATGTTGATTTCCCCGCACCAGACTTCCCAATCATTACACCGTTATAACTCTTTCTTTGATTGTCTTTGTGGAAGATATCAAAAATAACATTTCCTTTTGTTTTCGTTGTTCCATAATACGTACCGTATGGATCGTGCAAATAGGAATAATGAAACGGACACCCACCAGCCAAACTGACTGCCGGAATTTCTTTCCCTTTTCTTCGGTTCACATAATTTTTTTGTGTATCAAAGCTCGTTACGAGTGCATCCCATTCATACTCTTGTTCATTTAAAAAGACAGCTCCTCGAAAATTATAAGATTCTAATGTTTCCAGGATCTCTTTTACTTGTTTTTCTAGCTCATCTATTGTTCTAGCGGAAACATAAATACGAATGTGAATACGTTTCATGACCTCACCTTGTTTCAAATCCGTATAAAGAGCTTCCAGCTCTAAAAATTCATTTTTTGCATCGATCCGATCTATATTATCCTTTGCTGTATCATGCCGAACGCTTTGCTCACTCATGGATTTATTAATTGATTCAACAACTTCATTTCGATTATCACTCATGACATCTAATGTTGTGATCACATTTGGCATATTCATAATTTGCTCTAACCAAAAATCATTTACCTCTGTTGGATAATCATAGACATGAATGCAAGTACCTAATCCATCACCTGTTTGAAAATAACTTTCTTTAAAACTAATTCCCCCTTGTGGCTGAACTCTAGCCACTAAAAAGGGGTTGTAACCTTTCTTCTTTTTTAGTTCCTCTTGTTTTTCTTTTTTAGATTTTTTACTCCTGAACGCAAACATATTGTTGCCCCCTTACTACCATATATTTTTCGTTCCTAATTTTGCATTTTGATTAAACAATTTAAACATAAGCTCTAACTTTTTCTCTTCATCCACCTCTAATAGTTCCGTAGAGCGTTTGATATATCGCTTTGCTGCATCTACACGTTCTTTTACGATTAACTCCGTTTCTCCGTAAATAAATAAGAAGGCTTCCCGATTGGTTCTGCCCCATTCTAAAAACTGCAGTTCTTTTAACTTTTGATTTAAAATTCGTTCATACAAAGGACTGGTACATTCTTTAATTTTCTTCTCAATATATCGCTGTTGTTCAGTTGTTTGACATGGGAAGTTTAAAAAAACGAGTTTTATGGACTGTTTGTATGCTTGATAAAAATACGCATGTGAGAAAATGACAAATGCTTGTTCATCGCTATTCTTAGAGAACATATCATCACCTTCCACTTGAAGAATTTCTAAAAACTCCTCATTTTTCAGTTCAAATATGCCATCCTCTGTCATGTCTACAATTTGCATAATATCCGCAATACTTTTCTTTACCTTTGGTGGTGCTTCTTTCTTTTTTCTAGATAAAAAACCTAACAGTTTTGGATTTTTCTTTTTCGAAGCGTCTTTCTTTGGCTTTTCTTTCTTCTTTTTTTCTACCTTTGGTTCTACTTTTGGTTCTACCTTTGGTTTTTCTTCTTTCTTTTTGTTGGGTACCACTCTCACAATTTCTTTTGGTTCAGAAATTGATTCTTTTACATTTTTTTCGTTAAATCGAAATGCATTTTTCTTTGGTCTCTCTAGTTGTTTTGGCTCTTCTTTCTCTACATCTTTTTCGCTGAATAACGCCATATGTGATCCCTCCCTTATTGATCGTTATCAATGGCGCAATATGCACCTTTCCTTCTTAGCAATGTAATAATCAATACTTCATACATTCGTTTTTGAGGATTCGTACTTGGTCGCCAAATCATGATAATTGCAATAGCTACCATGAAAAGAATAAATGGTAACTGAAAGGACTCATGTACGAAGTTCCTAAGAATCATTGTTACAACTAATAAACCAATTAATAAAAAGAAATCTATTAAATAAAGCACTTTATTAATCCGTAATTCTGTACTGATTTCCTTCGGAATCCGATAGCTTCTCATCGGGATTCCCTCCTTTTCGACAATAAAAAATAAGCGTACGATTACGCTTATTTTTTATCTGTATTGTTTTTATTTTTGTTCACAATATCTCTCCAACTTTTACTCGTGTTTTGCCCCATCTGATAAAAACGCTTTGTATTCTGTACCGTTTCCGAATTATGAATGCGTTCTTGCACTCCTCTTACCTTTTGTTTCACCGATGATGTCGTATGTTTAACTTTTTCGGTTGTATATTGTCCTAATGTCCGTGTTTCTTGACCTCTACTTGCTGCCACTTCTTTATCACTTTCATAAGTAATAATTGGGCTACTATGTGTCACCGTTACGATGTCGGCTGATGCCGGGCTTCCTCCACTTGGTACTGGTACTGATCTTGGTGTTTCTACTGGTGCCGGGCTACTTCCGCTTGATGCTGGTCTTGGTGTTTCTATTGGTGTTGGACTTCCTTCACTTGCTCCTTGCCTTACTGTTCCTGGTGTTTGATTTCCTTCACTTGCTCCTTGTCTTACGCCTCCTGGTGTTGGACTTCCTTCACTTGCTCCTTGCCTTACTGTTCCTGGTGTTTGATTTCCTTCATTTGCTCCCTGTCTTACTGTTCCTGGTGTTTGATTTCCTTCACTTGCTCCTTGCCTTACTGTTCCTGGTGTTTGAACTCCTTCATTTGCTCCTTGTCTTACTGTTCCTGGTGTTTGAACTCCTTCATTTGCTCCTTGTCTTACTGTTCCTGGTGTTTGACTTCCTTCACTTGTTCCTTGTTTTACTGTTCCTGGTGTTTGAACTCCTTCATTTGCTCCTTGTCTTACTGTTCCTGGTGTTTGACTTCCTTCACTTGTTCCTTGTTTTACTGTTCCTGGTGCTTGACTGCCTTCACTTGTTCCTTGTTTTACTGTTCCTGGTGTTTGAACTCCTTCATTTGCTCCTTGTCTTACTGTTCCTGGTGTTTGACTTCCTTCACTTGTTCCTTGTTTTACTGTTCCTGGTGCTTGATTTCCTTCATTTGCTCCATTTGCTTTTCCAGCTTCTTTCATTTCATCTTGAAGACTTGTTGTTCCCGATTCTTGCCCATTCGCTACCCCAGGGTTTTCGTTCCCTCCTTTTTTCATGTCTTCTTGAAGTGATGGCGTACCACTATTCTTTTTATCTTTTTCCTTATTTAAGTTGCCTTTTTCTTTTTCCTTATTTGCTTCATCATTTCCATTTGCTTTCTTCTCACCAGCTTTTTTCATTTGATCTTGTAATGAATCTTTATTTTCAGACTCATTTCCATTTTTCAAGCCACTTATGAGACCAGCCATTCCACCTGTTGCCATCGCTGCCGCACTTGCTGTTTTAGCTGCTGCAACACCAGTTCCTTCTGCTGCACCTTTCGCTCCTTTTCCAATCATATTTCCGAGACTCTTCATTGGTTTTGAATTTGCGAGACTGCCAATTCCTTTACCAAGTGCGAAACCACCTACTAACATGCCCCAACTGCTTTTTAACCCAATATCTATACCAAATAACCTTTCTACGACTGACGGTCCATCTAGTACTGCCATACTAAATGCCGCTAATGCAATCAGATACGGTACACCATTTAATTTGTCATGAAGAAATGCCGTCCCAATTAGATATAGCTTCAAAGATAGGAATATCATAATCGTTGCTATAAATATATTGAGGATATTAGATAATACAGCTTTTAACTTTTGACCATTCGCAACATCGGCTGGTGCTAATATGTTCGCTAACAAGTAGTTAAATGCTAATTCATAAAATAACCTAGCTAGTTTAATACTCACCAATAACAACGTTAATCCTGTTATCAGTAAAGTAAAGAATATATTCCAGAAATTCCAATGCCAGCGATAATACTTTTCTGGAAAGAAATCAAACCATCCATCCTTCAATTCTGCTAAAGATGCAACTCCTAACGCATCCATTACTCTTTTATTTTTCAAAATTTTCTTTCCGTTATCTGATAAATCTTTGTCCTTTGTAAATTCAAAATCCTCATCTATTTTTTCAGTAATATCTATCTGTCTAATATTTTTTTCAGGAATATTATTTTTCGGATTCATATCTTCTTTCTTTTTCCATCCGTTTTGATCTATTACTGCAACATCCGTTATATTCTTCTTAATAATTTCATCACTTAAAGAACCCTTTTGTTCAGATTTCACAACAGCTATGGCATCATCGGTGAACTTATCGACCCTTGTCATACCAGTACTTAATAAACAAAGTACACTCAATGTTATGAAAATATTAATGATAATTTGAGAACGATTCATTTGTTTGTTCATAATAAACATGTAGCCAATATATAAAAACGAAATGGCTAAAAGAACGACAAACAATGGATATAACATATCAACAAAATTTTGTATTTCCGGTGAATTAAAGAATCCTTTAATCCCCAGTATGGCATCTGTCACACCTTCTAAAGCATCTACAACTAAAGATAAGCCTACAATTAGGAACCATCCTAGCCAACGCAATACATAATTCACGATGTCTCCTACTTGAAGATAATCCGAGAACGATTCTAAAACCTTTAAAATCTCTTCATCTTTCACTATTTACCCTCCTCTCATGCTTGCTATTGCCCTAATACTTCTTTTGCTGTCCAATTCACTCTCTCATTTAGTCTGTCGATACGAATAATCAATTTCCCTTTTTGTTCCCGATCTACTGAAAGGAAAAGAACCGCATCTTCTAGACCAAGAATGACCTCATTTTCTTCTGTCACAAATGGCGAGTAGCTATCTAAAATCAATTGCATTTTATCCGTTATTGTCGGTACACCCATTACCTCTTCCCCCTTTATATTTGGATTCAAAAAAGCACTCAATCATTTGAGTTCTTTCTAACTTGTTACTTGTTCTTTTTCTTCTAAATCACGCAAGATTCGATTAATCTTGTTTTCAACTGCTTGATAAACACTTTTGTCGATGTGGTCATTGTGAGCCAACATTTGAAATTCACTGTAAAACTCGCCCATTTCTTGATTTTCAACTTCATCTATTGATTTACCTAATTGCGCTAAAAAGAACTTATCAACCAATTTCAAAACTGCTAGATCAGATTCGAAAAATTCATTAACCGTTTTTTCTTTCCAATTTTCAATGGAGAGGAAATTAAACGGGCTATCTTCCTGCTGAAACGCCTCTTCCGGAATCTCTTCATCAATTCCCATCATTGTTGGTTCTTCTACTGGCTGCGGTGTCTCTATTTGGGAAGAAGCTTCTTGTTCTTGTACTTGTTCTGGTTCTAATGTCTTTTTCTCAATTTGTTCTGCTTTTCTCTCTCCTAGAAAATCTACAATGAGTGATTTTGGATTTACATCATCATGTAGAGAATCGATATCTATATCTAAAATAGATTTATCTGTATCGAACTCTACTCCTAAGTACTCCCATCTGTATTTTAAGGCTGTTTCCCCCGTATTATAAATCGGGCGAGGTCTGATCCGTTTTCTGTTATTATCCTGACGTTTTATGACACGTATAACGGCACTTTCTCCTTCTTTAAAATTCATAAGTTCATTTGCTGTTAACAATGGTCGTTGATCTAGACCTTCCGTTTTATTTTTATCAGTAGAAAGACCTTTTCCACTTCGGGAAGGTAGGTTAATTGTCTGATTCCCTAGTTTTTTGGACACTTTTTCGGCGGTTTCTTGATCGTTAGTTAGAATGTAGATGGTATTCCCACAGTTTCCATCAATCGTATCTGCATCCTCACCATACTTATTTTTCAATTGTGCATATGCCTGGATTACAAGGTTAAAGCGAACATTTCTACCAAGACAAACCGTGATAATATTTGCCATTCCTTCAATACTCGGCATATTTCCAAACTCATCTAAGCAAAAAACCACTTCACGGTGACATTTCCCTCCACGAGCGAGGGATGCACCCTTTGCCAATATAAAATAAAGCTGCCTTACAAAAATAGAAGCAATCACATGATTTGAAGAATCAAAGTCTGGTGTAATCATAAAAATAGCAACTGGTTTATTGAAATAATCCACTTTTGTTATTTTCATATCTTCATGTTCTTCTACTACTTTAAATTCTGTATGACCCGTTTTTTCATCTATTTTTGTAATGAAAATAGATGTTTTCGTTTGAGGATTTTCCTTTTCATTACATTGAATCGTATCTCCAACTTGTATTACTTGCTTAAAATCTAATGCAAAACGTCCTGTAATATCTGCCTTGATAGACTCCTTTGAGCCATCCGGAAATATAATTTCTACTCGTTTTCTAGGTGTCACTTTTCCTTTTATCGTTTTTCCAAAACCGACACGTTTTAAGTCCACACTATTTTTTGCTGTCATTTTAGCTATTTCATCAAATGTAAAAATAGAAAGTCCGTTCATTGTTTGGGTAAAAATTCCGCCTCGTGTCGTTCCTTTTGAGAAGTTTGAGGTTGCATATTGCATCTTCGCAACACTATCCGCTGGTAAGCCTTCAAAGTATAAATCTAATGCATTTTGTGGATCAGCTTCCGGATCTACGATTACCTCTTTTGAACCAAGCTCTGATAACATATTTGCAACTGCATACATTGTGATTTTTTCTTCTGTACCCTCCGCAATACATTTATCTGTAACGGCTAATATCATGGCGTTACACAAGCTCATAGCGCACTGTTGCCAAAAAGGATCTTTTACAGTTGGATTGTAATACAAAGTGTGAGAAAGTGTTTTACATAGCGCTTGCGCTGTTGAATAATCTCCATCTTTATAAGCATCTTTGACAAGCTGCAATAAGTTATAACTCATAGAATCAAGTGGATTTAACAAGTTCAAAACTTCAATGTGATACCCCCTTTTTTCCAGGGTATCTTTCGATGCCGTAAATAGTTCCCCTTTTGGTGTATTAATAATTAAAGAAGGCTGATGCTCCGCCCTGGAATAAACATCAATTGTAGGAAATACATAAATTTCCCCTTTACCAGAGCGTGTTGTACCAATAATTAAATTGTTTACCGGACTATCATCTATAAATACCTTGTCACCTAGTCGGGAGATAACAACACCACCGCCACCTTTAAATGATTCCTTTCGATCTGGTACAGCTCGATATTGTTTTTTCAACTCTTCAACTGTTGTAAAACGACTAGACCCTTTCTGATGATTATTTAAGTTTTTAAAGGAAGATTTCAATTTGTACACTGTTCTCGCTATAGTTCCAATCACTACAAGGAAAACAAGCAAGTAGTAAATTGGATGCTCTGCAATTGGCATCTGAAAAAGAAATCCTATCTCCATATGAAATGGTTTTGGATGTAATAAATCACTAAATGTTGTTTCTATCAGCTCTAAAGATAAGTTGAGTAAAAAATTAGCGATCAATAACATTCCAACAAACAAAAAAGCACTCAATGGAATGAGTACTTCTTTTTCAGCTAATTTATATTTGATTGATATCTTTTCACTATACATATCAAAGAATCACCTCTGTTCAATCCAGCTTCAAATTAAAAAGGTACTCTTTTTATGAGTACCTTTTTGGCAAAATCAGTTGTTTTCTCTTTATTTACTCGCTACCATCTTTTCATTTTGTTTCAGAACTGGCTTTTCTTGATTCGTTGTTTTCTCTGGTTCTGTTGGCTTTTCTGGTTCTGTCGGCTTCTCTGGGTCTGTTGGTTTCTCCGGATCTGTTGGTTTCTCTGGATCTGTTGGTTTCTCTGGATCTGTCGGCTTCTCTGGGTCTGTTGGCTTTTCTGGTTCTGTCGGCTTTTCTGGGTCTGTTGGTTTCTCTGGATCTGTCGGCTTCTCTGGGTCTGTTGGCTTTTCTGGGTCTGTTGGTTTCTCTGGATCTGTCGGTTTTTCTGGTTCTGTTGGTTTCTCTGGATCTGTTGGTTTCTCTGGATCTGTTGGTTTCTCTGGATCTGTCGGTTTTTCTGGCTCTGTTGGTTTTTCTGGCTCTGTTGGTTTCTCTGGATCTGTTGGTTTTTCTGGATCTGTCGGTTTCTCTGGATCTGTTGGTTTTTCCGGATCTGTTGGTTTTTCTGGATCTGTTGGTTTTTCTGGCTCTGTCGGTTTCTCTGGATTTGTTGGTTTTTCCGGCTCTGTCGGTTTCTCTGGATTTGTTGGTTTTTCCGGCTCTGTCGGTTTCTCTGGATTTGTTGGTTTTTCCGGCTCTGTTGGTTTCTCTGGATTTGTTGGTTTTTCCGGCTCTGTTGGTTTCTCTGGATTTGTTGGTTTCTCTGGATTTGTTGGTTTTTCCGGCTCTGTTGGTTTCTCTGGATTTGTTGGTTTTTCCGGCTCTGTTGGCTTTTCTGGTTCTGTTGGTTTTTCCGGTTCTATTGGTGGCTTTGGTTTTTCTGTCCCTGTATTTTCCGTATTACCATTCTCACCCTCCGTTATAATTGGTGGGTTTACAATTGTATCTGGTTTCTTCTCTGGTGGAAGAATATCACCTATACTCGCTACTGAAGAATCAATATTTTGATCACCGAATGCAAAATGATCTCCATTCACGGTGACTTGTGGCTTATTATCCGTAATAGCTGCAATCACATTATCTTTTGTTGTATCTTGAAGTGTTTTATCTGTTGTTTCTTTGTCAAAGAGTGCTAGAACACGAGAAGTGGTGTCATCCCCATTTTGAAGATTACTTACAATAGATTTTTCTTTAAAATTAATTTTTGATTTATCCAGCTCTTCGAGTACATAAGCAACTTCATTATCCTTACTTTGAATTGCATTCTCTGTAATTGCTTCAAAATCTTGTTTGTTCAGATCTTCTTTCTTTTCCTCCGGCTTATTCTTATCTACTTTTTTTGTAATAGCTGATTTACTTTTTGATGAGTCCTTACTTCCAAACCAACTGCAACCTGTCGTACTTAATATCAATGAACCACCAAGAAAAACAATTCCCATTTTTTTGTACAGATTCTCATAATTTAAAGGCATGTTATTCTCTCCCCCTTAGATGTTCTGTAGATCTTTATCAATTTTTTCAATCTTAGCTTTCTTTTCTTCTTCACTTATCGTAGATTGTTGAATATCTCGTTCCTCTAATTCTTTGACCTCTTTCATTACATTTTTATTTCCTTGCGTTTTAGCAAAGGAATAACAATCTTCATATTTTTTTAGATTTACAAAAGCTTCAACAATGAGTTTTTCACGTCTACCGTCCATATTGACTTTCCCCTTAAGCTTAATTACCTCCTCATATTTCTTATTAAGTGCTGCCTTTTCAAAGTTGATTACATCATTTTTGACATCAATTTCATTGATTTTATTCATGTTGTCTATCCCAATAAAATAAGCAACCACACTTTCTGCAAATTTCGGCTCATATTGTAATGCTTTATTTGCCTTTCCGTTTAATAAATAAGTAAATAAAACTGCCTTCTGACTATCTTTATCTAATTCTGTGTAATTGACCTTATCGAAGTATTTAACGGCTTCTCCATACTGCTGAATGGCTGCTTGTTGTAATCCTTTTACTACATATTGTTCAGAGCCAGCATTTGCGCTCGAAACTGGTTCAGAAGAGAATAACTTGAAGGCAAATATGGCACCAGCTCCAATTAACACCACGCTTCCTATGACACTCGCAATAATCTTGAATCCTTTTCTATTTTCCTTTCCAGGCTTTACTAGCGTTTTTACTTCATCCGCTGGACTATAAGAGGGTTCTTCCTTCCTTTCTGATGATTCTTCTTGATATTCATATTCTTCATGAAAAGGAGAATCATTGATTTCTCTTTCTAATGTTTCTAACAGCTCCTTCTTTTGTTCCTCTTGTTCTGGATCTAATTGCATCACATTCATTTTTTTAGAAATGTGATCAAAAATGTGATCTGCATATCTCGAACCAAGTGATAACGTACCGTTATAAATTTCATTAGAATGACCATCTAACAAATCGAAGTCAATATGTTCTTGCCGCCCTGCCTCTCTATAAACTCGTTCTAATCGCTTCGTTAAGATATAAGCTTCATGAAACGAATATTGCTTACCCAACTCAATTTCTGTTCCATTGCTACTCTTAAAAATGACAAACATGGCTTCTCCTTTCTTCCGTTTAATTTAAATTCACTTCAACTGATCTCTTGAATTATTATTTTCAGCTTTAATGGTTGCGTACTTATAATAGATACAAAAAACAGATACCAATACCCAAATAACGATGAAGAATACTAAAGCTCTTAACAGCCCTTCTGTTGTTGGTACTGTCATGATCGGTTGTATATTACCAATAACCGAAACGCTCTCCAATACACTTGGTAATCTCATAATTAACACCCCGATTGCTTAATAAAACTAAAATTCTATGAAAAAAAGGCAACAAAAAAAGCCATACCCTTTGCATAGCCTCCTCATTGCCTTAATTATATTTTTTCACTATTTCATCCAGAAAAACGGGAATAAGATTTGACCAAATTTTACATTGCTATTTACGCTCTCTGCTAAGTATTGGCATCCCATTACAATAACGAGTCCGGCTGCCCCACCAAGAAACCACCATATACATTTATGTCTTCCTCGTTCACCGCCCCAAATTAGTAGATAAGCGCCCCAGCAAAAGACAATCGCTGTACTAACCATTGCCCCTCTTTGCATCCATGCAATAAATGAATTCCCTGTATTAATTAGACCGTCCATCGCATCACCTAACACTAACATTTGAGATAATGTTTCCAACATTGACATATACATTCACTCCCTTTTCATTTTTAAGTGCTTATACGTTACTAAGCTGACTTGATTCATTCGCCTTGCTGTCTTCTTTTACTTCTGTTGATGTTGCCTTATAAGCTTGTAAAGCTTTCATTACTAAATCTTGATTTTCTTCAATGTATTTCTGATGATGTAAATGAAGCCAATGGTTATAATCCTGACCATTGGCTCTTAATAGGTTTGCTACCATATCTTTTTCTTTTTTTAATTCCCTCTGTGTAATCGCCACTATATCACCACCTTTCAATGATTATGTGATTACTTCTGATATTGTTCTTTGCAATTTTTAACAAAAAAACTAATTTCTTTTTCAAGCTCTGATGCTTTAATTTCTGACAGCTTAATATCTTTTTTCGGCTTTCCTTTTTCATAGTACGCAAGAGAACTTCGTCTTTGAGATAGTCCCCAATCATGAGGATTGCTGGTACCTGGTATATCCTCACGTTCTTCATCTAACTCGTGTACTTCAACATTTTCTTGTTTAGCTACTTTTTTTACAAAATGAAGCCAATCTTCTCGCTTTTTCTTGTCAGCGCTTAACATAACAAAACCTGTGCCATCTTCACTCATGAACTTCTTCATTTCTAACGGACTAAGTTCCATTACTTCCCCTTTTCCCGAACTAAAGACAAATGTTGAACCAATACCAATTGCAATTAACAGTCCAACAACAGCGGAAATGATCCACCCTTTACGACTCATGCATGTTCCTCCCTATGTCATATTTTTATAAGCGATTTTGAAGTGTGATGAGACACTTTTAAACTCCAACATCTGTCTTTATTTTATAACATTTAAAGGAAAGTGGGATAGAAAATGGAAATATCATTTATGGCTGGAATGACGAACCCTGTATTGGCATGCGTATAGAGACTAATCCCGACCTAGCTTCTATATGCCCAATACCGCACTACGTATTTTGGCGTGAACGTAGAACCTTATGTATCTACTGTTGTGATGTTCCTCGCTTCTTCAGAATGTCAAAATGGGATATTCCTCACGAGTACTGACACAAACAGGTCTTTGATACAATGCATTTCCCAGTGGTCACAGATGAGTTTTACGATCTTACTCACCCAACGATAACCGTATACCTAACCCTTCTAGTGACCTTTCGAAGGGAGGCACGCATATATATTGAAAGTCGTATACTATCCTTCTAAATCATTACTGAAAGGAAAAGATACGCAATATATATCTAAATTTTCAAAGAGCAACTTACTTTGTGCTATGTTCTCAGCACACTTCAAAATCGCTTTTTTTATTTACACTTTTGTTTTACAGCTACTAATTCCGCATGTTTATTTTTTCGTTTAGCAATTAAGTTTTGATGTTCATCTCTAACCGAGCGCACTTGATAATAAATTTGAGCCACCTTCTCAATGCTTCCTGTGCTATTTTCAATTGCTATCGTGCCTTTCAGTTCGTATGTTTTTCCATCAAAAGTTTTAACACTATGAGCTTGTGATGCCGCAATATCATAAAATGTGAGTCTTTTTTCTTTTCCCATATGAACGCCTCCTATTTTTGATAAAGAAGGGAGAAAAACGCTTCTCCCTTGTCTAGTTTTCTAGCCATCTAGATAGGATGAAATAGTGAACGAGTGCTTCATATCATGCTAGGATTGTTGTGTTATACGAGGTTATGATGCGTTGCGCTGCTTCTTTTCCGTATATGTGTTGTAATGCGGATTGAGATTCAACAACGATTGAATGCTGAATGTGGTATGTTGCGCTTTCTTTTAAAAACTGCTCCATATGAGGGATTGGGTACAAATCATATTGATGAAATACCAGGTGAATCGGTCTTATATTCTTGCATTCTGTTAGATATTGAAGAAAATTTGATAATGCTTCTCCTCTCTCTTGATACGTACTCGTTTCCGTTTCTACACTGATGTACACAACGGATTTTTGTTTTAGATCCATTTGTAGTGTTCCATAACCAGTTAGTAAATCATGTTTGATGATTTGATATCCTTGTTTTCGTTTTTCTTGATGGGTATCTTCATAAAAGATGCCTTTCGGATCAAAAATGAAAATAAAATCATCTGTTGTTTTCCTCACACCTTCTATGACCGTTTTATAAGCTCCAAAACGAGCTTTTATGACACCTGCAACCTTTCCCCCTTCATTCAGTTCTTTCAACGCTCTAATCACCTTTGTATACTTCTTAGCTACGCCTAACATGTATTGCACTCCTTTCTATTTCATTTCCCTCTTCTGACTACTACTGAAACCAAAAATACTCTTTTTGTTCCCCTTGCTTTTCACGTTGATGTTTTTCAAGAATGTATAGCAAAGTGATAGTTATCGCATCCCTTGTTTCTTTTGAATAAAGACCTAGCTCATGGAAGATATGATAAGCTGGATGCTCATTCTCGAGCGAATTTACTACCTCTACCAAGTTTGCTTCACTCTCATACATTTTTTCCGTGAACTCAATAACTTTTTTCACATCTAGGTAATATAGGTTTTTATGCCGTTGATCCAGATACAAAATAACTCCTGCCAATAATTTTGTAGCGGATTCTATCCAATAATCATGTTGCTTTAATGGCTTAATTACAGTTTGAGCGATTGAAATTGCTTGCATCAATTCTTCAGGTAACCAAGCACTCTTGCGCTGCATAACGTCTTCCCCAGGTTTCCCTAAATTTTTCAGTTTACCGACGTAGATTTCTGGCATTTCATTTCATCTCCCTCTCGGTTTCTTATATCTTGCTCCCTATCCAAAAAACAACTGTCCAAATAGGAATTACGAGTATGCATGCATTTCGAAATCCAATAGCAAAGCCTAACGAATTTTCATCTACTTCACTAAAATGAGCTTCATATTCTTTCATATTATAATTGAACTTTCTTACGGTTTCTTACTGCAAATACGGCTCCAATTAAGCCAAGTACGACACATGCAAGAGCAATCCATTTTATGTATGGATTTTCGGCTTTACCGCCTGTTGTCGGTAGATACGTTTCGATTTTCTTTGGTGTTTGTTCTAGTTGTGGTTTCTCTAGTTGTGGAATGACAGGTTTTTCGGTTACTTTTGGTTGTTCCGGTACCTGTGGTTGTGGTGCTTCTGGTTGCTCTGGTTTTTGTGGTATTTCTGGCTGTTCTGGTTTTGGTGTCTCTGGTGTAGGTGGTGTCGGTTTCTTCTGATCCTTCACCGTGTGCTTAATAATTTGACCATCCTCTTTAATTTCAAAAGAGAATATTTCTTCATTCAGTAAATAGCCGTCTGGTGCGAATGTTTCTTTATACGTGTACTTTCCATATGAAAGCTTGAATTTTGCAATGCCGTTTTCATCCGTTTTGCCTTTTGCAACTTCTTTTCCTTGTTCGTTAAAGATAGTAAATTCAGCGTTAGGAAGTTTATTGTTGCCATCCGCAATATCTACCTTGCTAATCTCCAATTCTCCTGTGATGTGCTTATTTTTCGCTGTTAGCATGATTGTCTTTCCTTGTTCCGAGATACTAAAAGGAATAGATTCTTTCGTTAAAACATAGCCAGTTGGTGCTTGCTTCTCAACAAATGAGTATGCTCCAAATGATAAGTCTTTCACTTCAATCAAACCGTTTTTATCACTTTTGTGTTCACTTATTTTCTTCCCTTTACTATCTTGAAGAACGAACACTGCACCTTCTAATTTTTTATCTGGATTCTCTCCATCTACTTTTAGAAGTTGCACGTTTCCTTTTACTTCTTTATTTTCGACTGTGAATGTTAGCGTTTTTCCTTGCTCTTTAATCTCGAATGGATATTTAGTTTGATTAAGAAGGTATCCTTCTACCCCTTTTGTCTCAACAAAATAATACTTTCCATACGGAAAATCCTTCACTTGTGCAATCCCTTGCTCGTTTGTAATTGTTTTTGTGACTTCTTTTCCCTCTGCTGTGAACACTGTAAACTCTACTTTTGAAATAGGCTTTCCGCTGTCACTTAATTTCTTAATTTCGATACTCCCTTTTACTTTATTATTTTGTACTGTAACTCTTGCAATCTCACCTGTTTTAACTTCAATCTGTTGTGGCTGTTCATTCATTACATAACCAGTAGGTGATTTTACCTCTTTAAGAGTATAAGTTCCGATTTCTAAACTAGAAAGGCTAGCAATTCCTTTTTCATTTGTAGTAATAGTACCAACCTTTTCATTCGTACTATTAAACACATCAAATACAGCACCTTGTAATACTTCTTTTTGTTCTCCTACTTTAATAACTTCTAATTGACCTACTGATTTCCAACTCACATTTAAATCCGTACTTACTTTTTCTTCACTACGCTCTAATAGTACGGTAGCATCTTGAATTTTATCAGTTCCTTTGTAAGCAACTGCATGTAAATTGACTAGGTTAGAAGTGATTTTTAAGGAAAGGTTACCTGTATTGGAGGATTTCGGAACCAAAATACGGAATTTCTCTCCCAATTGGAATTGTTCTTTCATTTCTCCATTCTCAGCAACAATTTTTGTACCATTCGGTGCATTTTTAAGGTTTACAGTGAATACACCATTTTTAGCGTTACTTTCTACTTGGTACAAACTCGTTTCAAAGTACTCACCATTAAGTTTTGCTTCTTGTTTATCAGTTGGAATTACATTCATGTAAGTTTCTTGTGTTGCGTTACTATGATTCACCGCATAAATAATCGCCTTAGCTGCTTTTTCAACATTAGCATTACGATGCTCAAGCTCCAAAATAGATAATTGTCCTAATGCATTCCAAACCGCTAATTGCGTTGCATAATGAGCTTCCTTCCAATTCGAAACACCTAATTCTTGTGGAGATTTCTGTGGGTATCCATTCATTAAAATTCTATATACCACATTATCTGTTCGCCCTACTTCTGGAAGATCCTCACCATTCGGTGAACGTAGTCCATATGTAAGACAGTACGCAATTTGCCCATTAGAATTTTTGAGGGGTTCCGTTCGAACATCTTTCCCATATTGATGGCTATAACTCCAATCCATTTTATATTGCTCACGCTGAATTACTTCAGCACTTACCTTAGTAAACGGAAATAGGAAGTTTATTGCTACAAGAAGCGTACTCATTGTAATGAGTAGCATTTGATACGAACGTCTCAACATGACTAACAGCTCCCTCATATGGTATACAATTTTCAAAGATCATCAAAAACCGAATTTTCAGTTTTATTAACTTGAAAAATACTAATTAAGTTATCCTTTTTCTGTATTGTTCATTTACAATATAGATGTATAATTATTGTTTAATGAGTAAATGAAATTTGTTTCATTCTAATCTTGCTCGATAGTACGTAGCAAAAAAAAGTTTTTCAATCGGTTCATTGAAAATATCGGCAAGAAGTTTGGCCCTATTTTCAATAACTCCTTTTGTACCAGTTTCAATGTGATACAGGGTTTTCACGGGTATTTCAGAAGCCTCCGACAGCTCTTGAATTGTTAACCCTTTTGATTCTCTAATATTGCGTATAACAGTCAATTTCTCACCCCCTTAATCACATTCTATTCTCCTTAAAGTAGAATGTCAATCCTTTCGGGAAACTTTTTTATCCCAAAGGTGAATAAATCGATTGGAGTGAAATAAATGATACAGAATTTTTTCGGGGAAAATGTTAGAATTCTAAGAACACTTAAAGGATTAAATATGAAGGAACTTGGTGATGTTTTAGGAGTCGCTAGTAGTACTATTTCCAACTGGGAAAATAACAGGAAAGAGCCAAGTTTTGAAACGCTCCAAAAGATCTCCATTTATTTTAATGTAAGTACTGATCGACTCCTAAATCATAAAATTGGTGATAGTGAAGCTCTTACAACAGAAGATCGAAAAATAATTGTAGAACGTTTAGCCCAAGATTTGTACGAAAGTTATAAAAATGTTCCTGATAAGGATAAACCACTATTAGAAAATGAATTGATTGAGTATGCAAAATATTTAACGCATAGAATTGAGACTAAAAATAAACTAAAAGATAGCTGAAATCCATTATTCTTCTTGAAAGTTTCCAATTAACAGTAATAATTAACGATAAGTTTCTAAAATTTGATTGTCCTGGTCAATCATTTCATTAAACCATTCTTGATTAAGATTCATTTTGTAACCCTCCCGTATTTACGTGAATTTTTTATATTTTCATGTGTTAGTGGCACGAAATTTTTACGCTTTTAAATAATGAACCACCATTATAAAGTACGAAAGACGCTACCTTTTAGTAGCGTCTTTCTTGTTTAAACGGCTTAACCACCGCCGGGGTCGACCATTCTTTGCATAACATATTTATTTGTATCTTGCACTTTTGCATGTTGTGAATCTGGTGTTTCTAATTGAAAAAACGATGTCAATAGCATTACGGTATATAACGTAACCGCTAAAAATTTATTCACTTGACTTCACCTCTTCTTTTAATAGCTCTTTCTTGACGTATTGCGAATAAAATATATTACCTGTCAATTCAAAAGATTCTAATGATTCTTTTAATCCTATTATATCATTATTTATTTTCGAAAACGAATACTGTTGAAAAGCCGTGAATTTTTTGCCATCTTTTCTCAGTTCTTCATATAGCTTAATTCCTGTTTCCCTATCACCATGCATACATTCAAAAAAAGCTTTCTCAGATAAATGAATAAGATCAAATCTTATCTCATCCAAATTAACACCATTTTCTATATATAAATGCGCTAGTGTAGTATGAAACGCTACATATTTTTGTGTTTTTTGTGGAACTTGAATACTTTCACAAAGAGAAATAGCTTTCTTAATATACTTCTCAGCTGTAGATGGGCATTCAAATGTGAAACTTTCTCCTAAACAACACCAAGCTGTAGCTTTAATAATAGAAATATCTAATTCAGAATCCAGAATTTCATAGCATGTATTGCGACATCTTTCTAAGTCATTTCTCATTAAGTATATATAAGCCAAACGCTCTTTATATTTCATTTCCAAGCATTGCTTAACGTACTCTTGTTTTATTTCTTTTAAAATAACATCTGTGCGATCAGCATAAGGGATAACAGCATTATAATTTTGCTTATCATACATAGCTTCCATATATAAAATGTTTACGGCTGCTTGGCACACCGTATCTGAAGAGAAATCTTTAACATACATCTCATCCAATAGTTGCTGACCTCTTGCTATGTTTTGATTCCTTTTGTTCTGTATTTTATAAACCGCTAAGTACTTCTTTAATCCTTTTGTATCTGAATGTTTTTCTATAATATCTGCTATTAATTTGTATTCTCCCATTGCTTGGCAATAGCATAATGCTTTTTGTACATTTAATGGTGTTTTACAAAGAAGAATATATTCATGAATGATTTTTCCTTGCTCTTCCGAACTATCACAAATGGCTTGAACTAACCTTAAGAAAATCTCAAATTTAAACTCTTCTGTTTTACATTGAAGTCCGTTATCAATTGTTGTTTTACTTGTTCCAATTTCCTTTGCTAGTTGTCTACTACTTATTTTCTTTTCAGTTTTAATTTCTGACAATTTCCCCATTAAATTCTTCAATGTAAAGCCCCCTTCCAAGCACAAGACACATCACCCAATATAAATTATTAAAAAGACATTTTAATCTATAGTGTAGTATTTTGATATATTCTTGGAGGTTAATAATTAATTTTTATAATCGGGTAATCAAAACTTGTCATTATATTATATAACTTAATATTTTTCTCATAAATTGTATAATTAGAAATATTTTAACACGAAGGCCTTATAGTTATGTGTAAAGTGCTCATTATAAAAATTTTATATTTATCAGAAAATTAAAAATTTAATAAGAAAATACAAACTTTTAAATTCAGATATGCTTTTAGAGTGAATATATCCACATGTTTTTTACAGATGGGATAGCAAATGCTACTTGAGGGGATTGATATTATTTTAATAACAATATAAGATAAAAAGAAAGATTGTATTTTGAAGAAAAAATGTTTTTTTAAATATGTAGACAGAAAAAAACCCCACTATACTCAGTTTTAAATTGGGCTCTAGTTTGGCGACATGAACCAATTTAAAACTCCTAGAATAGCAAGGGTCTTATTTAACATTTTTAATGTTCACTTATGACGATAATTATAACATAAGGTGAATTTAATGTGAATAAGAACCTCTATTTTTCCATGTTTTTTCTGTATGTGTTTAGTGGGAGAAATTGGAGGTTTTTTTGTGAATTCACGAAACTTTTTGTTAAGTCGAGCAAAAGCGGAACTAAGTCCCCACATTCATCACTTATCTAAAACTCCTGGAGCTATCAATCAAGAAATCAAGAAAATAATTTCTTATATTGATAGTATTGTCCTAGAGTGTGAAGGTGCTACCGCAAAAGATTATCTTACCAAAAGGAAATACGAAGCTTTAGAGACTGTTTTATCTTATTTAGTACAAGAAGGCTATAGTCAAGTTAGACAAGAACACATCAGCAAAAAATCTGGGATTTCAAAACCTATTATTAATTACGTTTTTAATTGGCTGCAAGATTTAGGGGTATGCCAACAAATAAAGGTAAGACGGCATGGAAAGATCGCCCCCTCTGTTTACATCTTAACAATACATAATAACTATTTAAGGATTGTTGAATATTTCAAGATAAAATGGGCTGTAGCAATTGATGTTTGTGCTACTTTTACTAGATTTTTAAAGAACAAAATTAGTAAAAGTCTGATGTAACAGATCCCGAATTTATGCAAAAGAACAATTTTAAACCTTCACCTTCCTTAGATTTTTTCGGCATTGAAGAGCAATCAAAACCTGCTGTCAATCATGAGAAACAAGGGAAAAATAATAGATTACAAAACTTAAATGATTATTTGAGTGAAGATCAGAAAAGAGCGTATTACTACATTTTGAGTCAAGAGCTAACATACCTATCTGAAACTGATGCGTATACAATTGCCTTAAGATTGCCACCGGATATTGATCGCTACACAAGATGGGATTTTGAAGAATGTGTGCAATGGTTCCAGTTTAATAAAGCTGAAAACAGTAATCCTGCACATTTCATAAAAATGTTTAATCAAAAATCTAAACAGAAGCAAGAACGTAGAAAACGTAATGCACAAAATACAAGCTCACTCTTAGATACAACTAATAGTCATACATTTGTTTTCTATAATTTTTTAGAAGAACACGATTAAAATCAAAAAAATCCAATTACAAATAGCCTTGCTGAAAAAAACATATACAGCAAGGCTATTTGTAATGTCTTCCTATAGTTCTTTATAACCTTGTTGGTCTTCAATCAAACAACTCATAAATCATATATATTTTCTATGTACTATAATTTTTTCTTTTGAATTCAACTATAAAATTTAAACCTTATGAATCCAGTATATTCAATTATTATTTACTAAACTATTTACTTAGAAATTTACTAAGTAAAAATCTCCAATACCTTGATACAATAACCATTATGGCCCAAATATTAATTCTAATGTTTTTATTTATTTTAATCTCTAAAACAAGATTTATTAAATATAATACTTTGCATCTATTTGTAACTTTTTAGGGAGACTTAGCATATTTTCTAAAAGATTCCCTAATTTTTTATATAATTTGGCATAAATCATATTTTAAACAATCGATTAAAATATGATTCTATTAGTTATATGACTACATTGGCCTTTTGTTATTCATCAAAATTGTTCAATAATTCAATTGATTTTTTCTAAATTATTTATGTTCTTTAAAATCTTCGTACTCATTGATTTCACTCTTTAAAAAGTATAATAAGTTATTTCACGCATTGTCTTAACAACTGATTTCATTATACAAGCGTCTTCGTCCCCCTTTTCAACTATTGTACAATCTACATTTTGTTCTAACATCTGTTCTATTACTTTTAACGACTCTTGAAATCCTTCACCCTAATTACTAATAAAATTAATAAACGTCTGGATCTATTGCTCCCCTTTTCATCTTCCTATACATATCTACATTTCATATCAAATTTATGATGTATATTATTCAGAAATCTGGTCCATACTAATACAAGTAAAACCTCAAATTAAGTTTTTTCAGCTATAATTATTTGATATTCAATTAATACATTTCACCTCCCAATATCCTCATTACTTTTCACTTATAAAAATAACCCTGTTCCAGATTCAAAACCTAACAAATAACATCAGTATTGTTTGAAAGTTCAAACAATACTGATGCAAGCTTTCATACAACAATTAAACGCTACTTTAACGCATAGCGTTCACATATAAATAAAACTTATTATTTACTTTTTAGGCATATGTACTATAAAAACCGTACTTAATTGCTAATTCTATTAATGAAAGCTTTGATTCTATTGCAAATATCTAGTAAAATTCTTATATCAGCAACAAACTTCTAATATTAATAGTTAGTTTTAAATTAGTTTCCTACGTACATTAATGTTGTATAAATACTTGTTCACTTCCAACAATGAACGCTATTAGAACGAATAGCGTTCATTATTGAAAAAACATTAACGCTAGATGTATAGACTGACTTAATATATAAGTATGTATACAAACAAACTGATATGAGTACAAATGATTAGATGGCTGTCTATAAAAATTTCTACTCTTAAAGGAAAGATCTTTTCAAGAACGAATCAATATCTAACATACAAATAATGGAGGTGTGAAGTTTGGAATATGGATATTTTGCACAAGAAGTAGCAAAACAACTAGATATAAACACCAATACACTTCGCAGATGGTCAATTGAATTAGAAAAAATGGAATATATATTTGAAAGAAATGAGCGTAATCAACGAATTTACTATGAGAATGATATAGATATCTTAAAGCAAATGAAAGAATACTTAAATCAAAACTGGAAACTAGAAGAAGCTGCAACAAGAAGCATGGAAAGCATTGAGAATACTGAAGAGAACGCTCAGAAAACGGATAGCGTTCACGAGGAAAATGAAGTTCAAGTAACGCTCAGAAAACGTTCAGAAACTGATATTTTGATGATTCAAGAAAAATTTTCTCACATGCTTGAGCAACAAGATAAAATTGTACAACAGAACCAAGATATCATTAAATTGTTATTACAGGAACGCTCAGAAAAAGAAGACAAAGATCTACAGATTCAGTTATTACAAGAAAAACTGGATAAAGCAATTGAACTATTAAATGAAGATCGCCAAGAACAGCAAGATAACACCAAAAAAACGTTCATTCAACGTTTATTTAATCTAAATTAAATCAGATATACGTTTTTTATCAAATATATCTAATTGAGCAAAAAAAAGCGGTAGCTACCGCTTTTTTTTGCTCATCCTTACAACACGAATATGTAGTTTTGTAAAAAAATTTCTATGATATGTTTTTTCTTGTTTAATTTCGAAGAGTGTAGTTTTTTACAACTTGTGTTACTAATCCTAACTAGAATAAATAGCCTGTGATACATGATGCTATTATAAGGGTTGATTAATTACATAAACTTTATACTAAAATCATCAAAAAGCATCATGTCATTGGTAAAGAATACTTATAATTCAGTGGTATGCTCAAAAATAGAAAGCTTGTAAAAGCGATTAGTGACATGTCTTGGTCACAATTTCAAACAATGTTGAAATATAAAGTAAAGTGGTGTAGTGAACAATTAGTTGTAATATCTAAAACATTTGCTTCTAGTCAATTATGTTCCAATTGCAACTATAAAAACATAGATGCTAAAAATCTAAACATTCGTGAGTAGGATTATCCTTATTGTGGCACACATCATGATAGAGATCGTAACACAGCACTCAATCTTAGAAATGAAGCTAACCGTAGGCACTATCGGGATAGCCTACTGAATTAGAAACCGTTTGGCTTCAGTACTTAGGTATCCATTACCTCAAGGATACTAAGTACTCAGTTGTCCAATATATTTTGCTTAACATATCTTATTGGACCTTTCTTATGGATTCCAAAAACTCTCTATATCGCTAATAGAAACATGTTAATCCTTTTTCCTAAAATTAGTTAAGTGTTTACTTCGTCAATTTTTAGGGAAGATTGACAAATCCTCTAATTTCTTAACCCCATAATAAACCTGTATAGGAAACTCCATGTTTTTTCTAGTCTTCTTTAATTCATTTTGCCAGACTAAATTTTTTCATATAAATGTCATCAATCACAACATTCATTATTATTAAATCCTATACGTTATAAACGCTATTATTAAAGGCCATATCTTTACTTCTAAAGTTACATTATATCCTTAAAGGAAAACTACTATATTTATGCACTGAATCTCTAATGAACGCTATGCGTTCATTATTTACAAAACGTTAAATTAACGTTTTGTAAGCGCTCATATCGTTTTTTTTATTGTATTAAAATACTTGCCATCTAATATCCTTACAGATCGTTTCAAGTTCAAAACACTAAACACAGAAAATTTTCCATTCTTTAATTTGTTAGGCCGCTATCACATAGCTCCTAGGCCTTTTAGACGATTCTTATCGCTCTTATAATTTAAAACTTTGCTAATAAGATATGTACCACGGGAAGAACACGCCAATTAATGTCTATATTTCCGTAATCATACTTCGAACATAGTCTACTAACATCAACTATTTTTAATTTAGCAACTACTTTATTTCATACCACTTGCTTAAAATACTTTATGACATATATAGCATAGTCAGGGTCGTTATTATAACGTTCATTAATTAGTACACCATAGAAACATACAGCTTTATTATGGACTATTAATTGATACACCCTATCAGATTTTTATATATTGCTTTAGCATAAATTGTATCCTTTAAACAACTCAGGATCTTGATATTAAAGAGGTAAACGCCAAAAAAACGGGTAGTGTTCACATAAAAAACAATCAATAACACTTAAGTTAAAAAAGATTTTAGCATAATCACAACTACTTATCTCTTTGTCCTGCCTTATGGATTCCAAAGATACTTCATATATCTCCAGCCTACTTTAATAAATTTATCAGATTGTATTTGTTATATTAAGCTTAACATTAACTTAGGATAGATCTTAAGATTTGTAATAATAAAAAAGCACCATACCATCGTAGCGTTCATTATTACTAATTTATACGCGTTATCAACACTGTTAAATAAGACATATCTATCCTAAAGCCACATTATACGTTTAGATATATTTATATCTAAACGTATAATGTTAATGTACCGGATTCCTTGTGAACGCATAGCGTTCACGTTTTACGAATCGTTAAATTAACGTTTCGTAAGCGTTCATTTTTTTATTCCTACAGTATTAAACATCTTGCGCCTCAAACATCCTTACAGGCTGTTTGAGGCGCAAGATTACTAAATAAAAAGACACTCCATTTCTTATTTGTTAGGTGGCTATTCTCATAATTCATATACTTTATAAATAAAATACTTCGTTCTTATGATTTAAACTTGTGTTAATACCTTTATCATAATGTGTGTTATAAGAATGAAACTCTCATGAACATCTATAACACGGCTAAAATTAGGGGATTTCTTGAAATACGCCCTTTGAAGATTATGCTTTGCTTCTTGCAAGTTGATCCCTGTTTAAAGAATTTAATACGATATATTTTTACTTCATTTAGTTGAAATTGTTTTTATAACATTTAGTACCAGTTATAAAACAATATATTATATTATAAAAATTAAATGATATATAGAATGCTAATTTATTTATAGATATATTTTATTTATTCATACATCTGTTAGGTATAACGCTCTTTAAATAACTCTTAACGTTGTAGTTAAGGGATTAGTCGGTAAAATAACGGATAGCGTTCACGTGAAAATAAACACTAAAATAACACTTTGATAACGTTTAGATTCTCCGAGAATCCCGATACCTTAAAATATTCACTTAACCTTTATAGATTATAGTTAGGATTAATAATTGAAATTTATAACGTCTTCGATTTGGTAACATCATTTAAAAGCATAGTTGCTTAAAAGTAGCATTCTCAAAATTATTGCATAAATTTTATCAATCTCTGACAAAGAACTATTTCCTCAAAAATGTGAACGTGGTAGGTGTATGCCAATTGACGTAAGCCAAAATGCTTGGCTTGTTATCATATAATTGTAGCTATTGCTTTTCATGAATTCTTAAGATAGGATGTTGGTTGCAGAAAACTCATTGCAATTGTAAACTATCGTCCCATGCTTGACGAAATTATGAAAAACAGGATAAAACAGTAATCTCATATATTAAATAGATCGCAATATTGTTAAGAGTTCACAGTTTCACATAAATAGTATTCTCATATTAAATACATCCTATACAAAAAATTGTTAGTAGTGTTAAAAATATTTTCTGAGGGTTTCACGACCGTTTTTATAACGTTCATGAAACCCTCAGTGTGTGATAGTAACTTTCGTTACACTCATAAATCCCATTATAAAATTTTTCTATTTTTTTATAATTATATTGTAAAGCTAGAAATGAATTGATTTATTTTTTTAGTTAATCCTTGATTAATATATCTATTATGAAATGTGCCATAATAATGAAAAATTCATTCGTAAAACCTCTAAAATAAGTGCCTAAAGCATGCGATTAGATACAACTATAACTTTCTCCTCATTACATTTTGCCTTCGACTCCAACGTTATTGAAATTACATCTAAGATACATCAAAATTTATTGCCTTCTTTAGACTACATATGCCAGTTCAAAGTATCATTCGTTCTTCTGAAAAGAATACGTTTTGTTTTTATTAGCTAGTTTCTACTGTTGGAACAAATTTAGCTTTTTTATAAATAAAAAGACTTCTTTAATTTCTAATCCCACATCATTCTCAACAGAAGTACCAATTTTCATTAATTCTTTTATGTATCATCTAACAGTCGTACTAATTCATAGGCTTTGCCAACAGCGTTCCACTGTAGATTATAGATATTTTTGTTTGATCACCATTATAACCATATTTCCGTTCGTTTGTTTTTTTGTAGAATTTTATTTTGTTTGGACTAGAGTAATTCATTTCAAAAAACATATGCTTATATCCATCGTACTTCTCTCCGGACTAAGATTTCTATCTTGAATCTCCTTATATAAAAAAGAAGATTCTTTTAAATTACACTCATATTATCTCTTTACCAAAGCTTCTGCTCTATCCATCAAAAACATCGAATTAATTAATATGTAAATATGCAACTAAACATTGATTCAAGTAGGCCCCATTACAAAATAACAACGCCTAAATAACACTTCTAAAACGTTCATATAACAAAACTATTGTATTTAATGTAACTTAAGAAACTTAAATATATAGTTTTGGTTAAAAAATTTGATGTCTTACCATAAAAATTTAGAGTTAATTTCAAAAATAAAACAAGAGCAATAAAGGTTATTCATTATCTATTTAAGTATCTTACTTTTAAACTTTAAGCCAGCATTCCTGCGATTCTCCGTGAACGCATGGCATTCACGGAGAATCAATTACTACATTCATACTATAAACAGTAAAAGTATGCAAACCAATCAACACTCTAGATATATACCCAATCCTAAATCATATTATATTAGTTGCTTCAGATAGAAGTTATATTTTTCAAAGTATGTTACCCATGGATCTCCTAAAAAACATCTTTTCAACATAGCTTTATATTGCCACTATGACCTAAGTAAGTATGTAGAGACTACTTTGATATCTATGTGATTTTTTATATAGAAATACTTCAATTGAATTTTTTACAGCCAGCCTATACAAACTACTTTTTTATTATTGAACTCGAAAAATAAATTTATAGGTTTTATCATTACGTAAACCATTTTCTCTTTAAAACCACCTTTAAATGTTACTATTACAGTGTTTAACGCTTTAAAAACGCCTAGTGTTCATCTGCTAAGTTCGCCAGATAAACACCATAATAACGTTTGTTTAGCAAATATATATGAATCTGTAATTAATCCTGTTCAATTTTTATATTCAAATCAAATTTCATAGATTCTCTATTCTTTTAAAGGAGTGCTGCAGATACAAATAGAACATATACAACAAAAATACATATTGTAACTTGATATGTAGAGGGTTAATTTGCATACTACTTTTTTAGTCTTTTAGTTATAGTTATCATCAAAATAGCCAAAAACAAACTTATATAATAAAAATCTCGGTTTAAAACCGTCTTTCAATGCGTTACTACACCAAAAAACATCTAATCTTCCAATCTCATTTCTTTTATCAGCTATTTGTTTATAAAAACCATTGAAATCGTTGATATAAAGGGGTTTAACGCATTGATAACGCCTAGCGTTCACATAATATCAAACACCGAAATAACACCTTTATAACGTTTATTCGGCTAACCATTTTAACTATTCAAGTATGTATAAGTCATATTCGTAATTAATCTTATTTGCATTCTAATTTTCTTCCTCCTAATTAAAATGTATACCTCATTCCACTAGATATCCCTTGGATTCCCAAAATATATCATCAATAGTCTATCCGTAAACCATAGAAACAACATGATATTTTAAAAGGCATCTTCGACAAACGTATTCCTCCCACCAATAACGCCTTTTATATTTTATAGATATTTTATGGATATTTAAAAGATATTTAATATATACCTAAAAATACAAAAGATCAAAAATATCCCAAAATAACCCACCCCACCTCGATTTAGTATCTAATTTATATTTATTTTATATTTTAATTATATTTTTCATTCATAAACCTTATAAAACTCTTGTTGTTAAAGGTTTTATAGGTTATAATATATTTATTAGATATAAATTAGAAATAAATTTCATAGAGGTGATGTATAATGGCAAGTTTAAAAGGCAAAACTCTTCATATAGACATAGAAGGTGATATTGGGAACGATTCATTTAAAGGTTACATCAATGGTGAATACATAAAAATGAAAAATGTATATCAAAGTGTTTACTCAATGCCTAATGTTACTGAGACAAACATCCAAAAAAACGTAGTTAATTTAGTAGATAATATGTTCGTGAATATTGCTAGTAAATCAATTCGAAGATCCGGAATGTATTTCATTGGTAATCGAGCGATGTTAACAGGGAAAAATCCTAAAAACATGAACATTAAAGTAGGTCAAAAATACAATGATGATTTGCCTCTAATTAATATGCTAGGATTAATTGCAAACAAATCAGTTCAACTTGAATGGGAACGCACAGAAGAACTACCACAATCAATCAATGTGACTGTCGACCTTATTTCAGCTATCCCAGCAAGCCAATGGACACCCGTAAACGCTAAACATTTAGAACAGCGTTTTACTAATTCAAATCATGTTGTAGTGGTTTATGTAGGAGAAGAGCAGGTAACAGTTAGCTTAACATTTAATAGTGCAAACATTACACAAGAGGGTGTTCCTCCGTTATTTGCAATTCTTGAAGGGGAAGAGGAGATGTTTACTGATTTTACTAAACTATATGCAAAAAAACTTGAAATCAAAAAAATTGACGGCTCTTTCTTTAAAAACAAAAAGATTCTACATTCTGATATTGGGGATGGAACAACTGAGTATATCTATACAGTTGGCGTGAACCCAGTAATTGATGCTTGTAGCGGTGAAAGACGTGGCGTCGGTCATGCTACAGAAGAAGCTGTAAAATTATTAAATCAAGAACGTGGCACAAACATTAAACGCCAACAATTCTCTCAAATTCTTCAAGATATAGATCATAAATACCATGAAGAGGCAACAACCCACTTTAATATTACAAAAGTGGAACAAGCTGAACTAATCCTAGAAGATACAGATGAAAAATATGTAAACAATACAGCCAGTGAAGCTGAAGTTTTATGTGTGTATGGTGGGGGAAGTATTACTTTTAAAGATGAATTATATAATCAATTATTAGAGTATTGTGAGCGAGTTGGAATGTACTTATTGTGGATTCCAGAGAAATACGCTGTAGATATGAATGCTAAGGGGATGCAAATTATCAAGAAAATTCTTTCTCGAAAAAAGGTGAAATAGTATGTCCGACAAAAAAAGAGAATCCTTCTTCTGGAACCTCAAGAAGATTGAGAATGAAGAATTCTTTAAATGGTTCGAGTCACAAAGTAATATAGCCGATTCTTTGTATAAACTTGTTTGCTATTTTATTGATAAACACGGTTTACAAGACGTGGCTGATTATAAGATACAGCAACAAATGCAAAAAGAAATTTTACTTCAAGATAAAGACTTTTTAAATGATGTTAAGCGTATACTTTTAAATAATTCAAACCTTACTATTCAAAAAGAAAGCCAAGCAATTGAAGAAGAGGTAGCTGATTCAAATAGAATAATCTCATCTAATGAAAAGAATTCTACTTCTAAAGATACACATATAGAAAATGAATCAACAACTGAAAAAGCAGTACTAAAAGATGAATATGAAGATCTGGATACGGCCAATTTATTTGGTAACTAGCGTTATTACTCCATGATAAAAAAGAGTCCCTATTTTAGGGACTCTTTTTTATCATGGAGTTAAGCTTTTTCTACATCTTATCAATAATAATTTGTCTTTTATACCACTGATTTAATTTATCTTTAGCCGTGCCTGAAAGGCGTTTTGTTTTCTTATTATAAAACCTAGAAAGGGTAGGTTGTGATATACCTATTTCTTTTGAAAGTTCTCGCATTGTAATCTTTTTATTCATATGGAAGAATGATATTTTTTCTCTAATTGAATTTTCATAATCATCAACATCTAAAGTGTTATTTTCTATTTTCACTGGAGAATCTTCTTGTATGATCTCTACTGTTTTTTTCTTCGCTATTTTTTCTATTGAATTCATTAATTCTTTCGGCGGTAAAATTATTATACCTAACTGAGCATAATAGTTCTTAAACCAATTCTTCTTTGTTAACATTTCCTCTTTTAAATCTTCACTGTACTCCCAATGTGATATTACCTTTTCCTTCTCTAAATCAATAAGAACATTTTCTAACTGTTCACGGATACGATTTGGCTTTTGATTTTGATTTATACCCATGACAGCCAGTAATCCCTTATCTCCTCCTATAGAGTAAGGCCTTTTTAAACTAGAGAACATTTGACGAATTCTCCACTGCCAAGTTAAATAACGAATCAACCTCTTATGATATTTATGTCTATAACTATTATATTCTAACGCTTTTTTTGATAATAGTGCCGTTGTACTACTAGAACCATATAAATAACTTGATAAGAAGCTCCCTGGCTTAATCCTGCAAGATTCTATCCCCATATATTCGTTAGTGTTAGTATCTCTCCAGAGTACCACAGAATCTAATACAAAAAGCCTCTTAATAACTTCTCGCTTTACTTCATAATGTTTACCTGCTTCAGCTCGATCATTTAATACAACTACCTCATTATCATCATTTAAATAGATAAAAATACTTGCTAAGGCAGCAATACGTTTGGCAACCTTTATTTTATCTTCTGCTCGATAATATTCTGTATTATTAGCCTTTGCTTTAGGTATGCTACACATTTCTAATACCTGATTATATGAAAAGTCTATGAATTCATCAGGGGACTTTGCCTCATTTAACCATTGGATAGTAATTGCATCTAGACAGTCAGCAGTTAAATCATCCATATTACTCATTACACCATCAACCAATGTATTCCAACGAGCAGCTTCTTCAATATTTATTAATCTTAAATCTTCATCCTTATGTGAAGAAAGTTGTGCAACTCCACTACTATCTTTCGTTTCAATTGGATAAGATTTCAACTTTGTATTTTCATCTTCTTCAAATTGATTCTTTGCTATACCATCTCTTAATTTATAATAAACCGCAGAATTATTTACTTCATAATAATTCTCATGCTCTAAACCTGTATTAGATTCCTTTGGTTGCTGCAAGGTTTCATTGTTAGCTCTTGAAAACTCTTGCTCCACAAATAATCCTATCGCCACATCAATTTCAATTTGGTAAGCTTCTATGTTGGTGAATATTTCCAAAGAGGAGATTCCCTTTTTTTGTTGCTGTTCAAGCCACTGTACAAGCATTGAAAATGATGGGGAAAAATAGTCCGAAGTTACGATCCTACTAGTATCTTCTTTAACTTCTAAGTAATAAGCATTCCATTTATACCACAATTGTTCATTATGTTTATAGATAGGTGCTGATATTACTAATGCATCTTTAAACAATTGTAGAACATTATCCATATACATCCTTCTCCTTATTTAATTTACAATTGAGAATGATTTAAACTTAAATCTATATAGCCTTATGATGTTCTTATTCATGAAAATAAAAAAGAATACAGTAAGTTCTATCCAACCATCCCTTAGTGATAATCTAGCACGTATGCTTATAACCACCTCTTTTACTGATTATACAAGACTGTATCCATTTGGAAAAGGCAAGACGTTATATGAAAACCAATATTTTTCAAGGGATTAGCTGAAACATGAAATTCTTTTGCGATATCATGTCCCTTTTGACTAAACATGAAAAAGCTAGGTTATTCATGTTTTAACAGTTTCGCTGTATATATGGTAAAACTCATTAAATTTTGCATACAAAGTGAAAATTTATAGCGGTATCATGTCCCTTTTGATTAAAACATGAAAAAAATCCAGCCTAAAATGTTTCATGAAATTAAACTATATATTTTTTCATAATCTTTTCTACCCTTGATACAAAAGGGTTTCTTCTATATTCAAGGTATGAAACAAGAAAATTTATAGCGGTATCATGTCCCTTTCTTGTTTCATAAATCCTCCTAAACCCCTTATATAACATACATTTATACAACATCTTCTCAAATTTCAGGGAATTATAAAACATGAAAATTCATAGCGGTATCATGTCCCTTTCTATCTGAAAAGATGAATCACCCCTAGCGGTATCACGTTCCTTTTATAAATACCAAATTTCATATAAATCCCTTTAACATCAATGTTTATTGATGATTTTCATGTAAATTATAATAAATAGAAATATGAAAATCTACAGCTCTATCATGTCCCTTATATTTTTGTGAAAATAAGCTTCTAACCCCATTAGAACAACGTTTATTAGCATTTTACAACTCATTTTCTTATTTATTCGGAACATGAAAATTCATAGTGATATCATGTCCATAAAAAAAATAGAACAAAACCCGAAACCCCTTGGTATGAAAGGGATTAACGTACATTTCATTTTTTCATGTTGGCTCTTAAAGGGGCCCATTTCATCAACTTTTGATTTGCTATAATTAAAATCGGTATATTTTATATTGTACGGATATGTATATTTTAATTTGTATAGGAGGTGAAAAAGATGAGCAAATCATTTGTTATTCGTAATCAACGTAGTCTAGATGGACAATCTACTAATGCGGTTATAGTTACATTAAAATCTTGGCAAGCACTTGTTGATGCATTGGAAGGAAAATACTATAGCTATAAAGATACATACCTTGAAGATATTATTAATCAAATGTCGTATGAAGAACGTATTGCGGATATCGATGGATTTGTTGCACAAGCAAAGCCATCTTTTTCACGTCATACTACTTCAAAGACAATGGAAAGAAAACATAAATTGTACGGTATTACAAATGCAGATCTTGAAGTATTCCTTTACCTACATAAAAAATGCTATACGAATGGTATTATTCCAAACGTAACAGTACATATGCTTTGGGAAGACTATAAGCAATACAAAGAAGAATTGGCATGTATACAGCATTCTCAATTCTATATTGCATTAAAAAAATTAAGCCTACATAACATTATTACGATTGAAAATGAATTAGATAGTCGATACACCATTAAAATAACTCATTTTATGAATGAAGAAACAGAAAAAGCAAATCCTTATGTTTACATTAGTCCTGTAGTCTTTACAAAAGCTTTCTTTGAACTTTCAGTAGCATCTAAGAAGCTATTCTTAGATATTGCTATGCAACAGCATAGAGAAACTACATTAAAACGTTCTTTAGACAAACAGGATGAAAGAGGTAATAAGACTCACTTTGGTGGGATGTACCGCTTTCTACATAAGAAGTATCCACATCAAATTCGTGCAGTTATGAAAGAACTAACGACTGTATTGCCTTGTACAGGAACTCCACTATTCAAAATCTGTAAACTACAAAAAGGGGTTCAAAACAAGAAAAAATACACGACTTTATTTTTATCTATTCATTCAGACTTCTTATGTGGAAAAGAATCAGGCGAACTACAGTATCGTGATCCTTTTACTCCAAAGGTTACGTATGCCCGTAAAGCCCGATTTATTGAATCTACACTACAAGAAATGCATATTGGGGAATTTACACGAGACATGAATAAATTTATTCATGTACTTAAAAATACCTGTCATCGACAAATTCGTAGTGTAATACATAGTTTGCGTGACATGATTGATCGCACTGAAAAATACCCAAGTAAGTTAGTATATACACTGAAAAAATTACTGAATCAAACATCACAGTATCATATTCTTGATACCGCAGCTAAAGAAGGGATTTATCCTCTTATTACACAGCACGTACCAGCAAAACAAAAAGAACAAGCTATATTTGATTTCGGATTGCATTTCTCTATGTACTCTCGCCGAAGCATCAAGAAGCTGTTCCGTAAAACATTTGAGTTATTAAAGAACAAATTTGCCGTACCTGTTACAGAGGAATCTTACCATCGTAATTATCTAAGATATCAAGAAGAAACATTATTTAGAAAATACGCTTATGAACAAGGTGCAAATCTAAATGCTTATATGGCTTTAGAAATAGAAATGCGTGAACTTCTAAAAATAAAAGGACATAAAGAACGCTTTATTCCTAGTGATGTACGTGAATTGTTCATTGAAAAGATAGATAAATTACCAAAAGAAAAGCTAAGGGTAATTGAAGTACCTGATAGCATAAATTTAATTACCTTTATACGTGCCATGGAACAGCTGATACGTGCTGGAATTCAAGTAACATCAACTGAACAGGTATTAAAAGTAATGGAAGAAATGTAATCATTTTCAGCTCTCTATATTTGAAAAAATCAAAGTAGAGGGCTATTCGTGTTGGCTCTATCATTCAAAGTCTTTCTATTAGATACATTTATATACTTTTCTACAAGATTCTATTAAAAATAGAATCTTTTTTTATGCACTTCTATACAATATAAGTTATTCATGATTCTTAATTTCCACAATAGTAACTTGAAAAGGTATCCAATACCTATATAAATAGAGATTTTATTCTACATAAAATCATAAGGAAAATTAAATTTTTAGTGGATATGTTTATAAAAAGTATCATTTGTGAATAAAAATATCATACTATTGTTGCTATATAAGGGTTCTATAAGTAAATCTACTAAAATTCATCAAGTTTTATGTGATTAAATATGAATAACTGGATTAAGTGGATTAAATTATGATCATTGTGTATAGATTGTGTACAAATGACTACAAATTGGGGACAAATATTGAGAATATCTTCTTATTTATGAGTGAATAAATATACTTATCAGTGAATTATTTTTCTTCATTTTTTATGTAGGAATAGTGGTATTATTTTATGATTTTATGTAGAAAGGATGGTACAACAAAGTCTATTTTTACACTCCCATTACATACCATTTATGATTTTTTACAGTAGGGCATGTTAAAAACATTGTTATATCAAGCTTTATTCTATATTTTATGAACCTATAAAAGTTTTATCTTTATATTTTTAATATATATAAGATATATATTTATATAAGATTTTAAGAAAAGGGGGAATATTTTAGAAAGGATGGGGACAAACAATATATTTTTAAATAAAAAAATAATTTATATTATATATACTAATGTTTTTAAAATTTATTAATAAAAAGTTCTAACTACTATACACATTAAATACTACTAGATAAATTACATATAAGTGTTAAGTGTCTTCTTTAGTAAAGTTATCACAACAAAGAGATTTACGTACTATAACAAATTAATAGTTCTTTACACGGAGATGAATTACTGTTGCTTTAGGAAATTAATAGTTATAAACTTATAGGCAAAGTCGAGATCCTAGCTATAAGTTTGTAAAAATAGAGTATAAATTTATTATACTTTATTAAATTTTTTATACATGAATAGGAGTGATATTTATGCAGCTAAAAAATGTAACACCTATGGGATTAAATGATGAGGTATTCAAAACAATTATTAATAAAACTGAAAATACATTTCCATCATTTTTTTTCATTAATCCGTCAGGTAATGTTGTCATACCAAAATATTTGAACAAGGATATATGTATGTATGCAGTTTTCGGTGAAACAATGGTTATAATTGATAATGAAATTGAGATATTAAGGCATCAACAAATATTGTATTTTAATGCTGAGGTGTACATTGAATTGAGAAATAATACAACTGAGAATGTAATTGTATATATTGATGGTGTAAATAAGTAATTATTGATTAGAATTATTATAAATATTTGTGAAATACTTCACAAAAAATACACAATAAAAAATAGTCATTTCATGTATAGTAGGAGTAGTTGAAAATTTCATATTATTATTTGTGAAATACTTCACATGATTTAAGACTTTACTTAATAGGCAAGATGAAAACAATAAGTTACAACATTTTAAATCTATTTTTATAGTGATCTGGAGGCTTTAATATGACAAACAAGACAGATGAAAAAGAAGTACAAGCAATGGTCAACGTAGTAATTAAAGATGAAAATGATGTACAAGAAGTTGTTAATACTTTAGTTGAAAATGGAAAAGAAGCACTAAAAGCACTGGAATCTTATACGCAAGAGCAAGTAGATCATATTGTTCATGAAATGGCACTATCTGGATTAGATCAACATATGCCATTAGCAAAAATGGCGGTTGAGGAAACTGGTCGAGGTGTGTATGAGGATAAATGTACAAAGAACATATTTGCGACTGAATATATTTGGCATAGCATAAAAAAAGATAAGACTGTAGGAATTATTCATGAAGATCCACATGAAGAAGTCATTGAAATTGCCGAACCAGTAGGTGTAGTTGCTGGTGTGACACCAGTAACGAATCCTACATCAACAACTATGTTTAAAGCAATTATTGCAATGAAAACACGAAATCCAATTATTTTCGCTTTTCATCCATCTGCTCAGCAATGCTCTGTTGCAGCGGCTAAAATTTTAAGAGATGCTGCAATTAAGGCAGGGGCACCGGAGAATTGCATTCAATGGATCGAAAAACCTTCTGTTGAGGCAACAAAAAGATTAATGAACCATGAGGGGGTTGCACTTGTTCTTGCAACCGGGGGTGCTGGAATGGTGAAATCAGCATATTCTACAGGGAAACCGGCCTTAGGGGTAGGACCTGGGAATGTACCTTGTTATTTAGAGAAATCAGCACATGTAAAACGAGCTGTAAATGATTTAATTTTATCAAAAACATTTGATAATGGTATGATTTGTGCTTCTGAACAAGCAATCATTGTAGATAAAGAAATCTATAATAGTGTAAAAAAAGAAATGCAAGACAACAATTGTTATTTTGTTACCGAAGAAGAGAGAATAAAACTAGAGAAGCTTGTTATTAATGAAAATACATGTGCAGTAAATAGTGATATCGTTGGGAAATCAGCACATTATATTGCATCATTAGTAGGCATTAAGGTACCAGAAGATACAAAAATACTTGTAGCTGAAATTAAGGGAGTGGGTGCAGAATATCCACTATCACGTGAAAAATTGAGCCCAGTATTAGCTTGTATCAAAGCAAATTCACGAGAAGAAGGATTTAAATACTGTGAAGAAATGTTAAATTTAGGTGGCTTAGGGCATTCAGCGGTTATTCATTCTACAAATAAAGAAGTACAAAAACTATTTGGTTTAAGAATGAAAGCTTGTCGCCTTATTGTAAATTCACCGTCAGCACAAGGTGGGATTGGTGATATATATAACGCATTTATTCCATCTTTAACATTAGGTTGTGGATCATACGGTAAAAATTCTGTTTCTCAAAACGTAACAGCTACACATTTAATAAATGTAAAGCGTTTGGCGAATAGAAAAAATAATATGCAATGGTTCAAATTACCACCTAAGGTTTTTTTTGAAAAACATGCGACACAATATTTAGCTAAGATGCCAAACATTTCACGAGC
Organism: Bacillus sp. CCB-MMP212; assembly: GCF_022748145.1. Taxonomy (NCBI): domain Bacteria; kingdom Bacillati; phylum Bacillota; class Bacilli; order Caryophanales; family Bacillaceae; genus Bacillus; species Bacillus sp. CCB-MMP212. Next base: position 38,507 of record NZ_JALDQE010000021.1, read on the forward strand.
ATTCATTGTAACGGATCCAGGAATGGTAGAACTGGGATATGTTGATACAGTTACACATTACTTACAACAGCATTTAAATGATGTAAAAGTAGGTGTTTTCTCAGAGGTAGAACCAGATCCATCAGATGAAACAGTATTCAAGGGTGCTGAGATGATGAGAAGCTTCAAACCTGATGTAATTATTGCATTGGGCGGAGGTTCAGCAATGGATGCAGCAAAAGGAATGTGGCTATTTTATGAATATCCAGAAACAAAATTCTTTGGAATCAAACAAAAGTTTTTAGATATTAGAAAACGTACATGTAAATTTCCAACACTAGGGCAAAAAGCACAATTTGTTGCGATTCCAACAACATCAGGAACAGGGTCAGAAGTGACACCATTCGCGGTTATTACAGATAAAAAAAATAATATAAAATATCCACTTGCTGATTATGAATTAACACCAGATGTAGCGATTATTGATCCACAGTTTGTAATGACAGTGCCACCTCATGTAACAGCAGACACTGGAATGGATGTGTTAACACATGCGATTGAAGCATACGTGTCTATTATGGCAAATGACTATACAGATGGATTAGCATTAAAAGCTATTGATCTCGTATTCAAATATTTACCGAGAGCATATAAAAATGGAAATGATGAAGAAGCACGTGAGAAAATGCATAATGCTTCTGCAATTGCAGGTATGGCTTTTGCAAATGCATTTCTTGGTATTAATCATAGTTTGGCACATAAGCTTGGACCAGAATTTCACATTCCACATGGACGCGCTAACGCAATCTTAATGCCGCATGTAATTCGCTATAATGCTATTAAGCCGAGAAAACATGCATTGTTCCCAAAATATGAGCATTTTGTGGCAGATGAACGTTATGCATATATTGCAAGAACATTGGGGCTGCCAGCAAGTACAGTAGAAGAAGGGGTAGAATCTCTTGTACAAGCAATTATCAGCCTTGGAAAAGAATTGAATATTAATATGAGTATTGCAGGACAAGGAGTAAAACAAGAAGCATTTGACAATGTTGTGGATGTCTTATCGGAAAGAGCATTTGAAGATCAATGTACACCAGCAAATCCGAAACTTCCATTGATTTCAGAATTAAAAGAAGTATATAAACAAGCATATAAAGGTGTGTAATAAGTTAAGTAGGTATAACTTTTTAAGTTCATAGATTTTGTATTTGATATTTGTAAATATATTGTATATGGGTGTTAAGGGGAAATATATATTATAAACAGCATTGTTTTAAATAGAACATCTAACAAAAATGCTGCCTAGATGACCTGTATGTAGGTAAGATGGGAGTGTACAAAAGCTATGTCTAATTATAAGAAGTTAAATCAAGTAATTGAAAAAAAAGAGGAATTAATATCGCTTGTTAAGCAGTATGGATTCACTCATGAAAAGGTAATTTGTTATAGTAGAGAATTAGATTTATTACTAGATGATTTGATGAAATCTAATAGAAATAATAAATAAATAAAATTTATATAAAAAAAATATAAAATATAAATTTTTAAGATATTTTTAAAATAAAAAGTGCTCTCCTACTTATAGGTGAGTGCTTTTTTATCTTAATTTGATCAATTTTGGTGAGGGATTTTTAATTGCTAAAAACTTATGCGTGATAAAACTCACAACATAAATGAACATATAATTTTACAATATAGTATGTAAGTTGATGGGAGGCTTTCTTTTTGACAAATCGTGATTATAATAAAAACCCATTTATTGTAATATGGGAGTTAACAAGAGCATGTAAATTAAAATGTCTACATTGTCGTGCTGAAGCACAGCATTATCGTGATCCTTTTGAGTTAACATTAGAAGAAGGAAAAAAACTAATTGATGATATTTATGAAATGGATAATCCGATGCTTGTTTTTACTGGTGGGGATCCATTAATGCGTTCGGATATATATGATATTGCGGAATACGCGGTGAAGAAAGGTATTCGGGTTTCTATGACGCCCAGTGCTACTCCAAAGGTTACTAAAGAAGCAATTAAAAAAGCAAAAGATGTTGGGATTGCTAGATGGGCATTTAGTATAGATGGACCAACAGCTGAAGTACACGATCATTTTAGAGGAATAGAGGGGTCATTTAAATTAACAATGGATGCAATTCATCATTTAAATGAATTAAAAATCCCTATTCAAATTAATACAGTTGTTTCTAATTATAATTTGAGTGTACTTAAAGATATGGCAAATTTAGTAGAAGAATTAGGTTGTGTGTTGTGGAGTGTATTTTTCTTAGTCCCAACAGGACGTGGTAAAAAGAAAGATATGATTTCACCAATTCAACATGAAAGAGTGTTCCGCTGGCTATATCAGCTTAGTAAAACTGTTTCTTTTGATATAAAAACCACAGCTGCTCAGCACTATAGACGCGTTGTTCTTCAAGAAAAAATGAAGGGAATTAAAAAAATAGATCAAATTATTCAATATAGAGATGTATTGATGGAAGGGATGACGGACGGAATTAATGGACTTGGACGCGCTCCAAAAGGAGTGAATGATGGAAATGGAGTTGTATTTATTTCTCATATTGGAGATGTATACCCAAGTGGGCTATTGCCGATTAAAACCGGGAATATTAAATCAACACCGATAGCTGAAATTTATCGAAACTCTCCTGTTTTTCAAAGTCTTCGTAATCCAGACAATTATAAAGGCAAATGCGGTGTTTGTGAGTTTCGATATGTTTGTGGGGGATCTCGTTCTAGGGCATTTGCGATGACGGGGGATTACATGGAAAGTGAGCCTTTTTGTGTATATGTTCCAAAAGCATTGCAAAAAAAGTGTAAGAATTGAGCATGTCCTTTTTTTAACCTGTTTTATAAATTTTTTTATTGTATATTTCCAGTATTTATGAGCAGATATTTTCTGCTCATAAATATTGGATTAGTGATGACTAATAATCGAAAAAAAGCAAAGAAATTACATTTATTTTAAGCGTATAATACGTTGATTTGAGCTTCCGCGAAATGGAAGAGTCAAATCTCTTTTTTCGATTTCAAATCTTCCATCAACTAAAACATCTCCATAATGTAACAGCTCAATCATATCTTTGTTTTGTGAATTTTGTATCTCTTCTAGTGTATAGCCAGTGTAAATCCAGAGATTTTTATTTAAACTTTTTACAGCTTTTGCAACTTCTTTGACCTCGATAGCTTGAAAAAATGGGTCACCACCTGAAAATGTTACATCAGTTAGAGGATTTTTGGAAATTTCTTTTATAATTTCTTTCACACTCATCTCGGTACCATTATAAAGATTCCATGATTTGGGGTTATGGCAACCTAAACAATGATGCGGACAACCGGCAAAAAACACAACTGTCCGTAGCCCTTCACCATCTACTACACTATCATGAATAATATTCATTACCTTCATTTATGTTTCACACGATCTGCTTCTTCACTACGCTTTGCATTGTTCCATTTTGACATGTCCCCCACAAGATATCCAGTAATACGGCGAATTCTTTCAATATGATGATCTTCTAAATTTCCACAGCTAGGGCACTCATTTTCAATCACTCCATTATAGTCACAACATTTACAACGATCCACCGGATGATTAATTGAACCATATCCTACTTCATACTGAGCCATTGCTTGAACAATCTGTTTTAAAGCCATTTGATTATGTGCTGCCGCTCCATCTAGTTCAATATATGTAATATGACCACCGTTGCAAAGAGCATGAAAAGGTCCTTCTAAACGTATTTTATTAATTGCTTGAATAGGATAATAAACTGGAATATGAAATGAATTTGTATAGTAATCATGATTGGTTACACCTGTAATAGTTCCAAACTCAGCACGATCCTTTTTGATAAACTTTCCTGATAGTCCCTCGGCAGGAGTTGCAATTAAGGTGAAATTCAAGCAATGCTCTTTTGTTGCTTGGTCCATCTTTTTTCTCATAAAGGTAACAATTTCTTTTCCAAGTCGCCATGAATCTGTATCTTCCCCATGGTGTTTTCCTGTTAGGGCAACTAGGCATTCCGCAAGTCCAATAAAACCAAGACTCAATGTTCCTTGCTTTAAAATCTCAGTAACTGAGTCTTCTGGTTGTAGTTTTTCTCCATTGCGCCAAATCCCTTGTGAATATAGGAATTGAAAATCTCTTGCCTTTTTTGTACATTGATATGAATATCTTTCTAGCAATTGACGAATGCCAAGTTTGATATAATGATTTAACGATTTGAAAAATCCTTCTTTTGAATCATTTATTAAAGCCAATTTTACTAGATTAATAGAGGTGAATGATAGATTTCCTCTGCCAATTGCTGTCTCCTCACCATGAATATTAGACATCACACGAGTACGACACCCCATATAACATACTTCACTTTCTGGGTGCCCATTATAATACGCTGCATTAAATGGCGCATCTAAAAATGAAAAGTTAGGGAACAATCGCTTCGCTGTTGTTTCTAATGCAAGTTCAAATAAATCATAATTTGGATTTTTTTCTTCAAAATTTACACCTTTTTTTAACTTAAAAATTTGAATGGGGAAAATAGGCGTTTCGCTTTTTCCTAATCCCGCTTGTGTTGCCTGTAGTAATTGTTTAATTAATAGTCTTCCTTCCTTTGATGTGTCCGTTCCGTAATTAATTGAAATAAACGGAACTTGTCCACCACCACGGCTATGCATACTATTGGAATTATGAATAAATGCTTCACATGCTTGATATGTATCGTTTTCTGTTTCTCTCCATGCAAACACTTCGATTTGTTCTTTTGTTAGCGGATAGTCTATTAACTTTTTCTTATTTCTTTCAAATGTTTTCCTCACATAGGGTGCTAAATCTATATCAAACATGGCAAGAGATTGCCCACCATGTTGCATATTTTGATTGGCTTGAAGAATAATAGACGAGAGTGCTAATGCACTTTTAATATCTTGTGGTTGTCTCATATGGCCATGTCCAGTGTGGAACCCTTTTTTCAGCAATTGTGCTAAAGGGATTTGTGAACACGTGGTTGTTCCTGTTGCATAAAAATCTAAATCGTGTGGGTATAAAATATTTTGATTAATAGCTTCTTTTACTTGCTTAGAAAGCAAATGTTCCCTTACATAAAGTTTTGCGCTCTCTGATGCAAATGTTCCCATCATTCCCATTGGAGATCGACCATCAACATTTGCATTTTCTTGCATTAAGTCTTGATCGTTACTGTTTATAATTTTATGAAAAGTTGTCCATAAAGTATTTTTTTGCTGTTTTACATTGTCTGAGTTGTTCATGAAATCCACTCCTTTTCAATATCTAGTACTCAACCTTGATAAATGATACTATATATAGTTTATTTCTGCAATGGTACTAATAAATGAAGTATGTGATCTTTTCTATTTAGAAGAGATTAAATCTAGAAGTTTATTGTATTATCTTGCTCATAAAAAATGAAAAGATATAGAATGATTCAATTATTTATAGATAAAAATTCTTTTGTTTTAGGTTCAAAGAGTGAGGGTATCAATAGAGAGTAAAAACACAATGAAGAATGTTTTATTTTATAAAATAAAAGGTATAAAAATAGAATGCAGTGATTTCACTCACAGTATTTTTTAAAAACATAGTTTATCTTATAAGGGAAGAGTGAGTATGAGAAATTCATTATATTTTACTATTTGGGATGGGTATTCCCTAAATTGGTGGAGTATGATTACCAGTGGGGGGATTCTCTCACTGGTAAAGTTTTTTATCTATAAATTTAATGATATATATGCTACTTATTATCATTCTTACGTAACATTTTGATAAAAAATTAAATGTGAGGTGTGGAAGAATGAAGTTAATTATTCCAAAGCAGCATGGAGCCTGGGGAATGCTGCTTATTCCATTTGTTTTAGGTATTTTAACTGGTAAATGGACATGGTATCATATACCTCTTTTTTTAGCGTGGTTTTTTGTGTATTTAGCTACATATCCTTTATTGATGTATGTAAAACAGCCGCGAAAGAAGTATTATTTATATTATTTTTTTCTTTACTTTGGTGAGGCTTGTATATGTACAGCTATTGCTCTTAGTTATGAATGGCGTATAGTTTACTTTTCTATTATTATGCTCCCGTTTTTTTGTATAAACATTTATTTTTCTAGCAAAAAAAATGAACGAGCCTTATTAAATGATGTATGTGCAATTCTTTTGTTTTGTATAGGGGGCATTATAAGTTATTACTTCACAATGAAAACAGTCGATAAAAATATATTGATAATAGCGACTATAACATTTTTATATTTTATAGGAAGTACGTTTTATGTAAAAACAATGATACGTGAAAAAAAGAATCCAACGTATCGCATTCTGTCATGGTGGTACCATTTATTACTTGTGATTGTTACGCTTATTTTATCACCAACGATTACCATTATTTTTATCCCAAGTTTGATACGGTCTATAGTACTGTATGGAAGAAATATTTCAATCTTAAAAGTGGGGATTTTAGAGAGTATAAATGCTATTTACGTTTTTATTACAACAATAATAGTATTTAAATATTTTGTCTCGTAAAGACTAATAATGATTTATATTGTTTATGTTATATTCGTATATTAATTCGTTTGGATTAATTGTTATATTAATGTTTTCTCCAATCTTGGATGTAGAAAGGAATGTATAAATAATGACTTTTTACCAAAAATTAATGCCGTATTATGATGAAATTTTTCCAGAAAATGAAAAACAATTGAATTTTATTGCTTCATATTTACAAGAGGGGGACTCCGTAATTGATGTAGGTGCGGCAACAGGGAATGTGGCTAATGCATTAGTTGAAAAAGGAATGATTGTAACTGCGATGGAACCAGAGAAGAAAATGGCTGATAAAATTTCTGAGAAGGCTATAACCCATAAGGAAAGACTTTTTGTAAATACACTTAGAATGCAGCAAATAGACGATTTGCCTGGGATATTTGATGGTATTTATTGTATTGGAAATACGTTGGTTCATTTGGACAATGTACAGGAAATTACTGATTTCATTCAACGTTCTTTTAAAAAACTTAAGAAAAATGGAAAGTTCATAGTTCAAATTGTAAACTATGAAAAAGTATTAAATCAAAAAAATTTCATATTTCCAGTAATTAAGAAAGAACATTTCTCATTCAAACGAGATTATGCAATAGAGAGAAACAAGGTGCTATTTACTGTAACATTAAATACAAGTGGTGAAGAATTCTCAAATAGTATAGAGTTATATCCAATTACAAAAAAACAATTACTTCCCATATTAATAGATTGTGGATTTGAGTCAGTAGAAACTTACGCTAATTTTGATAAAAAAATATATTCACTTGATGGTCCGGCATTAGTAATTGTAGCAACAAAATAAATTTTAAAAACACCTGAGTAGAAAGCTGTTACTCAGGTGTTTTTTTATTAATTTTTTAAAATGTGATTCTAGTCCTCTTTTAATTATAAAAAAGTTTATATAATTCAGTGGTAAATCGAATCTAATTGAGGAGGAATTGAGTTATATGGGCAAAGAAATTAAGTTAACTAAAGATATATATTGGGTAGGAAAAGTTGATAATAGAGAAGTTCCATTTCATCGTTTAATCTTAGCAAAAGGAACAACTTATAACGCGTACTTGCTAAAAACGGAAAAACCAACAGTGATTGATACAGTTGATATAGAGTTTGGAAGAGAATTTGTAGAATCATTAAGTAAATTAATTGATCCACAAGAAATTCAGTATATCGTAGTGAATCATACAGAGCCCGACCATTCAGGGGGATTGGCAGCATTAGCATCAAGAGCTACTAATGCAACGATTGTATGTACAGAAATTGCAGTACCAGAAATACAAGAGATGTATAAGCTGCATAATCGAAAGTTTTTAATAGTAAAAGACGGTGATACATTAGATATTGGTGGAAAAACATTGAAATTTAAAGAAACGCCATATCTTCATACTGAAGAAACAATGATTACCTACTGTGTAGAGGATAAAATTTTATTTCCTTGTGATATTTTTAGTACTCATATAGCAAATGACGAGATTTTCAGTGATAAAGCGAATGTAGATATTACGGAAGATTTTATTGGCTATTATAATGCCATTATCCATCCACATAGAAGATATGTAAGAACATTAATAGAAGCTCTAAAAGATTTGGATGTACAAATGATTGCACCATCACATGGCTACATTTTACGTCAGGATATACAGAAGTATATTAAATTATATGCGGATATGAGTAAAGATACGAATCAAGATAAAAAAGTAACAATTGTATATACAACAATTAAAAATAATACAAAAAAAGTAGCAAATATTATTAAAGAAACTTTAGAAGCAGATAATATTCATGTAACAGTATTTAACGCTGATAAATCAAAAAAATTAGAGGTTTTAAAGAGTATCCAAGAAGCAGATGCAGTTTTCATAGGATCTTCAACTAGATATGCAGATATGATTGGTAATTTAGAAGACATTTTAAAAGAAATGACAGAAATGAACCTAGAAGGGAAAATTGCAGCTTCATTCGGTTCATATGGTTGGAGTGGAGAGGCAATTGAGGTGATACAAGATTACCTCAATGAAACAAATATGAATGTACAAAGCACATCAAAAGTTATCAAATCTACAGGTATGACTCATGTTGAATTTCCTATTCGGATTAGATTCTCTCCAAGAGATGAGGGAAAAGTAAAGAAAATCCAACATGCAACAACATTTGTTACAGATTTATTATTGAGTTCTATTTAATAGAAAAATGGAGGTGAAAACATGGAAAAGAATTTTGTTATTATTGGGAGTGGTGTAGCTGCTGTAAATGCCGCTAAAACTATTAGAGAGTATGATAAAGGATCAAATATATTTATTTTTGGTGAAGAGCCATTACTACCTTATAAAAGAATTAAATTATCAAAGGATCTGTATTCAGATTTACACAGTGAAAAAGTGTTAATTAAAAAGAAAAAGTGGTATCAAGATAATCACATATCAGTTTTTATAAATACAAAGGTGGTAAAAATTAATACAGATGAGCAATTTATTGTTACATCCAATGAAGCGGTATTTTCTTATCATAAACTATTAATTTGTACAGGAGCGAATAATAGAAGATTAGAGATGAATGGAATTAATAAAAAAAATATTTTTACTATTAGGGACATGAAAGAAGCAGATGAGCTTAAAGGTCATTTAGAAGACAAAGAAAGTGTTGTGACCATTGGTGGGGGTGTACAAGGGTTAGAAACAGCATGGTCTATTCTGAAAGCTGGTAAAAAGGTATCCATTGTAGAAGTAGCTCCTTTATTAATGAGAAGACAATTAGATACAAAATCTTCGCTTCTCTTGAAACGAAAAATTGAAAAGGAAGGAGTAAAGGTGTATTTAAATACTTCTATTGATTCTATTCTCGGGAAAGAATCTGTAACTGGCATAAAGATGAAAGACAATTCTCAAATTAATTGTGATAGTATTGTTTACTCAATTGGCGTTACTCCGAACACTAAACTTGTACATGATACTGCTATTAAATTAAATAGAGGTATTGTTGTAGATGAGAAGATGAGAACAAATATAGACTCCGTATACGCTGTGGGAGATGTTGCAGAAGTAAATAATGAAATTGAAGGCTTATGGGGGACTGCCTTGGAACAAGGAAGAGTAGCAGGTAGTAATATGGTCTCTAAAACTGCTATTTATAAAAAAGAAATTCCAACTACTATTTTTAACGCATTCAATGTATCTTTATTTTCAATTGGAGTTGTTAATGAAGAGCAATGTGATACAACAATTGTTGAAGAAGATGGTAAGGAGAAGTATACAAGGTTATTTATTAAGGATAATAAAATAGTCGGTGTGATTTCATTAGAAGGAGTTGCTGCATCTATTCCTTACAAATCTGCGATTGAAAAGCATGTATCGTTAGAAGGAATAGATTTATTAAATACAAACATAAGTGAAATAATGAGCAAGTTAAAAGAAAAAATATAAAGCTGTACAAAAAGGAGAGGAAATCATGAAAAAATACATTTGTTTACCATGTGGATATATTTATAACCCAGAGGTAGGGGATCCAGATGAGGATATAGAACCAGGAACAAGTTTCGAAGATTTACCAGAGGACTGGGTTTGTCCTGTGTGCGGAGAAGATAAAAATCATTTTGCACCACTAGATGAATAAGAAGGAAAAAACAATGAGAATACTGCACAGTATTCTCATTGTTTTTTATATTTTTGAATGTGATTCTGGTCACAGAAATATTCTTTAAAAAATTCTATAATAATTTTGTAGCAGATACTTATACCGATTCAGCCATTCTCGGTACACTCTATATGGCCCTGGCGCCACCCTTTCTCCTCAGGGCCATATTTTTCTATGCCATATCAAAATATGTTTATGAGGATAGTGTATATCACTGTCTTCATAAACATATAGTTGTGATTTGGGTTACTGCAATATTTGATAAAAATGTCTATAATAACCTTGAATATCAGTATATTTTTAATTCTATAGTTAAAGTAAGGTGAGAAAATATGGTCGATAATCATAAAAAATCAAGAGAGCTTTGTCCAAGAAAAGTACTAATTTTTAAGACCCTTTCCGAAGAGGAAATTAGTAATATAGCTTCAATGACAAAACATAGGAAGTTTAAAAAGGGCCAGCCATTAATTCTTGAGGGAGATAAATCAGATACATTATTTATTATTAATAGTGGACAAGTAAAGCTATGTACATTAACTCTTCAAGGGAAAGAGCAAATATTGCATATACTAACAAGTGGTGAATCCTTTTGTGAATTAAATATATTTAATTATGATGAAAAAAGTAATTTTAGTGCATATGCTATAGAAGATACTCATATCTGTATGCTAAAAAAAGAAAATATGGATTATATAATGGAACGAAATCCAAGTATTGCATTAAAGTTGTTAAAAGTTGTCACAAAACGTTTAGCTAAGATAGAGAATTTAGTGCAAAATTTAGCTACAAACAATCCTGAAGTTAGAATTGCTCACATACTATTGGAGTTTTGTGATAAATATGGCAAAAGTACTGAGGATGGAATACTTATTAACTTGCCATTGACACGAGAGGAATTGGCAAATTATGCGGGGGTAACAAGAGAGACTATTAGTCGTAAATTGAATAAGTTTGAAAGTTTAGGACTCATGGCCTCTGTTGGAAATAAGAAAATAATAATAAAAAATCAGTTAGCTATTAGAAGACTTATCAGTTTCTGACAAAAGCCCCCTTTCTCAGAATATAAAAGAGGAGTTATTACAAATTAGCAAGTATTTTAATTGTATAAATTCTTAAAATCATTATATATAAGGAAATCACAAAAAAGGAATATGTGTTACCAATCGGTTTAATTGATAAGGTATGGATTTTTTGAGCCACAAAATATCACATGCCTTATAATCAAACGTGAACTACCCGCCACTTAACGTCCTAACGGACTGTTTGAAGTGGGGGCTTCTCGGTTAGTCGTTACTTTTGGTAGCTAACGAATTCGTCCTAAGACAG
>NZ_JALDQE010000022.1:0-48340 GCF_022748145.1 Bacillus sp. CCB-MMP212
AAGTTAGTTTGTCTAGCATCTAAAAATAAAAATTGACGTTTCACGTTGTTTGTTTCGTTCAGTTTTCAAAGAACTACGTTGTCGCTCACAAGCGACTTTATCAATATAACATTTTGTTATATTTTCGTCAACAACTTTTTTTAATAAGTTGTTTTTCGTTTGTTTTGCTTGTTACCTTTCGTGGCAACGGATATAAATATACCAGTTTAATTATTAAAATGCAATAGTTTTTCTAATAAAATTTTTAACTTAGTAAAAAAGTATAAAAACAGCACATTTCTTCTATATAAATATAATTTCTCGCACCATCAAGATCTATTATACCCACGCAACTCATACTCAAATAAAAAAAGCTTTGGAGAAATCTCCAAAGCTTAGTCTTGTTTATGACGCATAGCAGGGAATAATAATACATCACGAATAGATGGTGCATTTGTTAATAACATAACTAGACGATCAATACCGATTCCTAATCCACCCGTAGGAGGCATACCGTACTCAAGAGCTTCGATATAATCATCATCCATCATGTGAGCTTCGTCATTACCTTGCTCACGCTCTTTTAATTGAGCTTCAAAACGTTCTTTTTGATCAATTGGATCGTTTAACTCAGTGAATGCATTTGCATGTTCACGTGCAACGATAAATAACTCGAAACGATCTGTGAATCGTGGATCTTCGTCATTCTTTTTCGCAAGTGGCGAAATTTCTACCGGATGACCGTAAATAAATGTTGGTTGAATTAATTTATCTTCTACTTTTTGCTCGAAGAACTCATTAATGATATGACCAACTTCCATTGTATCCTTAATTTCTACATTATGTTCTTTTGCAAGCTCACGCGCTTCTTCTACACTCATCGGAGTCCAGAAATCCGCTCCAGAGTGTTGCTTAATTGCATCTACCATATGAAGACGTGTCCATTCTGGTTCTAGATTAATTTCATAATCACCATATTGGATCGTTGTTGTACCCAATACTTTTTTCGCAATATGAGCAACCATATTTTCTGTTAGTTTCATAATATCATTATAATCAGCGTACGCTTCATATAATTCAATCATCGTAAACTCAGGATTATGACGAGTTGATACACCCTCATTACGGAATACACGGCCGATCTCATAAACTTTTTCTAATCCGCCCACAATAAGACGTTTTAAATGAAGTTCAATTGCGATACGCATATATAATTCCATATCTAACGCATTATGATGCGTAGTGAAAGGACGAGCAGATGCTCCACCCGCAATCGCGTGCATCATAGGCGTTTCTACTTCAAGATAACCGTTGTCATCTAAATATCTTCTCATTTCACGAATGATTTTACTACGAGTAACAAATGTTTCACGACTTTCCATACTTGTAATTAAGTCTAAGTAACGTTGACGGTATCGTTGTTCAACATCTTTTAATCCATGGTATTTATCCGGTAATGGACGAAGAGATTTCGTTAAAAGCGTAAATCCTGTTGCTTTTACTGAAAGTTCTCCAACGTTTGTTTTGAACACTTTACCTTCAATACCTACTAAGTCACCTAAATCTGCTGTCGTAAATAACTCGTACTCTTCATCTCCAACAGTATCTTTACGAACGTAAATTTGAACTTGTCCGTGTAAATCTTGAATGTGTGCGAATCCAGCTTTTCCTTTACCGCGTTTTGTCATAATACGACCAGCGATAGAAACCGTGATTTCCTTCTCTTCTAATTCTTCTTTAGAGAATTCTCCATATAGACTTACTAAGTCGGTTGTTGAATTTGTGCGTTCAAATCGTTTACCGAACGGATCGATTCCTTGCTCACGTAAATTATGTAGCTTTTCACGACGAACAAGCAATTGGTCGTTTAATTCTTCGTGGTTCATGTTATCCATGATATTGATATCACTCCAGCTCTATTAATTTTTACAATATATACAGTATAGCATTTTCTACTCAACTAGAAAAACTGCCAGCAACTAACTGGCAGTTCTTCTTTCTTTCACGTAATTATAGGAAGTGTGTAGAAGAATGTCAATCTTCTCCGTCCTCCTTATTAACCAACGTAAATTGTTTGTTGTTTCGCCTCTACTTCTTCTACAAATGCACCTAATACATTCGCAAGGTCTTCACGCGTGTTGCAAGTATTGATACCATTACGCACACTCGCATTACCACGAACACCTTTTAAATACCAAGCCGCATGCTTTCTCATCTCTCTTACAGCAACATTTTCGTTCTTTAAATCGATAAGACGATCTAGATGCAACATACATACATCAATTTTCTCACGGACTGTTGGTTCCGGCATTAATTCACCTGTCTCTAAATACTTTACCGTACGATAAATCATCCATGGATCCCCAAGAGCTGCACGACCAATCATAACACCATCTACACCAATCTCATCAAGCATACGCTTCGCATCTTGCGGTGTTTCGACATCACCATTTCCGATAACCGGGATATTCACAGCTTGCTTTACTTGTTTAATGATATCCCAATCTGCTTTCCCTTCATACATTTGCACTCGCGTACGTCCGTGAACCGCCACAGCTTGTCCGCCAGCACGCTCAACAGCTCTAGCATTTTCTATTGCGAAAATATGTTCTTCATCCCAACCGATACGCATTTTAACCGTAACCGGCTTTTCAACAGCATCTACAACCGCTGCTACCATTTCGTATATTTTATTTGGATCTAGAAGCCACCTTGCCCCCGCATCACATTTAACGATTTTCGGTACTGGGCAACCCATATTAATATCAATAATGTCTGCTGTCGTATATTTATCTACGTATTTCGCAGCATCTACAAGCGTTTCTTTCTCTCCACCGAAAATTTGTAAACTTAATGGTTTTTCTCTCTCATCAATATATAACATATCTAATGTTCTTTTGTTATTCAGTAATATTGCCTTATCACTTACCATTTCAGCACAAACTAAACCTGCACCAAATTCTTTAACTGTTAAACGGAATGCAGAGTTACACACTCCCGCCATCGGTGCTAATACAACCGGATTTTTCATCTCAATATTTGCAATCTTTAACAATCAACCTACTCCTTCCTGCACAGTCACTTTGGCATTAATTCATCTATCGAAACATTTAACGCCTTAGCAACTTCTACTACAAAATCTTGAGAAGGCGATCGATTCCCTCTCTCAACTTCACCTAAAACAGATACTGATACCCCTAATTCTTTAGCAAAACCTTCTTGCGTGTAGCCTTTTAGCTTTCGAAAAGCACGAATGCGTCTTCCCCATTTTTCTGCTTCCATACCGTTACTCCCTCTCGCCTTTTCATTTCTTCTACTTGTGAACGTGAAATGTTTTGTTTTATATCTTGATTAATCTCTAACAACGGAACGATAACAAAAGCTCTTTCGAACATCCGCGGATGCGGAACAATAAGATTCTCTGCTTCAATATTCTCTTGATTATAAAGTAAAATGTCAAGGTCGATAGTCCTCGGCCCCCACCTAATTTCCCTTTTTCTTCCTAGGTCATTTTCTACTTTTTGTGTTACTTTCAATAATTCTTGCGGTGATAAATTGGTAGAAATTTTTATAACTAAATTTAAAAAACAACTTTGATCAGTATAGCCAACTGGATCAGTTTCATACACTGACGAAACATCATCAACTTGAATATACGGACTTTTATTTAAAAACTGAATGGCTTCAGTTAAATACGTATAACGCTCTCCAATATTTGACCCTAATGCAATGTACGCTATATTATTCATGGACGTTCTCTCGTAATTTCTACTGCTACAGCGCGATAATGGCCCGGTATCGGCGGATCTGGTTTAATCACCTTAATTGTACACCGTGAAATACTTTTATATTGCTTTAATATATCTGCAGCAATATTTTCAGCGATACTCTCCACAAGCTTATACTTTCTATCCTCAACAACTTTTCTACATAATTCGAAAAGCTCTCCATAATTGACCGAATGCTCTAAGTCATCAATTTCCCCTGCACGCTTTAAATCCAACTCCACCGTTAAGTCAACTTTAAATCTCTGACCTAATCTATTCTCCTCTGGAAACACACCATGATAACCATAAAATTCCATATCATGGATATAAATTTTATCCAATTACCTTACCCCCTTACCAATCATCGCATCCATCATTTTAGCCATACGCGCCATTTCTTTCACATCATGGACACGAACAAACTCACAGCCCTTTTCAATACCAAGACAAACAGTAGCTCCCGTTCCCTCAAGGCGTTCCTCTACTGGCAAATCTAATACGTGCCCAATAAAGGACTTTCTCGAAGTACCTAAGAGAACCGGATAACCTAGCACATTTAACTGTTCTAAATTACGCATCGCCTCTAAGTTCTGCCCCGGTGTTTTAGCAAAACCGATACCTGGATCTAAAATAATATTCTCATCTCGCACACCAGCATTTTTAGCAATTTTAATACTGTCATACAAATCAGCAATCATATCCGCCATTAAATTACGATAATTCATATTATCACGGTTATGCATTAAAATGATGGGTACATCATAATGGGCTGCGACTTCAGCAATTTTCGGCTCCGCCTTCGCCCCCCAAATATCATTAATAATATGAGCACCAGCCTCAATTGCTTGCTTTGCAACTTCAGCTTTATATGTATCGATAGATATAGGTAATTTTACTTCTTTTGAAACTGCTTGAATCATCGGGACGACTCGCTTTATTTCTTCTTCTACTGATACTTTAGCAAAACCTGGGCGAGTAGATTCGCCACCAATATCAATAATATGAGCACCTTCACCTTGCATTTCTTTTGCGTGACGTACCGCAGCATCTACCTCGTTGTAACTACCACCATCAGAAAACGAATCTGGTGTTACATTTAAAATCCCCATAATTAATGTCTTTTCATTTAAATTCAATGTATATTCGCCGCAGCGTAAATCATAATCCCACTTCAAACTACACATCTCCTCTTCGTAATTCATTTCTGCTCCATAATTTCTCTCTTTGCATTCCATAAAGGTACATTAAACTTTTTGTAACCACTCCTACTTTACCCGGGAAATCCTGCGCTTCTATACGATAAAGCGGAACAATTTCTTGAATAGAGTTTGTTACGAAGACTTCATCCGCTGAAAGTAGCTCATCTTTTGTAAAGAAACCTTCCTTTACTTCTATATTTAATTCTTCAGCACTCTTTATAATAAACGCACGAGTGATACCATTTAAAATACCTGTCTCTAACGAAGGTGTATATAAAACATCACCTTTCACAAAAAATAGATTCGAAACAATACCCTCTGCAACATAACCTGCTTCAGTAAGGAAAATACCTTCCTTGCTCACAACATTTCCAATTTCACGCTTACCTAAAATATTATTTAAATAGTGATGAGACTTCAGGCGAAATGTCCCTTCCGGTGTATTTCGCACTTGTTTTAAAATAACACCTTCTTTTTCTACTACATCTCCTGGAGCTGTTAAAGGTTTTATAAAAACAATAACCGAAGGCTCTTCGTATATTTCCGTTTGTAATCCTATTTCATCTATACCCGCCGATACATTAAAACGTACATATGCATGCTTCAATTCATTCTTAGCGAGTAAATCTTTCAAAATAAGCATCACATCATTTTTTGTCATTGTCCATTTAATTTGCAATGTATCCAGCGCCTCTATTAAACGGTCATAATGATCATCCAATAAGAAAGGATGACCATTATAAATACGAAACGTTTCAAAAACTCCAAGACCATATAAATAACCATGATCATAAGGGGAAATTCTCGCTTCACTTGCTTCTACATACTGACCATTTACGTAAATTAACATAATGTCGCACTTGGACTGTATTTACGAATGAAATTCTGCAATAACTCTTTCCCATGAGAAGTCATAATAGATTCCGGATGGAATTGCACACCCTCTATCGGCAATGTCTTATGACGAAGCGCCATAATTTCCCCTTCCTCCGTCCAAGATGTTACCTCTAAGCAATCTGGTAACGTCTCTTTCTTAACAATAAGGGAATGATAGCGCGTCGCAGTAAACGGATTAGGAATATCCGAAAAAATCGTCTTTCCATCATGATGCATAAGCGAAGTTTTCCCATGCATTAATCGCTCTGCACGAACAACCTCTCCACCAAACACTTGTGCAATAGATTGATGCCCTAAACAAACTCCAAAAATCGGAATCTTCCCCGCGAAGTATTTAATAACTTCCATACTAATCCCCGCTTCATTAGGACTACATGGACCTGGAGAAATCATTAGAAAATCTGGTTTCATATTCTCGATATCTGAAATCGTCACTTCATCGTTACGTTTAACAACGAGCTCTTGTCCAAGTTCTCCAAGAAACTGCACTAAATTAAATGTAAAAGAATCATAATTATCAATCATTAATATCATTTCTCTCACCTAACCGTTTCTTCGCTACGTTCTTTTGCACGCCATAAAGCAATCGCCTTTTTTAACGACTCTTTATATTCATTTTCCGGATTTGAATCAATTACAATTCCCGCCCCCGCTTGTACATGAGCTTTTCCATCTTTAGCAAGAAGTGTTCTAATTACAATATTCAATTCTGTATCTCCAGAATAACCAATCCAACCGATTGAACCTGTATAAATCCCTCGGCGAACAGGTTCTAATTCCTCAATAATTTCCATTGTACGTATTTTCGGGGCACCAGTAATTGTTCCACCAGGGAATACAGCCTTCACTAAATCAAAAGCATCTTTATCTTCTTCCACCTCACCACGCACATTAGAAACAATATGCATAACATGTGAGTATTTCTCAATTACCATAAATTCATCTACTTCTACAGTGCCATATTTACAAACACGCCCTAAATCATTTCTTTCTAAATCCACAAGCATTACATGCTCTGCTCTTTCTTTTTCGTTCTTAATTAATTCTCTTGCTAATTCTTCATCCTCTTGCTCATCCGCGCCTCTAGATCTCGTTCCAGCAATTGGTCTTGTACTTACTTCAGTTCCTTGTTTCTTAATTAACAACTCTGGCGATCCACTAACAATTTGAAAATCCCCAAGCTCCAGGTAACCCATATATGGAGATGGATTAATTTCACGAAGACTTGTATAAATTTCTAGTGGATGCGTTTGTAAAGTTCTTTCTTGTCTCGTCGACAAGTTTACTTGGAACACATCACCCGCCCCAATATATTCTTGAATACATTCAACTGCCTTCATAAAGCCTGTTTCTGTAAAGGCAACCGCTTCATTTTTCTTTTTAGGACGTTCAAACGGCATAGTCACTTCAGGCACTTCTGCCACCCAAAGATCCTTCCATTCATTTAAACGTTCTTCTGCTTCTGCATGCTTATCTACATAATGTGTAATAATCCACAATAGCTTTTCTTTTTGATCATAGACAAACACATCGTCAAATAATAAAAAGTATATATCGGGTATATTCAGATCATCCTCTGCAAGAGAAGGGAGTTTTTCGATATAACGGATACAATCATAACTAAAGTAGCCAATTGCACCACCTTGAAAAGGCGGGTACTGTGGATTGTAGTCTGTTTTCCATTTCTCCATATATTCTTGCATTAAATCTAATGGATTCCCTCTTTTTATTGTTTCCTTACCGCTTTCACTTATATGTAACTTTTCACCCTTCCCTTGGATTACCGCTACCGGGTTTAAACCCACTATGTTATAACGACCGCCACGTCCACTTTCCAGCAAAATATGTTGCGGCTTATCCTGAGAAAGAAATTTATATTGCTTAAAGAAATCTAACTGATATGGAATAGAAAGCGCTAAAGATTTTCTTCGTTGCATATCAACACCCCGTCTTCTTTTATCCCACCCTCTTAGATGAACCAGCTCCAACTACATAAGTTATTTATATAGAGATTGATTATACTCGAAGGCTAGTGAAAATAATTTAATTATACTACCTCTTATTTTACATGAAGTTTTCTAGTCATTCACTCTTTTCCTATTTCCAATCCAAAAAGAAAAAGCATCCTTTTTCAAGGATGCTTTTTCAATCGCATTTAATTATGATTCAAATTGATAAAGTGGTGTACTTAAATAACGTTCACCGTTACTCGGAATAATAACAAGTACCTTTTTCCCTTTACCTAACTTTTTCGCAACTTCTGTTGCTGCATAAATAACTGCGCCTGAAGAGATACCAACTAAAATACCTTCCTCTTTAGCCACTCTTCTCGCATATTCAAATGCTTGCTCTGTTTTCACTTGAATAATTTCATCATATACTTCTACATCCAACGTCTCCGGAACAAATCCCGCCCCAATTCCTTGGATTTTATGTGGACCTGGTTTCCCACCAGATAATACTGGTGAATCTGCAGGTTCTACTGCATAAATTTTAATATCTTTATACGCTTCCTTCAGCACTTCACCAGCACCAGTAATCGTTCCACCTGTACCAATACCTGCAATAAACGCATCTAATTGGTCGCCCATTTGTTCAATAATTTCTGGACCTGTTGTTAAACGGTGAATTTCTGGATTTGATTGGTTTTTGAACTGTTGTGGTATAAAGTAGCCATGCTCTTTCGCTAATTCAGTCGCTTTACGAATTGCTCCACCCATCCCTTCAGGACCTGGAGTCAATACTAATTCAGCACCGTAAGCACGTAATAAATTACGACGCTCAATACTCATTGTTTCTGGCATTACTAAAATTGCATTATATCCTTTAGCAGCCGCTACCATCGCTAAACCAATCCCTGTGTTACCACTTGTTGGCTCAATGATTGTATCGCCCTCTTTTAACAATCCCTTTTTTTCAGCATCTTCAATCATAGCTAGTGCAATACGATCTTTAACGCTACTCCCCGGATTCATAAATTCTAGTTTTAAGTATATATCTGCGCTGTCTGATTCTACGATGCGGTTCAACTTAACGATCGGCGTTTTCCCGATTAATTCTGAAACTGATTGTGCCACTCGCATTCCTGTCACTCCTAACACCGAGTATTTTTATTGGTTTTATCTATATTTAGATTTTGTCAGAAAATTCCCTGTTTGTCAATCTATTCGGAGGGTTAATCCCCTTATTACAAATTCTCAATTAAATTTGTAATATCTTCTTTAGAGAACTTGTATCGTTCATTACAGAAATGACAATGAACTTCTGTTTCTTCTTCTTCTTCACGAATTTGCTCTAACTCTGTTTTACCTAAACTAATCAACACACTCTCAATACGTTCACGTGAGCACGTACAATTAAATTGAACATCCATTGTTTCTAATACTTTTACTTTATCTTCTCCAAGGACTGCATATAGTAGCTCTTCTGGAGAAAGACCTTGTTCGATCAATGTTGATACAGGCGGGATTTTTTGCAAACGATCTTCAATGAATGAAATTGTTTCTTCCTGTGCGCCCGGCATAATTTGAAGGATAAATCCACCCGCCGCTAATACGCTGTCATCTCCATTTACAAGTACACCCACACCAACAGAAGAAGGCGTCTGCTCAGAAACTGCGAAATAATACGTGAAATCTTCCCCTAGTTCTCCCGAAACGATTGGAGATTGACCGATAAACGGCTCACGCATACCAATATCTTTAATTACTGTTACAAACCCTTCTGTACCTACCGCTTGATATACACGTAATTTCCCTTGTTCCGTTCCTTCAAAATCAACATGTGGATTCGTTACGTAGCCACGTACATCTCCATTTGCATGAGCATCTACTAAGATAGGGCCAATCGGACCATTACCTTCTACCTTAATCGTTAACTTTTGATCACCTTTTAACATCGCACCCATCATTGTACCTGCAGTTAAAGAACGACCAAGTGCCGCCGAAGCTGTTCTCCATGTATCATGACGTCTTTGTGCCTCACTTACTGTATTCGTTGTACGTACACTATACGCACGTACTTCTCCATCAAACGCTAACGCTTTTACTAAATAATCTTTCATACTTATTTATTCACCTTTCTCATGCTGTAAATTTGCATTACGCTCATATAACATATACAAGCCTTTTAACGTTAAAAATGGATCTACAATATCAATTACATTCGATTCTTCTGAAATTAATTTCGCCAATCCACCTGTTGCAATAACTTTCGGTTCTTGTTTAGCTTCTTCTTTCATACGCTTAACAATACCTTCCACTTGTCCTACATAACCATAAAGAATGCCTGATTGCATCGCACTTACTGTATTCTTCCCAACAACACTGCTCGGTTTTGTAATTTCAATACGAGGAAGTTTTGCTGCCCTACTATATAAAGCCTCTGCTGAAATCATAATTCCTGGCGTAATAACTCCACCCATATAATGCTTTTCTTCATTAATATAACAATATGTAGTAGCCGTACCAAAATCAACAATAATAAGTGGACTTCCATACAATTGGATTCCCGCTACTGCATTTACAATTCGATCTGCGCCTACTTCACGTGGATTTTCATATTTAATATTTAGCCCCGTTTTTATTCCAGGCCCTACTACAAGCGGTTTAATTTTAAAATATTTTTCACACATACGTTCTAAAGCGAACATAATTGGTGGTACGACTGAAGACACAATAATACCTTTCACATCTTCAAACGAAAGACCCTCATGATCAAGTAACTGTTTTACAAGCATTCCATATTCATCTTCTGTCTTATGACGATCTGTTTCCATGCGCCAATGCTGACGAAGTTCCCCCTCTTCAAACACGCCTAGTACAGCATTTGTGTTCCCTACATCCAATACAAAAATCATATTCTCACCACTTATCTTATTTAATCTATATTTGTGTAGTATGTATAAAAACTTATAAAAACATCATATCACACATACTTATATAATCAGCTTTCCTATCCTCATCATTTTACAAAAAGATTGCTCTCTATTTCAATTTTTAATACTAGTTTTACTTAAATTACTTTATCCACTAAGCCCTTAATAGTAATTAACAAAAATCTTAACAAACAAAAAAGGAGTGACGATAGTCACTCCTTCATTTCTTACTTATCTTCTTTATCTTCATCGTCTTTCTTCATATTGATGTTTACTTTCACATCATCTGAAGATGTTGGACGCTCAGGTAATCTGCCATAATCATATAAATGATTAATTTGCTCTGCGTCTAATGTTTCTACTTCAAGTAACGTTTTCGCGATAATATCAAGCTTATCTCGTTTTTCAGTAAGAATATGTTTCGCACGAGCATAACATTCTTTAATAATTGTTTGCATTTCCACATCAATTTCATGTGCGATTGCATCACTGTAGTTTTGTTCTGAATGGAAGTCTCTTCCTAAGAATACCTGACCACCTTGTGAGCTACCAAATTGCATCGGTCCAAGCTTATCACTCATACCGAATTCCGTAACCATACGTCTTGCAATACCAGTTGCACGTTGGAAATCGTTGTGAGCACCTGTACTTGCTTCACCAAATACAATCTCCTCAGCTACTCGACCACCAAGTAAACCAGTGATTTTATCAAGTAACTCTGGCTTTGTCATGAAGTAACGATCTTCCTTCGGAAGCATTACCGCATATCCACCAGCCTGACCACGAGGGACAATTGTTACTTTATGAACGACATCAGCTTCATCAAGAACAACACCAATTACAGTATGGCCTGCTTCATGGAAAGCAACGATATTACGTTCTTTTTCAGAGATAACACGACTTTTCTTAGCTGGACCTGCAATAACACGATCCGTTGCTTCATCGATATCACTCATGTCAATCTTCTTCTTATCTCGACGTGCAGCTACTAAAGCAGCTTCGTTTAATAAGTTTTCAAGATCCGCACCAGAGAATCCTGGTGTACGAGTCGCAATTGCTCTTAAATTAATATGCTCATCAAGCGGTTTATTACGCGCATGTACTTTCAGTACAGCTTCACGGCCATTTACATCTGGACGATCTACTGTAATTTGACGGTCAAAACGACCTGGACGTAATAACGCTGGGTCAAGAATGTCTGGACGGTTTGTCGCAGCAATGATAATAATACCTTCGTTTGCACCGAATCCATCCATTTCAACAAGTAACTGGTTCAATGTTTGCTCACGCTCATCATGACCACCACCAAGACCTGCGCCACGTTGACGACCTACTGCATCAATTTCATCAATGAAAATGATACAAGGAGCATTTTTCTTTGCATTTTCAAATAAATCACGTACACGTGATGCACCGACACCGACAAACATCTCTACAAAGTCAGAACCACTGATAGAGAAGAATGGAACGCCAGCCTCACCTGCAACAGCACGTGCTAATAAAGTTTTACCTGTACCTGGAGGTCCAACTAATAGGACACCCTTCGGAATACGGGCACCAACTTCAGAAAACTTACGAGGGTCTTTTAAGAATTCAACTACCTCGACAAGTTCTTGTTTCTCTTCATCCGCCCCAGCAACATCTCTGAAACGAACTTTTTTCTTTTCATCATTATATAACTTCGCCTTACTTTTCCCGAAGTTCATAACACGGCTACCGCCGCCTTGAGCCTGGTTTAATAAGAAGAAGAATAAAATGAAGATGATGACAAACGGAATGATTGAAGTAAAGAATGTTACCCAAGCACTTGTTTCTTCTGCTGGTTGATACTTAACTTCGGCACCTTTCGCTTTATCATTGATTTTCTTTTGTAATTCCTCAGTATTTGGTGCATAAGTAACAAATTGTTCTCCTTGGCTAGAGTTATTGAATTGTCCTTTTACCTCAAATACACCATTTTTCGGTTGAAGTTGCACATTACGCACTTCACCGCTTTCTAGTTTAGTAATGAATTTGTCGTAGCTAACTGATGTCGTTTTTTGTGTCGAACCATTAAAATAGCTCACGATTCCAATTACTACTAAGAATATCAGTAAATAAAAGATGGTATTACGGAAGATACGATTCATTCCTAACCTCCTCTCACGGCATAAACACTATAGTAAATCGTAACATAGAAAAACTTTCCTATACAATTGTAAAGCCTGTATTTAATTAATTTGAGTAAACGCTTGGTTTTAATACGCCTACATAAGGAAGATTACGGTACTGCTCTTTATAATCTAATCCATATCCTACTACAAATTCATGTGGAACAGTAAATCCAACATAATCCGCTTTCAGATCAACCTTACGGCCTGTTGGCTTATCTAATAATGTAACAATTTTTACAGACTTCGCTTTACGATATTTGAATAAGTCTACTAAGTAGCTTAGTGTAAGACCACTATCAATAATATCTTCGACGATTAAAATATCGCGACCTTCTACAGAAGTATCAAGATCTTTTAAAATTTTCACTTCGCCTGTTGAAACTGTAGAGTGACCATAACTAGATACAGCCATAAAATCCATTTCAAGATATGTATCTGTTCTCTTTAATAAATCTGCCATAAATGGCATTGCGCCTTTTAATACACCAATTGCAAGAGGTACTGTGTTTTTATAATCCTCTGCAATAACTGCACCTAGTTCGCGCACCTTTTCTTGTATTTGTTCTTCAGAAATTAATACTTTTTCGATATCTTGATTCATCATTTCATTATCCTCCCGGAAGACTCCTTGCTTTTGTAGTGAATAATCATATATTTACCCTTCTTTGCCATCTCTTTCGAAATTGCAAATGCAGATCGCTTCAACAAGGGTACCCAAATAA
Organism: Bacillus sp. CCB-MMP212; assembly: GCF_022748145.1. Classification (NCBI taxonomy): domain Bacteria; kingdom Bacillati; phylum Bacillota; class Bacilli; order Caryophanales; family Bacillaceae; genus Bacillus; species Bacillus sp. CCB-MMP212. The sequence continues at coordinate 13,594 of NZ_JALDQE010000022.1, forward strand.
TGTTCCCACTTGCATCACAAACGACCGGCCATTCTTCTCTTTTTTCTTTTGGTACTTTCGCTTCGATAAAAATAGCTTTTATCTTTTTCGTGCCATCCATACCTTGTATTGACATGCGATCTCCATTTTCCCTAGAACGAATACGAAGTGGATATGATATATCATTATACTTAGCAACAAATACTGTTTCATTCATGTTACTTGGTATATCTTCGCTCACCTCTGTTACAAATTCATCCCCGTTCAATAGTGTAATGGTCCCGGGTACTGATAAATCTTGCAAAAAAGGAGAGACAATTTCTTGTTTAAATCTAAAGCTACACTCCTCGTATGTGCGAACAATTTTCAAATCACCTGGAAAATCAAGTGAACCTGAAGGTTGTGTCCGCTTAAAAAACTCAATCACCTTGTCAATATGTATAGAAGAAAGAGAAGATGGAATCTTATATTCATAAAGATAGTTTAATATTAGTTGAATCCCTCTTCTTTGTAAAGGCATAGACATGGATTCAAAGGCAGGAATTGATAAGCTAATTTGTTTATCACTTTTTTTTGTAATTACTTTATTCATTTTCTCAAAAGCTAATTCCTGCAAATAAGCCTCATCCTCTTGCATCTGCACGCTAAATTTTTGGAATTTCTCATGCATTTGTGGATTTTCTTCTTTTAAGTGAGGAAGGACATATTTACGTAATCGATTCCTTGTATATACTTCCTTTTTATTACTCGGATCTATACGTGGAATTAAATTTAGCTTATTACAGTAATCAACAATTTCTTCCTTCGTTACCCCAAGTAACGGCCTAATTAAATATCCATTATGAAAAGGACGCTTCACTGCAATTCCTGCATATCCTTTCGGAGTACTCCCTCTTACAAGACGCATTAAAATTGTCTCGACTTGATCATCTCCATGATGTCCAAGAGCAACATATCTTGCATCATATTTCTTCATTATTCTTTCCAAAAATGCATATCTGCATTCTCTAGCAGCAACCTGTGCATTCATTCCGTATTGCTGTTGATATTGTGATACATTAATCCTTATCGTTTCACAAATAATTCCCAGTTCTTCACAAAGGTCCTGCACAAACTGTAAATCCTCATGAGATTCATCACCTCTAAACATATGATCCACATGAGCTACTACAATTTCCAACTGTTTTTCCGCTCTTTTTTCTAATAAATAATATAAAAGGGCTAACGAGTCAGGACCACCAGAAACTCCCACAACAATTGTTGAATCATTCTTTAATACATCATGCTGCTTTACAAAGTCATCTACTTTTTCAACAAATGTATCTTTCAACTTCGCAATCACCTTTCATTAAACAAGAACAGCAACGTTAGTTACCTTGTCTATAATGGTACAACTTTTACAAACATTGTGCAAAAAAAAGATATACAAAAATTACATTTTTATCTTACATCCTCCGTGTATATTCATAAAATCAATAACATTACCTTTTCCCACAAAAAAACCTAGGTATTCACCTAGGTTTTTAAAATCAAATTATAGATAAACATTCCACTTATATTTTACTGCGCCTGCATTCCTACAATCGGAATCGTAGCCCACTTCGGCATATTTTTCTTCACTTTTGCCACCACAATAGTCATATCATCATTTATATAACCATCACAAGAGCGAATCACTTCTTCCATAATGATATCAGCAATTTCTTGCGGGTCTTCGGTTTGCAATTCTTTAATTTTCCGCTTCATCCATAATTCATGATTCTCTACATGCTGCGCGCCCTCAAAAATCCCATCGCTCATCATAATAAGGATATCGCCCGTTTTTAATTGTTCACCCACCACATCAACTTCAACATCTTCGATGATTCCCATCGGCAAATTACTTGCTTCAATTTTCAAAATATTATTCGCGCGTTTAACAAAACTCGGCGTTGATCCAATCTTTAAAAACCTAGCACTCGCATCCCGCAAATCTACCATAGCTAAATCTAATGTTGTAAACATCTCTTCTGTCGTTCTCAAAGAAAGGATTGAATTGATAGACTTAATAGCTATTTCTTCATCAATACCCGATTGGAGTATTTTTTGTAATAATTTCACCGTTTCCTTACTTTCCATATGAGCTCTTTGCCCATTACCCATACCATCACTAATCGCAAGTGCGTATTTACCAACACTTAAATCCATCATCGCATAAGAGTCACCCGAAACAAACCCACCGCCTTTTGCGGCTGTAGCCAATCCTGTATCAAGAGAATACGTCTTCGCCGAACCAAATGATATTAAACTGTGACCATTCGGATAAGAAGACTTTTCTTCATGTTTAACGACAATATTTTCTTTAAGGATATCCGAAAGCATCGGTGCAACTAACTTTTCACATTCACCATGTTCATTAGATGCAACTGGAATCAACATTTCAATATCAATACTTCCTCTATCTAAACAATAAATATCAACATGCTCTACTTCGACACCAAAATCACGGAACGCTTGCATAATCTGCTCTTCCTGCACTTGATGATTTTCACGCTCTCGTTGTATCTCCTCAGCAAAATCTTCCATAACTTTTGATACACCTAATAGTTGCTCCGCTACTATTCTACGATTTTCCTTCATTTGTTTTCGCAATTTTTGTCCCTCATAGAAGTGATCTAATTCACCCGCTACTAAATCCGTCACTTTTTTCCCTCTCACACAATGCTTGTCCCACTCACGAACTAATTTACGATTATGTTGCAGGGTTCCTTCTTCCGTTTCATTCATTATTTGTTTCATATAATCGTACGTTTTATCGAAATTCACTACCCAGCATTGATCCTTTTTAAAGCACGTTTGACATGTTTTCGCAGTAATTGTACTCAAAAACAAATCTGCTTCTGTCTCTTTATCTTCTTCCTCTACATACCCATATACAGAAAAACTATTAGATAAAGCAGCAAATACATTTGCGAATTGGTTGATTTTGTTCGCTGTAACATCACGCATCCTTCTTAAATATTGTTGTTGATCTTGCGAATGCTCTTGTGTACCTGGCATAAATTTAGCAATACGATCCAAAACAAGCTTTGGCGTTAATAAGAAGATAGCAATCGCTACACCTGACTCAATTAAAGTTGTTACAATATTTGTCTGCTTGTCTACATATAATGTAATTAAGCTTGTCCCTATTAATAAACCTAAACTAACACCTAAACGCTTCCCTTCTTTTAACAACCCACCAAGTAATCCAGAAAAAGCGAGAAGGCTAAGCTGAGACAAACTAGACACATTTGCTAAACTTAATATCAATCCTGTTACGACCCCCACTGTAGATCCTGTAGCAGCACCCGCAATAAATGCAAATACTAGTACTAAATACCTTGTAAAAATATGTTGAATAGAAGCATCATATACAAACCAATCTGTTGTACCCGTTAAAACAGATGCTAGTAATATAATCAAACAAACAATTTCTTCTGTCTCTAAAGCCTGTTGTTTTCCTTTCCTTTCCACTAAAAGCGGGACACTTTGTAAAAATATCATAGTTAATACGAAACTAAGCCCAGCCTCAATGGTACTAACGAGTAAATCGTACATGGTGACAGTTTGTTGCGCAAAATATACAACAACTAAGTGTGCGGTTAATGCGGAGATAAATACTTGAAATGGAACAAGTCCAACGGTTTTACGTGTAAATCTACTAAAGAAGATATTATAAATGAAGAAAGTAAAGATAGATGCAAAAGTAAAAAACAAATTATCTATCGAGACTGAAAGAGCTCCTCCCATTAGAGCTAAAAATGCTAGCGGCATCTTATCCCGCTTCATAACATAAACAGCAGCAAAAAACGGTAGTGCAAACGGTAAAATATTTGTTAATATATATGCTCTTCCCAAAAGAAAACCAATAACAACAATAATAAATCCCCATCTAAAGAAAACTTGTTCGAACTTCATTCGCAACTTACTCGTCCACTTTATTCCTCCAAGCTGACTCTCATTCATTGCCAATGCACTTGTATTCATAGTATTCCTTCCTGCTTTAGGCATATTTTTAACACCACCTGCATAGTTTAATTACTGTCATTATAAAAGATGATTGTTGGGATTTTTGTCAAAACAACAGTTTTCACTTTTATAATCGTTCGACTTTTTATTCGAAATAACTCTACAGATATACACGGTATGTAAGTTATCCTTGATTTTTTAATTAAATATTCAGAAAATATAGGGTGATTTTGTAGAAGTGTTGTATGTCTTAATCCATTTAACAAAAAAAGATCATGCAAATTTGCATGATCTTTTTAGATGACCCGTACGGGATTCGAACCCGTGTTACCGCCGTGAAAGGGCGGTGTCTTAACCACTTGACCAACGGGCCGTTAAAATAAATATAGCGGCGGAGGGGATCGAACCCCCGACCTCACGGGTATGAACCGTACGCTCTAGCCAGCTGAGCTACACCGCCATGTCGTCTTATTTAACGGACAATTAGTATCTTACATCAGATATTATTTAAAGTCAACACATCTTGAAAACTTTTTTAAAATATATTTTCACATATAAAAAAGCACCCTGAGCCATCACTCTGGGTACCTCTCTATATGTTAAAAACTAAACGCCTTATTATCCGCGACGTGCGCCACGGCCACCACGTTTAGACTCTGTGTTACGCTTTAAAGAAGTTAAACGATCTTCGCTATCCTTTAAGAAGCGTGCCATCTTTTGCTCAAATGTTTCTTTTGGAGCTCGGTCGTTACCGCCACCACGATTATCTCTGTTGAAAGAGCGATTATTACGTTGTGGACGTCCAGAACGTTGTTGATCACCACCGCGTTGGTATTCACCGCGTGGACGATCTCCTTCTGTTTTTTCACGTTCTTTCGCTTTTTTGATAGATAAACCAATCTTTCCATCTTTTTCAACATTAATAACTTTTACTTCTACTTGGTCGCCCACTTTTAAGTGATCGTTAATATCTTTTACATAGTTATCAGCAACTTCACTAATATGAACAAGACCAGTTAAGCCTTCTGGCAGCTCCACAAAAGCCCCAAAATTTGTAATACCTGTTACTTTACCCTGTAACTTGCTGCCTACCTCGATTGACATAAAAAAAATGCTCCTCCTTAGTGGTTAAAAAGTCAAATTTTACTTTATTATATATAATCCTAAAATATAGTGTCAATAAGACATACTCTACTTCGAAACAGGAAAAATTATCTCCCCTTTACCAGAGAAGAAATAATCCCTTCTAGCAATCTTTAATACGTACTCTTCATCATTTAACTTTTGAACTTCGTCTTTTAGACTTTTTTCTTTATTCGTTAATGAATCCAGTTCTTTTTTCATGTCCTTAACTTTTGCTTCTTTTGCTTTAATGGAACTGTTTTGTTGATAAAACGTTACACTAATACTCGCAATAATTGTAAAAGTAAAGACAAGAAAAACCGCTAAACGGCGATAAAGTCGCTTCCTGTTCTCATCCGTTTGTATTATATGCTCTTTAACAGGATTTGGACTCTGTTTTTCGATTGTTCTTTGTCTCAGTTCCCTCATTTCCGAGGTCCCCCTAACTTCTTTTTTATACGCTCCCATATTTGGAAGATATGTCCCTTCAATTTTGCTATATATTGCAGGAACCCTATATGTTTCACTATAAAAAGTTTAACACGATTAGGGAGAAGTTTCCATATGAGCGAAGCAATAAATCGAACAGGCCAGAAAAAAACTTTCCATATGAAAAGTAATATCCAAATCACAATTTTCCATAACACATGTCCAATTGAAAGCAGTATACGAAATAAGAATAATATAAATGCAATAAATAGCTGCGCTATAATAATAACAGGTTTTATCATGAGTAGCTGTATAATTCGAACAAAAAAATATGTTGTTTGCATAAAAATATAGATGAGAAAATTTAACAGCTTCATGTATAGTGCTTTCAGTAAGCTTTGATATGCCGCAAAACCACATAACAATGCCAAAAACACATATATACGTAGTTCAGCTTCATTTACGAGAAGCAATACATAAAAGACGAATAATGCTTGGACAATCCAAAATAATATATCTTGTATAAATACAAGCCAACGTTTACGTTCTTGGCGCTTTAAAAAACGTTGATATGTATCTAAAGACGCTCCAATCCAAGCACCCATTCCAATCATTGAAAGCATTGTATACAACTGAATTGTTAGACTCATTTAAACAACTTACTAAAGAAACCTTTAGTTTTTTCTCCTTGATTTTCATCAATATACAGCATCTCATTAACTTTCCCTTTAATCGACACAATACCTTTTTCTACATCTAAATTTTTCATTTGTAAATTTTGACCACGAATCGTTAAAAAACCCATTACGGTCTCTAGCAAAAACTCTTCGCTATCAAAACTCTCTACCTGCTTCACACCGGTAATATCAATTATACGCCTGCCACGCATAATAATGTCATGTTCTACAGAAACATTTTGTTGATTAGAAGACGTAGGTGAGTAACCATTATTCACGTAAATCCCCCCATAGGTTTTTACTAGCTAATAGTAATGTATGAGGGGATACATAATTTTAGAACAAGCCTTCTTCCGCTTTTACTTTTTCTTCACGAACTAAGCTATACATATTTGCTGCATCTTCTTTTTTAGTTGTTTCTTTCAATTCATTTATTTTTACAGTCACTATTTTTTGACCAAAACGAATTGTTAATTCATCAGCTACTTTCACATCAGAACTCGCTTTTGCCACTTGACCATTAATAGATATTCTTCCTTGATCAGCTACTTCTTTCGCTAATGTTCTTCTTTTAATTAAACGTGACACTTTTAAAAACTTATCTAGACGCATATCAAATCCCCCTATTAACGCTCTGTTTGTTTCGCTTCTTCCCATAAAACATCTAACTGTTCTAATGATAAATCTTCCATCTCTTTATTCATTTCAGCTACTTTTGCCTCCATGTATAAAAAACGACCAGTAAATTTCTCATTAGTTGAACGTAACGCCTCTTCTGGATCTATTTTATAATGACGGGCTATATTAACAAATGCAAATAGTAAATCACCAAACTCACCTAGCATCTTTTCCTCATCCATGTTTGTAACTTCTTGCTGGAACTCTTGCCATTCTTCCAAAGCTTTCTCTATCATCGGCTGCACATCAACCCAATCAAATCCAACCTTACCAGCTTTCTTCTGAATTTCAAAGGCGCGTAGTAACTGCGGCAAACTTTTAGGAACGCCATTTAAAACAGATTCTTTCACGAATCCTTTTTCTTGTTTTTTAATTTCTTCCCAATTGGCAATCACTTCATCAGCATTGTTTACATCCGTATTTCCAAATACATGTGGATGGCGACGAACCATTTTCTCAGATAGAGTTCGAATGATATCATCTATAGAGAACCAACCTTCATCTTCTCCGATTTGAGCATGAAGCATAACTTGTAATAATATATCACCTAATTCTTCTACTAAGTGATCATCATCCTCTTCATCAATTGCTTCCAACACCTCATAAGCTTCCTCAATTAAATATTTCTTTAATGATTGATGCGTTTGCTTTTTATCCCACGGACAACCATTTGGACCACGCAGGTCTGCAATAATTTCTCTAAGAACATCAAACTGTTGATACAAGGACGCACGCTCCTGAACAGGTGGCACGTACACACTTGTTAAATTATTCAATTCCGTTTCATGATCTAACATGTACAACGGTACCTTCTTTACTTGTTCAAATGAAGTTCCTGCAGCTGTTACGATATACACTTCATAATCATCTGGCAACATCTCCATTAATGTTAATTTCACATCAGATGCAACGAATGCATCATATACTTGGCAAAAGATTAAATGTTGACGTAATTCTAATTGCCCTCTTTCAAATGATGTAGCATCAAGTAATTGAAATCCTTCAATCGGGTCAATTTTTAGGCTTGCAAACATAGGATCAAGGAAACTTTGTCCACCCTCAATTCGCACTTCAACATTTGAAACGTCTCCTTTTTCCAACAATAGCTGAACTGTTCTTTCTGCTACAAGTGGATGTCCCGGAACCGCATAGATAATTTCTGTACCTTCAGCTTGTTCTAGCAATTTATTCGCAATTGTTTCATATACAATTTCAAACGTATCATGTGCTTCATATACAGCATCAAAAGCCGTATATTGTATGCCTTCTTTCTCTAATTCTTCTATAACCGGATGTTCCTTCGTTCTAACAAACAGATGGTCTGCTTCTTTTATTTTTCGATATACACCCATCGTTAGCTGATCTAATTCACCAGCACCTAAACCTAAAACAGTAATGATTCCACTCACAACCTGTCACCTCTATCCACTCTTCTTCAATGAACCTTCTTTTTTCTCTTGTTTCATAACAGTTCCTAATTCTTTTTTTGTAAATACACGTAATTTTAAAATAAAAAACATATATGTCAATCCGCCGATGGCTACACCTAACAACGCTTCAAGCGTCGCGCTCGCTCTATGTTCCGTATCAATTACTAATCCAGACATCTGCAACACACGCGTGAACATCATTAATACAAATCCCATACAGATACCACTAATTACTACACCTAACATATTTCGCTTATTGATAAGTGACCCTGATACAGCTCTCATAAGCAACAAACTATTTAGTCCAGAAATTATGATTAACGCACATAAAGTCGCTAAGGCTGCCCCTTTCACACCAAAATAAGGCATGAATATATAATTTAACGCTAACTTTAAGCAACCTCCAAATACAACAAATAATGCTGGCTTAAATGTTTGTCCCAACCCTTGTAAAATAGAAGCCGTCGTAATTGACAATGAACTAAATAAAATAGATAAAGATAAAATAGATAAAACATCTGATCCATCACTATTTTCAAACAACATAATATTCGTAGGTTGAATAATACAAGTTAGTCCAATAGCTGCTGCAAATCCAATAACAAATGTTATTTTCATTGCTAACTTTACCTTTTCTTGAATAAAGGAAAGATCTCCTCTTTCCTTCGCCGCTGTAATAATTGGAATAAGTGATAACGAGAAAGAAGTCGTCACAACAGTACCTAATTGCATTAGCGGAATACTTCTATCATAAACACCCTTTAATACTTTTGCACTTTCAGCCTGTTCTCCCGCACCAATAAGTAAAGTGTACAAGGACATTGAATCAGCCATCTGTATAAAAATAAGCACTAAATTACTAACACAAATCGCTAACCCCTGCCAAAAAAGGATTTTAATTATCTTCCTTTTACCCTTAATTCTCGCTACACGTTTAAAAAATATGGAACGAAAATCTCGACGCATATACAACATAAGTACAATAATCCCAATAAGTCCACCCGCAATTGAGCCTAACATAGCCCCTGCACCAACTGTATATAAATCAAATCCGTGAGCAATTAGGAATAGCGATAAAAATACAATAATAGAAACTCTAATTGTTTGTTCTATTACTTGCGAAACAGCCGTTGGCATCATATTATTGAACCCTTGAAAATACCCTCTTGCTACAGACAAAAACGGCATCAATAAGAACGAAAATGAAATAACACGTAGCAACTTATCTAAGTGCATATCGCCCATAGCTATCGCGATTGTTTCGGCCCCAAAAAACAATGTAAAGAAACCTATAAAACCAATTCCTAATAAAAACCAAAAAGATACACAAATAATTTCTTCTGCTTCTTTCTGTTTTCCCCACTCTAGTCGTTCTGCAACCATTTTTGAAATGATAACAGGAAACCCATAAGTAGCTAAAATTAAACAAAATCCATAAAACGGGTAAATTTGTTGGTAAATATAAAAACCAATATCCCCTGCTATATTTTGATATGGAATACGGTAAAAAGCGCTTAATACTTTTGTAACAAAACTTGCAATCGTTAATATAATAGCCCCACGCCAAAAGGCTTGATACTTCTTCGCTTCCATACAAGAAAACTCCTTTTTCTATTCTCACCTCTCGTATTATATCATAAAGAAAAGCACAAACTCCCTTACCACCACGGGTAATACTAGGTCCCTACACGTTAAAAATATTCAACGAAAAAAGGTAGCAAAGCGCTACCTTCATTCAATATACATATATCTCCAAATAATTGATTTCTCAAAAAGAAAGATCATAATTAGGAAAGATTGCTACTTCTAAAACCAATATACCCTTACTGTTCCATTTGTTTCGCTAAGAAACTGGCAGCAGTATTAACCGCTTTATGCTCGATTTCGCTTATAATAGCTTCTTTTGAAAAAATAATGACGGCTCCAATTGGGTCTCCGTTTGCAACAATCGGTCCAACTGTATAAGAATGAACCTTTTCTGTTACACCATCGATAATGGAAATATCACTTTCGTCCGTCATAATAACAGACTTTCTTTCTTCCATCGTTTTTTCGATTAGATCGCCAACACTTTTATTTAAGTATTCTTTTTTCGATACGCCTGATACTGCGATGATAGAATCTCGGTCACAGACAAGCACATTATGTCCTAAGCTGTCATATAAAGCCTCAGCATATTCCTTTGCAAAATCACCTAGTTCACTAATTGGAGAATACTTCTTTAAAATTACTTCTCCATCGCGATCAACAAATATTTCTAGTGGGTCTCCTTCTCGAATACGTAAAGTTCTACGAATTTCCTTTGGGATTACTACCCTGCCTAAATCATCAATTCGACGTACGATTCCAGTTGCTTTCATTCTAATGCTGCCTCACTTTCTACTGATGATCAAAGTGGTGAATTTACCTGTTCATGTAAAAATCACCAACTGTTAGACATAGTATTTTACACATTAGTTCTTCTATGCACGTCGAATTGTATTTTTTTATCTTATTTTAGGCATTTATTACTTCTTTTTTCACATCTGGTAAGCCTTTTAATAAATTTTCAGCAATTGTTAACCACTTCGATGTCTCTAAGCCATTTGTTTTCATAACAATTTTCAATTGTGATCCTTCCATTCCTAGACCGATCATACGCCCAAAACTATTTCCGAGCATGAATAATTTTCCACCATCAATATTTTGACTTGCTTGTTCAGAAAACAGGAATGTTACTTCAAATTTATTCTGCTTAATTAACTCAATTTGTTCTTTCATTGCCAACACTTTAATATTTGCAATTTGTAATAAATAACCAACTTCTTGTGGGTAATCACCGAATCTATCGATCATTTCTTCCTGCAATTCTTCAATATCCTCAATTGCAGAAACACCTCTAAATTGTTTATACATCATAATTTTTTGCTTACTATCTGAAATATAAGCATCTGGTAAGTATGCATCTACCTCTAAGTCAATTTCAACATTAACTGTATTTTCAGCCCCATCTGTTCCTCTTCGCTGTTCAATTGCATCTTTTAACATTTGAGAATACAGATCAAATCCGACAGAATCAATAAACCCATGCTGTTCTGCTCCTAACAAATTACCTGCTCCACGAATAGATAAATCTCTCATCGCAATTTTGAAACCAGATCCAAGTTCTGTGAACTCTTTAATTGCTTGCAGACGCTTCTCTGCAACTTCTGACAGCACTTTGTCACGTTTATAGGCAAAGTATGCATATGCAACACGATTAGAACGTCCAACACGCCCACGAAGCTGGTACAACTGTGATAACCCCATACGATCTGCATCAAATACAATTAACGTATTTACGTTCGGAATATCTACACCCGTCTCAATAATTGTTGTACTTACAAGAACATCATGCTGTCCTTCTAAAAATGATAGCATAACAGACTCTAATTCACTTTCGTTCATTTTCCCATGTGCGTACGTTACGCGAGCATCTGGAACTAACATCGAAATTTCATCTGCTTTTCTTTCAATATCCTCTACACGGTTATATAGGAAGTAAATTTGACCGCCTCTTGCAAGCTCTCGCTCTATCGCCTCTCGCATTAATGCTGGATTATACTCTACTACATACGTTTGGACTGGGAAACGATTTTCTGGCGGTGTCTCAATAACAGATAAGTCGCGCACACCAAGCATAGACATATGAAGCGTCCGCGGAATCGGAGTTGCCGTTAATGTTAATACGTCAACATTCGCCTTCAATTGTTTAATTTTTTCTTTATGCGTCACACCAAATCTTTGTTCTTCATCAATAATAAGAAGCCCTAAATCTTTATAAGTGACATCTTTAGATAAAATACGATGTGTTCCAATTACAATATCTATTGTGCCATCCTTTAAGCCCTTAATCGTTTCATTTTGTTGCTTTCTCGTACGGAATCTACTTAATAATCCTATATTGATTGGATAATCTTGAAAACGCTCTCGAATTGTTTCATAGTGTTGCTGCGCAAGAATCGTTGTCGGTACTAAAATCGCAACTTGTTTTTCATCCATAATTGCTTTAAATGCCGCACGAATAGCCACTTCCGTCTTTCCATACCCTACATCACCACAAAGGAGCCTATCCATCGGGCGTCCGCGTTCCATATCTTTTTTAATCTCGTCAATAGAACGTAACTGATCCTCTGTCTCTTGATATGGGAAAGATGATTCGAACTCTTGTTGTTCTGCCGTATCTGGCGTATATGCATAGCCTTTTGAAGCTTCGCGCTCAGCATATAGTTTAATTAGGTCATCCGCAATGTCTTGTACAGATTTTTCAACTTTCGTTTTAACCTTTTTCCAATCATTTCCGCCTAATTTGTAAACTTTCGGATCCTTACCTTCAGACCCTACATATTTTTGGACTTGATCAATTTGTTCAATTGGAACGTATAACTTATCATTACCTTGATATTTAATATTTAAATAATCTTTATGAACACCATTAATCTCTAATGTCTCAATACCTAAAAATTTACCTATACCATGATTTACGTGAACTACATAATCTCCAACTTTTAATTCCGAATAACTTTTAATACGTTCAGCATTCGATAACTTTTGTTTACGTTGTGATTTTTTAACTTTCTTATGAAAAAGCTCCTTTTCAGTAATGACAACAAGCTTTTGCATCGGCATTTCAAACCCTGCATGTAAATCACCTACAGCAATTTGTAGCCTTCCAGGCAATAAGATATCTGTGCCTTCTACAATATCTGCCTCAATATCATAATCACTTAAAATGTGTTGTAATTTCTTCACACGTTCATCATCTGTTCCAAGTACAACAGTCGTAAAATGCCCTTCATTCCATCTATCAATTTCTGTTTTTAACAAATTCATCTGTCCATGGAAATCTTGCATTGTTTTACATGTTACATTTACAATATTTTGCGGATGTGTGTGTGCGATATGACGCAAGAATAACGTTAAATATACAAAACTTCTTTTTTTATGATGAAGAAACCCCTCAAATGCGTGAGAGAAAGATAAATCTTGAATAATTGTTCCTTCACCAAGAAGTGATATATACCATTCCGCCTCTTCTGTTTCAAGATGTGATGCTGTTTCTTGAATACGGGAAATCTCATCTAAAATTACAACACCATCTTCTGGTAAATAATCTATCAGACTAGCAGGTTCTTTATAGAAAATAGATAAGTATTTAAACATCTGTTCTATACTTTGCCCGTTTTTCAACATCTCAATTTCATGACTTACCGTCTCAAGCACTGTAGTCTTTAGTTTATCATCAGAAAGTTTTTGCATCGTCTTAGTCAAACCTTCTTCAAGATGCTGAATTCCTGATTTTAATTCTTCCTGTGAAAATAAAAACTCTGTTGCCGGACCAAACCTAACGCTTTCTTTTTTACCTTGAGAACGCTGTTCATCCACATCAAATAATCGAATAGAATCGACTTCTGTATCAAAAAATTCAATACGAAATGGTAGTTCTTCAGTTAAAGGATAAATATCTAATATTCCCCCGCGTAAACTGAACTCCCCTGGAGCTTCTACCATCGACTTACGTTCATAGCCAATATGATGTAAAGTATGCAAGAGCGCATCTAAATCAATCTCTTGCCCTAGATTGATTTCAACTTGCTTTTGCTTCCACAATTCTTTTATTGGTAAAAATCTACGCAATCCTGCCACTGGCGCTACAATGATTCCATTCTCTCCCGCAGCCAAGCGATTTAACACTTCTATACGTTGCGCCTTCAATTCTGGACTTGCAACCCCAATTTCCGATGCTATCAGTTCATTCACTGGATATAGCCACACATCTTTTTCACCAAGTAACGCCACTAAATCTTCATGTACTTTTTGTGCTTGGTATAAGTTATGTGTAACGATTAATTGTGATTTTTTTGTTTTTTTATATAAAGCCGCCATTAATAATGAACGAGAAGACGTTGCCATCCCTGATATAAGTTGTTCTTTTAACCCATCTTCTAATCCATTAATAACCGATTGTATCTCTTCATTTTTATAAAATTGCTCTAATAAACCTATCATTTTTAAAACTCCTCTCAACATAAAGAGCAAGTCATTCTATTTTATGCAAATATTTTGGAAAAGGAAAACAGAAAAATGCTTTGGACATGCCAAAGCGACAACATTTTATTGCAGAAATTTTTCATACTCATAATACTCAGGATAAGATGCGAGCGTTTCTTGACACGATTCACAAATTGTTTTTATATATATATTTCCATTCTCATGAAAATGAATCATCTCTACTACTTCTTGCTCTGTTAGTTGAAATAAAACGTCGCTATATACTTTTTCTGCGTTAATGGAGCCTACATTACCTCCGCAGTGTCTGCAATAATAATACCCTTCCATACTAGCCTCCTAAAAATTCAATTACTACTAGTATGGGTAAAACAAAAGAGAAATATTCCCAATCTCATTTTTAACTATTGAAAGTATTCATGATTTGGAGAAAAGGCTTATTTAGCCACTCTTCACATGCATCCGCTGCTTTTTCAATAGAATGGTTAACATCCGGAATCTCTTCAGATGTAAAGCGTCCTAATACATAATCGACTACCTTCATTCCATTTTTCGGGCGATCGATTCCCATACGGATACGTTGAAATTCTTGTGTTCCTAGGTGCGAAATCGTTGACTTTACACCATTATGTCCACCAGCACTACCTTTCATGCGAAGACGCAATTTACCTACAGGAATGTCTAAATCGTCGTACATAACAACGAAGTCCTCAACATCAATTTTATAATAATCCATGAGTGGACGAATACTTTCCCCAGATAAATTCATATATGTTAGCGGCTTTAATAAGATTACCTTTTCTCCATTAACAAACCCTGCACCAAATACACCTTTAAATTTTTGTTCATTCAAAGAAATGTTCCAACGCTTCGCAAGTTCATCAATGGCCATAAATCCAATATTATGCCTTGTTAATTCATATTCTCTACCTGGGTTCCCAAGTCCTACTATCAATTTCATTCTTGTACCACTACTTTCTTTTTTCGATACGAAAAGACGTAACCAAAATTGGTTACGTCTCATTCTATCCAATTAATTGAATAATACACTCACAGATTCTTCTTCGTATACACGAATGATTGCTTCTCCAATTAATGGAGCAACTGAAAGTTCATGTACTTTGTCGATTTTCTTCTCTTCTGGTAATACGATAGAGTTCGTTACAACTAACTCTTTAATATTTGAATTTTGAATACGCTCAATTGCTGGGCCAGATAATACTGGGTGTGTACAGCAAGCATATACTTCAGAAGCACCGTTCTCAACAAGAGCGTTTGCTGCTAATGTAATTGTACCAGCTGTATCAATGATGTCATCAATTAAAATCGCTGTTTTTCCTTCAATATTACCGATAATGTTCATTACCTCTGATACGTTCGGGCGAGGACGACGCTTATCAATAATAGCGATTGGCGCTTTTAGACGATCTGCCATTTTTCTTGCACGAGTTACACCACCATGATCAGGAGACACGATTACAATATCTTTAAGACCTTTTGTTTCAAAGTAATCAGAAAGAATCGGTACACCCATTAAGTGGTCGATTGGGATATCAAAGAACCCTTGAATTTGTGGAGCATGTAAATCTAGAGTGATTACACGAGTTGCACCTGCTGTTTCAAGCAAGTTTGCTACAAGTTTCGATGTAATTGGTTCACGAGAACGCGCTTTACGGTCTTGACGCGCATAACCATAATAAGGAATAACAATATTAATTGTTTTCGCAGATGCACGTTTTAATGCATCGATCATAATAAGTAATTCCATGATATGTTCGTTTACTGGGAAGCTTGTAGATTGAATAATGAATACATCGCAACCACGGATACTTTCTTCAATGTTAATTTGAACTTCTCCATCACTAAAACGATCAACAGAACATTTTCCTAGTCCTACTCCAATATGCTTTGCAATCTGCTCAGCAAGTTCCTTATTAGAGTTTAAAGAGAATACTTTCAAATTAGAATTTAGATATTGAGTCGACATCTAGATTAACCCTCCACATTATGATTTTTTCTTATTCAGCAATTGATCAACATAGTCTTCTTTGTTAACTTGACGTGCACGTGCTACCGATAATGCTTTTGATGGAACATTCTCTGTAATTGTAGAGCCTGCTGCCACATAAGCACCATCTTCAACTGTTACTGGAGCAACAAGGTTTGAATTACATCCAATAAATACCCCATTACCAATCACAGTTTTGAATTTATTCTTACCGTCATAGTTCACCGTAATTGAACCACAACCAAGATTCACGTCTTCTCCAACTTGTGCATCCCCGATATAACTCAAGTGTGAAGCTTTACTTCTATTACCAAAGACAGTTTTTTTGATTTCCACGAAGTTTCCAACGCGTACTTCGTCTCCAATAACTGAATCTGGGCGAATGTGTGCAAATGGACCAATCGATACTTCTGTACCAAGTTTACTATCATGTACAGTAGATTGACGAATTGTCGTACGATCTCCAATTTCACTATCACGAATTACTGTATGCGGTCCAATTTCACAATCAGAACCAATTACAGTGTTCCCCTCAATAATTGTTCCTGGATGAAGAACTGTATCACTACCGATAATTGCATCAGCAGAAATATAAGTGTTACTTGGATCAATAATTGTAACACCATTTACCATGTTCTTTCGGTTGATACGGTTTTTCATAATAATTTCCGCTTGCGATAGAGCGACTCTGTCGTTAACACCTAACGTTTCATCGAACTGCTCTGTTTGATAAGCTGATACGATATGACCTTCATTTTTTAAAATCTCAATAACATCTGGAAGGTAATATTCACCTTGTACGTTATCATTTGAAACTTTAGAAAGTGAAGCAAATAAAGCCTTATTATCAAAACAATACGTACCTGTATTGATTTCTTTAATAGCTAATTCTTTCTCATTTGCATCTTTATGCTCAACAATCTTTTCAACATGACCATTCTCATTACGAACAATACGGCCATATCCAGCAGGTTCTTCTATGTACGCTGTTAGCACCGTCGCCATTGCTCCTGCTTCTTTATGTTGCTGAAGTAATGCTTCCATCGTTTCAGCAGTTATTAGCGGCGTATCCCCACAAATAACTAAAGTTGTTCCTTCTTCATTTGCAAGTACACTTGCAGCTTGATCTACAGCATGTGCTGTACCAAGTTGTTCTGCTTGTAATGCAAACTCACTTACGTTTCCTAGCTGTTCTTGTACCATTTCAGCACCATGCCCAACAACCGTTACAAGTTTCTGCAATCCTAATTGAGATACTTGATCGACTACGTGTTGTACCATAGGTTTTCCACATACAGGATGCAGCACTTTGTATAGCTTAGACTTCATACGTGTGCCTTTACCTGCAGCTAGAATCACTGCAAATCTGTTTGACATATAGACCCTCCATCGCAACCTATTTATCCATTAAAGATATTATCCTAAATCATCATATATTTCAAGAAACACATTTTAACTATTAAATTTTACCATAATTCTTATAAGATGTTTTACTCTTTAGTATCTTTTTTAAGAAATAAGCTATACTATTTAAAATGATTTTGAAAAAATTAGTAGTTTCTTCTTTTTATGTTAATGAATTATGAAATTTTCAAATATAAAGCAAAAAAAACAAACTCCTGTAAATGCTTACAGGAGTTTGCTACAAAATTATAAGGCTTTTCGTCAAAGCCCTTTTCATTCGAATTTTACGAAGCACCTGCTTCTTCAAACTCAACCTCTTCTAACTCGCCTAAACGATGATACTCTGTTAAAACCGCATCTTGAATTTTAGAGCGTGTACCAGAATTAATCGGATGTGCAATGTCACGGAACTCTCCATCTGGAGTACGTTTACTTGGCATTGCTACAAATAATCCATTATTACCATCAATTACACGAATATCATGAACAACAAATTCATGGTCCAAAGTAATAGAGGCAATTGCTCTCATGCGGCCTTCTGTGTTTACGCGGCGTAATCTTACGTCAGTCACTTCCATCTTGTGTTCACCACCCTTTTCTAAATAAGCGATATATTTGTATAAATTCCACAAATTTTCTATTTTCCCTTTAATTTTTTAAAAATTTTTAAGATAAAAATTTTTAATGTAGTTGAATATAGAGATTAGTGGAGGTTATCGCTTACAAAAGGTTACTTAACTAGGGCGATTACTTCAATTTCAACGGAAACATCTTTCGGTAATTTTGCTACTTGCACACAAGATCGAGCTGGTTTATGAGTAGAGAAATAAGAGCTATATACTTCGTTCACAGCATTAAAATCATCCATGTCCTTTAAAAATACTGTTGTTTTTACGACTGTATCAAATGAAGCACCCGCTTCCTCTAATACCGCTTGTAAATTTTGAAATACTTGTTCTGTTTGTACTGTTACATCTCCTGTTACAAGCTCCCCATTTTCCGTTAATGGAATTTGTCCTGAGCTATAAAACATATTATTTACAATAATCCCTTGTGAGTAAGGTCCAATCGCTTGTGGTGCCTTGCTTGTTTGAACAACTTTCATACTTTTCACCCTTTTATTATTTATTTTACTCTTTAAAAATAGTGTACGAAAGGCAGTTTGTCCATCTATTTTATAATCTATAAATAAAATAAAAAAAGATAGAGCTATCTGCTCTACCTTTTATTCAGCCTCTACAAGCCCTTCATCAAATGGTGCAAGAGAATAATTCCCTTTTTCCACTTGAATCGTTTTTTCTTTCACATCAACTTCCGATAGACGAATTAATGATACAAAATTATTAATTAGTCGTTCTTCAATATCTGTGGATTCTACTAATACACCAATACCAACAACATTAGCCTTGAACTCTTCTAACATACTCATCATACCTTGAATCGTTCCGCCAGCTTTCATGAAGTCATCAATAATTAAAACATTCGATCCTTCTGGAAGGCTGCGTTTTGCTAACGTCATTGTTTGAATTCGTTTAGAAGAACCCGACACATAGTTAATACTAACAGTCGGACCTTCTGTTACCTTATTATCTTTCCTTGCAATTACAACTGGTACATCTAAGTAATTTGCCACTGCATAAGCAAGTGGAATCCCTTTCGTTGCCACTGTCATAACCGCATCAATTGATTGCCTAGCAAAAACAGAAGCAAACAAACGACCTGCGCCATTAATATGGCGAGGATTACTTAATAAATCTGTCATGTATAAGTAACCGCCAGGCAAAATACGATCTGGATTTTCAAATAAGCCACAAAGCTCATCAATAATTAGATCTGCCTCTTCTTCACTTATATACGGTATATATTTCACTCCTCCTGCTGCTCCTGGTATCGTTTGCAATGTGCCGACCCCTTGTTGTTCAAACGTTTGCTTAATAATAACTAAATCCTCACTAATGGAAGACTTAGCCGATTGATACCTTTCAGCAAAAAAAGTGAGAGATACTAGCTGACGAGGGTTTTGTAGCAAGTAATAAGTCATATCGACTAATCTTGTACTTCTTCTAATTTTCATACTCTCACCTCAAATCACGAATATTCTAAACAAATCATAACGTATTATACGTCTTTATTCAAGCGTTTCTCGCTCTCCTAATAAACGTACCGCATAGACCTGTTCACAAAATCCTTTTAATCCGTTATAAATGCGATGCATTCGAGAATCATGGTGTACAAGTCCAAATACAGTTGGACCACTTCCACTCATCAATACAGCATCCGCTCCGAATCGCTTCATCTGTGATTTAATACGTGCAACTTCAGGATGCATTCCAAATGTTACATCTTCTAAAACGTTACCAACAGTATCACAAATCCCTTTATAATCTCCAGAATTTATGACATCAACCATTTTATCTACATTTGGATGTGTAACTCGATTTAACTTTAAATTTCCATACACATCAGCAGTAGATACACCTATATGTGGTTTCGCTAAAATAACCCAACAAGAAGGCGGAGTCTTTATATGCTCAATTTTCTCTCCTCTTCCAGTGGCAATTGCTGTGCCGCCATATACACAGAAAGATACATCTGATCCAATTTCTGCGCCAAGCTCTGCTAACTCATCAATTGTAAGCCCTAAATTCCATAATTTATTAAGACCACGTAATGTCGCTGCTGCATCACTACTTCCACCTGCTAATCCAGCTGCTACTGGAATCGTTTTTTCAATAGTAATAGATACACCTTTTTTTACATTAAACTTCTCTTTTAATAATTTCGCTGCCTGATAAGCTAAATTTCGTTGGTCGTCTGGGACATACCGATTATGGGATAAAATTTCAATACGGTCTTCTGCTAATTCCGTTAGTTCTAGACGATCTGCTAAATCAATGGTTGTCATAATCATTTTCACTTCATGATATCCGTCTTGTCTTTTTCCCAGTACATCTAACGACAGATTAATCTTTGCTGGTGCTTTCACTAGTAGCTTCAATCTATTCACCCACTCTATGTACTCAATCTTTTATCGTTTATTTTACCATAAATTTATAGTAAGACGATGACACTTCCCTAATTATAACGAAAAGCATTCAGAATGAAACTACTTATGTAAAATGATGGCACCTTTTAGAGTACAAAAAGCCGAGGAATGTCTCCTCGGCTACCGTAGCATAGAAAGTATCTTACAACTACTGGTTTCGTTTCATTAATTGCTGTTCTGCAATTTCTATAGCACGTTTCACCATGTTACCAGCATCTTTCGCACGAATTCCGCCCCATCCTTCTTTCTGAACAACATCATAAAAGCCAAGCTCTTTTGCTAGCTCTTCTTTAAATTGGTTTGACATGACACCTCTTCGTCTACTCAATGCAGAGTCCCTCCTTATTTTGCTACGGTATAGTTAGTATGCAAAATAATATAGCTTTTCATTTATGGGAATATATGTAATGATATACGGATTATAAAATGACCTCATCATGAGGGTCTCCATAAAATGTTAACTCTACTGTCTCTGTTAAAACATCTGCATAACTATAAGATACACGTTGCAACGCATCTTCTTGTTGATCCAATTGTACAACAAAAACAGAACGGTATGTTTCTGCTAGTACACCTGATTGCTCCACAGTTTTTCTTCTTCCACTATTTGCTTTTAACATAAGTCGCTGTCCAAGATGGTGATCTAATTCGCTTTTAATTTCATCTAAACGTTTTGACATATACTTCGCTACACCTCGCTGTAATTTAGATTGAACACTTAAAACACGATATATCTATCCTAATTATTAACCTCGATTCACAGCTAATATCATCTTGCGTTTGAATAGATAGAAGAAATACTATATTGTAAAAGTATCATTACGTAGTCTGTACGTTCTTGTCTCTTTTTATCCAAATTCATTTAAATCCTTCCATACAAAAAAGCAAGATACATATGTACCCTGCTTACTCTTCGTAATGTTGAAAAGGTAATCCCGTTCGTAAAATCCCTCTCGTTTCAATTCCACCTAGTCCCTTTTCACCAGTAATTGTATTACGTACGACATCCCATACATTGACTCTCTCCATAAATGAAGTAAAACTAATTTTACCAACTACATATACAGGATCTAGTGCATGAATATTAATTCTAGATGGTGAACTAGCGAAATTGGCCCCTGCACGAATTAGTGCCTCAAAGTGCGATTGACATGCCCCAGCAAAAATAACAAGTTGATCCAATGATGGATATTTTTTTCGCACTTCTCGAACAGCCTGTACAAAATGCCTTGAATGCCTGTATGCCGCTAAATCTCCCTTCACTCCTTTCGATTTTGTATATGCATCATGCCCCGTAATAACGAGAATGTCTGGGCGAAAGTGATCTATTAAGTCTACTACTTTTTCATGCATCTCCGTTTCTTTACAATGAATACCTTGTACAGGAACGCCAATTTTGTTATATAAGTCTAAGCACTTGCGCAAATATAAAGGATCTCCATCTATATGCAATACACGTCCCGGCATTTGAAAATAATTCACCTCACTTGTGTATCCACCAGTTGAAGTATGTTCATGCCTTTGTTTCATTAACACATAATCTTGTTGAAACAAACGATACGTGCGCTCCATTGTTTCTTTCTCACGCTTCACCCTTTTTTTATGTTCTCGTTGATCTATACTAATTAAATCTTCAAGTGGCGCATCCGCCACCAGTCTAATTTCCTCTCCAAACAATATAGCTATCTCGCCTTTTATTTCTATAATACGAAAAAGAATATCCCTCTTATGAGAATATCGTTCCACTAATTCTCCAACATGTAAAGCCATTCTCCTACCTCCAAACTCATTAGGCCATCTTACCTGTTTTTAAAATATGAATTTAGAGGGAGAAAGGTGACAAAAGGGACAGTTCAAGTTGAACTGTCCCTTTCATATTCTTATGATAATTTATGAAGAACCAATGCATTACTTAATGTTGCAAACTCTTCAATAGATAGCGTTTCGCCTCTTCGCTTTGGATCAATTCCTACTTCTGTTAAAATTCGATCCAATAATTCCTTATCTTTCGGGAAACCATTTAAATTATTTGATAAATTATTCATCAAAGTTTTACGGCGCTGTGCGAAACTTGCTCGTACTACTTCAAAGAAGAATGTTTCATCTGTCACCTCTACAACCGGTTTCGGACGCTTTAGAAGGCGAATAATTGCAGAATCAACATTTGGCTGTGGTACAAACACTGTACGCGGTACAGTCATAACTGTTTCAACTTCTGTATAATACTGAATAGCAATCGATAAAGAACCATACTCTTTCGTTCCAGGTTTAGCAGCTAAACGATCTCCAACTTCTTTTTGCATCATAACAACAAATCCACGAACTGGTAACTTTTCTTCAAGCAATTTAAATAAAATTGGCGTTGTAATATAGTATGGCAAGTTAGCTACTACCATTACATCTTGCCCTTCTTCAAATTGCTCATTAAATACTTCATGTACATCCGCTTTTAGTACGTCTTTATTAATAACTGTAACGTTACCATATGGTGCTAACGTCTCATCTAAAATTGGTAATAGTCTTTGATCAATTTCAAAAGCCACTACTTTTTTAGCACGCTTCGCTAATTGCTCTGTTAATGCACCGATACCTGGTCCAATTTCAATTGCACCACTTTCTGAACCAATTTCTGCATGATCGACAATACGATTTAATACATTTGTATCAATTAAAAAGTTTTGTCCTAAACTTTTTTTGAATGAAAATCCATACTTTTCAACAATGTCTTTTGTACGATTTGGCGTTGCGATATCCTTCATTTTTTTTCCTCCTGTATTACTTGCTTATAAGCTTCTCCAAATGATTCCTTTGAAACTTGAAACATCTGTAATCGTTTATGTAACTGTTTTGCATTTGTATAACCAATCTTTAATAGCTTACCCATTCTTTCTCTGCGGCTCTTTGCCATTTCTCCGCCCACTAAGCCTGCATCGACTAAATCACTCCAACTAATTTCACTTGTATAAGCTTCCATTTCTTCATGTATATTCTCTAGAGCACGGCGAATCGACTCATTAGAAGCATGTTCGATCCCAACTCCCTTTTTCCTTTTAGCAAGCGCTTCTTCCTTCGGTAAAAAGGCATGCTTACAGCCGGGAACCTTGTCAGAAATAATTTTTCGAATACGCTCTCCAGGATAATCTGGATCTGTGAAAATAATAACGCCCCTTTTTTGCTGCGCTAATTTAACTTGCTCAATAACATGATCACCGATTGCTGAACCGTTCGTTTCAATTGTATCCGCATCAACAGCACGCTTAATCGCAACTGTATCATCTTTACCTTCTACAACGATAATCTCTTTTATTTTCATGCTTGCCTCCACACTCGTTTCGTCTCTACTTAGTAAAACAAAAAAATGACGACTTTTCCATTATTATTTTCCTCATTCTTATATTTTAAAAAATAGAATAGAAAAATCTTTGTTCTCTGTCCTTATTGTAACACTTCATCATTCACATTTATTTTCTTCATCACTTCTACTAGTGTTTTTTCAAAATAAAAAAGAACAGGTTTCCCCATTCTTTTTTATTCAACACCAAATAAAGCTTTTGCATTTTTGGTTGTCATTTCTGCTACTTCTTCATAAGAAACACCTTTTAAATTCGCAATTTCTTCTGCTACGAGTTTTACATAACTCGGTTCATTTCGTTTCCCTCGAAATGGATGCGGCGTTAGATATGGACAATCCGTCTCTATTAACAATTTCTCTAATGGAATCTCCGTAGCAACCTCTTTCGGCTTTTTAGCGTTTTTAAATGTAACTGGTCCGCCTAACGAAATTAGAAAGTTCATATCAACACATCGCTCTGCTACTTCTACGCTGCCGCTAAAACAATGCATAATGCCTCCTACTTCAGCTGCATTCTCTTCTTCTAGAATATCAACAATATCTTGAGTTGCATCGCGATTATGTATAATAATCGGCAATTTCACTTTTTTCGCTAATGCAATTTGTTTACGAAATACTTCTTTCTGTATTTCTTTTGGAGACTTATCCCAATGATAATCTAAACCCATTTCTCCAAGTGCAACGACTTTAGGATGAGAAGCAAGTTCTTCTAACCAAGCTAAATGTTCTTCTGTCATGTCAATTGCATCAACTGGATGCCATCCAACCGCAGCGTAAATAAAATCATAAGCTTCAGCTAATTCCATCGCCTTTTTTATCGTTACTTCATCAAAACCAACAACAACTGTATAAGTAACTCCCGCTTCTTTCATTCGGGCAATAACTTCTTGCAAATCTTCTTCAAATTGCTCTGCATTCAAATGCGAATGTGTATCAAACAACATAATACATAACTCCTTTTATATTGAAATCCAGTTTATTCTACAAAAATAAGTTCTTTAATAACTTAACGATAACAATACTACAATCTTAATGCAAAAATAGAGAATGTAAAAAGAAAAAAGACGCTTCACACATGTTACACGTGAAACATCTCTTTTCTTGTCTTAATTACTTGATTTTTGTACCATTTGGTAGATTTTGGTCAATTGATGCTAATGACAATACGCCATTCTCTTCACCCGCTAAAATCATACCTTGCGATAATTCACCGCGTAATTTTACAGGTTTTAAGTTTGTTACACAAATAACCTTTTTACCTTTTAGGTCTTCTGGCGAATAGAATTTTGCAATTCCAGAAACAACTTGACGCTTTTCTGTGCCTAAGTCTAGTTGAATTTTTAACAGCTTGTCTGCTTTTTTCACAGGTTCAGCAGATAGTACTTCAGCTACGCGTAATTCTACTTTAAAGAAATCATCAATTGTAATTTCTTCTGCCTTCGGCTCTTCTTCTTTTTTCTCTTCTACTTTAGGGGCAGAGCTTTTCATTTGTTCTTTAATGTACTCTACTTCCACTTCTATTTCTAAACGAGGGAAAATCGGGTTTCCTTTTTCTACTTTTGTTCCAGCTGGAATACAGCCAATTGTAGATAGACTTTCCCAAGATTTATGAGCCTCATCAGTAAGGCCAAGCTGAGCAAACATCTTGCTTGGTGCTACTGTTAAGAATGGCATAAGCATAATACCTGTTTGACGAAGTACTTCTGCTAAATGAGCCATTACGGAAGCTAACTTTTCACGATCATTCTCATCTTTTGCTAATACCCATGGTTGTGTTTCATCAATATATTTATTCGTACGACTAACCAATTGCCAAATAGATCCTAACGCTACAGAGAACTCCATATTCTCCATTGCTTCTTCTACTTTTTTCAAAGTATCTTGTGCAAACGCTACTAACGTTTCATCAAATTCTGTTACATTTGCTTTAAATGCAGGGATTTCTCCGTTAAAGTACTTATCAATCATAGCTACTGTACGATTTAATAAATTACCTAAGTCATTTGCTAAGTCGAAATTAATACGCTCCACAAATCCTTCTGGTGTAAATACGCCATCAGATCCAAATGGAACTTCACGAAGTAAGTAATAACGTAATGCATCCAATCCATAACGATCGATTAATGTAACTGGATCTACTACGTTTCCTTTTGACTTACTCATCTTTCCATCCTTCATTAAAATCCAGCCATGAGCAAAGACTTTCTTTGGAAGAGGTAAATCTAATGCCATTAAAATTATCGGCCAATAAATTGTATGGAAACGAACGATTTCTTTCCCAACTAAATGCACATCTGCAGGCCAGAATTTTTTATATTTCTCTTCATTTGCTGTTCCATAACCTAACGCCGTAATATAGTTAGATAATGCGTCAACCCATACGTAAATAACGTGTTTTGGGTTACCAGGAACACGAACTCCCCAGTCAAATGAAGTACGAGAAACTGCTAAATCTTCTAATCCTGGTTTAATAAAATTATTAATCATTTCATTTTTACGAGACTCCGGCTGAATGAAATGTGGATTATCTTCATAGAACTTTAATAGTCTGTCGACATATTTACCCATTCTAAAGAAATAAGATTCTTCACGAACAAGTTCTACATCATGACCACTATCTGGGCTTTTCCCTCCAACTACTTTGTCACCTTCCATAATTGGATCTACTAATTGATGCTCTGTATAGAACGTCTCATCTTGTACAGAATACCAACCTTCATATTCATCAAGATAAATGTCACCTTGATCTACTAATTGCTTAAAGATTTTTTCGACAACATCTTTATGACGATCTTCAGTTGTACGAATAAAATCATCATAAGAAATATCCATCTTCTCCCAAAGCTCTTTAATTCCTGCAACAATATTATCAACATATGCCTGTGGCGTAATATTTAACTCTTCTGCTTTCTTTTGGATCTTCTGTCCATGCTCATCAGTTCCTGTTAAATAATGCACATTATATCCTTGCATACGCTTATATCGTGCCATCGCATCTCCTGCTACTGTCGTATAAGCATGTCCAATGTGTAATTTTCCACTTGGATAATAAATTGGGGTAGTAATATAAAAGGACTTATTTTCCTCTGTCATTGTTTTGGACCTCCCGAATAACCTCATATGTATTTATAAACAGTATATCAAAAACTCATATATAAAGTGAAACTTTAATCAGTGGGGTTTTTCTTCATCCCCACTGATTATTAGCCCACATCAATCGGGCTTTTACGAGCAGCCCGAACCTCACTTATCTTCTTTAAGCCAACCTAATTTTGAATTCTGGGTCTTAATGCTCGATATCTTTATCATCTATTGCTCATATTTCAAAAAAATATACAATCTTCACTTGAAATTTGTTATTTTTTTCTGAAAATATTGTAAATAATTGTGGAATTTCCTCTCAATCTATTATATATAAGAAATAAGAAATCTATAAATCTTTTTAAAAAATATAGAATTTAAGAATTGACGGAAATGTAAATGATTGGTATCATATGTCCATAGGGTATTTTGTCGAAAAATGACGAATCTAAAAATAGACTCGAAACTTATAAACTATTTATTTAGGAGGAAAAAAATTATGAAATCTACTGGTATTGTTCGTAAAGTTGATGAATTAGGTCGTGTAGTAATTCCAATCGAATTACGCCGTACTTTAGGTATTGCAGAAAAGGACGCTCTTGAAATCTATGTTGATGACGAAAAAATCATCTTAAAGAAATATAAACCAAACATGACTTGCCAAGTAACTGGTGAAGTATCTGACGGTAACCTTTCTTTAGCTGAAGGTAAAATCATCTTAAGCAAAGAAGGCGCTGAGCAAATCTTAAACGAACTTCAAGATTATATCGAAACAGCAAAATAAGCTTCTCAATTATGAGAAGCTTATTTTTTATCGACATGATAGATTTGATATACATCTCTTTTCGACAAATCTCGATCTTTAGCGACTGTTTTAATCGCTTCTTTTGAATTCATACCTTTTTCATTTATATAGTGTTCAATATGATCATATACTGAAAGAGATTCCCACCATTGTTCTTCTGGAGCAGGTTCTTCTGTTGAACCAGCTACTAAAATACAAAACTCACCACGTACTTCATTTTGCTTCGTCCACTCAATTGCTTCTTGAATTGTCCCTCGAATAAATTCCTCAAATTTTTTCGTTAACTCTCGACACAATACAATCTCTCTATTTCCCAACACTTCCTGCATCGAAATTAAAGTATCATCTAAACGATGAGGCGCTTCATAAAACATCATTGTAGTTTGTACATAACGAAGCTTTTCTAACTCCATCTTCCGTTCCTTTTTGTTTCTCTGCAAGAAACCATAGAAATAAAACTGCTTTGTTTCAAGACCGGATGCAATTAATGCTGTAAGGGCTGCATTTGCTCCAGGAAGCGGAATTACATGATATTGCTCAGCTACTGCCTCAACAACAATATCGTAACCCGGATCAGAAATACACGGCATACCAGCGTCACTAACAAGTGCTACATTCTTTCCATCCTCTAACTTCTCTAATATTCTCTTTCCACTTACTTCTTTATTATGCTCATGATAACTCGTGACAGGTGTTTCAATTTCAAAATAATTACAAAGTTTTTTCGTTTGTCTCGTATCTTCAGCAGCAATTAAATCAACTTCTTTTAAAATTCGGATTGCACGAAATGTCATATCTTCTAAATTTCCAATAGGAGTTGGTACTAAATATAAAACTCCCTTTTCATTTTGTTGAAAGCTTTTTTGTTGCCACATAGCGTTCTCCTTTTTGCATATATGCCTCTTTTTGTTTTCTCGTTAATTGCTTAAAGTAAT
Organism: Bacillus sp. CCB-MMP212; assembly: GCF_022748145.1. Classification (NCBI taxonomy): domain Bacteria; kingdom Bacillati; phylum Bacillota; class Bacilli; order Caryophanales; family Bacillaceae; genus Bacillus; species Bacillus sp. CCB-MMP212. Next base: position 42,557 of record NZ_JALDQE010000022.1, read on the forward strand.
ACTCCGCTTGCATAGCTGTACGCTTATCATCATGGGTCTCTACATATTTTAAAACGACAGGAAGCCTGACGCGTGTATACTTAGCTCCTTTGCCGCTATTATGAGTCTGTATTCGTTTTTCTATATGGTTTGTATATCCAGCATAATAACTTCCATCAGAGCACTCTACCACATAAAAAAAATGCTTATTCTTCTCCATATAAAATTGAACGTATCTCCTTTGTATATTCGTTATTGTTCTCATATACAACGAGAGGTGGTAAAATTTTTAAATCTGCATTTCCATCCTTAATTCCTTCAATTAACAATGTATTTGCTTCTTTTCCAACCTTAGGATAAACAAATCGCACACGCTTTGGTTCAATTTTATATTTACGCATTAATGTGACAATGTCGAGTAATCGCCCTGGACGATGTACAAACGCCACTTTCCCACCTTGTTTTACTAACTGACTACTTGCAGATACAACATCTTCTAATGTACACATAATTTCATGACGAGCTATCGCTAAATGTTCATTCATATTTTTCTCTGAAGTTTGAGGTGTTTGAAAATATGGTGGATTACATGTAACAACATCATATTGATGACGTCCGAGTTTCTCTGGCATATCTTTCAAATCTCCATGTATGAGGTGAATTCTTTCTTCCAGCCCATTATATTGAACACTTCTTACTCCCATATCATATAAGCGTTCTTGAATTTCCACACCAGTAATCTTTCCTTTTGTTCTTGTACTTAATAGAAGGGGGACAACTGCGTTACCTGTACACAAATCAAGTAAATTCCCCTTTTGAATTGGTACCCATGCAAAATCTGCCAGTAAAACAGCATCTAAAGAAAAATTAAATACTGATGGGCTTTGTATAATCTTCATGTCTTGCGCTAATAAGTAATCTAAACGTTCATCTTCATATAAATTCATATACTGCTCCTTTTCTTACCCTTAACCTACCCTATTTCATGTATAAAAAATTACCTTTCCAATTATAATTGGAAAGGTAATTTCACTTTTTATTTAAGAATGACAGACAGAACAAACAATCTCCCTCTTTACGTACACTTCCATAATGCAGATTGCAAATATGAAAACCTTCTTGATACAGTCTCGCTAAATTGTCATAGCCTTCACCAATATCTGTTTTCGGCTTCACTTCTTTACGCTTTTGAGTTTTTTGTTTTTCTTTATTCTGCACTTCTTCAAAACGGTGTCGCAAATTGTTATTTTCCATTTTTATATGCTGGTTTTCTTCCAACAACTCTGCAAGATGCTGTTTTAACTCTCCCAACTGTTTGTATAAATGTCCAATTTGCTCTTCCATACTAGAAACCGATTCAAAAATATCTTTTTTCTCCACAAGCACCCACCTCATTAATCTGTGGTTTGACTCGAAACGACCCCTTTATTCACTAACTCATCTAACGTATATTCTACTATCCGTTCCTTGTCTACTAGTTCCACTTGAATTAATCTTTCTAAAATATTTAATCCGATCACACGGCCAGTACCATGCGGGGTTTGTATACGTTGATCTAAATCAGGAAGTTGTTCCTTTGCTGCCTCATATTCATCATTCTCATATTTTAAGCAACACATTAAGCGACCACATAAACCAGAGATTTTTGCAGGATTTAATGATAAATTTTGATCCTTTGCCATTTTAATGGATACAGGTTCAAAATCTCCTAAAAAAGTAGAACAACAAAGCATACGACCACATGGACCAATACCACCTAGCATCTTCGCTTCATCACGAACACCAATTTGTCTTAGTTCAATTCTTGTTCTAAAAATTGCCGCTAAGTCCTTCACTAGTTCGCGGAAATCAATCCGACCATCCGCAGTAAAATAGAAAATAATCTTATTACGATCGAATGTATACTCTACATCTACAAGTTTCATATCAAGATTATGCTCTACTACCTTTTGCTGACAGACTTGATATGCTTCTTTTGCAGCATGTTTGTTCTCTTCAACAATGGTACGATCATTTTCATTTGCAATACGAATAACCTTTTTTAGCGGTAATACAACGTCGTTTTCATCAACTTGCTTTTTGGTAATAACTACTTTTCCGTATTCAATACCTCTTACCGTTTCTACAATAACAAACTCATTTTCAGAGATATCGAACTGATTTGGATCAAAGTAATATACCTTTCCGGCCTTCTTAAAGCGAACACCTACTACATCATACAAAACGGTCATCCCTCCTGCAACCGCAACACTAACTGTTCGAACACAAGCTGCGCATTTACATTAGCGTTGATTCTATTTTTTGCCTCTAATATATTAAAGAGAGCTGATACAATGCGCTTCTGAGCATAGGAAAACGATTCAAACATCTCTTTCTGCTCATGAAAAACAAGACGATCTTCTTCTCCAAGTTGAACATATAGTAAATCCTTATAAATAAGGAGTAACATATCTAACCCTTGCTGTAATTGTTCTTTCTCTCCAAAGTGTTTTCCCCATTTTTCTTGTACAAAAAAAATAGAGGTTTTATCTTTTTCGAGCGCTTCACATAATTTTATCACTAAAGCTCGTGCTTGTGCAAACCATTCATCACTACATAAAGCTAAAGCTTCATCAAAACTATTTGTGAGTTGAGCAGCAAGTGTCGATAAAGATGCTGTAATACCTTCTTCCTGTAATCTTCTAATTAAAGATTCTGTAGGTAACGGTCTAAACGTAACAACTTGGCAACGAGATAAAATCGTATTTAAAATTTGATGACTTTGTTCAGTAAGTAAAATAGCGGTTGTATCACTACTTGGTTCTTCTAAAAATTTCAAAAGTGTATTTGCCGCATTTGCTGTCATACGATCTGCGTGCTCAATAATATATAATTTTTTATTTGCCTCTAATCCTGTTTTTGAAAACTCTTCTTGTAAATCATGAATTTGCTGCTTCTTAATAGATAATCCGTCTGGTTTTACAATATGTAAGTTAGGGTGGTTACCTGAATCAATTCGCTTACAATTTGTGCATACATGACAGGGCTCTACTCCATTCCGCTGAGAACAGAGGAAACTCTTTGCCATTTGAATTGCTGTCGCAAACTTTCCCGTACCTTTCCCTCCCTCTAACAAGTAAGCGTGGGATATACGCTCTTTTGCAATGCTATTCATCAACATTTTTACACCGATGGGTTGTATAGCAGAAAGCTGCTCCCACGTCTTCATCATAATGCATACCTCACTTATTTCATTCTTTCCTTCTATTATAACAATTTATCTTCTATAATCTGAACAACTTCTTCTATAAGTTTTTCCATCGGCTGATCAGCATTTACCAATACAATACGCTCCGAGAAACGTTCTACAACTTGTAAATACCCTTCGCGCACACGTTTATGGAAAGAGATATCTTCCATATCTAGTCGATTTACTTCACGTCCTGCATCTTTTTCAATCCGAGCCAAGCCAACCTCAGGCTCAATGTCTAGATAAATTGTTAAACTAGGCATACAGTCCTCTGTTGCGAAACGATTTATTTCAAATACCTTATCCATACCCAATCCTCTTGCATAGCCTTGATATGCTAAAGAACTATCTATAAAACGATCACATAACACGAGATAGTTCTCATTAAGTGCTGGCATAACTTTTTCTACTAAATGTTGTCTGCGCGCAGCAGCATAAAGAAGCGCTTCTGTACGTGCTTCCATCATCGTATATTCTTGTTTATGTAAAATCGTCCTAATGTCCTCAGAAATTGCAATACCACCTGGTTCTCTTGTCGCCATTACCTTTTGTGCTTTTTGTTCAAAATATGGCAATAAGCTTTTAATTAACGTTGTTTTACCTGAACCTTCTGGGCCTTCAATTGTTACAAATAATCCCTTCATCCTAAAACCTACTTTCTATATCATACACTTTCATATATTTCGTATTACCTTGAAAACGAGCTCCTGCTCTCTCTAAATACATAATTTGCTCTTTATGCTCTGAAGTAATTCTCTCTCCATACATAACCAATGGAATCCCAGGTGGATACGGAATCACCATTTCCGCCGCTATCATTCCAACAGCCTCTTCTATAGATACTATCCTTGTTCCATATCTTTCTAGTTGTTTATACGTATACGGCAACGGAGAGAATTCACCTTTATAAGTATAACGAATAGATTCCCTCTTGTCTTTCACGTCATAATGTTGCAATGCTACTCGGATCATCTCTATAACCTTCATATACCCCTCATTTGCTTGCAGGGGTAAAATAAATAGGACATTGTACGGATCAGCCATCTCTGTATATATACCGACCTTTTCAAATACGGACTGTAATTCGTACCCTGATAACTGACAACGAGTTTGTACGGTAACCTTTAACTCGTCTTGCAACGGATATTCTAAAATGGCGATTTGGGGAATAGAACGTAACCGTTCCTTAAATCTCCGTAAAAACTCAACAATTTCACCATGACCTTCTTCTTTTATACGCGCCATTGTAAAGCGTGCTATATCCAAGGAAGCCATAATTGGATACGATGGACTACTAGATTGTAGCATACTTAAATAAGTAGTAACCTTCTCTTCGTCTACTAAGTAACTATTTATATGTAAATAGGAACCCATTGTCATTGCGGGTAATGTCTTATGTGCAGAATGCACTACAATATCTGCACCATATGTTAACGCTGATTTCGGGAATGGTTCTCCTAAACAAAGATGTGCCCCATGTGCCTCATCTATCAAAACAGGGATTTCATGTGCATGTGCAAAAGCGATGCTTGCCTCTAAATCCATGCCCATACCATAATAATTAGGATGCGTTAGAATGAGTGCTTTCGCATTTGGATATTTTCCAATTGCTTTCTTAATAATTTCATTACGAACTCCCACTGGTACGTTATAAGTTTCATCAATCCATGGATCTAAAAAAATGGGATTTGCTCCCGCTAGTTTTAAACCATTAATAATTGATTTATGACAATTTCTTTGTACAAGAACAATATCATGTTCCCCACAACAAGACAAAATCATCGCTAAGTTCCCGACTGTTGAACCATTAATTAAAAAATAACTTCTCTTTGTATCATACACTTCAGCCAGTAATTGTTGTGCCTCATCTATACATTCAAACGGACTATGCAAATCATCTAGTCCTGCTAACTCAGTTACATCAATAGATAGAATATCTTTAAACTCTCTTATTGCCTTCTGAGGGAAGTTTAAACCATTCTTATGACCTGGGACATGAAAGGATAACGGCCCTCTTTCTTTAAACTCGATTAACGCCTCATATAAAGGCATATGATTTTGATTCATCTACATCTCTTCCTTATTATTCATTCTCCATCTATTATACAGAACAAAAAAAATAATAGGCATATGCCTATTTAAAAATATGATACTTCTAATTTTCGAAGTTGCTTTAAATAATGTATATATTTCGGATCATCTGTCTCTGTATTCACCATATCCTTTTCACATTCATAACATATTAAATTATTATAAACATATATACCTTCTTTTCTTTTTGTCTCACAAACAATACAAACTTCACTTTGTAATTTCATAACCTTCCCTCCCTATTTAAGTGAACCTATTTTATACTTCTAATCCTTAACAATTTCCAGAAAAATATACACCCATCTCTTATATAATATGATTAACTCTTGGGCAACGTGTTTGTATTACCATTACTTCTTTCCCATTCTTTTTAACAATACAAAAAAACACAAGTCAAAAGACTTGTGTTTTTAGTTGCTTGGCGACGTCCTACTCTCACAGGGACAAGGTCCCAACTACCATCGGCGCTAGAGAGCTTAACTTCC
>NZ_JALDQE010000023.1:0-38200 GCF_022748145.1 Bacillus sp. CCB-MMP212
ATATCTTTTGCATAGTCTGACATATCATCATCAAACACATTTCTTCTGTATTTCACGACCAACACAAGGTGATAATACAACAAGAATACTGAATGATTATTACTATCTAATTTCATTTATATACCAGCCTTTATCATTTATAAGACTGATTATATCAGAGGCAAAATAAAAAGGAAAACCTTTTGGCTACACCAAACCGAAATTCATCTCCCACCTATCGTTGGGCTACGCCCTTCACACGCTTGAGGAAGGAGAATTCTTTCGGGAAATTCGTTAAATAAACCGTAATACTATTAAATAAAAGACATCTTTCTTTTCAGATTAATGTCTTTTATGAATTGAAAATTATATTTTACAAATCTATTCTTTCATTTGCCCTAGACTATATATTTTCTATAGGTAATTCTTATTTTACATTACTATGATTTGATTAAGCATCATATTTTCTAAGTTAAGATAGAGTTTACATTTTTAATAGTTCGGACGAAAGTCCTAACATTAAAATCTATTTAACTATATATACAATTAAAAGAAGGTCTTAAGATGCAGACAAACACTAATACTATAGAGGACATCTATCAGGAGATATTAGATGGAAAAAGAAATAGATTCCCACCAAATACTTGGAAATTAGATAGAAATAATCAATTGGCTAGAAGAGTAACAAAATATTTAGTAACAAAAATTTTGAATTGGAATGACGAAGAGATAAAACAAAATTGGAATAACAAATTGATTGCAAAGTATCGATTACGTGGTGTATTGAAGCACAAATATAATAATAGTCCATATGCGATGATTAATGATTTATACCCGAATCAATTTAAAGAATGGGAATTTAGAATGACACCATTAAATTTTTGGACGAAAGAAAAGGCCCTACAATTATTAAAATGGTTAATTGAAGAAGAGGAGAATTTACCACCACAAAAACTCTTGCAAATTTATGGGCAAAAATGGTTAATTGAACATCGACTAAGTGCACCTTTAAGGGTGATTTGGAATGGAAGCCCGTATGCGATGATTAATGATTTATATCCAAATCGATTTAAAGAATGGGAATTTAATAAGGCTCCTAATAAGTTTTGGACGAAAGAAAAAACATTACAAGCACTAAAATGGACAATTGAAGAAAAAGAAAAATTAAATCTGGATCAATTGAAGAATATATACGAAAATAAATGGTTAGCTCAATCAGGATTGCGAGGAGCCTGTCAATTATATTGGAATGATAGTCCGTATGCAATGATTAATGATTTATATCCAAATCAATTTAAAGAATGGGAATTTAAGATGACACCTAGTGGTTTTTGGACGAGAGAAAAAGCGCTAGATGCATTGCGGTGGACAATTGAAGAAAAAGAAAAGCTGACAGATAATCAATTATTACAGCAATACACAATGAAGTGGCTTAAAAATCATAGACTATGGACACCTGTAGTAAGATACTGGAATGGAAGTCCATACGCAATGATTAATGATTTATACCCAAATAAATATATAAAAAGTTCCTTCAGAGGATATATAAACAAAGTTTAATATTATTAGACATAGCTTAATTAAAATAAAAGCTTAACTTGCTAAACAGCAAATTATATTATCTTGATGAGAGAAATATTTAATGAATAATTGGCACAATTAATAACAATAGAAAAACAGTAAAAAATGGCTATTAGTTTAAAAACAAATTCAAGATTTTAGAGGAGGACATTTATGCATACAAAAAAAGTTCTATTTATATTTAATATGATGAGGCTTCTAGTAATAGTTATCTTATTTCTTCTCTTTTATTTTACACATCAACTATCTTATCTTTATTTTTCAATTCCTTTTATTCTTGAAATATTCAATAGATGTATTCTAAAAAATAATAAAAAAACAAAGTTCTATAGATGAATTTGATAAAAAAGCTAACAATGAAGCAATAGCTTTCATTCACATTAAAAATAAATATGTAAACTGACTCACACAGGGTTTGAGTTGAAAACAAAGATGCGAAGTCATAAAATAGACTTCGCATCTTTGTACTTAAAGCAATCTATATAAATATAAATCCCCTTTAATATTATAGCAATGTCTTTAACAAGATCATCACACCTTACTCACTACATTGTATCCCACTTTTTTAAACGGAAGTAAAACAATACCCCATCCTCAGTATTTTTCACACCGTATTCTGCATCATGTAATTCGAATATATTCTTTACAATTGAAAGCCCTAGACCCATCCCCCCGCATACTCGTTTTCTTGATTTATCTACTCTATAAAATTGATCCCATATTTTCTCTATATCTTCTTCTTTAATATGGGATCCTTTATTTTCAAACCCTATATATACGTCATGTTCTTCTTCATTTACCACTAATACAATAGTTTGTCCCGAATCTGTATACCGAATTGCATTCGTAAACAAATTGGTTATAACTTGTTCCAATAAATTTGCTTTCCCCTTCACACACACATCATCTATATTTGTTTTGATTTGCAGTGCCTTTTCATCAATTTGACAGTGTAAATCTTTTTCAACCTGATGAATCAAATTTCCTATATGAACTTGCTCCAACTGTATTTGATACGTTCCTGATTCATATTTAGCTAAATTAAGCATCTCATCAATCATTACATTCATTTTCTCTATTTCCTTTTCCAACGCTCCCCAATAATATTGATTCATTTCAGGTGCAATCCCGTCCTGAAGCATAGAAGCCGATACCTGCATCACACTCAGTGGTGTTTTCAATTCATGTGAAACACCTGCAATAAAATCTTTTCTTGTCTGTTCTAATTGCTTCTCTTTTTCTAAATCATCTTTCAATTGATTAATATATCCTTCCATTCTTGCTGAAAGCTGATTAATATTGGAGGACAGTTCCCCTATTTCATTTTTCGACTTTATGGATAGCTGATCTTGAAAATCAAATTCCATGATTTTTTTCGTCGCTTCATTTATTTTCAATAGTGGTTTCGTAATGATTCTTGAATAATAGAAAGACACAATAAGCGATAGAACTAACACAAATGCAACGATATATATATAATAATCACTCATTAAATCGCTTGCTTTGGTAAGTGGTTGCAAAGACGATAATGTATATACCATCTCTTGCACTTGACCATTTTTTATAATTGGTTGTATTGTTTCAATATATTGTATATCATTAATACGAATCTCTTTTTGTGTCCAACCTCTATCCTCCAATTTTACTTTATTAGTTATCCAATCAGCTTGAAAATCTAAAATTCGTTTCGCAAAAATATCATTGTTATATAGAGTTTCAATAGCATCAGGGTTTGAATAATTAGGCATACTTATTTCTTTGACAACTCCATCAAAGAAGTATAGTGGACTATCATCTTTAATGAGGCGAATACCCTCTTTAGCACCCTCGAACATATTTTTACTTATCTGACGATGGATCGAAGAATCAAAATTAGTATCATACCCTTTTACTCTCATACTCATTGGAATAATTATTTCCCTACCTACATCCTTACTTGCCGCAGTCAAGACAGCCACAGTAGATATTTTATTAATAAAACCAGTTATAATGATACTAAAATCAGGATCCATATATTCTTTTGCATTAACAATATTATTAAACACAACTTTAGAAGCATTTTCTGGATTTTCTTTATCTACCACCTTCAAATAATAATCCCCTGATGGCAGCATTTTAATATTTGCTTCTTTATCTAGCCTTGCAATCAAAATACCGTGCTGATTCGCAAAAGTCTCTTCTATATTTTGCATTTTCTTCTCATCGTGCGAATGTTTTTCATAATATTTACTGTACTGGTGTAATTGTTTTTGAACACTTTCTTTTTCCTTATCTACATACAGGTATTTTGTAACATACATTTGTCCCAAAAATATAACAGTAATAATCATACAGCATAACAAAAACGTAAGGGAAAACAATTGAAATACTATTTTCCGTCTCATCATCTATCTACCTCAAACTTATACCCCGTTCGAACAACAGTTGTAATATGTTTTGCTCTCTCCCCTAGCTTTACCCGTACATTACGCATATGTGCAGTTAATGTTTTATCGTCTCCATCATAATCATATCCCCAAATATTCGTGATTAATGTGTCTCTTGTCAATACTTGGTCCTTATGCTGCATTAACGATAGTAAAATTTCGAACTCTGTGTGTGTAAAATCTACTTTTTTTTCATCTATAGCAACAGTACGTGCCGATTTATCTAAATGAATACCACATAAATCAATGCAGTCCTGGAATTGTACAATTTGAGTTGTTTCTTTGAATAAACGCTTTGCTCTCGCTAGCAAGATAGTTGGCTTAAATGGTTTTGTTACATAATCATCAGCTCCTAGTTCAAACCCGAGTAATGTATCATCCTCATCACTTCGAGCTGTTAATAAAATAATAGGAACAGTCGAGTTCTTACGAATACGTCTACACACTGACCATCCATCCATGACTGGGAGCATAATATCTAATATGATTAAACTGATATTATCATGTGCAGTAAATAATTCTAATCCTACTTGGCCATCCTCCGCCGTTATTACTTCATACCCATCATGAGAGAAATATTGTGCCACGGCTTCTCGTATGATTTTTTCATCTTCAATAATTAACACTTTTTTCATATCAATTCTCATCCAATCTATGCTTATCTACATGGAAATGGCCATAGCTTGCCTTCCCATTTGAACCCATGATTGTTCAAAATCATTTCGATTAATTGCTATATGTTTCTCTGTCTTTAACGGATCGTTAATATATACATATTGGTTATCATAATTTGTCACTACTACACTATGCTGATGATATGTCACTTTCATTTCCCCTTCATCTGTTCTCCATGTGTAAAATTGATCCTCAGGTAATAGTTTAAAACGAGCATTAGTTAATACCCATACAGGGAACCCTTGATCTATCGCCTCATAAATTTGCTGAGGTTCCTTGTGACTTAAATCCATCACTTTATCAGCTGGAACATATAACTTTGCCAATTCTAAAATTGGTTCCACATAAACACCTAATCCAGGTTTATCAAAAGTAGCCATATTCCCAATAAACCCCTTATGCATATTTCCCTTCAAACCATTTCTCTGAAATGGTACATGTTTTATTTTTGAGGCTAGCTCCATCTTGTCGACTTGCACTCCTGAAAACTGAAGTACCATCGCAAGGCTCGTTACTTCACAACCACGCATCAATTCTGGTTTTTGTAAAATCAGTGGCACATCCAATGGCTTTGTAATTTCTTCCCCTTGTTCTATGGCCACATTTTCATTTTCAACTACCACTTTATTAAGGGATTCTACAGATACATTCCTCTTTTCTTCTACTTCTGATTTTTGTTTCACTTCAGCTGCTACGGCAGGTTGTTTTTTTGTAATTGTAGGAATATCACTATTTGACATGCCAATACTTGTACCCAATACCGATAGAGTGAATAAACAGATTGTTGCCTTTCTGATTTTATTCATGCTTATCTCTCCTTGTAATGTTCTAAAGAGAGTGTAATTTATTCATATTTAGATAAAATCATATTCATAGAAAGACAAAGTTAAATTTATATCAAGATTATATAAAGATGACTCTTATACATATTAATCGTATGTGTGACAAATCACGCTTTCAACAAGAAACATTTAACATTTTCTATCAATTGAACCATTTCATCACACATCATGAATTCAGAGTTAGAAAAAACTTCAAATAAAACTCCTACAATTTATAAGAAAAAATACATCTACGTACAATAATGTAGTTTGCTTAACATGTTTAGAATTCACACAGTATACTTTTCATATCTGATTTGAATACAAAAGTACCGATTCCAAAGTCATACATATAAGGAACATTTATCTGTCTAATATAGACCAAATCCATACATCACCATTATTTTCATGTTAAGTATTTACTGGTTCAACTTCTACTATATGATTTATAATGTTCCAGCCAATTGAAGTTTGACCCCATCATCTATATTGATTTCACTGATTCTTTTATAAATTTAAATTCTTAGTACATACATCACTTCACACGAGGTTAATATTTATTAGTACACGATAACCGGTTCATATGTGTTTAAATTATCATACACATTTTTTGCAATACTAGGAGGAAGGTTAACGCACCCTCCCGATCCTCCTGTTAAATAGGCATTATTTGCCCAGTTTGTTCGCCAGCCAGCATCATGGAATCCTTGACCGCTATTTGTGAATGGAACCCAGTAATCTACTTTAACTGCATAATCACCTTTACCTACTGCGCTACCTTTAAGTGTATACGGTGACCGTTTATAAAGAACGTACCACACACCTGGTGAAGTATCTTCACTCGTGCTATGTTTCCCAGTTACTACATTTGTTGTGACTGCTAATTTCCCATCCTTATAGATCCAAATGTGTTGCTCTGCAATTGAAATTTCCGCGTACGTGTCCCCAATACCATTATTCGATGTTGTTTCATAACCAATGCCTTCCTTACTCCAGCCATTTCCTCGAATGTTAGAAGCAGAAAGTGATTTTTCACCTTTTTCAAAAGCTTGTTGGACTTGCTTTGTTTCTTTTTCAACATCTAGTGCCCAGCCATAGCCTTGTCCTTTTACTGATATGACCGAACCGGAATGGGTTTTAAAGCTAAAATCTTTATTTAATGTTGATTTAGCATTATTAATTTCAGCAATCTTATTCTTAATGTTGCTCGCATCGATTGTAACTTTCATATCCTTTGACACAGAGGCATTTTGAATTAAATCTTTCGCTTTTAAAGGATACACCTCATTCTGCACTTTAAAATCTACAGACTGTTGAAAAAGATTGTGAAGTGCATTCTCCTCTTTTTTGATAATCGAATCGTCTTCTTTAATAGGCTGTATGTATGCAGACTTCAAATGAATTTCGCTGTTATACTTCTGCTTGTCGTAATCTTTCAGTAGACTCGTAATGTCATACTGTTTTCCCTCAACGCTTTTCGAAATAACAACTTTTCCTTGTTTGAGCTCCGCTATAGCATCTTGAGGCGCTTTTAATTTTTTATTCATAGAGAAGAGCTTTTCTTCTACAACTTTTTTCATCGTTTCACTACGATATTGTTCTGCCTTTTCTGGTAACAATGAATAATTCTTTTCCTTTGAGGAAGGAAAAAGTGTCCACTGGCTTTTTAATAGATTCTTAACTTGAGGCAAATCTTTTTCTGTAAGTTCCGTTTTAGTATCTTTTTCATCTAAAATTTGTTGTTGATCGACATAGACTTTGTTTGCTAGTTCAGATGTTTTTAATTTCTGAATTGCCTGATCAGCGCTCAGACCACCGACTTTTATGTCGTTAATTGTAACATTTGAATTGAAGTGGTTTTCCTGATAATAAATCATTCCCCCAATGAGAATTGTGATTATACCACCACCCGTTGCAACAAGCTTCCAATCTTTAAAATGTTTGCTTGATCTTACTCTTTTTTTATCAGCTTCTTCAACCGACTCATTTATTGTATTGTTGTTCATTAATCTTTCCTCCGTTTATACCAAAGCCAAAAGATTTTAAACTCAAATTATTGACTAATGTAACTTATTGTTTTTAAAATCTCATTATTTTCAACCATATTTCATGATGATTAATTGATCTATTTTAGACTTTTATTAAACGACACATAAAAATTGGCAGATAAATTTTCAATTCACATCAAGCAGGCTTATACAAGTAATAAATCATTATAAAAGGTGCTCCCACTCTATGTCTAAAAATTTAGCAGTATAAGTTGCGCGAAAACGATAAATACGAAATCGATACCACAAAAACTAACTTTTCCATTTAGGAGCGCTAAAGTCTTAACTTGATAGCTAAGACCTCCATCGCTATCAAATTAAGACTTTAAAAATAGTTCCAAATCCCCTATCTTTCTACAATATTCATTCAGATTACTGTTCTAAGTCAGTTTGGTTCTACTTCCTTATTACATAGTTTTAGTTTGCATACTTCCCCTGATTATTTTTCAAATCAAAATACGCATCTAAAACCTCTTTACCAATTATTGAATTAATTTTATTACCTTTGTCATTAGTTATCCATGGGACAACAACAGAAAATGCCACCTCTGGTTTATCATATGGAGCGTAACCTGTTAGAGTTAAATTATAACAACGAACACGCTTGCCCTCTTGATCCTTACCAACGCTATTATCATCGCCTCCATAAACTGTTTGTGCTGTTCCAGTTTTACCAGCAGGCTTATAAGGAAGATTTTTGAAAGTACTCACACCAGTTCCGTCACCTTCTTGAAATACACGTCTAAACCCCTCTTTTACTCGATCTATATATTCTTTTTTCATATCTACATGGTTTAATACAACTGGTTCCATCGATTTTATAATTTTACCAATATCTTCCTTTCTTGTATTTTGCTCTCTAATTTCTCTCAAAATTTGTGGCTTCAATCGATTTCCTCCATTTGCAATAGTAGAAACATACTGTGCAAGTTGCAAAGGAGTATACGTATCGTACTGCCCGATAGCTAAGTCTAACAAGAAACCAGGTTGATAATTTTCTTTTCTCATTATTCCAGATGTTTCGTTTGGGAGATCAATTCCAGTTGGAACCCCTAATCCGAATTGCCCAAAATAATATCTCATTTTTTCAAATGCACTTGCCTTTATATCTAATGAGCTATTTGGTACGTAATCTATTCCTGCTATTTTTAATGCCGTATTAAACATATAGACGTTAGAAGAAACTTGTAAGGCTCTTAAATCATCAACAATTCCAAAATCTTTCCAAGATTTCTTTTCCTTAGTCCCTTTAAACTTCATAGGCGCATCATTAAAGTTTGTACCAGGTGTAATAGCCTTCGTTTCAAATCCCGTTAACACTGTGGCACCTTTTATAGTTGATCCAAGCTCATATGAGCTCGTCATCGTACCTAAAGCATAATCAGCTATTTCTATGTTCCCGTCTTTCTTTCCTAATTTTTTACCCGCCATAGATAATATTTCACCAGTATTTGGATTCATCATCACTACAAATGCCCGATCTAAAAGAGGCTCTGACCCCTTATATGCTTTTAATTGCTTTTCAAGAATTTCTTCTACCACCTTCTGTAATTTCATATCAATTGTCATAATTAAATTATTGCCACTTTTCCCTTTAGTGATTGTTTCCCTTTGAATAACATTCCCTTTTCTATCAGTAACATTCTTAACTTCTGCCTTAGTTCCATGTAGTACATCTTCATATCGTTGCTCGATATAACTCTTTCCAATACGATCATTGCGATTGTAATCACGAACTAAATAGTAATCTAAATTTTCTTTTGGAAGCCCCTCTTCAGTACTTGTTATATTACCTAGTACAGAACGGAATAATTCACCATTTACATAATTACGTTCCCAGTCAATAGTTGCATCAATCCCTGGAAATTCTGATAAGTTTTCACTAATTGTAGCGTATTCTTTCTCAGATACATTTTTCTTTATAATTTGTGGTGTCATTTTATAACCTGAATTCATTCTCCCTTTAATAGTTAATATCTTTAGGTCTTTTGGACTTAATTCATTCAATTCCTCTGCTGTGACGCGTCCTCGTCTCAATTCATCTATTTTCTTATCAAATTCTTTTCCTTCAATATTTTGTTTACGCAAATTTTCTTCATCTTTTTTTGTAATCTTTTTTTTCGCTTTTTCCTTATTTAACTGCATCCAGTAATCTTTTTTGTCTGTTTCAGTCAATCTATTTATATCTTCTTCTGGTATCTCAAGTATTTTGGAGAGCTTTTTTGCTATTTTTAAGATCTCTTCAGAAGTGATATCCTTCCCCTTTGTATACGAAATGGTACGAACCGCAGTATTATTAACCACCTTCTCACCTTCCCTATCAAAAATTTGTCCACGTGGAACAGGAATACTAACCGTCGTATTTTCTTGCTTTTCAACTGCATTCTTATAACCCTCTCCGTCAACAATTTGTACTTTTCCAAGCCGAATGATAATTGCTGAAAATGATAAAAAAATGCACAAAAATAATATATTTAACCTTATAGATACCTTGTTTTTTTGTAATGTTTTTGATTTTGATTGCCTCATATTTATCTCCTTTTAATACTCAATACATTGAACTAATATCCTGAAAAAACCCCCATCACATAACCCAAAAGTATTTCCCCCTGCATTTACATTATGTCTACAATAACTATTTGAAAATTTTCCAATAATAAAATTTCCATACTCACTAAATAAAAACATATACAACAGAAAACAACATAAATTTTATATAAAGTTTATATAAAGATGTATATGTTAAAAAAAAGTTAGGTTGTAAATTTATGTGAAAAATAAATATTTAATACGTAGAATTTATATAAAAGTTCTCAACAAGTGATTTTTTATACAAAACTGTTTATTTTTAATATTAATTATTTCAATATAAGAAATAATAATTATGAGTTGATTGAAGATATTGTCGTAATTAATAATGTAATTCAAGAAAAATTCAAAACTCATAGCCATCATTATTTAAAGTTTAAGCTCTTTAAAGTATAAATGTATTAGTATATTTGAGCTTTAATACATTGGGACCCCATATTTTCTATGTACTAAAGCTATTTTTGCAGTTAAGAGTTAAAAGTCTATCTTTTGTACATTCTATACTTATCAATCGTATTATGAAAAATTGTTAAAAATAATGGAACACATCATTCAAAATGATCACATTAGCATATAAAGGTGGAGAGAACGTTGGATTTTCGAGACTTAAAAATTTTTCAAACTGTAGCAAGAGTTCAAAATATTACCGCAGCAGCACGAATCCTTAATTATGTACAATCAAATGTAACAGCGCGTATTAAACTACTAGAACAAGAGCTAGATACAGTTTTGTTTTATCGACATGCTCGGGGTATCACATTAACTGGTGATGGACAAATATTTCTTAAAAAAGTTAATAAATTATTAAAAGAATTCGAAGAATTACAAAATACGTTTATTGATGATGATAATCCCACAGGTCTTCTCAATATTGGAACTGTAGATACTGTTCATCCCTTACCAACCATTTTGGCCAGCTATCATAAACAATTTCCTAATGTAGATATCTCTTTAAAAACTGATGTAAGTCAACGTTTGATCATAGACATCCTAGAATTTAAGCTAGATGGTGCTTTTGTAACAAGTCCGATTCAAGATTCTTCCTTAGAGCAATATAAGGTAAGTACGAAGACACTTGTATTATTTTCAAATCGTCCTACATTTGATATACAAGATTTAAAAAATGAAACATTTTTAGTGTTTAGTCCCGGATGTGGGTATCGTTTTGTTTTAGAAAAATGGTTGAAAGATGAGGGAATTCTTCTTAAGAAAATTATGGAGTTTAATATGTTAGAAATGATTTTACATAGCGTATCACTGGGTCTAGGCATTACGGTTCTTCCAGTTACAGCTCTAACTTTTTTTACAAACATTCCTAATATCTACTCTCATGAAATACCTGGGAAATATGGAAAAATCGAAACGATATTTGTTAGAAATAAGGATATAGCTTTATCTCTTACTATGAGAAAATTCATAGAAAATATACAGAGTTTATAGTAAACGTCTATAAATGATAATATTTTTATAACAAAAGTCCTAAATTCTCCAAAATAACCGACAATATTTTAAAAACAACAACGACAGATTTAGAAATATATATTGAAATTAGAGAAAAATCGAAGGATCTTAAAGGATACCATTCGATTTTTTTGTGATTTTTTAATATCGATCATTAAAAATGATATGTATCATTTTTTAGAATTATTTTACGAACCTATATTCAGTATTTTAAAATTCATAATAATAATGTTATTTTTATATACTCAATTTAGAAAGAAGGCTAAGGATGAAACAACACAGAATGTTATTTAGTATGTTGATTTCTTTACTACTGGGTATTATATGGGAAGCACTGTTTCTATTCTTATGTTATGAATTTGAATATATAGATGTAGTTTATTTTTCAATAATTCGTTATGGTTCGATAACAATTATATTATTGGTTTTATTATGGATTAAAAAGAAAAAAAATTCTTATTTAGAGGATACTGGTAAGTTATTTCTTTTTTTAATATTAATGGCATGCACTGTATACAGTATGTTGATTCTTCTAAAACAAATGTTAATGGAAGAAGAGATAGCTTCTCTGTTGGCTTCTACTATAGAAGTACTAATGCCCTTAATGTCTATTGTAATTTTATGGGGGTGTGAACTTAATAGGTTTAGGATATTCACAACTTGTACAGCTTTTATAGTAACATTTCTTATACTCACAAAGGGAGATATAAGTATATTGTATACATTACAAGATCAAATACTTCCATTATGCTGTATTTTAATTGGAATAGTAAGTTGGATTGTCTATAAACTAGACGATTAATACCTCATCATTCAGTATTTGGTGCCGGTACAGTATAAAATTGTACAAAATTAATAAACAAAATTCTATTATATAGAAGAGATTCAACCAATTTGTTATTAGCAAGTTGATTGGAAGAGAATATCATATTAGAAGTTCATTATTTTTCTTTATATCTTGAATGGAGGGTGACCTTACTGAAACCAATCAAAATAACAAGTAGAAAAGCAACTAGATTAATATTAAACTAGTTGCTTTTTTTCAAAATCAAACATATAAATGTTCCGTTAATACATATGGTTTTATCATTTCAAAAGGCTTTGATACGCTATTATTCCATACAGTTCCCCTACGCTCAAACTCAAAGATCCCTTCAATATAATGAGCAATCTGTGGGCCAAATTCTCGCTCGATTAGTTAGATTACACTATTAATTCCTGGCTTTCCCCCTTCACTTCTTACCAACTTTCTATGATTTAAAATACGATTCTGGATTTTTTAACACCTAAAAGCCTCTTATACATTCATCTCCAACATATTTAAATTTAGTTTGATAATTTAACATAATTAAAAATCTATAAGTTAATATTTATACACAATTTTAAAATACGAATAAACAGTTAGTACATAATAACCCAAATAAATTATGCAATATGCACCACTACTAATTAGAATAGGAGTAAAAATATTATATATAGGCATATTGATTATTACTGGTATAGCAAACAAGCTATGAACAAGTCCAACTATCACAGGTGAAATAAAACTAAAGCTAACTTTTTTCGAAATGGACCTTCTTAATTCTTTTTTTGTAACACCTATCTTACGAATAGTCTCGTAATATCCCTGATTAGCATATGCCTCAGATAATTGTTTATAGTAGATAATAGAACCCGTTGCCAGTACAAATATTAGCCCTAAAAAGCTACCAATAAACAACATCAATCCATATATATTCATAAAATCTATATGGATTTTATAAAAAGTACTAATTGTCGAATTTTCACCGTTGGGCATTAGCTTTACTAAACTCTCAGTCAATTCTTTACTATCCTCTTGCTGAGTTACATCAACGTTTTTTACAATATATGTCTGTTGTGTTTGCATAACAATTTTATAGAGATAATCAGGTACAATTACAACCAATTCTCCTAAATTAGTAAGTCTATAATTTCTGATTCCCTTAATTACTGATGTTCTTTGTTCCGTTTCAATAGGTAATTGAACTATATTACCATTATTAAGATGCTTATCATTTTCTGGACTATATATAAATACTTCCCCTGTATTTAAATCAACTTTTTTCACCCCCATATTTTGAGCATTCAAATTAAAATTTGATTGTGACATAAGCTGAAATTCATTTGTTAATTTATATTGGGAATTTGGTACACTTGTATTTCCTTCTCTCGCCTGACTCTCTCCCTTAATTGTTAACATTTCTACATCAAAATCACGAATAATAGCATTTTTTTTCTTATTATCCTCAAAAACAGCCTGTATACGCTTTTCCATTTCATCATCTTGTTTTTTATATGAAAAACTGTACGGTGCATTGTTCTTGGTTTCAGATTGTCCATAATAATAACCCGTTACAACTGTACTAATCGCTGTTAAAGCTGTGGCGCTTAATATAGCATTTGTTGCAAGTAATTTAGCATTTCCTTTTACTTGATATAATAGTTGTGAGATATTTAATATGTTCATACCATTATAGAGTATTTTTATTTTCTTTTTAATTTTCTTTATTAAAATGACTGTATAAAATGTATATACAAGGTATGTCCCAATAACTGTTGTAAACAAAATGAAAAACGGGATTACAATAGGGGGCATAGCATCCTTCACATAGTTTATAACCTCATGAAAAAAAGCTGCTAAAAAATAGCCTAATCCAATTAACATAAGGGCTATATACGCCAAAATTTTAGATTCCTTCGGCATACTTTCTCCTTTATGATTTGCTTGAAACAATTCAATTAATTGGAATTGATAAATTAAGCGTGAGTTGTTCCATGCTGTATATAATAAAATAACTGAAAAGACGGTAAAAGTGTCTATTATTGCTTTTATAGACATCTTAAAACGAATTGGTGTGTTTAACTTCATCATACTCATTAACAGTTCCAAGAATAACTTAAAGCTCATGCTGCCAATCAGTATTCCGATTACAAGAGCTGCACCTCCCATTATCATAGTTTCACAAAATAACATCGTACCAATTTGTTTTTTAGGTATACCTAGTAAAGAATATAATCCTAGCTCTTTTTTACGTTTCCTTATAAAAAAATTAGTAGAATAAACAATAAATATGGCTATAAAAATAATAAGAATCACTTTTGACGATTGAAGAACGTTATTAATCGTCACATTAGTAATCATTTCTTTTTTTATTTGATTATTATATCGGAGTGATGCAAATATAAAATAAATAACCATACTCGAAGTTAGGGCTACAAAATAGAGTAAATACTCTTTTAAATTACGCCATATATTACGTTTAGCTATTTCAAATAAAGTCATTTATCTTAACCTCCACGAATATTTATATATCAACATTTTACCAACTTTCTTTTTACAGATTTCACGATACGTGAAATCACATACCACACTTTAGTCCGTCTTAGACATGAGGTGAACACATCATTTTTTCATAGAATTTCCCTCGTAAACCATTTAATTTGATACAGAATTAATAATCTTTACTCAATGTACACGTAATAAATCCTTTATTTAATAAAAGAGTGGATACTCATGGGAGTATCCACTCTTCTGTTAGAGGGTTTTACTATTAAATTAAATCTTCCATTCTTCTTATTCATACCGTAAACACTCAATTGGATCTAATTTAGCTGCTTTATTAGCAGGAAGTATACCAAAGAAAATACCGATTAACATAGATATTCCAACAGATAGTAAGCCAAGATCTACGGAGATAATGACCGGCCATCCACCAATGGAAGCAGCTATCCAAGCAAAGAAAATGCCTAAACCAAAACCAATTCCTCCACCCAATCCAGTTAAGAAGCAGGATTCAATGAGAAATTGCATTAATATTTTTCCTCTTGTTGCACCTAGTGCCTTTCGAACACCTATTTCACGTGTACGCTCTGTAACCGATACAAGCATGATGTTCATGACACCAATACCGCCTACAATTAAAGAAATTCCAGCAATACTAGCAAATACTATTTTCATCGTTCTCATTGAATCTTCCATACCTTGACTATACTCTTTTGTATCATCTGATACTGTAAACGAATACTCCACTTCCGGTGATTTCAAACTGTTTAGTACTGATAAAGCTTGTTTTTCTACAATTTCTCGCTCGTTGGGAGAAGATAGCTTCATTTTCACTGCATCATACTCCTCGACACCTGCAATCAATGCTGTATTATCAATTGACGTATATCCATCGTATATTTTAAACGACCGCTTAAAATTATCTGCATATTTATATACCCCTACAATTTTATATGGCTTTCCTTTTATATCTATATACAAATCATCTTTCCAAGTATCAAATATTTTTATAAATAAAGCTTCACTGATAACCACAACAGGAATTGGTTTTTTCAGTTCATCCCCCGTTAATTCACGCCCATATACCATTTTTAATTTATAATCCTTCATAAAATTACCTGTTCCCACGTTTAAATTAAACGAAACAGCCTTTGGACCGATATATGTTTTTACATCTATTTGTTTCTTTGGATACACGTCTGTAACACCTTGTATCACTTGCAATTGCTTCACCATATCCGGTGTAATTTTAGCTTTTTCTGTTGGAGAATCAGGATTATAATAATTTATATTAATTTCATCCATATGGCTGCTCTCTGTAAGATCTTTTTGCATCTTTGCAGTATTTCCATCCCCCATTGCGATAATCGTAATAATTGCACTAATTCCAATAATAATTCCTAACATTGTTAAAACGGATCTCAACTTATGCGCAAAGATAGACGATATGGCCATCCTTATATTTTCTTTTGTATTTATATTCAACCCCTCCACTCTTGAACCATACTTCCATCACGGGTTACAATTTGGCATTCTGCCGCTTCTCTAATGTTATGTTTATGGCTAATCCTAATGATTTTCGATCCTTAAGAGATCCATAATTTGAGTACTTGTTTTCGTATTAAGTGGCTGCCATTGGTTTCCCCGCTATAATGATTTTCGGGTTATTTACAATCGCACGTACTACAGCAACATTTTCTCCGTTTTAACATAACAGTGCTAAATAGATTTCACCACATACCGTGTACAATATAAAAAAGCCCCCACTTTTTTATTTCCAGTTCCTTCTTTCCCTAATATATCTATAGGATAGAAAAAACTATTTAAATAAAAAGTGGGGTAAATATAAAATTTTTATTAAATTTTTAATTTCTCTTCTTTTGAAAATCTCATTTCAAATATTGTTCTTGCTGTATTACTTGTAACAGAGATTGTCCCATTATGTTGCTCGACAATATTTTTTGCAATGAATAACCCAAGACCAGTTCCGCCTCTCTGCTCTGTTCTTGCTTTATCACCTGTATAAAGTCTATCAAAAAGATAGGGTAAATCTTCTTCCGGAATCATCTCTCCATAATTAATAATCTGTACGATAACCTCTCCATTATCAATATATCCATTCATATCAACAAAATATCCACTATCTCCATATCGAATTGCATTTGTTAAAAGATTTTCAAATACTCGGTTTAATAAATTCTTGTCACCGTTAATATATAAATGAAGATCAACGTTCAATCTAACGTCTAAATGATGCTTCTTTAATAGCGGATACAATTCTTCGTGTAACCGTATTAGCAACTCATTTATATTAACTATTTTTTTATCTAGCTCTAGCATGCCAGAATTCATTCGAGTAGTTTCAAGTAACTCATCAATTAATCTTTCAAGTCTTAGCGATTTCGTAAATGCAATCGTAAAACAACGTTTAATTTGTTCCTTCGTCAGTTTTTCATCTTTAAGGGTTAAATCTAGATAACCTAAAACAGATGTTAACGGCGTTCTTAAATCATGAGCCAAATTAACAATTAGCTGATTTTTACTATTTTCTTCAAAGTCTCCCCTCTCGATCGCCTCCTTTAATCGTTCACTCGCTATATTAATTTCACGCCCAATATCTCCGACTTCATCCTTTAATGGAATTTGAACTTTATTTGTAAAATCACCGTTAGCGACATATTGAATGCCTTTAGAAATTTCATTCAAATACTTTAAGTATGGCTTTGTTAAAAGGAAAAAAAATAAAATAGATAGTACGATAAATGCAATCAAAAAGAAAGTAATATCTTCAAATGCTCTTCCTGTTGCCCTAAATTGTTCTAAGGGATCTATATGAAGTACCATTGTTTTATAATAGAGCATTCCTTTATAAGTCATATATGTTCCACCAGCTGCTAGTGCCATACTTAGCGCAAAAAATGTAAGCATTTTAAAACGAAAACTTCTCATTATTTTAGTCATTAAAAGCATAGCCTCCCCTCATATCGTCTTTACTAACTTATTCTTTTATTATCCTAGCCAAGTTTATTTTCGCAAACTATGAATATACACCTTAACTGTATTTCCATTTTCATAATAAAAATTGTCTCCCCATACTTGTTGAAAGATGTTTTAAACACTATCTAATTTCTTCGGGTGACTCACTAATCGACACAAAACATCAAGCTCTTTAGGGCTAATTTAAATTGTTCTCCATATATCTGTTCCACTTTTTGCTCAAAATCAATAACAACTCCCCCTACTTCTAAAGGGATCTTCCCTTCTCTACTTGAAATTGATTTAACCTAAAAAATTGATGAAGTTGTGCAATTACACGTGAAACCAACTCAAGCGCTTAGAATGGCTTTGTTATATAATCATCCGAGCCTAGTACAAGACCTGCCACCTTATCAAAATCAGATATTTTCGTACTTAAAAAGATGATATGCCTATAATATTTCAAACAAAATTGTCCCATCACTTCATATCTATCCATTATTGACATTATAATATCTAAAAAAATTAGAGTGATTGTATGTGAATGGATGTTACAAATTGTTTCTTCTCCATTAATTGCTTTCACAACATGTTAGCCTTCTTTTTACTAAATGCAACCTAATCATTCTAATGATATCTACATATTATAATTTAAATAAATTTCATTTGATTACTCCTCATATTTCATTTTTATACGTTTAATTTTAAAGTAGTTTATTTTACGTAAAATCAATCTAAGGGAAGTGAATTCATTAAATTTTGAAACTTAAAATTTTTATATTATTAATTAGTGTCCATGTACACTAATACTTTCTTATTAATAAATAGATTAGCTATTAAAAGATGGTAGTATAACTAATTTCTAAATGCAAACACATTGTACAAAAATAAAAAATATATACCCTCTAAATCTAGAGTATTAATCTATTCCTCAATTTAAATACATCCTTTGTAAATTAAGTGATGTATCTTAGGTATTTATTTGATAAAAAAAGAAGGATGAATGTTCAATCAACTGACACAACTACTTTTTAGGGAGTGTGTTATAGTTAATTCAGAATCAATACTGCATAGCAGCATTAATTCTCACCTATCTTTTATTTATTTGTTTTTACACCAACTTAAAGGAAAGACCAACTATATTTTTAGTTGGTCTTTCCTTTTGTTATCAGAATAAGATTAAGAATCACTTAGTTTATATACAAATTACTATTTATTTTACGATAATGTACATATACTTCCGATAGATTTCTACCGTCCCCTTGATAAAATATGAAAAACATAACTAGTTAAGATATCTTTCACAAAAAAATCGAAACAAAAAGAACTTGTAATATATAATTACAAGTTCTTTTTATCGTAACTTCAACACATTGGAACTATAAACTTGTAAACAACAACATTAGAGGAAGGGTGAATTATCCCTTTAAAATGATTATATAACTAATATTCATATTTTGAGATTGAAACCTTGAACATTTCGTTAATTTTAACGATTACTTTAATATTCTTCATTTTTAATTTTTAATTTACAGAAACATTTATATTTCTATACATGACAATAAAATCAAATAACCTAAAAATAAAAATTATATGTGAAATTTTTTATATTTTTTTAATGTTAATAGAATATTTTATGATTATCATTTCATTTTGACTCTAATATTGCCATGTTTGTAGATTGCTATTAGAGATTTACCTTCTAAAACTTACTTAAAATTGGTTAGTATTGAATACATTAACTGAAAATTGAGAAATCAAATACATATTGATACTATTATGATATAAATTATCTGTCAGTCTAACTTCCATTACCCACAATAATGTTTTTCTATATATGTATAGAAATAATTTATCTGTCAGTAATTTATAGTTTATCATCATACATTAAAAAGGAGGAAGTAAAATTATGAAGAAGAAAATCATTACAGCAACTGCTCTGGCAGCAACATTAGCTACAGGTGCATTACCTACAACATCAGTATTTGCTGCTGAGACAGTTGCTCCTATCCAACAACAGGAATCACAAGTTAGTATTCAACCGTTTGCACAAAGTAATCTAGAAACGGCTGTTCAAGCTGCATTAAATGGTCCCGAAGTAAAAAAAATAAAAGTATTTGAGCATGAATTTAATGTAAAAGAAATTGAAGTTGTGGATAGAGGTGCAGCTGGTAAGGATGTATACGGACAAATCTCTCATCATTTAAGCTTCCGTCCAGATGATCAACTTTACTATAAATTCACAAAAAAAGATGGTGAGGTAACAGGGTTCGAATTCCATATTGATAGAGGCGGCTGGACACCAATTGTAGCTCCACTTTTGTCACTTCTTGCTGCATATAACGGAATTCCTGTTAATCCAAATGATTTAAATTCACTCGGTCAACAGCTTGGAAAAGTTATCGATGGAAGTTGGGAACATGCAGGACAATCTATTGCCACTGCAGTTAGTTTAAGCTTTAATGAGAAATAAGCTTATAGGATTTATTTAACCATACAGGGCTGTGTCATTTATACATTTAACTAAAATGATATAACGTGTGACAAATGTCTCTCTAACTTTAATGCATTAATACGAGTGAGAATCCCCCAATAATTTTTTCAATCTCAGATATGGGATTCATTTGCCACATAATCGCTTAACAAATAAAGGTCTACGTTAATTAAGATTAAGAATTATGTATTCTTACTAATTGCAATAATTCATTGTACTTCGCAAAACAGAAGTCTAGATTAAGACTTCTGTTTTCTTTGCATATAGAGGATTTAAATTGTATGTCCTATAAAGTACATGAAGTATGATAATATACTTTGTCATCATTTTACATGTAAATCATTTCATTTTATTAAACTTGCATATGATTATTTTGACCTTCCCGCCCCTACATGATTACATTTCTAACTTTATGCTACCAGCACACAATGGCTATCTAGTAAATCTAAATGAGAATATCACTATCGAAATTTTAAAGCTAGCATATTATCTTATTTGACTTACATTTCCATACTAGAATTTATGTTTATGATACAAGCCCACAAATTATTGTATAAGACTAATCTGTTTAAGAGCTGGAGGGATATAATGAAGAAAATAGAGATGAAAAAATTCTTAAAATCTGGAATTCTTACTTGTTTTACACTAGCGTGTTTATGTACGACTTCAACTGCATTTGCTGAAAGACATACAGGATATTCTTATGAATCCGATATAGGTTATCGAAATCCGACATGGATGTCAAAATTAGAAGATACTCAAAAAATAAGCGAAATTTCTATTCCAGGTACTCATGGCACAATGGCTTTACATGGAGCAAGTTTTATTGATGAGGATTTGACAAGGAATCAAACAATGCCCCTCTCTCAGCAATTTAATGCAGGAATACGTTATGTAGATATGCGTGTTAAACGTGTAAAAGATTCTTTTGCTATGCAGCATGGTATTGTAAATCAAAAAGCAATGTTTGAAGATGTATTAAAAGAAACAATCCAATTTTTAAGAGACAACCCTCAAGAAACAATTTTAATGCGCTTAAAAGAGGAAACTGATCCAGAAAGTGGTTCACAATCATTCGAAGAGATATTTAAAAGTTATAAAGACCGTAATGTGTCCTATTTTTGGGATCCTAATTCTGTACCATTTTCAGAAAGAAATAACCCTAAGTTAGGAGATATCCGCGGGAAAATTGTAATACTACAAAACTTCGTGGCATCTCTAGAATACGGTATTGATTATGAATCATTGAATATCCAAGATAATTTTGAAGTTAGCGCTGGACCGAATGGAATGTATGAAAAATGGAACGCGGTAAAAAACCACCTTCTAAATGCAAATAAATACTCAAACAATAGTAATATCTATCTCAACCATTTTAGTGGAACGGGAGGTGCTGCTGCATTATGGAATAATTATTATCCTTGGTTTGTTGCAAGTGGAAAGGAAGATCGAGATACCGGTAGTAACCCACAGTTAATTCAAAAAAACACAACAAATGAATGGAAAGACTTCCCTCGTGATACAAATGGTCAAGTATTTTATGGTGGAATGAATACAATGGGGACAGATTTCATACAACAAGGTGGAATAAAACATTCTGGTATCATTGCAGCTGATTTTCCAGGACCAGGTTTAATAGATAGTATTATTAAATTAAACGGAGTAACTGTTAATGAAAAGGAAATATTAATTTCACAAATTTCTTCTGACTCTAAGCCGTTACCGGGCGAAAAAAATCGATCTAGCCAAAACTTTAGTATAAATAATTTACCTACAGGAACGATGGGTTTAAAATGGATTATTGAACCTACCGAGGAAGATACTTCTGCCATTATCTCTTTCAACATTATGGTCGATGTTTTTCTAGGTCTAGATCGTGTTAGTTGGAGCAATATTTCGAATGAATCTAGGACTGCAGCAGATACGAATTCTAAATACTATATAGCAAATCCAAATAGTGCAAATCAGCAATTTACAGTAAAAATATATGCTATCACCAATTAATTCTTTGAAGGGTTACTTTATGTCTCTGTTGACTTAAGAAGTTCAATTACCTTATTTATGTATCAAAAGAGTATTCTCTCCAAGTATGCTCTATTAAAAGCAACAAAGAATCCAGCGAGCTTGAAAAAATTTTATGTTACATATCTTTAGGATTATATAATAATAAAATGAAAAAGAATCTAGAAATGCCACTAGATTCTTTTTTATTTTGGAAACAATTCATATTAAGATAAAAATAGTCGAAATAAAAATTAGTAAACCACTGACGGCCCTAAAAGTAAAAGTACTATAGCTAAAATTTCATTCCATTTTGGTAATTAATTCATATCACCTTTCTGTATATATAATTCACTTATAACATAGAAAAACTGAAAGTGAGACACATTCTATTTTCCAGAAATAACGATGTAAAATCAATAAGTAATGGTTGATTCTCCTATTCTTTCTCACAAGTAAAAGGTTGTTATAAAAATCATTACAATAACTACCCATGAACTCCATATATACTACAGATTATGTTTGTATGATACATATATCAATAGAAAGGGATGATATATGTTGCTGACAATTTATATAATATACCTGTTTTTATCAATTGCTATCCTGCTATTCTTATTTACAAGCACAACCGGTTAATTTTATTGATTATATCAAGCTCGCTTCTTTTCATCAAAAAAAACAAAAAGGTACAATAGAAAAGGCATTTGAAATTCACTCTTTAACCAATTTCCATAATATTTTATTATTTAGTATTGAATTGAAAATAATAGATAAATAAGGTTTAATAACTGCTAACAACACGATTAAAAACTAAGCTCATCAACACGGATTACAACTGTAAAAGCATGTATGACAACATTTCACTTCCAATTATCAACAAACATAATAGGGTATAGAAAAGCATCCTTTTAGGATAAAATTCTATGAGGTATCTAACAAATGAAACTCATTTTTAAATAAAAACGCCATCCTTTCTATAGATTTCTATAAAAAGAATGACGCTTTCTATTAATTATAAGCATAAATTCATCTTAGATTGTTGGTAATAAAACTAGACTTATTCCCATGCAGCAAATGCTACAAAATCTTCTTTACCATATTTGTTTTGATATTCATCTGCGTGAATTATATCAACTTCTCCAACATGGTCTGGCTGAAATCCTGTTCCATCTCCATTATCAATAGGTTTCACTAGAGAAACTAACATAAGCCCCGTAACTTCAGATTCTTTAGAAGTTTGCTTCGATGGAAGACCTTTAGATTTAAGATATTGCTTTTGTTTCTCGGTAAGTTTAAGTACTGCTGCTTCTGAAATATCTGTGTTCTTTTTACTTTGCTCAAGCTTGTCCATTTCTGATTGTTTTGCGGCTTCTTCTGCCTTACTCTTTTCAAGCTTGTCCATTTCTAATTGTTTTGCGACTTCTTCTACCTTACTTTTTTCAAGCTTATTCATTTCTTCTGATTTAGCGGCTTGTTCAATTTTATTTTTTGTAGCCTTTGACTCACTCTTAAGCTCCTCAGCACTTGCATTCATTAAAGAAAAAGTAGATATACCTAATACAGCTGTCAATCCTAAAGCTGACCAACGATACGATTTTTTATTGAATTTTTTAATCATAACAATTCTCCTTTTCAATGCTTTTTTATTTTTACTCAGATTTGCTAAACTAGGCATTTGATAATAATCTGAATAGTGTTCTAATAATGTAATAATTGTATGCCCATATTCAATTTTTTCTTCCGAATCAATAAAAGTAAGGGCCAATGCATCACATGCAATTTCTTGATCTTCGCGCATTGAATAATAGGCATACCAAAGGATTGGATTAAACCAATTTAGTATAAGCAAATGATGCATAACCCAATTAACCCCAACATCTTTACGTTTAAAATGAGCTAATTCATGATAGAAAATAAACTGTAGCTGATTATCATTTAATCGTTGTATATGCTGTTCACATAATAATATTCTAGGTTTTCTAAATCCAAGGAGTGTCGGACTAGCAATCTTGCCGGCTAATTGCAAAGGAATATCCTCTTTTATAGACATCGTTTCTTTACAACCTTCGAAAATATTTAAAATTCTTTCATCTGTTATAATTGGTTGCTTTTGTATGTATAAATATAAACGTCTATTTGCAATTAGTGTTAAAGTCCCTAAACAAAAAACACCTAGCATCCATACATATAAACAGATTTCATACATTGATATATGTTTGGCACTCTGTTCTTTTTCTTTGGAACCCGATTCAACTAGTGATTTATTGTAATCACTTGAATTAACAGTATACTTCGCAGGTTCATTCATCACTTTTAAACCAGAAACATTCGCTTCCTTCTGAATTAGAGAAGTAGAAGTTACATATCCATGTGAAAGTATGGAGTATAGGCTATAAGAACTATCCGGTGACCAAGGTAAAAGTAATCTTACAATCAGAATTAACCACAATGCGTAATGCCATCTTGCTGTTAATTGATTCCTTAGTAAAACTTTGATACATAAGATAAAACCTACCAATATACTAGCCATAACAGTAGTTTCTAATAGCCAATCAAAAAAAGTAGAGAGATACGTCTGTATTAACATATTTATCATAATTATTCTCCCTCTTTTTGATTACTTTTATCATCTAGAATACGCTTGAGCTCATCAATCTCTTTTGAAGTTAGCTTTTCATCTTGTAAAAAATTAACAAGCAAAGGTTTCAAAGCAGCACCGTAAAAACGCTTAATAAAAGATTTAGTTTCTACTTGTAAATATTCATCTTGTGAGATTAAAGGACCATACATGTACGTTCTTCCTATTTTCTGCTGAGAAAAAACAACCTGTTTTTGAACTAACCTATTGATTAATGTTCTAACTGTTTTTGGATTCCAATCCATTTGTCCTTCAAGAGCTTGAATTACTTCATTTGCCGTTTGCGGAGATTTTGACCAAAGGACTTTCATTACTTCTAACTCAGCTTCAGATATCTTAGGTATTTTTTTCACGTTTCCAATTTCCTCCTTCCTTTGATTACAAATGTAATCCTAAAGTCAATACTACATTTGTAATCTTAAATTCGCAACCTCTTTTCTAATATTGGAATGAATTACTTAAAATAGGGATATCATTAAATAAACATAAGACTACAAATGTAATCTAAACATAAGACTACAAATGTAATCTTATGTTTAGATTACATTTGTAGTCTCGATTTGTCAATCTCATTTAATATCCTCATTTACAAAACTGGAAGATTATCTTCCACCTTTTAATGTTATATTTTTATAGACTTTGCCCCTTTCTTGAAAAAAATACTATAAAATTAAATTAATAAATATCATTTAATGGAGGTTCATAATGAATAAAGCAGAACTAATTAACCAAGTATACGAGAAAACATTACTTACTAAAAAAGATGCTACCGCATCTGTACAAGCTGTCCTAGATCAAATCACACAATCTCTTCAAAAAGAGGAATCCGTACAGTTAATTGGATTTGGTACATTTGAAGTACGTGAGCGTTCTGCACGTACTGGACGCAATCCTCAAACGGGCGAAGAAATGCATATCCCAGGAGGAAAAGTACCTGCATTTAAAGCTGGAAAAGCTTTAAAAGAGGCTGTTAAATAAGGCTTAAATTACCTATCTAAAAAGGAATGGAGATTTTTATCTCCATTCCTTTTTAGATTAATCATATATTTTTTGGAACATAATTAACTAGTTTTTTATCATTTTCACGGTTTCTTCGTCGAGGTTTCCTGTTGGCTCATCCGTAATTAGTAAATCGATATTACAAGATAGCGCTCGAGCAATTGCTACACGTTGTTGTTGCCCGCCACTTAATTGTAAGACATTTCGTTTCGCTTCTACTTCTGTGAGCCCTACCTTCTCTAATACTTCTAATGCTCTTACTTTTTTATTTTGTACCTTCACACCTGTAATTTCCATTACCGTTAATACATTTTGAAGAGCCGTCATATAGGTAATCAAATTATAAGATTGGAAATTACAGATACATGTTGATTACGGTATCAACCCAAGCCAATTTTTCTAATATCTTTGCCATTATACAGTACACGATAAGAAACTATAGCTGAAAAATAAGCATCTTGCATGGAATAACAATGTGGGCATTTTTCTGCTTCTTTACATTTATCACCTCCGATACATCCAGTCCCCACACTATAAGCACAAATAAAAAGCCACCGAAAGGTGGCGAAATTTTTAAGCGTCCTTTGTTTGATCCGCTAATTTCACATTTTTTGTTAATATTTCCTTTCACCATATCTAAAACAGATTTATATGCTTAGTGACAAGGTCGATTAAACTATATAAACAGATGATTCATTCTATTCATTCGCCATATTATGCATAATAATCTATAAAATACGTATCTATAGATTAAAGATCTAAAAAAGAAAAAATCTGAAGATCCTTCTGACGTAAGGAATTTCAGATTTTTTTATTTTAGTAATACCCTTTGCAACAAGTTGCCATTAGGATAGTGTATCAGCAACTTGTAGCTATTACTATGAATGCTAGATTCCTCAAAATTATTCCATATTTTTTCATTTTATTTATATTATTCTATGCTTTGTTCTAAATTATAATTCCATATTTATGGACAAAAGTTTAAATTTATGGAATTTTGTACAAGCTATTTATACGCTATTTTTAATTAGGAGGGATTCTTTATGTTTGGTCTAGGAAAAAAAAGAACTCCATTTGGAGAGTATTTAGATCACAGAGGAATCAAACAACAATGGCTTGTACAAAGAACTGGATTAAGTAAATCTCTGATAAGTGATTTAGCAAATAAAAAGGATCGTATTCCCACTTTAACATCTGCAACTAAAATCATTAGAATACTAAAAAAATTTGATAAGCATATTGATTATCAAGATTTTTGGAATATTGATATTTAATACCTCTAAAATGTACTGCACATCTAATTGTCTCTAATCCAATTATGTAGATTACTAAAAACATAGATTTTTCCCTTTATAACTAATGATTATTTAACACTTATAATACAAAAATTCCTTTTATTAAAAAGGATATAAATTTCTATTTAGCTCTGTTCATATCCCCACTCAAAATAATTAATGATTACATCCCACTTCATTTTTGACAAATCAATTCTTTAAAGACATTTTTTATTAGAAAATCTAAATTTCATTGTTTTTTTATCCAGAAGCCTAAATATACATTTGATATTATTCTAAAGTTTATAGCGCACTATTCGAACATTTTGTGAAAATCAGCAAAAAACATTACAAACTACTAGTAGTAGGTATTAATTTCCTAGTGTTTGTTCCAAGCACTGTGTTAAACTGAGAGGGTTTAACAGATCTACTCTAATAACATTAATGAAATGGGGTATTTACTTGAACTTTCCACAATTAAAAATCGGTCATATGATGCCAAAGGTCCCAATTATGCAGGGAGGAATGGGCGTAGGCATTTCATTAAGTAAACTTGCATCTGCAGTTGCAAATGCTGGAGGAATTGGGATTATATCAGGAACTGGTATTTCCATAGATGAAATGAGAATGCATATTAGGAAGGCGAAAGAAAAGATCCGGAATACTGGTTATATTGGAGTAAATGTTCTTTTTGCAATGAATGATTTTGCTGAAAAAATGAAAGCAGCCATTGAAGAAAAAGTTGATTTCATCATATCTGGTGCTGGCATTTCACGAGATATGTATACTTGGGGGAAAAATGCCGACATACCAGTTATTTCAATAGTATCCTCAGCCAAACTCGCTAGATTATCTGAACGCTTGGGTGCGGCCGCTGTTGTAGTAGAGGGGCATGAAGCAGGAGGACATTTGGGTACCGATCGACCTTTATTCGATATATTACCGGAAGTAGTTGCGGCAGTCAAAATTCCCGTAATTGCTGCTGGAGGAATTATGACTGGGAAAGATATTGCGCATGCCTTAAAAATGGGTGCATCTGGTGTGCAAATGGGTACAAGGTTCGTTGCAAGTAATGAGTGTGACGCTCCACTATCCTTTAAGGAAAAATATATAAATGCTCGATTAGAAGATACTACATTAGTTAAAACAACTGTCGGTCTCCAGGGTCGTGCGGTTAAAAATAACTTTACTAAATTAATAGCTGATAATAATAAAAAGATAAAAATAAAAAAGTGTATAAATTGCTTAAAAAACTGTTCTTATCGTTTCTGCACGCTAGATTCTTTGATAACCTCTATGGATGGTGATTGTGAAAATGGTCTTGTTTTCGCAGGTGCACGAGTAAATGAAGTCAAAGAGATTTTGCCCGTCCAAACAATTATTAACAATATTATGATGGAATACAGATCATGTATTTAAGGTAGCAGCCATATATAGTTCTTTAAAAAATATTTAATCTTGTAAATTCTTATTTTCCTGACGATACATCAACTAATAATTTTGGGCATTATTGGTCATAAAAAGAACACCTACAAATGCTGTAGGTGTTCTTTTTTTATTTATAATTGGATAATTTCTCTTATTTCTTCTATAGGTAACTTCGTAAATTTCGCAATATCCTCTACAGACATTCCGTTTTTATACATACCACATACCAATTGTATACGTTCGGCTTTTTTACCTTCTTCAATACCCTTTTCAATACCTTTTTTGATTCCTTGCTCCTCTGCATGAGCAAACTTTGCAGCTTCATCCATTAGGGTTTTTTCCCTCGCTTCATAGGCTTGTCGGAATGTCGAATCTTGACTCATTCGCTCCCACTTATTCATTGCTTTTTGTAAAATCGGATCTTGATTCATCGCAATGTCCTCCAATGTTTGAGTTAGGTGTTCATCTTCATTTGCCGGAAGTAATAACAGCCAACGAACAAATGAATCTTCCCACGGATTAACTTTCTCTTCCCGCCATTGTTCCATTAGCTTAGGAAGCTCTATAACATGAATCTCTATATCATCACTAAACTGCTTTTGCTGTTGTACATTCCATAGCTTTCCCGTAGTATGAAATTCCTCATATTCGGGAAAAAGTACGAAGTTTAACAAATTAATAGTAATTGTTTTACTAAGAGAGCTGTAAGGCATCCCTTTTTGTAACTGTGAAGTATATAATTTACCCCAGTAATACAAACTTCGTTTAATCATGTCGTGATTATTATTCAGCTGAATTTCTACGTTTACTTTAGTACCTGTGTCTAACGTGGCTGAGACATCTAAAATTGATAATTTATCATCCTCGTGTTCTCGATGTAAATGTGGATCCTCTAATTGTAGTGACATAATAGGTGATTCTAATGAATTCTTTAGCATGACATTTAAAAATGTGATAAGAATATCCTCACTACCACTTGTCCCAAATAATTGCTTAAAAGCAAAATCAATTCGTAAATTTACTAATGACTTGGTCATGACTTTCCTCTTCCTGTCTAAGAAACTCTCTTTTCTTTATTGTACATAAAAATTAGGTAATCATGCAAATAAGAACATTTACAAAAGATAACGCTATTATTTTTTTCAAAAATATATGTTCACTAGAAGATACAGGTACAATTAATATTTAATTTGGTGAATTATAACATATGTTATCTTTAAATAATACCCATTTAAAAAAACAATGGATTATCCGTGACATAATTGTTAAATTTAGGGATATAAAAAGGCTTTCTATATAAAAAATAGAAAGGTGATGGTGTACGGATAAAATATAAGGGGGATTTATATTATGTTTTCAAAAAAACAAAAATTAGTAACAGTGGTTACCACTCTGACGCTAGGATGTGGATTAGCTTTCGGATTAACTCCTACTTCGGCAGATTCTATAAGTAATCCTACTCCTATTAAGGAAGAACAAGTAAGAATACAGATACCTTTCACTGGATATGTTATTTCAGCAGATGATAATTATTTGGTTGTAGCTGACACTAATACAAAAGAGGAGGCACTTTCTTATCAAAATAATTGGTGGGAATTAGCTTCTCAGAATAAAATTTTACGTGTTCCTATTACTAGCAAAGATAACTATAGCGTAGGTGAAAAACTAAATATATTTTCCGTAGGATGGACCCACTCTATTCCACCAATCGCTGTTATGCCTGTTATCGAAAAAATAATTGAATAAATTATATATTTTTTACAAAAGAAGATAGCCATTACAAATGGCTATCTTCTTTTAAACTCATTTATTCTAAACTGGACTAAAGAATTTTTGTTTGTAACTATCTTTATAAATTTATGCTATAACAACGCTTGTGCACTTTTGTATTTACTGAACTATGGCTTGTTCTTCCTTCTTCATAGCTCTAATGGATTGAGCTACTTTAACCATCATAGAACATTCTATCCTCTTGCGGAAGATTTTACAGCTAAACTCATGTGTTCCCTTAAGGGAACCCGTTGCATGTATGGTATTAGCTGGGCAACCGCCGCTACAGTAAAGCTGTGCCCAACATTCCTGACATTCCGGTTTTGAATAGCAATTACTCTCCTTAAATTGAGACTGTATCTCTGTTTTTGTAATGCCATCCCAGATATTACCCATACTATATTCTTCTTCCCCAACAAACTGATGACAAGGAAATATCTCCCCCCATGGGGTAATAGCAAGGTATTCAGTTCCAGAACCGCAACCAGAAATTCTCTTTTGAACACATGGGCCTTCTGAAAGGTCAAGCATGTAATGATAGAAAGTAAAACCGTTGCCTTTTTCCTCACTGTTTAGCATTTCCTTCGAGAGAATTTCATATTGATTGTAAATTTCCAAAAGATCTTCTTCACCGAGCGCATATGGTTCTCGTGGATTACAGATAACTGGTTCCATTGAGATCTTATTAAAACCTAGATCAGCGATATGATAAATATCATTGGTAAAATCGACATTATTATGAGTATAGGTTCCACGTACATAGTATTCTTTATCTCCACGCTTTTCAACAAATTCCTGAAACTTTGGAACGATATAATTGTAGCTACCCTTCCCATTGACAGTTTTACGTAGATAATCATGAACTTTTTTTCTTCCATCAAGGCTTAATACAACATTGTGCATTTCCTGATTCAAGAAGTCAGTAATTTCATCATTAAGCAGCATACCATTTGTAGTAAAGGTAAAACGAAAAGTTTTTTTGTACTCTTTTTCTTTATTTCTTGCATAGGCGACAATCTGTTTGACAGTCTTCCACGCCATGAGTGGCTCCCCACCAAAAAAATCAACATCGAGATTTCGATGATTACCTGAGTTTTCTAATAGAAAATCGATGGCTCTTTTTCCAACTTCATAAATCATGATGGCCCTATTTCCATTGTATTTCCCTTGGCTAGCAAAACAGTATTCACACGACAGATTACATGTATGTGCGACATTAAGGCAAAGAGCCTTCACATAAGTGGGACGATTTATCAAATCAATTGAAAGGTCCTTATAATCATCATCGGTAAAAAGCTTCCCATCTCTTTTTAGTTCTTCAATATCCGCAATTGTTTCTCGAATTTCCTCCTCGGAAACGTGGAAATCATATTTATACTTTTCCTGCATCATTGACAGGATTTCTTCCATAGGAGTATTCTCATATAGCATAATTATTTCATAAGCAAGATCGTCAACAACATGTACCGACCCGCTATAAGTATCTAATACGATATTGTATCCATTTAATTTATATTGATGAATCATACTGGATAATCAAACTCCTTTTTCTTGAACTACCCCCACTTTCACTTCGTTTAAAAGTTAGGGATTCCTAAGTAAAGAGTTCTATCGAACTCTAATTGATTAGGCTAGCCCCGCAGTCCTTGCGGTTAGAAGCCTTATCGCTTCATTCTTTAGATTGATGCTTGCGTTAATATCCCTATCATGGTGTGTACGACAAGAAGGACAGTCCCATTCACGTAGGTTTAGATTTTTAACGTCTTTATTTTGATATCCACAACAAGAACATAATTGGCTGGAAGCAAATGTTTTCGATACGACAATAACTTGTTTGCCATACCATTTTGCTTTATATTCCAACATAGTTCGAAACTGTGACCAAGACACCTCACTAATTGCTTTTGCTAACTTACGATTTTTTAACATATTGGATACTTGCAAATCCTCTATACCGATAACATCGTGGTTTTTGATGATTTCAGTTGAGATTTTGTCTAAGTAATCTTTTCTAGCGTTTACCATGTATTCATGCATTCTAGCTACTTTTACTCGTTGTTTATTCCAGCGAGAAGATCCTTTCATTCTTCTAGAAAGAACACGCTGTGCTTTCGCCAGCTTATCTTCTAATGATCGGAAAAACTTTGGATTTTTATAGGGTGTTCCATCTGACAAAATAGCGAAATCTTTTAGTCCAACATCTATTCCAATGTAAGACTGTGCTTTAGGAAGTTCTTGTACCTCTGTTTCAACTAATAGTGACACAAAATATCTTCCAGAAGGGTTGCGTCTAACAGTCGCATTTACAATACGTCCCTCTACTTCGCGACTTTTGGCAAATCGAACAAGGCCTAGTTTCGGCAACTTTATTTTGTTCCCTACAACGGCAATGTTTTCATTTGTTTGTTTTGTGGTGTAAGATTGTACGTTGTTCTTCTTAGATTTAAAGCGCGGTGCGCTGTTTTGTTTTCTGAAAAAGCGCGTATAAGCATCCGCAAGATTGCGAACAGACGACTGAATCGCAATACTATCCACTTCCTTTAGCCAAACAAACTCTTTCTTCATGGCAGGTAGTTTTGCAGAGCATATACCATAGGTCAAGCCTTTTCCTGTCTCTTTGTATGCGTGATCCCATAAGAATAGGAAATGATTGAATACAAAGCGAGAACACCCAATCGTTTTGTTGATTAGAATTGCTTGTGCTTGATTTGGATAGATACGAAACTTATAGGCTTTATTCATCATTATTTGATTCACCTCCATTTCGGTATATGACTATTATAAACCAAACGTACATTCGATAGGTAGTGGAGTAATACTTTCTATATGTCGAACAATTAAGATGGCTTCCTGTCATCCCTTGTTCGAAGCCAATTCATCTCCCACCTACTCACTGGGCTAGGGCTCTTCACGCTCCTTGAGGAAGGAGTCTTCTTGGCTAAAATGATAAAATATAACAGCGTACAATACTAATTGTTCCCTATCTATTTATTGTATTTTCACACTTTTGATTTGCAACTCCACATGAGGTTTTACAAGCGGACTGACAAGATGTCTGACATGCACCACATCCACCATGTTTTATAGTATCTTGCAGTTTACAAGTGCTCAGTGTTATAATTCTTTTCATTACCTATAACCTCCTTTTGAAATAATTTTGGAGAACTAAGGCATATCATTGTGAACATCTTCACAATGATATGCCTTAGTTCTTCAATTTTGGTGTATTAATTCTATTCATGCTTTTAACAACACTTCGATTAACCACTAAATATTACCAATAACTTTATGTATTAACAAACTACTTTTACTGTCTTTTCTTTTAATCATAATTTAAAATATCACGAGAATATCAAATATTATCTATTTAAAAGTTATATACCATAAAAGCTACATATAGACTAATGTTTGTTGTACTTATTTATATATTCATAAGTACGGTACGTGAAATTACAACATTTATCCTATAAAAAAATATGGACGTTTATAGCTTTCTGCTACAACTATAAAAAGTCAACCCCAATGGAATTGACCTTTTATAGACTGTGGCAACAGAAGGATGTCATAAAACTAGGATTTGATATTGTAGCGTTTCACTTGTGAAAAGTATAACATGATTAAACAAAAATAGATGTGTCGATCCTTGGAACATTAGTTATAACTTAATTTTTTGATTATGTATAGATATATATAATATTTAATGGGCCTATAGAATTCATCATACATCACTATCAATAATTAATGCTTTTTTAATAATAAAAAAGATGTCCAAAAAAATTCTATTTTTTTAGACATCCTTTTAATCTATTTTATTAATAATCCCGTAGGAGTAACTTGATATGTTTTTTTCTTACCCACAAATTCCTGTTTACTATTCTCAAGATTTGTAAGTGTGGCACGTGTCTTTTCCTTTTGTGCTTCTCCCTCTATATGAGTAAACTCAATATAATCTCCTACTTTGACGGGAACGGTTTGGTTTTCAGCAGCTTGTTGTCTATTTCCTACAATTTCTTTATTATACAAAATATTGCCCGATGAATTTTGAACTTTAATGCTTGCATACGTACTAGTAAAATAGGAATGGGGTATACCCGCTTCTAATTTAATCTGCATTTTTTCTGTTGCTTTGTTATACTCTACTTTTGCGATTTCTCGATCATTATATCCCTTTAAAGACCACGCAAATTGATTTCCATCTAAAACTGTTGTTTCTGGCATTTTCTCTACTTTCTTCAGGCCTTCTTTTGTAACTTCGTACATGGCTTTTTTTCCAAAACTCTCTTGTTTACTATTATCTACATTTGTGAGAGTAGCTCTATGCACACCTTCTAGATGTGTTAACTCTATATAATCTCCTACTTTGACTGAAACTTTTTGCGATTCAGCATTTTGTTGTTTGTTTCCGTAAATATCCTTATTGTATACTACTTTCCCTGATGCATTTTGTACTTTAATACTCGCATATGTTTCATTAAAATAATGATGTGGTATGCCTGATTTTAAATCAACTTGCATTTCTTCTGTCGACTTATTGAAATTGATTTTTGCAAACTCAAAATCACTGATTCCTTTTAGCGACCAAGCAAATTGATTTCCATCTAGAATTGTTGCTTCTGGCATCTTTTCTACTTTCTTCAGGCCTTCTTTTGTAACTTCGTATATGGCTTTTTTTCCAAAGCTCTCTTGTTTACTATTATCTACAT
Organism: Bacillus sp. CCB-MMP212; assembly: GCF_022748145.1. Classification (NCBI taxonomy): domain Bacteria; kingdom Bacillati; phylum Bacillota; class Bacilli; order Caryophanales; family Bacillaceae; genus Bacillus; species Bacillus sp. CCB-MMP212. The sequence continues at coordinate 35,171 of NZ_JALDQE010000023.1, forward strand.
TTGTGAGAGTGGCTCTATGAACACCTTCTAGATGTGTTAACTCTATATAGTCTCCTACCTTAACCGAAACTTTTTGCGATTCAGCATTTTGTTGTTTGTTTCCATAAATCTCTTTGTTATAGACCACTTTACCTGATGTGTTTTGCACTTTAATACTTGCATATGTACTATCAAAGTAGTTATGTGGTACACCTGCTTTTAAATCAATTTGCATTTCTTCTGTTGATTTATTTAAATTTACTTTTGCGAATTCAAAATCTCCAATCCCTTTCAGCGACCATGCAAACTGCTTTCCTTCTAAAATATTAGAAGAGTTCGGTATATCTGGATTAAAACCTAAGTTATCTAATATAAATTTTAGATCAGGTAAAACACCTATTCTATCATTCCACGGATCTTGAGATTTTGTTCCTGTATTTGGATTACTTAAGATATTTCTTAATTCGGCTGGTGTATACGGAGAACCTCGATGTTCTTTAGCAATACCTTGAATCGAAGTTGCTGCTCCAGCAATAATTGGTGAAGCACTTGATGTTCCACCAAATGTTGATGTATATAAATTTGTAGTATTTTGACTTGGATTTGCTGATGTTGTATCAACATTTTCTCCCCATCCATATACATCTAATCGGCTTCCATAATTTGAAAACCATAAACGTTTATGTGGAACAGTTGATGTTCCCGCCCCAACCATAATAGCACCTGAATCCTTGAAGTCTGGACTATTTCGATTTAAGATCTTTTTTCCATTACGATCTTTAAAATTATCTAAGTCGTTTGAACCATTTGCGCCAGCTTCTATAATAATAATCCCTTTATCTGCACCAACACGAATTGCATCAAAAATATCTGGATGTACTTCTACAGGTAAATATTTATCCCCATACCCATCATACGAAGCTTGTGCCTCTAATAAAAGAATATCTCCCGCTTGTAAATTATGTACAGCACTTAAAATAGCATCCGCTGTATTATAAATTCCATTATCCCTAATCTGGGATATTACTTTTACATTTGCTTTTGGTGCAATTCCAATATTTCCAATTTGATTATCTTCAGATGAAACAATTCCTAATACAGAAGTACCATGAGCTCTATGCTGGCTTATATTTTGTCCCGACATAAGCTTAATATTTTTATTGACTAAATCCTCATGGTTCAATAACCATCCGTATTCCATATCCACAAAAGTTGTATTCTTCCCATCACCACCTTTAATGCTCCAAGCATGCGAGGCATTAATTCCCTTTGGTGCCGCTTCAAGATATCCTTGATTTTTAAATCTAGGATCATCGTACGGATTAACAGATAAATTTGGTAACTGTATTTCAGGGGGTGTCAAAATTTGTTTTTCTTGTATATAAGCCTCCTCTACGAGAGGAGATGTTTCAAATTTTTTCAGTAATAATTCTATTTCTATGTTATTAGGAGCTTGTACAATATAATAATTTAATAAATTATTAGCTGATTCATTAGCAACTGATTTAGATTGTACTGATAACTTTTCAATCTCTATCGGATTTACAGATGAGAACAGACGATTTAAAGTGAGTTCTGTATTTTCGGAAAATAACTTCTTTAAATTGTTATCATAATCCCCATTTTTTATTCGTTTCTCAATACCATCTTCATAAGGTAAGTCAATTTCATTTTTAAACTTTACAATTAATTGTTCTTCCTGTGAATCTCTTTTATTAGAATTTGTTTCTTTGTATGTGACATTATAAGATTCAGCGTAAACTTTACTATGAATACTACCATTTTGTAGTATCAGATCTGTTCCTATAAATGTTGTCATTGCAATTGAAGAAATTAAAAACCCTTTCAATATGTTCATACTATACCCGCCAATCTATCTTCTCTTGACCATTTTTTTATGCATATAATAGTTAAGATTTTAATATAATATATAAATCTACAATTTAAGTTTTAAGGTTACCTCTATGACTTTATTAATAATCCCATAGAGGTAACCTGATATATTCTTTTCTTCCCTATATACTCCTGTTTACTATTCTCAAGATTAGTAAGTGTGGCACGTGTCTTTTCCTTTTGTGCTTCTCCCTCTATATGAGTAAACTCAATATAATCTCCTACTTTGACGGGAACGGTTTGGTTTTCAGCAGCTTGTTGTCTATTTCCTACAATTTCTTTATTATACAAAATATTGCCCGATGAATTTTGAACTTTAATGCTTGCATACGTACTAGTAAAATAGGAATGGGGTATACCCGCTTCTAATTTAATCTGCATTTTTTCTGTTGCTTTGTTATACTCTACTTTTGCGATTTCTCGATCATTATATCCCTTTAATGACCAAGCGAATTGATTTCCATCTAAAACCGTTGTTTCTGGCATTTTCTCTACTTTCTTTAAGCCTTCTTTTGTAACTTGATACCTTGCTGTTTTTCCAATGGTTTCATTTTTGTTATTTTCAAGGTTAATTAAAGTTGCTCGCGTTTTTTCCTTTGTTGCTTCTCCTTCTATATGGGTAAATTCAATGTAATCCCCTACCTTGACGGGCACAGTTTGGCTTTCAGCATTTTGTTGTTTATTTCCCACGATTTCTTTATTGTACAGAACGTTACCAGAAGAATTCTGGACCTTAATACTCGCATACGTACTAGTAAAGTAGGAATGGGGTACACCTGCTTCTAGTTTTACCTTCATCTCTTCTACTGTTTTATCATAATTTACTTTTGCAATTTCTCTATCACTATATCCTTTTAATGACCATGCAAATTGATTTCCATCTAAAATTGTTGCTTCTGGCATTTTTTCTACTTTCTTTAGACCTTCTTTTGTAACTTCATATATGGCTTTTTTTCCAAAGCTCTCTTGTTTGCTATTATCTACATTTGTGAGAGTAGCTCTATGCACACCTTCTAGATGTGTTAACTCTATATAGTCTCCTACCTTGACCGAAACTTTTTGCGATTCAGCATTTTGTTGTTTGTTTCCATAAATCTCTTTGTTATAGACCACTTTACCTGATGTGTTTTGCACTTTAATACTTGCATATGTACTATC
>NZ_JALDQE010000024.1:0-29584 GCF_022748145.1 Bacillus sp. CCB-MMP212
CCGAAAGAACCGAAGGAGCCAGAAGTGAAACCGGAGGATCCGAAAGAACCAGAAGTGAAACCGGAAGATCCGAAAGAGCCGAAAGAGCCGAAGGAGCCAGAAGTGAAACCGGAGAAACCGGAAGTAAAACTTGAAAAGTTAATTAAAGAACCGCAAGTAAAAGTAGAAAAAGAATTACCGAAAACAGGGGCAGCACATCCATGGATGATGTCAGTTGGTGCGGGAATTTCATTCTTAGTTGGCGGAGTATTATTCGTATTAGGTAGAAGAAGAAAACAATAATTTTTGTAGACGAAAAGCACACTGAGTTCGATAGTTTATAGAATTCAGTGTGCTTTCGTGGTATATAAAATAAAAGCTCCTTCCGCGTATGGAAGGAGCTTTTATTTTTACATATTAAAACATGCTTGAGCTATGCATTGGTTGAAGTTTTGCATTTGGATCGAAGTAAGCTTTTGCATTGTTTACTGCTGTCGGTGCTTCGCCAAATCCACAAGCGATAAGTTTTACTTTTCCTTCATATGTACAAATGTCACCAGCAGCGTAAATTCCAGGAATATTTGTTTCCATTTTTGAATTCACAAGGATGCTATTTTTTTGTATATCTAAGCCCCAGTTTTTAATTGGGCCAAGAGAGGAAACGAAGCCGTAGTTTACAATTACATCATCAACATCGATGATAACTTTTTCTTCAGTTTTTACGTGCTGAAGAACGACTTGTTCAATTTTGTCATCACCAATGAGTTCAACTGGAACATACGGTGTACTTACTTCTGCACGAGAATTCATTAAGTTTTCGACGCTATGTTCATGTGCGCGGAATTTATCACGGCGATGAACGATTGTAACTTTGTCAGCAATCGGTTCTAACATCATCGTCCAGTCTACTGCTGAGTCGCCACCGCCAAATACTACGACGCGCTTGCCAGCAAATTTATTCATATCATCAACGAAATAATGTAAGTTTTTCTTTTCGTATTTTGCTGTACCTTCTAATTCTAAGCGGCGTGGTTGGAAAGCACCATTGCCGGCAGTAATAATGACTGATTTAGAATAGTGAGTTTGTTTATTCGTAACAAGTTTAAATATACCATCAGCTTGTTTTTCAAGCGTATCAACAGCTTCTTCTAAGCAAATGGTTGGATCAAATTTCTTCATTTGCTCTTTTAAGTTATCAACTAATTCTTGTGCGCGCACTTTTGGAAATCCAGCTACATCATAAATGTATTTTTCAGGGTAGAGTGCGGATAATTGTCCTCCAAGTTGAGGTAAGCTTTCAATGATTTTTACACTTGCTTGTCTCATCCCGCCATAAAATGCTGTGAATAGTCCTGTTGGACCACCACCAATAATTGTTATGTCGTAAACTTTTTGATTTTCTGCCACTTTCATTCCCCCTATAGATGGAATTTTGATATTGATTTCATATATTGTTCATATGTACACGAAAATCCTGCAAATGATGACACTTTCAAATAAATGATAGCATATTTGAGTTCATAATACTTCTGAAAACGACTGAATTGTGTGTAAGTTTTCGCATAGATGCTTTTTGTATTGTATAAAATATACAGAAAGGAAAATACATGAAAAAAAGGCTGAAAAACCCTTGAAAACGCTATGTTATTTTAAAATATTGATAATTCTCCAGAAGCTTGAATTCTGGAATAAAACCGACTAATATAGGGAAGTATTATGTTAAATTTCTATGACAAAATTCGTACGATTTTTTGACTGCGTTTTGTTATGATATAGAATGTGATAAATTCCACATTCTTGACAAATAGAGTTTTTAGTACTTGGTATTATTTCTCATTACTATTATATAAAGAAAAGGGTTGTGATTTGGTGAAGACTCCAAAAATCGTAGTTTTAGGTGCAGGTTATGGCGGGATGATTACGACTGTTCGTCTGCAAAAAGCATTATCTGTAAATGAAGCTGAAATTACGTTAGTAAACAACAACAGCTATCACTACCAAGCGACTTGGTTACACGAGAGCGCAGCTGGTACATTACAAGATGAAAAAATCTGTCTAGATATTCAAGACGTTATTGATACAAATAAAGTGAACTTTGTACAAGACACAGTAGTAGAAATTAAAGCTGCTGAAAAACGTATTATCTTAAAAGACGGCGAGTTAGAGTATGACTACTTAGTAATCGGTCTTGGTTTCGAATCAGAAACATTCGGAATTACAGGATTAAAAGAGCATGCATTCTCAATCGCTAACATTAATGCAACTCGTGAAATTCGTGAGCATATGGAAGCTAGTTTCGCTAAATATGCAGATGAAAAGCGCGATGAGTTAGTAACAATCGTTGTTGGTGGTGCTGGATTTACTGGTATCGAGTACGTAGGTGAGCTTGCAAACCGTGTTCCTGAACTTTGCAAACAGTACAATGTACCACGTGAAAAAGCACGTATCATCTGTGTAGAAGCTGCTCCAACAGCACTTCCAGGTTTCGATCCAGCATTAGTAGAATATGCTGTAAAACAACTTGAGAAAAAAGGCGTAGAATTCCGCATCGGTACAGCAATTAAAGAAGCAACTGAAGAAGGTATTATTGTTGCAAATGGTGATGATACTGAATTAATTAAGTCTGAAACAGTAGTTTGGGCTGCAGGTGTTCGTGGTAATGGTATTGTGGAAGAGTCTGGCTTTGAAGCAATGCGCGGACGTGTAAAAGTTGATGAGTACATGCACGCTCCAGGATACGAAGAGGTATTCATGGTTGGTGATGCAGCGTTAATCATTAACGAAGAAATTAACCGTCCTTACCCACCAACAGCACAAATTGCAATTCAACAAGGTTACAATATTGCACACAACTTAACTGTATTAGTTCGTGGCAAGGGCGAAATGAAAAAATTCGCATTCGATAATAAAGGATCTGTATGTTCTTTAGGTCATGACGATGCAATGGGCGTTGTTATGGGTAAAAAGTTAACAGGTTGGAAAGCTTCCTTCATGAAGAAAGTAATCGATAACCGCTACTTATTCTTATTAGGTGGACCTTTATTAGTTCTTAAAAAAGGTAAATTAAAGTTCTTTTAATATGTAGTAGAAAAAGCAGAAACGGCTAAGCGCCGTTTCTGCTTTTTTTTCATATAATACATGTTTTCGATATAACAATAGAAAGATGGGAGAAATGTTTTATTTGAACATTGCCTTATCATGAAATGGATGAATCCAATGTTTTATTTTCTTCATAATTACATTTCTGCATCTTGATATTTTTTTGTTAACAGTATATCGACAAAATGGGTTTTTTCACTTTTTGAAAAAAGGAAATTTCACAGCGAATTAAAAAGTATAGTATAATATATAGAAAAGAAAGAATATTCTGTCCGTTCGGATGGAGGAGGATGCATCATGGGGAAGCGCGGGAAAGTATGGTTAGCTGTTAGTGGCTTAGTAGCTACAAAAGATGGCAGGTGGCTATTCGTTAAGAAGAAATACAGTGGATTAAAAGGGAAATGGTCTTTACCGGCTGGTTTTGTAAATGAAGGTGAGACAGTTGATGAAGCTGTGAAACGCGAAGTGTTAGAAGAGACAGGCATTGTCGCTCATGTGAAGGGGATCATTGGTGTTCGATCGGGTGTTATTCGTGATGAAATTAGTGATAATATGATTATTTTCCTTTTGGAGCCTGAAGGAGAAAATATTATTGTACAGGAGAAAGAATTGTCTGAAGTGGCGTTCTTACATCCAGATAAGATTGCGGACGATCCGAATACGTCTGTACTTATTAAATATTTGTTAGAAGGAAGATCAGAACTACATCTTGAAGTGGACAAAACATTAAATCCAGGAGAACCATTTGGTTATACAGCCTATCACGTATTTACGGCACGTGCGAAGGAGAGGGAGAAAGAGTGAGTATACCGGTACTACTTATTTCAATGATGCTATTTTTTATTTTGTTCTTTGGAATTGGATTTTTACTCAACATGATTTTGCGAGCTACTTGGGTAATGGTTATTGTGTATCCGATTGTTTGTATGCTTATTATTAATAAAGCGAGTATGTGGGATTATTTTTCAAAACCGAAAGAAACATTTTCTTCATTTGGGACAAGTGTATCGCACTTAGGACAAGCAGACGTGTTTATTCTATCTACTGGATTAGTAGGGGCTGCTTTAGCAGGAGTCGTGATCAAGAAACTTCGGAAAAGCGGATATCAAATGTTTTAATCTCCAACTAAGTTGGAGATTATTTTTTGCATATTCCTTCATCGTATAGGGAATGATTAACGATGAAGGAGTGTGGAATATAAAAATGTTAAAACGATATTGTATTCGCATTATGATGACTTGTTTACTTGCATTTGCATTATGCGTAACATGGAAGGCTTTCACTGGAGTTTCTTTATTAGAGATTGTAAAGACATATGAAGGAATGAGTGCAAAAGAAGTACATGCAGCAGAAGTTAAGAGAAATGTTGCTCCGAGTAAAGAAGTGATAAATGCTTTAGAGCAGGCAAACGACTGGTCTAAATATCGTTCAATTGAAATGACTGCAACAGGTTATACATCGGGGATTGAGTCAACAGGTAAGAGGCCAGGGCATCCAGAGTATGGTATTACATATTCAGGTGTTAAAGTGAAAAGGGATTTATATTCCACAATTGCTGCGGACTTACGCGTATTCCCGATTGGAACGATTCTCTTCGTGCCAGGTTACGGGTATGGTGTAGTAGCTGATAAGGGCGGAGCAATAAAAGGAAACCGTCTTGATTTATATTATGATACGGTGAAAGATGTTTATAGCCAATGGGGTAAGAAAAAAGTAAATGTGTATGTAGTAAAAGTAGGAAAAGGTAAGTTTACAGAAGAAGAGTTAACGATGTTAAATCAAGACGAAACGATGCAAGTGTTTCGTGGTCAATATTTAAAGCAAAGATAGTCTAGTCGTAATTACGCTAGACTTTTTTTCTTGGCTTATTTCATAATAGAGGAGATTTTACAGGTCATATAACTGTAGTTAGAATTGTCGCATTTTATCGAAAATAAAGTTATAATGGTGGTAGAGAAATTTAGGGGGTCTGAACATGTTTCAAGTACAAAAAGAATTAGCAGGTCACGAAGCAGTAATTGTCGCTTTATTTGAAGAAGAGAAAATGAGTAGTTTTGTACAAGAACTGGACAAAGCGTTTGAAGGACAATTACAAGTTTTACTAGAAGAGAAAGAATTATCTACGAAGAAAAAGGCCATTTCGAAAGTACATAGCTTAGGAAAAACAAATGTGAAACGGTATTACTTTGTTGGTTTAGGCAAGAAAGAGTCTTATACGACAGAAACGTTACGTGTGGCTCTTGGAAAAACGTTTAAAACACTACAAGCAGCAAAAGTACAAGATGCAGCAATCTTACTTGATTCTTTCGTAACAGAGAAATTAGACGCGATTGATGTCGCTCATATTGCAGCAGAGGTACAAGGCCTTGGTACATATGAATTACAAACGTATAAATCAGATAAAAAGGATCGTGTAGAGTTAGAGAAGTTCACGGCTATTACAGCGGAAGATGCACAAGAAATTGAAGCCGCATTAACAGTTGGCTACGTACATGGACGTGCAACAAATTCAGCTCGTACACTTGTAAATATGCCGCCAAACGTATTAACAGCGACAAAGCTTGCTGAGTATGCTGTTGAGTTAGCGGAGAAGTATGATATGGACTATAAAGTTCTTGAAAAAGAAGAGATGGAAGATCTTGGTATGGGTGCGTTACTTGCAGTAAACCAAGGTAGTACAGAGCCACCCAAAATGATTGCTCTTATTTATAAAGGAAAAGAAGAGTGGACAGATGTCATTGGATTCGTTGGAAAAGGTATTACATACGATACAGGTGGTTATTCTTTAAAACCACGTGAAGGCATGGTTGGTATGAAAGGTGATATGGGCGGTGCAGCTGCTGTATTAGGTGCGATGGAAATTATCGGAGAACTGCGCCCAGAACAAAATGTGATCGCTGTTATTCCTTCAACAGATAACGTTGTAAGTGGTACGGCATTTAAGCCAGACGATGTAATCACATCTATGAGTGGAAAAACAATTGAAGTATTAAATACGGATGCAGAAGGTCGTCTAGCTTTAGCTGATGGTATTACGTATGCGAAAAAACTTGGCGCAAACTACCTTGTTGATGTTGCAACATTAACAGGCGGTGTAATTGTTGCACTTGGAAACCATACGACAGGCGCAATGACAAATAATGAAGAGTTGTTTGAGCAAGTACTAGAGGCTTCTATGGAAACAGATGAACCAATTTGGCAACTACCGATTTTTGATCGTGATAAAGAACGTGTGAGAAACAGTAAGTTTGCTGATTTAAATAACTCACCAGGCCGTGAAGGACATGCGGTTATGGCAGGTACATTCCTAGGCGAATTCGCTGAAGATACACCGTGGGTACACTTAGATATCGCTGGAACATCAGAAACAAAAGGCGCGCACGACTTAGGTCCAGCTGGAGCAACTGGTGCAATGGTACGTACACTTGCAATACTTGTGGAGCGTTTCGGAGAAGAATAAGAGTATAAGTGAAGACTGTTCCAATATTTTGGAACAGTCTTCTTTTTTATAGGTTTGTTTATCCCGCTATTTGCCGGACAGTAAGACCCTAACCTCAAAATTCAGTGGAAGCAAAGAAGTGAGGTGGGGTTGCCCGTAAACGCTCAATTGGTGAGGGCTGATTAAAGTTTCACTTTATAAAGAAATTGTATACAAAATCCCATTTAAAGCAAAAGAAGTACGGCCCGTTTCTTCAGAGACAACTAATATAAGTGCATCACTCTTTTCTGATAAGCCTATTGCAGCTCTGTGACGCGTTCCTAGCTCAGAATCAACTTCTGTACTTTTCGTTAAAGGAAGAATATTAGCAGCTGAGACTATATGATTATTTTTTACGAGAACGGCACCGTCATGAAGAGGGTTACCTGGGTAAAATATTGATTCGAGTAATGGCGCAGTTAAATGAGCGTTTAATGTCGTTCCAGTTTGAATGAAAGCTTCAAGCGTTTCATTTCGTTCCACAACGATAAGAGCACCATGTTTTCTAGCGCTTAAATGTTGGATAGCTGTCGTAATAAAAGATGAACTTTCCGTATAAGGTGATAAATATGCCTGAATATAGTATGTAGCTGCCAATGTTTGTACATTTGCCAACATATGATGAATATCTTCCATTTTGCATAAAATACATTCATCTTCTTTATCGATTGCGTTTCTCATAATCGATAGTTCTCTTTCAGCAATTTCAATCATTTGCTTTGTTTGTATTTTGAGCTCTTCTGACAAGCCCCATTCTTGCATAATCCTCATTCCCTTTAGTGGAGTATTTAACAATAGTGTATACAAATATTCCTAGTAAAATCCTGCTAGATTTTATAAAATATTGAGATACAGCATATTTTTTTCATATAATAAAGATATGACAAGCGGGAGGAGAGAGAAGAATGAATTGGAAACAAGAATTTAGTCGCTGGCTTTCTTACGCACAATTAGATGCAGAATTAAAAGAACAGCTAGAAAATATGAAGCAAGATGAGAAGAAAATCGAGGATAGCTTTTATAAAAATCTAGAGTTTGGCACAGGTGGTATGCGTGGTGAACTTGGTGCTGGTACGAACCGTTTAAACGTATATACAGTTCGTAAAGCAACAAAAGGATTAGCAAGCTTTATTGAAAAGTTAGGTGAGGAAGCGAAAAAACGAGGTGTTGTTGTAGCCTATGATTCTCGACATAAATCACCTGAATTCGCAATGGAGGTCGCTGCAACACTTGGCGCACGCGGTATCACAACATATGTGTTTGAAAGCTTACGTCCAACGCCAGTGCTTTCTTTCGCAGTTCGTCATTTACATACAGTAAGTGGAATCGTCCTTACGGCAAGCCATAATCCGCCTGAATATAACGGATATAAAGTATACGGTGAAGATGGTGGACAGTTGCCTCCAAAAGAGGCAGATGAGTTAATTAGCTACGTAAACGCAGTAGAAGATGAATTAACAGTTGAAGTCGCTGATGTAGAGAAATTAAAAGCTGACGGTTTATTACATATTATTGGACAAGAAGTAGATGATGCATATGCTGCAGAATTGAACAATGTCATCATTAATAAAGAAATGGTACAAAAGGTTGGTAAAGACTTAAAAATCGTCTTTACACCATTACACGGAACATCAAATATTTCTGTACGCCGTGGTTTAAAAGAAGTTGGATTTACAGATGTAACAGTTGTAAAAGAGCAAGAGTTACCAGATCCAAACTTCTCTACAGTAAAATCACCGAACCCAGAAGAGCACGCAGCGTTTGAGTATGCAATTCGTGACGGTGAAAAGGTAGGCGCAGATGTATTAATCGCAACTGATCCTGACGCAGATCGCCTTGGTGTAGCAGTTCGTAATCATAATGGTGAGTTCCAAGTATTAACAGGTAACCAAACAGGTGCATTAATGCTTGATTACTTACTATCTCAAAAGAAAGAAAACGGAACGCTTCCAGAGAACGGTGTCGTATTAAAAACAATCGTAACGTCTGAAATTGGTCGTACAATTGCAAAAGCATACGGTTTAGATACAATTGATACGTTAACTGGATTTAAATTTATCGGTGAGAAAATTAGACAGTATGAAGAAAGCGGACAATACGAATTCCAATTCGGTTATGAGGAAAGCTATGGTTATTTAATCCGTCCATTCTGCCGTGATAAAGATGCAGTACAATCTGTCCTATTTGCATGTGAAGTAGCTGCATACTACAAATCACAAGGGAAAACGTTATATGATGGTCTATTAGAAGTATTTGAGAAATACGGATTCTTCCGTGAAGACCTTGTATCGTTAACGTTAAAAGGAAAAGATGGAGCGGAACAAATCCAAGAGATGATGGCGACGTTCCGTGAGAATCCTCCGAAAGAAGTAGCGGGCTTAACAGTCGTAGCAGTTGAAGACTATAAAGCAAGCATTGTTACATCTTTACAAGATGGACATAAAGAAGAGATTCACTTACCGAAATCAAATGTGTTAAAATATCAATTAGAGGATGGTTCATGGTTCTGCCTACGTCCATCTGGAACTGAACCGAAGATTAAGTTCTACTTTGGTGTAAAAGATAGTTCTTTACAAAATAGTGAACAAAAGTTACTTACTATTAAAGAAGATATTATGAATCGTTTATAATATAAAGTAATTTTAAGTAGTAGGGAACAAAAGGGAGCGAAATCTCCCTTTTGTTTTATGTAAGGAAATGATCGTTATTGATTCTGACAGAAGAGAGGGTATTTTGTGATGAAAAAAGTAAGAAAAGCCATAATCCCAGCAGCTGGATTGGGAACACGTTTTTTACCAGCAACAAAAGCAATGCCGAAAGAAATGTTGCCGATAGTAGATAAACCAACTATCCAATACATCGTAGAAGAAGCAATACAATCAGGAATCGAAGACATTATTATCGTTACTGGTAAAACAAAGCGCTCTATTGAAGATCATTTTGATAATGCATTTGAGTTAGAGCAAAACTTATTAGAAAAGAAAAAGTATGAGTTACTTGAAAAAGTACAGGCTTCTTCAAAAATGGTAGATATTCATTATATTCGTCAAAAAGAACCAAGAGGATTAGGACACGCTGTTTGGTGTGCACGTAAATTCATCGGTGATGAGCCATTTGCTGTTTTATTAGGCGATGATATCGTTCAAGCTGAAAAACCATGCTTACGTCAATTAATCGAAGAATATGATAAAACGCTTTCTTCTGTTATTGGTGTACAAACGGTTCCAGAAAATGAAACACACCGCTACGGAATTATTGATCCATTAGAACAAGAAGGTCGTCGTTACCAAGTTCGCAATTTCGTTGAGAAACCAGCACAAGGTGCAGCACCTTCAAACTTAGCGATTATGGGCCGTTACATCTTAACGCCTGAAATCTTTATGTTCTTAGAGCAGCAACATGTCGGTGCTGGTGGTGAAATTCAGTTAACAGATGCAATCCAAAGCTTAAATGAAATCCAACGTGTATTTGCTTACGATTTCGAAGGAAAGCGCTACGACGTAGGTGAAAAGCTAGGATTTGTTCAAACGACAATCGAAATGGCCCTGCAACACCCAGAATTACGTGATGACATGGTTGTAATGATGAAGAAAATTTTAGAAGAACAAGTGAATCAAGAGTCTTAATATAAAAAAAGAGTTATTGCAGCAAGCTGCAATAACTCTTTTTTATTATGAAATCGTCGAATGAGAATGCTGATAAGCAGAACGACGCACAGCATAGTATATGCGAGGGGCGATAATAGCACCGATAATTGTAAATGCAATATCTTTTACTGCAAACCACATCATAATCATCCAAGCAGCTTTATAGCTCATATTACCACCCATAAAGAGATTGACTGCCCCGTACATGTAAGTAGTACCGATTATATAAGTTAAAATAATTCCTGTGAAAGAGGCAATCGCAAATGTAATGAATGTTGGTCTTTCTTTTTGTTCTACTAGTTTCCCCGATACGTAAGCAACGATAATAAATGCGATAATAAAACCACCAGTAGGATCTAAAAGTGCTCCAAATCCAGCCTTGAAGTTAGCGAAGATTGGTGCGCCGGCTACGCCAACGAGCATATAAACAGTCATGGATAAAGCACCAAGTCTACTTCCAAGAAGAAGACCTGCTAAAATTGCGAAAAATGGTTGCATAGATAATGGGATACCTGCTACTTGAAGGAATGGTGCCCAAGATACAATATTTGCACCGATGGCCATAAGAGCAACGAACATGGCAGCTAATGCTAAATCTAAAACATGTAATCTCCTCATAATGTTAACCTCCTGTTGTTTTTAGGTTAACATTATCGTAGCGAAAATATTTACTTGTTGTCAATCAAAATATTTTGATAAGAAGGCTTTAAATAGTCTCTTAGCAACGTATATGGAATACGAAATTGCGGAATTCCACTTGAATACGGAGCAATCTCATATAAAGGGAAATAAATGACGAGATTGTCTGGCTCTAAAAAGAAGTGAAACTTTTTCATACTCATTACCTTTTCAGTTGCATCAGGAAAATAAATACTTTCATTTTGTTTAATTTGTCTTACAATCTCTGCACGGATTACATCTTTATATTTATCTTTTTGTTGAAATAAATCGTCTAAGTGCAGTAGCTTTTTTTCTTTTAAATCAAATGTATTTGCCTTCCACGTATAAAGACCGTGTGCTCCGCCAGTATATTGATAGTAATTCACATATAGGCTAAGAAAAGGTGGTTTGTTTAAAGAGACTTTATAATCAACATTTGCTACGTACGGATGAAATGGTGTACTAGATCCTTCTGTCTCTTTATAGTATTTTTTTGCTTCTTTTTCTAATTTGTTTTTAAATTTGTCAGTGGATTTTTTGTAGTATAAATTGAGCTTATTTTGAAATGTAGAGTCAGAAAAGTTGTGAAAAGAAGGCCTATTTATTTGATATTCTATATAAGGTTTCTTACCTTTTTGCGTTACAGTCTTAACATCGATTGTCAGGTTAGATGCTTTGGCTGTTATTGCACAATTTGGTACAATAGTCAGCAAGGAGAACATAAGCAGTAATATACAAAATTTCTGTTTCATTTAGGTGAAGCCTCCTTATATAAGTGTTATAAGTAGTTTGAAAATAAATAGGTAAAATTATACATTTAATTAAAGCAAGAGAAGGAGGAAGCGATATGGCAAAAACTTTAATGGATTCACTTGGAATTGAGTTGTTAGAGATGACAGAAGATAAGGTGGTTGCTACGATGCCTGTTGATGAGCGTACGCATCAGCCATTTGGATTTTTACATGGCGGTGCATCGGTTGCATTAGCAGAAACAGTGGCAAGTGTTGGTTCATACAATTTAATTGATCAAGAAAAATGTATTTGTTTCGGATTAGAAATTAATGCAAACCACATTCGCTCAAAGAAAGATGGAATTGTAACAGCGATCGGAACACCGATACATAGAGGACAATCGACAATGGTTTGGGATGTTCGTATTATTGATGAAAATGATGATTTACTATGTATATCAAGATGTACAGTAGCAATTAAAGAAAAACGTGAAAAGTAAAAAAGAGGCGCTCTTATGAGCAGCCTCTTTTTCTTATAATTAGAACTGGATTTTCTTCTCTAAGAAACCTTTTAGTTCGCTAATTGGCATACGAACTTGTTCCATTGTATCACGGTCACGTACTGTAACAGCTTTGTCTTCAACTGAGTCGAAGTCGTATGTGATACAGAATGGTGTACCGATTTCGTCTTGACGACGGTAACGTTTACCGATAGAACCAGTTTCATCAAAGTCTACCATGAAGTCTTTAGCTAATTCTGCGAATACTTCAGTAGCACCTTCAGATAGCTTTTTAGATAATGGTAAGATAGCTGCTTTGTATGGTGCTAAAGCAGGGTGGAAACGAAGAACTGTACGAGAATCGTTTTCTAATTGCTCTTCTTCATATGCATCACATAAGAATGCTAATGTTACACGGTCTGCGCCTAAAGATGGTTCGATGCAGTATGGTACGTAACGCTCATTCGTTTGTGGATCGATATAGTTAAAGTCTTCGTTTGAGTGTTCCATGTGACGTTTTAAGTCGAAGTCTGTACGAGATGCAACGCCCCAAAGTTCGCCCCAACCGAATGGGAATTTGAATTCAATGTCAGTTGTTGCATTACTATAGTGAGATAACTCTTCTTCACCGTGGTCACGAAGACGCATGCTCTCTTCAGTCATACCAAGTGAAAGTAACCAGTTTTTACAAGTTTCACGCCAGAATGCGAACCACTCTAAATCTTCACCAGGCTTACAGAAGAATTCAAGTTCCATTTGTTCGAATTCACGTGTACGGAATGTGAAGTTACCAGGCGTGATTTCGTTACGGAAACTCTTACCGATTTGGCCAATACCAAATGGAAGCTTTTTACGCATAGAGCGTTGAACGTTTTTGAAGTTTACGAAAATACCTTGTGCTGTTTCAGGACGAAGGAAGATTTCGTTTGTGCTAGACTCTGTAACACCTTGGAATGTTTTGAACATTAAGTTGAACTGACGGATTTCAGTGAATTCTTCACTACCGCAATCAGGACATTTTACTTCATGTTCTTTCATTAAGTCAGCCATTTGGTCGAAAGTAAGACCATCAACAACCATTTCGATGCCTTTTGCATCTAAAGCATCCTCAATTAATTTGTCAGCACGGTGACGAGCTTTACATTTTTTACAGTCGATCATTGGATCGTTGAAGTTACCAACGTGACCAGAAGCGATCCAAGTTTTAGGGTTCATTAAAATAGCTGCGTCTAAACCAACGTTGTATGGAGATTCTTGAATGAATTTTTTCCACCAAGCTTTTTTAACGTTATTTTTTAATTCGATTCCAAGTGGACCGTAATCCCAAGTGTTTGCAAGACCACCGTAAATTTCAGAACCAGGGAAAACAAAACCGCGATGTTTCGCTAAGTTTACAACTTGTTCCATTGAATACATAAGAAAATCCTCCTTTTGAAAGTTAACGTATTGGCGATGACATACTCTGATACTTTGGAAACGAGCAGTATAGCTAAAAAGAACATAAAAAAACGCTCATCCCAAGGCTTATTTGCCTAGGGACGAGCGTTTGCCCGCGGTTCCACCCTAGTTGATACACAAAGGTGCATCCACTTTATCATGTATTGCTCGGGACTGCCGTTTCCTTGCGGCTTCAGGCTTTCACTATCCCTGAATCGCTTTTTATGCAAGTACTTATAAGTCCGTCATCGCTACTTATATTAGTAATAATGAACATATTCTAACACGTTCTTTTTTAAATCTCAATAGAGGAACGCGTCTATCTATGATAGAGTCTCGCCTATTTTTTCATTATTTATTCCGTAATTTTCTTTAATATGCTTAATTGCTTCACGCTTACTTAATGGAGCGAGCTCGTTGTTTTGCACGTATTCCCAA
The DNA here is from genome assembly GCF_022748145.1 of Bacillus sp. CCB-MMP212. Taxonomy (NCBI): domain Bacteria; kingdom Bacillati; phylum Bacillota; class Bacilli; order Caryophanales; family Bacillaceae; genus Bacillus; species Bacillus sp. CCB-MMP212. Next base: position 13,970 of record NZ_JALDQE010000024.1, read on the forward strand.
ACTACATCCGGATTTGTTTTTGCATATTCACGAAGGACCCAGCCAATCGCTTTTTGAATGAAAAATTCTTTTGAAGAATGTAGTTGTCCAATAATCCAGAAAAGAAGTTCCTCATCCATCTTTTGTTTATATTTCAGTTGGAATAAAATGGCGGCGCGTTGTAACCATATGTTATCTGATGCAATCCATTTTGGAATATAAGCAGAAATCAATTCTGGGTGTTTTAAAAAGATAGTACCTAAGAATGTAGGGACGATGCTATCGACAGAGTCCCACCAAGATTTTGTGACAATAAGTTCTTCTAAGAAGGGGATATGAGTTTCGTTTATATGCTTTTTATATTTTTGCATAATATCAAGTGCGGCCGCTTGGAATTCACGTTCTGGTAAGTCCCAAAGCTCACGTACGATAATTTGGAAGTCTTTTTTATCTGGGAGAGTATGTATTTGAATGACGTCTTTTAATAATTGGCGTCTTTCCGGTGTTTGAATACCTAGAAATGGGAAGTGATTTTTCATATAACGAGCCATAGGTTCTGCTTTTTCAGGATTTTTATGAGCTGTGAAATGCTCTTGTAATGCTTTTACAAATGGATGCATAAGTGTTTCTCCTCTCTTATTCTCTTTCTTCTCTTATTATACAAAGAGTTTGGATAAATTTTAAAACATAACTTGCAATGTAATGAAATATGTTGAAAGTAGAGAGGAGAGGATAAGATGGAGGATCAAGGCGTACTAGCAGGTTTTTTTGCTCTTAGTTTTGCGTTTATTCTTGTTATATTGATTTGGGCAATTATTTCATATTTGTTAACGGCTTTTGCACTTTATTCGATGGCGAAAAATGATGGTGCAACGGACGGGGTGCTTGCGTTTATTCCGTTTTTGAATAGTAAGACGTGGGGTGACTTAGCGAAAGATAAATTACCAGATTTTTTGAAAGAAGAAGCAGGGTGGAAAGTATTCGGTATATATGTTGCATGTTTCATTTTTAATTTCGTACCAATTATAAGTTTACTAGCAACAGCTGTATCGATTGTATTGTCTATTTATCTTATCTACGCTATTTTAGACAGATATGGAACGAACTCTATATTATTTACGATTATTCATGTAATCACATTTTCGGTGTTCTTACCGATTCATTTATTTATTATTCGAAATGAACCGGTGAGATATAAAGAGTAGATTTTTCGTTTTTGTTGATAAGTCGATATATTTTAGATATAAGTAAAAAAGCGCCCTGATTATCAGAGCGCTCTTTTTACTACATAAGGTAGCGTAAATAAATATAAATGTGAGAAATGATTAATGAAACGATCATAATTGGGAAACCGACTTTTAGGAATTCCATGTAACTAAATTTATGTCCTTCGCGGCTCGCAATACCTGCAACGATTACGTTAGCAGAAGCTCCGATTAATGTTCCGTTTCCACCGAGACAAGCACCTAGTGCTAATGCCCACCATAATACATCGATTTGTGCGTCAGATGGTGATAAGCCTAGCCCGACTGCCATATCGTTAATAAGTGGAATCATTGTTGCGACGAATGGGATGTTATCAATTGTTGCAGAGGCGATACCAGATACCCATAAAATAAGGATGGATGCGTAAGAAATATCTCCGCCTGTTATACCAATTACTTTTTGAGCTAACATTTTGATAAGACCGATATCGATAAGTCCTCCAACAAGTACAAATAGCCCTGCGAAGAAGAAGATTGTTACCCACTCTACGCTTGCAAATACTTCTTCAATTTCATGCTCTTTCACACCAATTAACATAAGTACAGTAGCACCAGTTAAGGCAATGATAGCCGCATCAATATGGAAAATAGAATGAGTCATGAAACCTACAATCGTAAGTCCAAGCACCGTTAAAGATTTTTTCATTAATACTGGATCTTTAATGTATTGTTTTTCATCTAAGCTCATTAATTTTTTAACCTGTACAGGATCGGCAATTAATTGTTTACGGTACATGAAGTAAAGTATTGTTGCTGTAACTCCAATAATAATAATTACGATTGGTGCTAGATTCAATAGGAAAGCATTGAAGTCTAAATGCTTATTGGCAGAACCAATCATAATGTTAGGTGGATCACCAATTAATGTTGCCGTTCCCCCAATGTTTGAAAAAATAATTTCAGAAAGTAAATATGGAACAGGATTTACTTGCAGTATGCGCGTAATAGATAAAGTAACTGGAACAACAAGAAGTACAGTTGTAACGTTATCTAAAAATGCGGAGCCAAGCGCGGTAAGTAGGGAAAGGGAAATTAAAATTTTAATTGGATTTCCTTGTGCCCCTTTTGCTGCTTTAATGGCAACGTATTGGAAAACACCTGATTTACTCGTAATGTTCACCAAAATCATCATACCGATGAGTAGCGTAATCGTTCCCCATTCAATATGTTTCGTAAAGGCGTTATGTAAATCGACGACCCCCACAATTACCATGAATGCTGCACCAAGAAGTGCGATGACAGCGCGATTAATTTTTTCAGAAATAATAATGGCATATGTAATTAAAAAGACTGCGATAGCAAAATAATACTGCCAGTTAGCGAGTTCTTGCGTTGTTTCGTGCAAAAATCTCATCTCCTTTCATTCATTTTTCTTAGTGTGTCAAATATTAACTAGATGAAACACACATAACGTCATTATAAAGTAGAAAAACTGCGGATGTAAATGCAAGGAGGGATTTTGTCATATTTTCTGCATAGGTCATTTTTTCTTATTTTTTAAAATATTTGTGGGCATTTGACATATATATAAGATACATCCAATCTGAATATTTAAAATGGAATTAGCATTCGAGCTTGTTCGTGTAGGAGTGTCAAATAGAAAGGAATGATAAAAATGATAAGGAAGGGATCGTATGGATGAACAACGATTTTTATTTTTAGACTTTGAGTTTACGATGCCCCAGCATAGAAAGAAACCGAAAGGATTTTTTCCGGAAATTATTGAGGTAGGACTCGTTTCAGTTGCTGGCTGTAAGGTGGAAGATACGTATTCATCACATGTCAGGCCGAAAACATTTCCCTCTTTAACGGATCGATGTAAGAAGTTTTTAGGAATAAAACAAGAAGTCGTGGATAAAGGGATTTCATTTCCTGAACTCGTTAAGAAGCTTGCGGAATACGAAACGAAATGTAAACCGACAATTGTAACGTGGGGAAATATGGATATGAAAGTGCTGAAGCATAATTGTGAAATGGCAGGGATAGCTTTTCCATTCTTCGGACAGTGTCGTGATTTATCGCTTGAGTATAAGAAGTTTTTTGGAGAAAGAAATCAAACAGGATTATGGAAAGCAATTGAGGCGTACGGAAAAGTAGGGACAGGGAAGCATCATTGTGCGCTTGATGATGCGATGACGACGTACAATATTTTTAAACTAGTAGAAAAAGATAAAGAGTATTTAGTAAAACCAGCACCTCCAACATTAGGAGAACTCGTTGATTTTTCAAAAGTGTTAAAGAAAGTGAGCACACAGTAACGACCAAATTGCACATTATGTAATTTGGTCGTTTTGTTTTTTACAGTTTGTAGTCTTTCTTTAACTGTTCTAATGTTTCTAGACTACGCTCTGCAAAAGGTGAATCATCTTCAGAAAATGAATTCATTTGGGTTTCTAATGCTAATTTTAGTGACTCGGTATAATCCGGAATTTCTCCTTCATATTTTTTCACCATTTGCTCTGGAATGTTCGTCTGTTCACGGAAAGCTAAAGCGCGTCTTTCATGGAAAAATGGTACGTCAGCTTGTTTTACGTTATGTAAGTCACCTTGCACCGGATGTTTTAAAACAGCTAATACTTTTACGACGTAACTGCCAGGGCGGCTATTTGTAACTTCGCCGATGTATTTGCCAGTTTTATAAATGCCAGTAACGATTTCACCAATTTCAAATGTTTCTCTCATATTTTTCACCTCAAGTTTATAGTAAGGAAAGTAGGAGAAGGAGTCAAAGAAATCATTCGCTTTCGGAACGCCCCCTTGAGAATATGGATAGGTTCCACTATAATTTAAAGTTATATAACAGAAAATTCTGATGTTTTACAAATCCTATAATAAGGAGTGTTCTATATGATGCCTTTATATTTTCCGGAAGATAAAACAGAATATATTATTCCAGGGATTGTTTGCGTGCTATTTATCATTGGTGCCGTTGCTACGTGGCGTATGTTCATTCGTGTATCAAAACGCGAAGCAGAGCGATTACAGAAAGTTGAAGAAAAACTATTAGCTGAAAAGAAACAGTAACGCATTTTTGTATGTTTCCCTCTATGCTCGGACAATCTAAGGGCAGAATATATTTTGGAGGGAATGGAATGAAGAAACGGCTTTTTTTCAGTTGTTGTTTATTATTTCTGATGGCAGGTTGTGACCAAGGAAAGCCGAAAGAAATTGAAGTGAAATTACATAATGCTTCAGGAGATGAAGTAGGGACTGCGAAAGTAGTGCAGCAAACAAGTGGCGTGAAAATTACGATTAAAGGAGAAGGTTTCACGCCAGGACCACACGGACTACATGTACATGAAATCGGAGAGTGTAAGGCACCTCGTTTTGAATCATCCGGGAATCATTTTAATCCTGATGATAAAAAACATGGTCTTCTTAATCCGAAGGGTGCAGAAAACGGTGATTTACCGAACGTAGTTGCAGATGGTTCTGGGAAGATTAAAGCGGAAATCGATGCACCTCACATCACACTTGAAGAAGGAAAAACGACGATTCATAGAAAAGATGGAGCGTCTATTATTATTACAGAAAACCCTGATGATGGTATGACACAACCGACAGGTAAATCAGGCGATCGAATTGCTTGTGGTGTAATTGTAAAAAAAGCAGCGGATATGAAGAAAAAGTAAAAGCTACCGTGCTGGTAGCTTTTTTGTGTAGTATAAGTGAAAATATATCAGCGATTATTGGAATATATCGATTGTAACTCAAATTATATCGGCGATTATTAGAATATATTGACCGTAACTTGAAATATATCAACTTACCGACAAAATATGACAAAGGAGTCTGTCCAAGAATGATTAGGGGACAGACTCCTCTATTATTATGAAAACGTATGACGCAGTCTGTTCAAAATTTCTTCTAAAACAGATCGTGGACAGCCGATGTTAATTCGAATATGTTCTTCGCCACCTAACCCGTATTTCTCACCAGGTTCAACGATGATTTTTCCTTTTTCCTCAAGTAATGCAGTACGCTCGTTTTGAGAAAGCTTTAGACGAGAACAATCAATCCATAATAAAAAGCTACCTTCTGGCTTCGTTACGGAAAGAGCAGGTATGTGAGTTTTAATATATTCACAAGCAAATTGAGCATTATCTTCTATATATAATCGAATTTCGTTTAACCAATCATTACATTCTGTATAGGCACTTTGCATCGCTGTGTAGGCAAAGATATTTAACCCGTGGAAGCCTTGTCTATATTGGATAGCTGTAAAGGCGTGACGGAGTTTTTTGTTTGGAATGATAATAATCGAAGCTTGTAATCCAGCGATATTAAATGTTTTACTTGGAGCCATACAAGTGATAGTGCGCTCTGCTAATTCTTCAGATAAGGAAGCGAACGGCGTATGTGTATGGTCTGCATAAATGATATCGGAATGAATTTCATCCGCGACAACGATAACGTCATATTTAGTACATAACAATCCGAGCTGCACAAGTTCCTCTTTCGTCCAAACGCGTCCGATTGGGTTATGAGGGCTACAAAGAAGCATGAGTTTGACACCTTGCTGAAACTGCTTTTCTAAATGCTCGAAGTCTATCACATATGTATCATTTTGTTTCTGTAATGGACTCACGCATAACTGCCTGTTGTTTGTTGTGACCATTTCGAAAAATGGAGGATAAATGGGTGGTTGTACGAGAACGGATTCGTTTTCTTTTGTGAAAGCCTGTATGCTCGTACTAAGAGCTGGAACGATCCCCGCGCTAAAAACAATCCATTCTTTTTGAATGTCCCAGTTATATTGTTTTTTTGTCCAGTTACAAATAATATCTCCAATATTTTCGGGAGGAAGTGTATAGCCGAAAATAGGATGCTCAATACGTTTCTTTAAAGCAGTTTGAATTTGTGTTGGTACTTCAAAATCCATATCAGCAATCCAAGCATGGATAAGTTCTTCGTTTTTATATGTATCCCATTTTATACTATGCGTTCCACGTCGATTGATTGCTTTATGAAATAGTTGCATACGTTTGCCCCCTTCTTCTGTAAAACCAATAAGTTATGAAAGTTCTCTCTCTTCTTATAGAATAGCTGATGTGATAGGATAAAGAAAAGTATTAAAAAGTGAAAAGGCGGGAAGCGAATGGGTACATATGAAAAGATGATAGAGGTTGTGAAGAATTGGGATCCGTTTCAAATGGGACCGGAGTTTTATGAAACAGAAGCGAGCGATGTTGTGAACGTCATAAGTGTGTTTGATGATCCAAAATACATCGCAAAGAAGATTCAACATATATACTTTATGTCTTTTGAGGAAGTACCTGCGCTTGAAAAATGTGAGAAATTAGCTGTGGAATTACTTGTAATAAAAGAAGGCGGAAGCTGTTCATTATAGGCTGTCGGAATTTCCGACGGCCTTTTTTATATTATCCCGCTATTTGCCGGGCAGTAAGACCCCCACTTCAAAATTCAGCAGAAGCAAAGAAGTTAGGTGGGGGCTAATTAAAGTTTCACTTTATTGCGCAGAAAAAGCGATAATTTCTTCATAAACATGTTCAGGCTTTTCTTCAGGTAGTAAATGTCCTGTATTTTCGTAAGAAATAAATTTTGAATTCGGTAAATCTTTGTGTAGACGATGACCTACATGTACAGGGACGACGCGGTCTTTTTCACCCCAAATGAGTAGTGTAGGTGTTTCGATTTTTTGTAATTCAGTTGAAGATAAGTCACCTTCACGGTCTCGTATCATGCGAGTTAAAGCGGGAAATATACGGTCGTCATAAAAAGGAGCGGAGTAACCTTTTTTCATTTCATCGTCAATTAATGAGTGATCATGAACGACATTCATTAAGTTATGAACAATACCGCGTCTAATAATCCAGTTCTTTACGTATAAATGAAAGAACGGTAAATAAGAAGAGTATAGTAAAGGTAAGGTTGCGCGTGCTAAATAGCTAGAGCTGCATAGTAAAATCGTTTTTGAAATGAGTTCGGGACGTATACGGTTTACATAGAGAGAAATTTGCCCACCCATAGAGTGCCCAACTAATACAATGTTTGAGAGAGATAAATGTTCAATTAAATCAATAATAATCGTTGCTAAATTGTGATAAGAATACTTAAACAGATGAGACTTATCACTTTTTCCGAACGGTGGTAAATCAAGAGCAATCACTGTTCCTGCTTTCGATAGTAAGGGAATGAGACGACGGTAACTGAATGAGGAAGATAAAAAGCCGTGAACGAGTACGAAAGTAGGACGTTCTGTTTTGTTATCGTGTTCATACAATTCGTAATGAATAGTAGTGCCGCGAGTGGAAAAAGTGAAATAAGGACAAGTATATTCGTGATTCATTTTTTGTCACTCCATTGATTTTTGTTCATATCATCTCCAAGGAAGGAGAAAATATGTTAACAAAAAAAGGCAAGATGACGATGTCATCTTGCCTTTCGTTTATTCAGTATTACCCGCGAACAATATTAGGCGGTGTTTTTCCTTGTAATCCTGCAACTAAATTTTCAGCGGCGGTCATAGCCATTTGCTGCCTAGTTTTTAATGTTGCAGATCCGATGTGTGGTAAAGTCACAACATTTTGTAATGATAAGAGTGAATTATCTTTTTGAATCGGCTCTTGTGTAAATGTATCAATACCTGCTGCAAAGATTTTCTTTTCTGTTAAAGCATGGATTAACGCTTCTTCATCTACTGTTTTCCCGCGAGAAGCATTAATGAAGATTGCTGTTTCTTTCATTAATGAAAATTCCTTTTCTCCAATAAGGTGATATGTTTCATCTGTTAATGGAGTAAGAAGAACAATAAAGTCAGACTGCTTCAGTAGCGTTTGTAAATCACAATATGTAGCATCGAATTTTTGTTCAGCTTCTTCTTTACGACGGCGGTTATAGTAAAGAACATTCATATCAAATCCGAATTTTGCTCGTTTTGCAACGGCTTCTCCAATTCGGCCCATACCGATAATACCAATTGTGCTATGGTGTACATCTAGTCCGAAGTGTTCTTTTCCGATTTCAGCGTTCCATTCACCATTTTTCACGTAAGAATCGAGTTCGCAAACGCGGCGCCCAGCTGATAGCATAAGGGCGAAAACGAGATCAGCTACTGTATCATCTAATACGTATGGTGTATTCGTTCCGATAACATTTCGGTTTTTCATCGCTTGTAAATCAAAATTATCGTAACCGACAGAAATGTTGCTCACTACTTTTAAGTTAGGAGCCACTGTCAGTAATTCTTCATTAATAGCAGATCCGAAATTTAATAACCCATCTTTATCTTGTATTTTCTCTAATAGAACATCACGAGGTACTTTCTCATTTTGATCCCATTTTTCATAATTACAGTGTTCTGATAAATAGTTTTCTACAAATGTTGGAACTGGTTCAGCAATATAAACTTTTGGTTTCACGGTTCCATCCCCTTTCGCTTTATCACGCATTTTTCCGCTGATTAAAGTTTCACTTTATTTTGACATAATTCAATAGAAAAATCTTCTTTTCAAACTGGAAAGGGTATTTGTATAATTTAGACACAAACGAAAAGGAAGGATGATTTATATGGTGACAGAAAAAGAATTAGAATTATTAGCTTGTCTTGAAAAGAGTAGTCGATTATCTGTAGATACATTAGCGAAGCTGTTAAATATAGAGGTAGAAGAAGTAAAGAAGATGGTTGCGAGGTTAGAAAATGAAAAGATTATTGTGGATTATGTAACACATATTGATTGGACGAAGGTGAAAGAACATACAGGTTTAACGGCAATGATCGATGTGAAAGTTACGCCAAAGCATGGCGTTGGGTTTGATGCGGTTGCTGAACAAATTTATCGTTATTCAGAAGTGAAATCCGTTTATTTAATGTCAGGGACATATGATCTTTCTATTACATTAGAAGGGAAAACGATGGGAGAAGTAGCGATGTTTGTTTCTGAGAAATTAGCAACAATTGAATCTGTTGTTTCTACAACTACTCATTTCATTTTGAAGAAGTATAAACATGAGGGCGTTATTTATGAAAAAGACGATGATGATAAGCGAATTGTGGTGACACCATGAAGCAATTTGAACTATCTAGATCAGCAGAATCTTTAAAACCATCTGGTATTCGAAAATTTTTTGATTTAGCAGCAAATATGAAAGGTGTTATTTCCCTCGGGGTAGGAGAGCCGGATTTTGTTACACCTTGGAATGTAAGGCAAGCATGTATTCGTTCTTTGGAACAAGGGTATACGTCATATACAGCAAATGCAGGATTATTGGAGCTCCGTCAAGAAATAGCAAAGTATCTAAAAAAACAATTTGCAGTATCTTATGATCCAAGTGATGAAATCATTGTTACAGTTGGAGCGAGCCAGGCGTTAGATGTAGCGATGCGCGCCATTATAAATCCTGATGATGAAGTGCTCATTATTGAACCGAGCTTCGTTTCTTATGCACCACTTGTGACATTAGCTGGAGGAGTTCCGGTTCCTGTGGCGACTACGTTAGAAAACGAGTTTAAAGTACAACCAGAACAAATTGAAGCAGCTATTACAGCGAAAACAAAGGCAATTTTGCTTTGTTCACCAAATAACCCGACAGGTGCAATGCTAAATAAATCCGAGCTTGATGAAATAGCAGTGATTGTTGAGAAGTACAATTTAATCGTATTATCTGATGAAATTTATGCAGAACTTGTATACGACGAAGTATATACAAGTTTCGCGAGTATTAAAAATATGCGTGAGCATACGATTTTAATTTCAGGATTTTCAAAAGGATTTGCGATGACAGGATGGCGCCTCGGTATGATTGCAGCTCCTGTTCAATTTTCAGAATTAATGCTCAAAATCCATCAGTATTCAATGATGTGTGCACCGACGATGTCTCAGTTTGCAGCACTTGAGGCGTTACGCGCAGGGAACGATGAAGTAATTCGAATGAGAGATAGCTATAAGAAGCGTCGTAACTTCATGACGACATCTTTCAATGAAATGGGCTTAACGTGTCATGTGCCGGGCGGAGCATTTTATGTTTTTCCTTCTATATCTTCAACCGGATTATCTTCAGCAGAATTTGCAGAACAGTTATTGTTGGAAGAAAAAGTGGCCGTTGTCCCTGGTAGCGTATTTGGCGAAAGTGGTGAAGGATTTATTCGTTGTTCATATGCGACGTCGCTTGAACAACTTATGGAAGCGATGAAGAGAATGGAACGATTTGTAGAAAATAAAAAAAGGACAAAACGTAATACGTTTTGTCCATAAAAGGGGGGGAATACTAGAAAGCCATGTGTTAGTAGTCTATCCCAATATTGGAGAATTATACTTCTTTAAGGGAAATTTTTCATGAATTTTGAATGAGTTCTGTCATAGTGGTATAATTTACTAATATAAGGTATACGCATTCTAGATATCATTATCTAGAATGCGTACTAACCAATCGGATATTTAAAATAAATATATCTGCTTTGCTCTCTATAATTGTAGAGAGAATGGTAAACGTATGGGAGTGTTTCATATGTCAGAACAATATACAACAGGAGTGGTTGTAACAGGGAAAGTGACTGGAATTCAAGATTACGGTGCATTTGTAGCGTTAGATGCAGAAACACAAGGACTTGTGCATATATCTGAAATTACAAATGGATATGTAAAGGATATTCATGACTTTTTAAAAGTCGGCGATACAGTAGAAGTAAAGGTACTTTCAATTGATGAAGAGCACAGAAAAATGAGTTTATCGTTAAAAGCGGCGAAAAGAAAACAAGGAAGGATTCTTATACCGAACCCATCTGAAAACGGATTTAATACGCTGCGAGAAAAGTTGGCAGAATGGATTGAAGAGTCCGAGTTAACAAAGTAAAAGAGGAACGCATATGAGCGTTCCTCTTTTACTTTATCTTATGATATATATTTGCAAATATGATTGCATGCAATCATATTCGTATGTCGGAGGTGAAAGGACATACTGATTATCGAATTTCGTTTGTTTCTGGGTGCGTACCAAGATTTTCAGATGGTTTAAACAGTAAACCAAGGTTGATAAGCCCAGATATACCAACGATGCCGTAAATAATACGTGCAAGAGCTGAATTTTGTCCGCCGAAAATGGCTGCTACTAAGTCAAACTGGAAAAATCCGATTAGTCCCCAGTTCACAGCGCCAATTACAGTAAAGACTAATGCGATACGTTGCAAAGTACTCATGAAAAAGCCCCCCTTAATTGTGAAGCATGAGCAAGCGATGAGTTAATTAACTCTTTTATAGAATGGGGTAGTTATGTTGTTTTTATACATAAAAAATGTTCGGAAGATGATGTATATACATCTATACCGAAAAATGCGAATTTTTATGCAAAAAATGAACTTTTTCTAAAAAATATATATTGGTTACGTTTACAATGGTTGAATCGCTTGATTTACAACTTCAGTTTCGCTAAAGTGAATACAGAAATACATATCCATAATTGGAGGGAAAAAGATGAGTACACATGTAACGTTCGACTATTCTAAAGCGTTATCCTTCATCGGTGAACATGAAATCACTTATTTACGTGATGCAGTGAAAGTAACACATCATGCAATCCACGAAAAAACTGGAGCTGGGAACGATTTCCTTGGGTGGGTAGACCTTCCGCTTCAATATGACAAAGAAGAATTCGCTCGCATTCAAAAATGCGCAGAAAAAATTAAAAACGACTCTGACATTTTACTTGTTGTAGGTATTGGTGGTTCTTACCTAGGAGCACGCGCAGCAATCGAAATGTTAAGCCATTCTTTCTACAACACGCTATCTAAAGAACAACGTAAAACTCCACAAGTGCTATTTGTTGGACAAAACATTAGCTCCACTTACATGAAAGATTTAATGGACGTATTAGAAGGTAAAGACTTCTCTATTAACGTTATTTCCAAATCAGGTACAACAACAGAGCCAGCACTAGCATTCCGTATTTTCCGTAAGTTATTAGAAGAGAAGTATGGAAAAGAAGAAGCTCGCAAACGTATTTATGCAACTACAGATAAAGCACGTGGTGCATTAAAAACATTAGCTGATAACGAAGGTTACGAAACATTCGTTATTCCAGATGATGTTGGAGGACGTTTCTCTGTATTAACGCCAGTTGGTTTATTACCAATCGCAGTAAGTGGCTTAAATATTGAAGAGATGATGAAAGGTGCAGCTGCTGGTCATGATGACTTCGGAACATCAGAACTAGAAGAAAACCCAGCTTACCAATACGCAGTAGTTCGTAACGCTTTATACAATAAAGGAAAAACAATTGAAATGCTTGTTAACTATGAGCCAGCACTTCAATACTTCGCTGAGTGGTGGAAACAGTTATTTGGTGAAAGTGAAGGAAAAGATCAAAAAGGTATTTTCCCATCTTCAGCAAACTTCTCAACTGACTTACACTCATTAGGTCAATACGTTCAAGAAGGTCGTCGTGACTTATTTGAAACAGTTCTTAAAGTAGGTAAATCTACACATGAACTAACAATCGAATTAGAAGACAACGATTTAGACGGATTAAACTACCTTGCTGGTGAAACTGTAGACTTCGTAAACACAAAAGCATACGAAGGTACATTACTTGCACATAGCGACGGGGGAGTACCAAATTTAATCGTAAATATTCCTGAATTAAATGAGTACACATTCGGTTACCTTGTATACTTCTTCGAAAAAGCATGTGCGATGAGCGGCTACTTATTAGGCGTAAATCCATTTGACCAACCTGGCGTAGAAGCATACAAGAAAAACATGTTTGCTTTACTTGGTAAACCAGGATTTGAAGAATTAAAAGCAGAATTAGAAGAGCGTTTAAAATAATAAAAAGCGACCGGATTCCGGTCGCTTTTTATTATTTTATCGAAAAGTCCATCAGTATATTCAAACTAGAGTGGGTATGCTAAAGGAAAAGTCTTGGAGGGATGGGCTTGATTCCGATTCAATCAAATTTAGAAGGACGTACATATGCGTTATATAAATTAGAAGAGGTTATGAAACCACTTGGATATAGTATTGGTGGTAATTGGGATTATGATAAAGGATGCTTCGATTACAAAATCGATGAAGAAGATGGGTATCAATTTTTACGAGTGCCGTTTACAGCAGTAGATGGTGAACTAGATGTACCTGGTGTAGTAGTCCGTCTTGAAACGCCGTATATTCTTTCGCACGTATATCAAGACGAACTAGATGATAATGTGAATACTTTAACCGCGGGAACGAGTGGGATGGATCAATTTGCTGAACCGAAAGATCCAGATGCAGAAGTGAAAAGAAAATATATCAATATTGGAAAAGTGCTCATGCGGGAACTAGAAAAACATTTTCTTAATGGTGAATAACAATGAGTACGTCGCTTTCGATAAGAATGAAGGTATGGACTGGGTTAATCATATATTGATCGTCGCGCTTTATACCTAGTAAGAGAATGTTTTGTTTTAAAAGGGTATAGCTACAATTTGCAAAGGTTTGTCCGGTGCAGGACGGAGAAAGCTCCATCAGTTGTAATTTATTATCAGAGATTTCATCGTAAAGTGAGAATAGTACACCTGAAATAGAAGGGAATAAAAGAGAAGCGGTAAATACATAACTCGTTAATTTATTTCCTTCTATAATTTCTGACGCGCCAGCTCTCGTTGCATTTTGAATTTGTTCAGTAGTAAGTAGTTCTGCGATGCAGTGAATGTTTGGATTGAGTCCTTTTGCAGTTAAAATATTTAAAATGGATTGTGTATCTGCTAAGCTTTCGTTCTTTTCTTTATCCGCTGTTATTAATATGGTGTGTGCCGTTTTAATATTAGCTTTTAATAAAGTTTGATCGTGGTGCGGACAACCTTTTATAAATTCTAAATGATGAAATGGTTTTGGGAGTAAAGAAAGTGTTTCATCAATTAAAACGATATCAAGGTTTGGTTGTAATACATGCATTTGCTTTACAACATGTTTTGCACGCTCATTCCAGCCAACGATAATCATATGACCGTTAGAGGTAGCGGCTTCTTCACCTTTAATTTTCATATATTGTTTACTGATCATCTCAGTAGCGAATAGAACCATATAATAAGAACAAAAGCCAGTTCCTAATAAAATAATACTTATACCTATTAGTTTTCCTATCGTTGTATGGGGAGCAAAGTCGCCATATCCAACTGTAAAAATGGTAACGATTGACCACCAAATTCCGTCAAACCATGTAGTGAAATGAGAGGGTTCTAATCTATGTATAAGAAAACCAGAAAAAGCAGTGAATACAATAATAAAACAAATTAAACGAAAAATAATGGAATCACGAAATGTATCTACTAAATTCGGACGGGATTTCAATAGTAAATTCCTCCTTGTTTTGCAGGACTACATTCATTGTTACCATTATAGAAAAAAGAAAAACTCTCTAATTAAAGAGAGTTTGTTTTATGCTACATACTTTCCACTTCAGTTTGTTGGACACTTTCAAGATGTTGAAGAGCATAGTAAACATCAGCAGTAGGTCTTTTTTGATCAATGGACAGTTTAAGATGTAAATAGTGAGAACCGTTTTCTAATGTTTTAAGCTTCATATTCTTAACTTTTATATCCATTTCCTTTATTTCTTCAATTACGATTGGGATATTGTCCATATTTCGTACAACAAGTTTCACAGCGATATCACGTTGACGAAATGACCTAGGGCCTACATATTTCATCGCGAGTGGTATAAGTTCGACACTAATCATAAGGAAACACATTCCGAAAATCGCCTCGATATAGAAACCAGCTCCAACGGCAATACCAATACCAGAAGCACCCCAGATCATAGCGGCGGTCGTGAGCCCTGCAATGCTATCGTTGCCTCTTCTTAAAATTACGCCAGCACCTAAAAAACCAATTCCTGATACAATTTGAGCGGCAAGTCGAAGTGGATCCATATTCATATGATCGGTATGTGGTAAGTTATAAGCTGCTTTAATAGAAACAATCGTTAGGAGGCAACTAATAATAGAAATAACTAAACACGTTTTTAAACCAAGTGGTTTCCGTTTTAATTCGCGTTCTAAACCAATGGCAAACCCTAAAATCGCCGAGAGACCTAGTTTGATTAATAAATCGGTATAGTCCATATATATTCCTCCTTGTATGATATGGTATATGAATAAAACGCTTAGTATAGAAAGAAACGTTTTTTGATAGAGTAACTTTATATAAAATATATGTAGGAATTACTCATACATGAAAGAGATATTTCGTTTAAGTATATGATATTAAAAAAGAAATGTGGGCAGTTTTAAAAAAAGTTTATAAAAGGTGTTGCATTTCATTTTTCACCATGATATATTAATAACCGTCGCTGATGCAGAAACGCAGAAAACGACAAAAAAGAAATTGAAAAACTTAGTTGACATCGAAAAACGAAGATGTTAACATAAGGAAGT
>NZ_JALDQE010000025.1:0-21525 GCF_022748145.1 Bacillus sp. CCB-MMP212
GAAGGGAGAATGAAAGATATGAAAGAGCAAGTATTACAAGTAACAAAAGGTGACTTCGTAGGATCAGCAAGTGGAGCGGTAGTATTAACAGCATTAATCGTATTTCTATCAAGCGTATTAGTATAATAGAAGTTTTAAATCAAACAAAAATGGAAGGAGAATGAGGGATATGAACAGTGAACAAGTGTTTCAAGTAACAAAAACGGATTTATTAGGATCCTTAGGTGGAGCGGTAATATTAACATCATTTATTCTATTCCTTGCAAGTGTATTAGTATGATATATATAAATACAACCATTCAAAAAAAATAAAGACTCTAACGTATTAGTAAGCAGTAAATATGTTGGAGTCTTTTTTATTTTCTTCTTATATACCTTCAAGTATTAAAGTTACCTCATTATTTAGCATCCATGGCTAATTAGACGCTGCGGTTGCAACTTGATTCAACGAATAATCAAAAATCCACTGAGTAAAAGCCTGATTGGTGAGGGCTGATTAAAGTTTCACTTTATTTCAAAGAGAAAAAAGTCGAATTTTATATGTAAGAAAAAAAGAGGAATTTGACAGAAAAGATAGAAAATTTTAAAGGTCAGAATTTGTTAGCTTGCTAACTAATTTCTATTTATTTATGTTGGAAGCGTTTTCGGTTGGTTTTAAGTATGGACCATTTAATCTATTTACAGGGGGATGAAGATATTATGAAACAAAAATCTATGGATACGCTAGCTGCACAAATGGAGGACTTTTTTCCAGTACGTGATGTAGATCATTTGGAATTTTACGTAGGGAATGCAAAGCAATCGAGTTATTATCTTGCGAGAGCATTCGGATTCAAAATTGTGGCTTACTCTGGATTAGAAACTGGAAACCGTGAAAAGGTATCTTATGTTCTTGTGCAAAAAAATATGCGTTTTGTTGTGTCTGGAGCTTTAAGTAGTGAAAATCGTATTGCAGAGTTTGTAAAGACTCATGGTGATGGCGTCAAGGATGTGGCACTACTTGTCGATGATGTTGATAAAGCATACTCAGAAGCAGTGAAACGTGGTGCCGTCGCAATTGCTCCACCAGAGGAATTAACAGATGAGGACGGTACATTGAAAAAAGCAGTTATTGGTACGTATGGTGATACAATTCATACGCTTGTAGAGCGTAAAAATTATAAAGGGGCATTTATGCCAGGATTCGAAAAGGTAGAGTTTAATATTCCATTTGAAGAGTCTGGCTTAATTGCTGTCGATCATGTAGTTGGTAATGTTGAAAAAATGGAAGAGTGGGTTAGTTATTACGAGAATGTCATGGGCTTTAAACAAATGATTCATTTTGATGATGATGATATTAGTACAGAGTATTCGGCTTTAATGTCGAAAGTTATGACAAATGGAAGCCGTATTAAGTTTCCTATTAACGAACCAGCAGACGGAAAGAGAAAGTCACAAATTCAAGAGTATCTAGAATTCTATAATGGAGCTGGTGTACAGCATCTTGCTTTATTAACAAGTGATATTGTTAAAACGGTTGAAGCGCTTCGTGCAAATGGGGTGGAGTTTTTAGATACACCTGATACTTATTATGATGAGTTAACTGCACGAGTTGGAAAAATCGATGAAGAAATTGATAAATTAAAAGAATTAAAGATCTTAGTAGATCGTGATGATGAAGGTTACTTACTACAAATCTTTACGAAACCAATTGTAGATCGCCCGACTTTATTTATTGAAATCATTCAACGTAAAGGTTCTCGTGGATTTGGTGAAGGAAACTTTAAAGCGTTATTCGAATCAATTGAAAGAGAACAAGAGCGTCGCGGAAACTTATAAGATTCATATCCACCAGCAAAAGTCCCTTTGCTGGTGGAAATTTCATTTTTATAAGGAGGAATCAGGATGAAATTTGTTACATTTCGTCTTCCTTCAAAAGAAATACGGGCTGGATGGCTTGAAGGTGACAAAGTAATAGATATGAATCTTGCTAGTGAAGGGAAAATCCCTTCTTCTATAATGGCTTTTTTAGAGAAAACGGATGAGTATGTAGAAGTAGTGCGGAATATTAAGAATCCAAATAAGGGTATATATGCTTTAGAAGAAGTACAATTGACAGCTGCTCTTCCTAATCCGAGTAGTATTCGAGATTTTTACGCATTTGAACAACATGTAAAAACAGCTCGTGGACGAAGAGGACTAGATGTTGTGCCTGAATGGTATGATATTCCGGTTTTTTATTTTACTAATCATCGTGCTGTAATTGGTTCCGGTGATTTTGTAATTGGTCCGAAAAAGTCTAAAAAGCTTGATTACGAGTTGGAGATTGCTTGCGTAATAGGAAAAGAAGGGCGAAATATTTCTCGTGAGCAAGCAGAGGAATATATTTTTGGTTATTGTATTATGAACGACTGGAGTGCGAGAGACTTACAAGCAACAGAAATGAAAGTAGGTCTCGGTCCTGCGAAAGGAAAGGACTTTGCAACTTCGTTAGGAACACATCTTGTTACGAAAGAGGAATTAGATGTTTATCGTAATGGTGATCGATATGATTTAGAAATGACTGCTCATGTAAATGGAAAACTATTATCAAAGGGAAACTTCCAAGATATTTACTATACATTTGCTGAAATGATTGAACGTGCTTCAGAGGACGTGACGTTATATCCAGGAGATGTGATTGGTTCTGGGACAGTAGGAACAGGCTGTATTTTAGAACTTGGTACAGAAGAGTGGCTACAAGATGGAGATGTTGTAGAGCTGTCGATTACTGGTTTAGGTACACTACGTAATACGATCAAAAAAGAAAAGGAAGCGGGTGATGGGCATGTTTTATCGTCACATGGGAGAACTACCTCATAAACGACATGTACAATTTCGTAAAAAAGATGGATCGCTTTATCGTGAACAGGTAATGGGAACGAAAGGATTTTCTGGTACGCAGTCTATTTTGTATCATCACTATATGCCAACAGAAGTAGGTCATTCTGCATTATCGCATTCTTGTCAGTTGCAGTATGAAGAGGATGTTGCTCTTTCTCATCGCCACTTCCGAACGAAAGAAAATAAAAAAAGTGGTGATGCAATAAGTGGACGAAATTTCATACTTGGAAATGAAGATTTGTTAATTGGAGTAGTGAGCCCAACAGAAAAAATGGATTATTTCTATCGTAATGGTGATGGCGACGAAATGTTATTTGTTCATTATGGAACAGGGAAAATTGAAACAATGTTTGGAACGATTCACTATAGAAAAGGCGACTATGTAACGATCCCAATTGGAACGATTTATCGTGTTATTCCAGATAAAGGAGAGACTAAGTTTCTTGTTGTAGAGGCGAATAGCCAAATTACAACGCCGCGTCGTTATCGAAATGAATACGGACAATTGTTAGAGCATAGTCCGTTTTGTGAAAGAGATCTTCGTGGTCCAGAAAAATTAGAGACCTATGATGAAAAAGGCGAGTTTGTCGTAATGACAAAATCAAGAGGCTATATGCATAAACATGTTTTAGGACACCACCCGTTAGATGTTGTTGGATGGGATGGCTATTTATATCCGTGGGTATTTAATGTAGAGGATTTTGAACCAATTACAGGGCGCATTCATCAGCCACCGCCAGTACATCAAACATTTGAAGGGCATAATTTTGTTATTTGCTCTTTCGTACCACGTTTATACGATTATCATCCAGAGTCAATTCCGGCACCATATTATCATAGTAATGTTAATAGTGATGAAGTTCTTTACTATGTAGAAGGAAACTTTATGAGTCGCAAAGGTGTGGAAGAAGGTTCTATTACACTTCATCCGAGCGGGATTCCCCATGGGCCGCATCCGGGGAAAACAGAGGCAAGTATAGGGAAGAAAGAGACACTTGAATTAGCTGTTATGATAGACACATTCCGTCCGCTTCGTATTGTAAAACAAGCACATGAAACAGAAGATGAAAAATATATGTATAGCTGGATTGAACAAGGTTCATATACTGTGAAATAAGTAAAAAAAGGCATGCTCCCAATAAGGGAGCATGCCTTTTTTGTGGAATCGACATGTATAATAATACCAAAAAGAGTTGTCGAAAGATATATAGAAAGAATGATAAGGATAGTGCATATTCAGAAGGATTTCTACTTGTTTCGACAAAAGTATTGACTAGGAAAAGCGTAATGAGTAAAATAAAAAAGCGAATTAAAAATTTTCAGAAAATTTAAAACTTGGAGGAGTGAAAGATGAAGCAAATTTTTCAAAAGAAGCCAATTGCAAAGTTAATGCAAGAAAGTAAGCAAAAAACGTTAGCGAGAACATTGGGCGCGCTAGATTTAACTATGCTTGGAATCGGAGCAATTGTTGGAACTGGTATTTTTGTTCTAACGGGTGTTGTGGCAGCGAAACATTCTGGGCCAGCTATTATATTATCATTTGCGATTGCCGCGCTAGCTTGTGCCTTTGCTGCATTTTGTTATGCTGAATTTGCTTCTTCAGTTCCTGTCTCGGGCAGTGTGTATACGTATACATACGCGACGATGGGGGAAGTATTCGCATTTTTAATTGGCTGGGACTTAATGCTTGAATATTTACTTGCTACATCTGCTGTAGCAAACGGTTGGTCTGCATATTTTCAATCTTTATTAAAGGGGTTTGGAATCCACATTCCGACTATTCTCTCCTCGGCTCCTGGTACAGGAAAGGGTGGAATAATTGATCTACCTGCAGTTCTAATTATTTTAGTGATGACAGTTCTTTTATCTAGAGGTGTTCGTGAAAGTGCACGAGTAAATAACATTATGGTATTTATTAAAATAGCAGTTGTTCTTATTTTTATTTTTGCTGGTTTTAATTATGTGAAACCTGAAAACTGGACGCCTTTTATGCCATTTGGTTTAGATGGTGTAATGGCTGGAGCGGCCACAGTATTCTTTGCATTTATAGGATTTGATGCAGTTTCAACAGCGGCAGAAGAAGTGAAACGTCCGCAACGTGATTTACCAATTGGTATTATTGCATCGTTATTAATTTGTACAGTTCTTTATATCGTTGTTTCGCTTATTTTGACAGGAATTGTTCCATACGGCCAGCTAAATATATCAGATCCAGTTGCTTTTGCACTGCAATTTATTGGACAAGATGGCTTAGCGGGGGTAATTTCAGTAGGAGCAATTACAGGGATTACAACAGTAATGCTAGTTATGATGTATGGGCAAGTTCGTGTTTCTTATGCGATGAGCCGAGATGGTTTATTACCGAAGCGTCTTGCTAAAGTTCATCCGAAATTTAAAACGCCATTTTTAAATACATGGACAACGGGAATTATTGCGGCACTGATTTCAGGATTAATAGATTTAAATGTTTTAGCACATCTTGTAAACATGGGGACATTGTCAGCATTTGCACTCGTAGCTGTTGCGGTAATTGTAATGAGAAGAACCCATCCAGACTTACCAAGGGCATTTAAGGCTCCGCTTGTACCATTTTTACCAGCGTTAACAGTGATTTTCTGTTTATACTTAATGCTTCAATTATCGGGGACAGCATGGATTAGTTTTGGGATATGGATGGTTATTGGTATAGCGGTTTACTTCTTATATAGCCGAAAACATAGTGCTTTAAATAATGGTAAAAAAGAAGAAGATGTTGCGAATTTATAAGCGAAAAAAATCCATTCTAATTCTGTTAGAATGGATTTTTTATTTGAAAATTTACATTTTTCTGAACTTATTATAAGATAATTGTTGGCTAACTAAAGGAGTGAAATGATGAAAAATACGTGGCGTGAGTTAAGGGAGATGGACCGTAACGTATGGATTCGATTTATTGGAGAGACGTTAAATGGAATTGCAATGATGATGTTAATGCCTTTTTTTGCATTATATTTAAAAGATAAGGTAGATTCGTTGTTGGAAGTTGGGGTTATTATGGCGCTTTCTCCAATTGCTGCAAGCTTTGGTTCACTTATAGGAGGGAGAATTGCTGACATATATGGAAGAAAGCCGATTATGATATTTTCTATGGCAAGTAATGCATTATTAATGCTCGGTTTTCTATTTATAGAAGGATTTATTCCATATGCAATTTTATCTATTTTTTTAGGATTGAGTAATTCTTTATTTCATCCAGCTGCATCAGCTATGGTCGCAGATGTAACGGCACCAGAAAAAAGAACAGAGGCATATGGTTTATTACGAATGGGACACAATATAGGTGCTGCGATTGGTCCGATAATGGGAGCATCAGTAGTTGTGTTGTCAAAGAATCTTGTGTTTATTATTGCCTCTTCTACAATGCTATTTTATGCGTTACTTGTATTACTTCTTATTCAAGAGACGATGCCAAAGAGGACAGATAAGGAAGAACATAAAGAAAAGGAATCTGGGGCAGTTTGGAAAATTGTCATGCGAGATAAGGCATTAATGATTTACTTATTAGCAGGTATTATCATTTCGATGGGGTTTTCTCAAACAGAAGGCATGTTGCCACTACATTTTGATAACGAAATGAAGCGTACTTTTGGAGCGAATAATCCATATCCATATTTAATGGCGTTAAACGGACTATTAGTTGTTTTATTCCAATTTCAAATTTCAAAATGGGCTACGGATAAACCAGTCGGGAAGACGATGTTATATGGTGCATGTTTGTTCGGGATTGGATTATTTTTTATAGGGTGGTTACCGAAGTGGTTTGGAGAGTTTAATACAAATGCTACAGTTATTTTAATAACACTACTGTTCGTTTATGCTATATATACGTTAGGTGAGATGATTATGTCGCCTGTACAGATGACATTTGTAGCAAACTTGGCCCCTGAGCATTTGAGAGGGACTTATATGGGCGCTGCAAGTTTGCAGTGGATTACAGGAAGCGCATTTGGTCCACTTTTGGGAGGCTTTTTATTAGATCGATTACTTGGCCACTTGCTATTTACAATTTTAGCTGTAGGATGTGTAGTTGCAGGTATTGTATATATTTCTTTAGATCGCCTTGTTGAGCAAAGGCAAAAAGATACACTAACCAAACAATCTTCTTAGTAAATAGGTGACATACACAAAAAAGGGGATTTCTACATATTTTAGGTACATAACTAGATAGGATTACCATTTCATTTTAAAATTCACCTTTGTATAGTAGTGGAATAGAAAAAGTGTAGAAAACCAATAAGTAGTGTCATTTAATTATTTGTGGAAGTTACATTTTATTTCAAATAGGAACTACCTATTTTTATAAAAAGTGCTAAAATAGAAAAATGAAAACAATTGGTTAGGGTGATTTCAGTGACAAAAATTAAATTAGGTTTATTATATGGTGGAAAATCAGCTGAGCATCAAGTTTCGTTACAGACGGCTCTTGCTGCTATTAAAGCGTTAAATCAAGATAAATTCGAGATTCATCCAATTTATATTACAGAACAAGGTCAATGGGTACGTGGTGAGCGTATTGAAGGTGAAGTAACAGATGTTGAAGCTTTAAAAATGAGTAGTGCAGAAAATGCGATTTCTCCGTTATCATTAAGTACAGAGATTATTCCATCTGCAGCTTCTGAGGAAAACGCTATTGACGTTATTTTCCCATTACTACATGGACCAAACGGTGAAGATGGAACGGTTCAAGGATTATTAGAATTGATGAATATTCCTTATGTAGGAAATGGTGTTCTAGCATCATCTGCTGGTATGGATAAAGTTGTTATGAAAAACATCTTTGCAGAGGCTGGTTTAAAACAAGCAAAATATGCGTCTTTCATTCGCAGTGCATGGGAAAAAGATCGTCAGGAAGCTTATTCTAAAGTAGAAGATAAGTTAGGATATCCTTGTTTCGTAAAACCAGCAAACCTTGGTTCAAGTGTTGGTATTAATAAGTGTAAAAATCGTGAAGAACTTGAGAATGCATTTGTAGAGGCATTCCAATTTGATCGCAAAATTATTGTAGAAGAAAATATTGTAGGTCGTGAAGTAGAAGTTGGGGTACTAGGTAATGATGAGCCGAAATGTTCAGTTGTAGGTGAAATCGTTCCGAAAAAGGACTTCTATGATTATAAGTCGAAATATATCGATGGTGATACGGCGTTAATTATTCCAGCTGAAATGACAGAAGAAGAATCTGATGTGATTAAGCGTGATGCAATTATTGCGTTCCAATCATTAGATGGTGCAGGCTTAACGCGAGCTGATTTCTTCTTAACGAAAGACGGAGAAGTGTATATTAACGAAGTAAACACTATGCCAGGATTTACACCGTTTAGTATGTTCCCTCTATTATGGCAACATACTGGGTTACCGTATCCAGAGTTAATCGAAGAGTTAATTCGTTTAGCGATTGAACGTCACGAAGAAAAACAAAAAATTAAATATACAATCTAACAAAAAAAGGAGGAAGCACTATTCGTAGGAATAGTGCTTCCTCTATGTAAGGAGCGTTTCTATATGATAAAGCGAATGTTAAAGCAAGTAGAACAGATGGTAAATGGTACTGGATTAGCAGAGCAATATGAGGGAACTATTATTCAAGGCGTGTCTATTGATACGAGAAAAATTGAAAAAGGAAACTTATATGTTCCGATTCAAGGGGAGCGTTTCGATGGACATGCTTTTGTAGATAAAGCAGTTGAAAATGGAGCTGTAGCTACATTGTGGATGAAAGATGTAGCAAATCCACCCGAGAATCTTCCGGTTATTTTTGTAGAAGATACGCTATCTGCACTGCAAATGTTAGCGAAAAACTATCGCGATCAATTGGATGTTAAAGTTGTTGGTGTGACAGGTAGTAACGGTAAAACATCCACGAAAGATATTGTGACAAGTATTCTCGCGACTAAGTTCAAAGTTCAAAAAACAGAAGGAAATTTCAATAACCATATTGGGTTACCTCTCACTATTTTAAACTTAGAAGAAAATACAGAAGTAGCTGTATTAGAAATGGGTATGTCAAGCCGAGGAGAGATTGAATTTTTATCTAAGTTAGCTCGTCCTAATGCAGCTATCATTACGAATATTGGTGAAGCACATTTAATGGATTTAGGATCTCGTGAGGCCATTGCTGAAGCGAAATTAGAAATTGTTACAGGGTTACAAGAAGGTGGCGTGTTCGTATATAATGGAGATGAGCCGTTATTAACGAATCGTGTTCCTGAAATGAATTTAGCAGCGGAAACAGTTACGTTTGGTGATGCAAGAGCCAACGATTACTATCCAACAACTGTAACATTACAGGCAACTGGGACACATTTTAAAATGAATAGAGATGAAAATATTTCATTCTACCTACCGGTGTTAGGAAAACATAATGTGTACAATACACTTGCTTCAATGGCAATTGCGACACATTTTGGTGTGACGTGGGAAGAAATGAAACAAGGTTTAGTAACACTTCAAATGACGGGCATGCGTATGGAGATTGTAAAAACGGATAGTGGATTAACAATTATCAACGATGCTTATAATGCAAGTCCGACGGCTATGGAGGCAGCATTCCATTTAATGAATGGTTTAGATGGATTTACTAAAAAAATCGTTGTGCTTGGTGATATGTTAGAACTTGGAAATCAAGAAGTGCAGTTCCATTATGAGGTAGGTAAATTAATCGATCCAGCAAAAATCTCACATGTATTCACATACGGTAGATTAGGAGCTCAAATTGCTGAAGGAGCAAAAATTAATTTCCCTAATGAACGTGTAAAGGCGTATGATAATAAAGAAGAGTTAGTAAGAGATTTACAAGCAGTAGTCGATGCGAAAGATGTTGTATTAATAAAAGCATCTCGCGGTATGAAATTAGAAGAAGTAATTACGATGTTGAAATAATTGGTGTATATAAATAGGGATGATAGTCACGAAAATAGAAGAAACTTATAATAAGCGCTTACAGTAAATGATAAAAAAATAAAAGTAAAGAAAAAGGCCCTGAATATAAAATAAGGTAACAGTTGGGTTTGCTTTTTACACATACAAAACTTATAATTGATAAAGTGTAATAACGTTTAGAAGTATTTTCGTGAAGAATATACGCCCGGTTATATACGTGAGCATTCAGGAAAAGGGCTTTTCCGCAAATTCGGAAAACGCCTTTTTTTAAATGATAAGTATAGGATAGAAAAGGAGAAGTAACATTGACAACATTTCGAGAATTAGGATTAAGTGAGTCTTTACTGCAATCGGTTGAAAGTATGGGCTTTGAAGAGGCTACGCCGATTCAAGCTGAAACAATTCCACATGCATTGCAAGGTAAGGATATTATTGGGCAAGCGCAAACAGGTACAGGGAAAACAGCAGCATTCGGATTACCACTATTAGATAAAGTGGATACAAATAAAGAAGCAGTTCAAGGTATTGTTATCGCGCCAACGCGTGAATTAGCAATTCAAGTTGGAGAAGAGCTATACAAAATTGGTAAACATAAACGTGTTCGTATTCTACCAATTTATGGTGGTCAAGATATTAACCGCCAAATTCGTGCTCTAAAAAAACACCCACACATTATTGTTGGTACGCCGGGTCGTATTTTAGATCATATTAACCGTAAAACACTTCGCTTACAAAACGTAGAGACTGTTGTTCTTGATGAAGCGGATGAAATGTTAAACATGGGCTTCATTGAAGATATTGAAGCGATTTTAACAGATGTGCCAGAAACACATCAAACATTATTATTCTCAGCGACAATGCCAGATCCAATCCGTCGTATTGCTGAGCGTTTCATGACTGAGCCTCAACACATTAAAGTAAAAGCAAAAGAAGTAACAATGCCAAACATTCAGCAGTTCTATTTAGAAGTGCAAGAAAAGAAAAAGTTTGACGTGTTAACACGCTTACTAGATATTCAATCTCCAGAGCTTGCGATCGTATTCGGTCGTACAAAGCGTCGTGTTGATGAATTATCAGAAGCATTAAACTTACGTGGTTATGCAGCAGAAGGTATTCATGGTGACTTAACACAGGCGAAACGTATGTCTGTATTACGTAAATTTAAAGAAGGTGCTATTGAAGTTCTTGTTGCAACAGACGTTGCTGCACGTGGTCTTGATATTTCAGGCGTAACACACGTATACAACTTCGATATCCCACAAGATCCAGAATCATACGTTCACCGTATCGGTCGTACTGGCCGTGCAGGTAAAAAAGGTATTGCAATGTTATTTGTAACACCACGTGAATCAGGACAATTAAAAAATATCGAGCGTACAACAAAGCGTAAAGTTGATCGTATGGAAGCACCGACACTTGATGAGGCATTAGAAGGTCAACAACGTTTAATCGCTGAAAAACTTCAAAGCACAATCCAAAATGAGAACTTATCATACTACAAGCGTATTGCAGAAGAAATGTTAGAAGAGAATGACTCTGTAACAGTAGTAGCTGCTGCTTTAAAAATGATGACTAAAGAGCCGGATACAACTCCGATCGCTTTAACATCAGAACCACCAGTTGTTTCAAGAGGTGGCGGTTCTAAAAAACGTGGCGGTAACGGAGGCGGATACCGTGATGGTAACCGTAATCGTAGTCGTGACGGACGTGGCGGTGGCGATGGTCGTAACCGTGATGGACGTAATCGTGACGGAAACCGTGATCGTAATCGTGACGGAAACCGTGATCGTAATCGTGATGGTGGTAGTCGTGGTCGTAGAGGTGAAGGTCAAGGTCGCCCAGGATCTTCAAATGGACGCGGCGAAAGAAAACATCATAGCCGTCCACAAGCTTAATAAAAAAGAGAATGCCCTTTGTTGGCATTCTCTTTTTTTATTTCTGTAATTGTGCATACTACATAGTAGTTATGATAGAAAAGGGGCTGTTATATGCTTGTAAGGCTTGGTTACGTTGCGATGAGTGTGCATTTGAAGAATGCATCCCCATCTCAAACGATGACGTACGCACAGTTTCAGAAAATAGATGATCGTGATGCTGCAATTCGTAAACTTGAAAGAATTGCTAATTCCAATTTGGAAAATTGTTTACGTTTATTAAAGCATAATAAGGGACATGACATATCTTTCTTTCGGCTTAGTTCTAAGCTCATTCCTTTAGCGAATCATGAGGAATTGCTAGAGTGGAACTATATTCGTCCTTTAAAAGAAAAATTGAAAGAATTAGGTGAATATGCAATTCATATGAATATGCGAATTGATTTCCATCCAGATCATTTTGTTGTACTAAATTCACCTGAGGAGAGTGTTTTTAAACAATCTGTAAAGACATTGCAGATGCACAAAAAATTATTAAAAGGCATGGGGATTGAACATAAGCAACGATGTGTACTACATGTTGGAGGAGGGTATAAAGATAAAGAACTTGCATTAGAGCGTTTTATAGAGAATTGGTCTAATGTCCCAAGGGGTATTCAAGAAATGATTATATTAGAAAATGATGATACAACTTTTACGTTAGAGGAAACATTATATTTAGGAGAAAAATTAGATATTCCCGTCGTGTTTGATTTGCATCACCATATGATGAATAATGAGCAAGAAGATTGGTATGAAGATTGGCCACGTGTTGTTCATACGTGGGAAACATCTTTGTTACCGGTTAAAATGCATATCTCTAGCCCTAGAGAGGGAAAAGATCCAAGAGCTCATGCAGATTATATTAATGTAGACGCATTTTTATCTTTTTTAAGAAGGATAAAGGGAAGTGTTCCGCAAATTGATTGTATGATTGAGGCGAAGATGAAGGATGAGTCTTTATTTCAATTAATGAGGGATTTAAACGAACAGGTAGATGTAGAAATTATCGATGGTGCAAGCTTTTATATTAAATAAGCTTTGCACCATCGTTTTTTTTTGTTAAAAAGGGAGTTAAAATGCCGCCGGTTATTAAACCTGTTAAATGACTGATCGGATTGGCGGAAGGATTAAAGAAAGTAAATAGCAGTAATAGAAGTATCATAATTGAGAAAATGGCAATTTCTTTTGGTTTTGAAGAGCGGTATCGATTGTACAATAAAAATAATTGTGCGCCTAATAGCCCGAAAATACCACCTGATGCACCTGCGTGAATATATTCAGGAGGCATAATAATATAAGAAGAAATATTTCCAGAAATTCCAGAAAGAAAAAATAGAATAAAAAAAGAAAAGTGTCCGAGTTGCTTTTCGATAGAAGAACCAAGTGCAAACAAAAAAATACTATTAGAAAGAAAATGTTGTAAGTCTACGTGTACCAGAAGGGAAGTTATGACACGCCACCATTCTCCTTTAGCGATATATTCATTAGAGGCTGCCAGTGGGAAGAGGAAAAAGTCGCCTAATATCATCATGACTAAGTGAATAAAAAGTAAGGTGAGAATAGTCGGTTGTAAAGAAATCTGAGTAGGTCTTATTAGCATACGGTTACTACCACCCCTTTTGCATCAGAAAGATTCTCTGTTATTCTTATCAATATGAAAGAAGAAAGTTAAATAGAAGAAGGGGATTTTGAAATGATTATAGGGATTGGAATCGATATTATTGAATTAAATCGTATTGAAAAAATGCTAGATGGAAAGCTTAAATTTATGGAACGTATTTTAACAGAAAATGAACGTAATGTTGCTATGGAGCTGAAAGGAAGTCGTCTTACAGAGTTTGTAGCTGGAAGGTTTGCAGCGAAAGAGGCGTATTCAAAAGCTGTAGGTACTGGTATCGGGAAAGAAGTGAGCTTTTTAGATATTGAAGTGAAAAATGATGAAAGAGGTAAGCCGATTCTGATTACAAGTACAGAGTATGTTGTTCATTTATCAATTAGTCATAGTAAGGAATTTGCTGTTGCTCAAGTTGTTTTAGAAAGCTCGTCACGCTAGTCTGCATATTTTATATCTTTGTCTCATATATTTGAGGTAGCGATAAGGAAGGTACATCTTCCATTCATTTATAGGGGCAAAGGGGCTGAAGTGATGAAAAGGCGTCTGTTTTTAGTTCTTGTCGGTTTGTTGACCGTTTTTGTGTTGGCGGGTTGTGTGGAAAAGAAACAAGATGATGTCGTGAGAGATTTAGAAGCGAAAGTAAAAGGGATGAAAAGTTATCAAGCTGAAGCGAAATTATCTATTAAAACAGGAAATGAGCCTCAGGAGTATAATGTAGAGATTTGGCATAAGGAACCGTCTTTTTATCGTGTGAATTTAAAGAATGCAAAAAAAGATCAGAGCCAAATCATTTTAAGAAATGAAGAAGGTGTATTTGTATTAACGCCAGCACTTAATAAGAGCTTCCGTTTTCAAAGTGATTGGCCGCAAAATAGCAGCCAGGCTTATTTATATGAATCACTTGTAAGAGATATTTTGCAGGATAAGAAAAACCTTACTTTCGAGAAAACAGATAAGTATTATATTTTTAAAACAAAAACAAACTATCAACATCAAAATATGTTGCCGAAACAAGAGATTACGCTGAAGAAGAGCGATTTGACTCCAGTTTCAGTGAAGTTAATGGATAATGATCAAAATGTTCTTGTAAAAGTAGATTTCTCTAAGGTGAAATTCGATGCGAAATTTGATAAAGGTGCATTTGATACGAAACAAAATATGTCTAGAGCGCAGGTAGATGTTCAAACAACAGCGAAAGAAGACAAACCGTTTGCTATTTTGTATCCACTTGATACACCGCAAGGTATGACTCTGCAAGATGAAAAAGAGTTGAAGACAGACAGTGGCAAGCGTGCGATACTCACATACACTGGAAATAAGAAATCCTTTACTTTAATACAAGAAAAGGCAAAAGTTGCAGAGGCTTCATCAGCGGTAAGTGTAAGTGGAGAACCAGTTGATCTTGGGTTTACGATTGGTGCATTGACGAAAGACTCTGTAACGTGGTCGCATAACGGAGTAGAATATATGCTCGTGTCTAAAGGTTTAGAGCCGAAGGAGCTACTAATGGTTGCTCGTTCAGTTACAGCGAAGCAGGTGAAGTAAACTTCTTAGGCGTGGTGATATATGTGCACCACGTCTTTTCTTAGTTTGAAGGTGGATTTCATAAAAGAAGCATATAAAAGAATAAGCTTCGCATATCGTGTATAAGGAAGTGTATTTATGGAAGAAGCACCATTTTACCGTGACACTTGGGTGGAAGTGGATTTAGATGCCATTTATAACAACGTTACGCATATTAAAGAGTTCATCCCAAGTGATGTAGAGATTTTTGCTGTAGTTAAAGCAAACGCGTATGGGCACGATTATGTACCGGTGGCTAAAACGGCATTAGAAGCGGGTGCAACAAGGTTAGCTGTGGCTTTTTTAGATGAAGCTTTAGTGCTTCGGAGGGCTGGTATTACTGTGCCGATTTTAGTGTTAGGTCCCTCGCCGCCGCGTGATGTAAATGTAGCTGCTGAAAATGATGTAGCGCTAACTGTTTTTCAAAAAGAATGGGTGGACGAAGCAATTAAACTTTGGGATGGTTCATCTGTAATGAAATTCCATATTAACTTTGATAGTGGTATGGGGAGAATTGGAATACGTGAAAGAAAAGAACTGAAAGCATTTTTAAAGAGTTTAGAAGGTGCACCGTTTTTAGAGTTAGAAGGAGTATACACGCATTTTGCAACGGCAGATGAGGTTGAGACTTCGTATTTTGATAAGCAATATAACACGTTCTTAGAGCAGTTAAGTTGGTTGAAAGAATTCGGAGTGGATCCTAAGTTTGTCCATACAGCTAATAGTGCTGCCACGTTACGTTTTCAAGGGATTACATTTAATGCAGTGCGAATTGGGATTGCAATGTATGGATTATCTCCTTCTGTAGAAATACGTCCTTTTTTACCATTTGAATTAGAACCGGCGCTATCACTGCATACGAAAGTAGCTCATATTAAACAGGTGATTAAAGGTGATGGAATTAGTTATAACGTCACTTACCGAACGAAAACTGAAGAATGGATTGCAACTGTAGCGATTGGCTATGCAGATGGGTGGCTTAGAAGATTACAAGGATTTGAAGTGCTTATAAATGGTAAAAGGGTACCGATTGTAGGGCGAGTAACAATGGATCAGTTCATGATTCATCTTCCTTGTGAAGTGCCGCTTGGTACGAAAGTTACGCTTATTGGAAGGCAGGGAGATGAGTATATTAGCGCTACAGAGGTTGCGGAATATTCAGGGACTATTAATTATGAAATTATTGCAACGATCAGTTTCCGTGTGCCAAGAATATTTATACGGAATGGTAAGGTTGTAGAGATAATTAATTACTTGAACAATATATAGAAGGTAGTATGATTGCTTCTTGTCATTGGAGTGACTGTTCATTGCTGGATAATAAGCTCTTTTTGATGAGAAGCTTTTTACTTATAATCATTTTTTATATAAGTTACACGTAAGTTTTGAAGAGGAGTTCTATTGTTTTTAGTTAGTTATGAGATAAAAAATTTAAGAAGATGAATGTTTTGTTTGTGAATTGGAAAACATAAGCAAGGAATAAGGAAGTCTTTGCAACAGGCTCCATACAATGGTATTATTACAATAGGTGTCATATATATATTTGGGTGTGTAGTTGACGGTGGAGGTGTATTTTTGTGTCCGAATCAAGTGTAACTACTGAAATCGTGGTTCGGTTGCCAAAGCAAATGGTAACGGAATTGGACGGAATTGGAAAACAAGAGAATAAGAATCGCCATGAACTAATTTGCCAGGCAACACAATTGTTATTGCGTCAACATAAGACGAAGAAACGCTACCAACATGAATCAATGCGACGTGGGTATATTGAAATGGGAAAAATTAATCTTGGTATTGCATCTGAAGCTTTCTTAGCGGAGTATGAAGCAGCTCATACAGTAGAACGCTTAGTTAGCGGGGGGTAATATTTTGATTGTAAAACGCGGCGACGTGTATTTTGCAGACCTTTCCCCAGTTGTTGGTTCTGAGCAAGGAGGCGTTCGTCCGGTTCTTGTCATTCAAAATGACATCGGAAATCGTTTTAGTCCAACGGTGATTGTAGCGGCTATTACTGCACAGATTCAAAAAGCGAAATTACCCACTCATGTGGAAATTGATGCGAAAAAGTATGGTTTTGAGAGAGATTCTGTTATTTTACTTGAGCAGATTCGAACAATCGATAAGCAACGCTTAACGGACAAAATCACTCATTTAGATGAAGTGATGATGAGTCGTGTAGATGAAGCGTTACAAATTAGTTTAGGACTAATAGATTTTTAAATCGGCAGTTTAAGTTGCTCTCTTTGAAGGGCAACTTTTTTTATTATAGAGGAGGTTACGGTTGTATATGGAAATGGTAGATAATCGACAAGCGTTAATGAAAATGTTAGTGAAAGAATTAGGCTTTAGCGAAAAGCAAGTTCGTCATGTTATTCAATTAACAGAAGAAGGTAACACAGTTCCATTTATTGCTCGTTACCGAAAAGAATGGACAGGCTCTTTAGATGAGGTGCAAATTCGTGCGATTTTAGAGAGATGGCAATATATGATGCAACTTGAAGATAGGAAGGAAGAAGTTATTCGTCTTATTGATGAGAAGGGAAAACTGACAGGAGAGCTGAGACAGCAAATTGTTAAAGCTACAAAGTTGCAGGAAGTAGAAGATTTGTATCGTCCATATAAAGAGAAAAGAAGAACGAAAGCAACGATTGCAAAAGAAAAAGGGTTAGAACCGTTAGCTGAATGGTTGTTGTTATATAAGAAAGAAGATCCGGCTAAAAAGGCAGTGGAATTTATTAATGCAGAGAAAGAAGTGCAATCTGCAGAAGAAGCTTTACAAGGTGCACAAGACATTATTGCAGAAATGATTTCAGATGAAGCTACGTATCGTAGTTGGATTCGAAATATTACTTTTAGAAAAGGTATTATGTCTTCGTCTGTAAAAGGTGAAGAAAAAGATGAAAAGAATATATATGAAATGTATTACAGTTATGAAGAACCATTGCAAAAAGTAGTACCACATCGTGTATTAGCAATGAATCGCGGTGAGAAAGAAGATATATTGAGAGTTTCTGTTGTCCCACCAGTAGATGAGATATTAAATTTCTTATATAAGAAAGTAATTCGTGATAACGATTCTAAAAGTGCGCATTATGTACAATTAGCGATTGAAGATGGTTATAAACGATTAATTCAATCTTCAATCGAAAGAGAAATTCGTAAAGAATTAACAGAAACAGCTGAAGAACAAGCGATACATATTTTCTCTGAGAACTTACGTAACTTATTATTACAACCTCCGATGAAAGGGAAAGTCGTGCTAGCGGTAGACCCGGCATATAGAACTGGTTGTAAATTATCTGTAGTAGATGATACGGGGAAAGTACTACATATTGATGTTATTTATCCGCATCCGCCTGTTCGTAAATATGATGACGCAAAAACGAAAGTTCTTTCTATTATAGATAAATATCAAGTTGAAATGATTGCAATTGGTAATGGGACAGCATCTAGAGAAACAGAGGAATTTATAGTAGATGTATTACAAAGTGTGAAGCAGGAAGTCTTTTATATTATTGTAAATGAAGCGGGTGCTAGTGTATATTCAGCTTCTGATTTAGCTCGTGAAGAATTCCCGAATTTACAAGTTGAAGAGAGAAGTGCCGTTTCTATTGGAAGACGTCTGCAAGATCCACTGGCTGAACTTGTGAAAATTGATCCTAAATCAGTTGGGGTTGGACAATACCAACATGATGTATCTCAAAAGAGATTGAATGAGTCATTAACATTTGTAGTAGAGACAGCTGTTAACCAAGTTGGGGTTAATGTAAATACGGCTTCGGTTGCATTGTTACAATATGTTTCAGGTTTATCGAAAACTGTTGCGAAAAATATTGTGGCAAAGAGAGAAGAGGATGGGAAATTCACAAAGCGCACGGAACTAAAGAAAATCCCACGTTTAGGTGCAAAGACGTACGAACAATGTATAGGTTTCTTGCGTATATTAGAAGGAGCGAATCCATTAGATCGAACAGGTATTCATCCCGAACAGTATAAAAATGTTGAATTGTTATTGAAGAGTTTAGGGTTATCGATAGATGACGTAGGACAACCGCAATTACAAAAGAGATTGGAAGAAGTGGAGATTTCTAAGTTGTCTCAAGAAACGGGAGTTGGGGAGCCGACGTTAGTTGATATTATAGATGCGCTCATTAGCCCGGAACGAGATATGAGGGATGAGTTGCCTAAACCACTTCTGAAAAAAGGGATTTTGAAATTAGAAGATTTAAAACGTGGTATGGAACTAGAAGGAACAGTGCGTAACGTTGTTGATTTTGGTGCTTTTGTTGATGTAGGCGTAAAGCAAGATGGTTTAGTGCATATTTCTAAGCTTAGTAAACAGTTTGTAAAGCATCCGTTAGATGTTGTATCAGTAGGACAAATTGTAAAAGTATGGGTAGATGATATTGATACAAAAAAGGGACGCGTTGCACTATCTATGTTGCCGATTGAATAGTAAGAGAAGAGAGCAGATGAAACTGCTCTTTTTTTATAGAATAAAAAGTGTAATGGATTATGAGTTTTGATGTATTTTGCTATAATAAAACCAGCATTCATTTAGCAATTTAATTTGATACCGGTTTTTTTCGAAATATGCACGTTGCATCTGTTTTTTTAGCCACGTAGGCATAGGAATCCCTCCTTGTTTAATCCTACTCTCAAAAATCTAAAGTGCTATTGATGAGAGGTTGGTGAGTGGATTTCTATTCATGTTGTGTTTTTAGAAACCACGCGTCTTGAATGAGGATGGGTATATGTACTATTTAATATATGTATAAGAAGCGTGAAAAGTGTAAAAATATTTTTTTGTTTAGGAGGAATGAGAATGGACGAGGAAGAAATTCAACGGCTAGTGGAAGAAGTATCGCTACAATACTTCGGAATGCCATTTTTACATAAAGCAACGTTCAATAGTAGGCTGCGTACAACTGGTGGGCGTTATCTGTTGAAGAGTCACAATGTTGAACTGAATTATCGATATTACGAAATGTATGGTAAGGAGGAGTTAATCGGAATCATCAAACATGAACTGTGTCATTATCACTTGCATATTACAGGAAGAGGGTATAAGCACAGGGACAGAGATTTTCGTGAGTTGTTAAAGAAAGTTGATGCACCTCGTTTTTGTAAACGAATGATTAATGAAGAGAAGGAAAAAAAGATTTATAAGTATGAATGTATGGAGTGTTTACTTCAATATGTAAGAAGGCGTCAAATAAATACAAAAAGATATGTCTGCGGAAAGTGTAAAGGGAAGCTCAAACCGATATCGAAAACATCTTGACAGTAAAAACGCAATCCAGTATATTATAAACATGTCACGTTTGAACAAGATGTTGTTAAAAACTTCTTGACTTACAGAAAGAATTTTTATAAGATACAAATTGTCTTCATTATTCCGCAGTAGCTCAGTGGTAGAGCTATCGGCTGTTAACCGATCGGTCGTAGGTTCGAGTCCTACCTGCGGAGCCATACAGAGAAGTACCCAAGTGGCTCAAGGGGCTCCCCTGCTAAGGGAGTAGATCGCTAACGCGGTGCGAGGGTTCGAATCCCTTCTTCTCTGCCATACATATTGGCCCGTTGGTCAAGTGGTTAAGACACCGCCCTTTCACGGCGGTAACACGGGTTCGAATCCCGTACGGGTCACCACTTCGGAGGATTAGCTCAGCTGGGAGAGCACCTGCCTTACAAGCAGGGGGTCGGCGGTTCGATCCCGTCATCCTCCACCATATGAATTTTATATGAATAGTATTATCGCGGGGTGGAGCAGTACGGTAGCTCGTCGGGCTCATAACCCGAAGGTCGCAGGTTCAAATCCTGTCCCCGCAACCAAATGGTCCCGTGGTGTAGTGGTTAACATGCCTGCCTGTCACGCAGGAGATCGCCGGTTCGACCCCGGTCGGGACCGCCATTTTAACTTCTGCTAATTGGCAGTTGTTTTTTATTGGACATTATGGTACAATAACATTTGTCTTTGAAAATAAGATATTTTTTCGATGGGCTATAGCCAAGCGGTAAGGCAACGGACTTTGACTCCGTCATGCGCTGGTTCGAATCCAGCTAGCCCAGCCATTTACGAGCCATTAGCTCAGTTGGTAGAGCATCTGACTTTTAATCAGAGGGTCGAAGGTTCGAATCCTTCATGGCTCACTTTTGTTTTTTCCGCGCGGTCGTGGCGGAACGGCAGACGCGCTAGGTTGAGGGCCTAGTGGGGGAAACCCCGTGGAGGTTCAAGTCCTCTCGGCCGCATCAAAAAAATCTTAAAAAAGTACTTGCATTTGAAAATGTAGTATGATAAGATAATTGAGTCGCCAAAATACAACGACGAAAAAACATCATGAATAAGCGCCCGTAGCTCAATTGGATAGAGCGTTTGACTACGGATCAAGAGGTTAGGGGTTCGACTCCTCTCGGGCGCGCCAATTACGGGAAGTGGCTCAGCTTGGTAGAGCACCTGGTTTGGGACCAGGGGGTCGCAGGTTCAAATCCTGTCTTCCCGACCACGCGGGTGTAGTTTAGTGGTAAAACAAGAGCCTTCCAAGCTCTGGTCGAGAGTTCGATTCTCTTCACCCGCTTTTAGTTCTTTGAAAACTGAACGAAACAAACAACGTGAAACGTCAATTTTTATTTTTAGATGCTAGACAAACTAACTTT
>NZ_JALDQE010000026.1:0-15706 GCF_022748145.1 Bacillus sp. CCB-MMP212
AGTTAGTTTGTCTAGCATCTAAAAATAAAAATTGACGTTTCACGTTGTTTGTTTCGTTCAGTTTTCAAAGAACTACTCGGTCGCTCATTTGCGACTTCCTTATGTTAACATTTCTATTTTGTAATGTCAACTAAGTTTTTCATTTCGATTGCCGCTTTCGACGTTGTTGTCATCAGCGACTCGTATAATACTACACCTCTAAACTCCAATCGTCAATATGTTTTTCTAAAAAAATATAAAAAGACTTATTTCTTTTTAAAATAAGCCTTTTTATCATGTAGCACGCTATCGTTTATTATTTTTCTATAATAGGTAAAGAGACGATAAATCGAATAATACCCTCCTCATATTCAGCTCGAATACTACCACCTTGTAACTCAACAATACTTTTCGCAATCGCAAGCCCGAGTCCAGAACCTTCTGTTACTCTACTTCGAGATTGATCCTTCTTATAGAAACGTTCAAACAAATTCACTAACTCTTCTCTCGTAAACTCTTCACTATGATTCGCAATTACAATTTGTATATCCCTGCGCTGCCTTTGAAGAGAAACTTTTATCTCCCCATCATCTTTACTATACTTAATCGCATTCATTAGTAAATTATCAAATACACGAACCATCTTTTCCGAATCAATCGATGCATAAGCACGTTCCTCAGGAAACTTCTTAACAAACGTAAGTCCATGCTCTTCTGCCTGCGGCACTAACTCTTCTATTAATTGCTCGAGTAACTCATTTATACAAACCTCTTGTTTTTCTAATATAACTTGCTCATTTGTTAACTTCGTATACTCAAATAAATCTTCTATTAAATTCTTTAACTGCTCCGACTTTGCAAAAGCAATTCTCGTATACTCATCATGTTGTTCTTTATTTTCATATTTAGAATCTCTAAGTAATCGCAAGTAACCCATAATAGAAGTCAGCGGTGTACGTAAATCGTGAGATACATTCGTAATAAGCTCATTCTTCTGCTTCTCTAATTTACGTTCCTTTTCTATATTATTCATAAGCTCTTCCGCCATATTATTAATATTCTCAGTTAAAGACGCAATCTCATCTTCACCTTTCTTCTCAATGCGGTACGCTAAGTTTCCTTTTTCTATTTCCTTTACACCTTCTGCCATTGCTTCAATCTGCTTCATCTTTTTCTTTGTTATATAGAAGAAAGAGAAGATGAATACAAGGACACCAATTAAAAATGGGAATGGTCCTTCTTGCGTGTCATATATTACCTCTCCCTCTGGAATTCCGCTAACAAACATGTACAAATTCTTTCCTTCAATAGTAATAGGTGAAAAAGATATAAACTCTTTTCTTGTACTTTCAAATACATTTCTACCATCTGTATAATTAATCGCGAATGATGCTGCATTACGAATCGTATTATGCAAATCGATTTGCTCTTCTTGCGCTTGCTTTGTTTTATATAAAACTTTACCACTTTCATCAGTAACCAATATCTTCAAAGCTCTAGACCCTTGCTCTAAATTTTGGTTTTCCATTTCGATCATATTTGATATAGCTTCTAATTTATTTTCATGAACCGAACTATTTGCCGCTCCTTGAGCTTGGTGATTAATTTGTTCCATACCAGCCCGATAATCGATAGTTGCTTGACGATTCGCATTCTCAAAAAACGGCGCTGCTGCCTTTGCTGACAAAAGCCCTAATAAGGCACAAGCAGCAAAAGTAGTAATCAATTGAATCCTTATACTCTTTCGTACGCTCTTTACTAATTTCTCAATTAATTCTCTTATTTTCCTTATATAAGTAAACGGATTAAATATCTTTTTCAATCTTATACCCCACTCCCCATACTGTTTTTATATATCTAGGCTTCCTTGGATTCTCCTCAATCTTTTCACGTACTTTTCGAATATGCACCATTACAGTATTATCAGACTGGAAAGATCGTTCGTTCCACACCTTTTCATAAATTTGCTCCGCACTAAACACCATACCTGGATTTCTAGCTAGCAATTCTAAAATTGAAAATTCCCTCGGGGTTAGTTTCACTTCCTCTCCCTCTACAATAACTTTATGGGTCGAGATGTTTATTTTCATCTCTCCAATTTCTAGCTCGTCCTCATTTTGAATAGCAAAACCATTCATTTTCATATAACGGCGTAACTGAGATTTAATTCGTGCAATTAACTCTAATGGATTAAAGGGCTTCGTTACGTAATCATCTGCTCCTGTTGTTAATCCTAAAATCTTATCCATATCTTGCGTTTTCGCAGAAAGCATAATAATAGGCATCTCTTTCGATTCTCTTACTTTCATACACATATGAATACCATCTACTTTCGGCATCATAATATCTAATACGACTAGATGCACTTCATTTTCTTCCAGTAAACGTAGCCCTTCTTCTCCGTCCCCTGCTTGTAATACTTTATATCCTTCATTCTTTAAATAGATTGTAATTAAATTCCGAATTTCTTTTTCATCATCTACGACAAGTATTGTTTCGTGTGCCACAATATCTCCCCCATTACTTTTTTAATCCCTAACTTCTATTATAGGAAAACTTCTGAAGAAAAACGCTCGGAAATCCTTAAGTTTTTCTGAAGACGCAAAAAAGGTCTAGACTCCCCTTAAGTCTAGACCTTTGAAAAAACCCCTTTTATTTACGAACGTAGATGAAATATAGTACGAATAAAACTCCCATAACATACATAATCGGATGAACCTCTTTACGACGACCACTCACAACCATTGTAATTGGATAGAAGATAAATCCAATCGCAATCCCAGTTGCGATACTATACGTAAGTGGCATAGAGATAATTGTAAAGAATGCTGGCACTGCAATCTCGAATTTCTTCCAATCAATTTCCCCTAAAGAAGAAACCATCAAGATCCCTACAATAATTAAAGCTGGTGCCGTTACAGCTGGCGTTACAACACTTAGTAATGGCGAGAAGAATAGTGCCAGTAAGAAGAATCCTGCTGTTACAACTGCTGTAAATCCAGAACGTCCTCCCGCTGCTACCCCTGCAGACGATTCAATGTAAGACGTTGTTGTTGATGTACCCAAGATCGCACCAATTACAGTCGCAATCGCATCTGCAAATAACGCTTTTCCTGCACGTGGTAATTTATTGTTCTTCATTAATCCTGCTTGATTTGCAACCGCTACAAGCGTACCTGCTGTATCAAAGAAATCGATAAAGAAGAACGTTATAATAACAATCCCCATTTGAACTGTGAAAATATCTCCAAAGTGCGTTAACGCCACGCCGAACGTTGGTTCTAGACTCGGTATTGCTCCCACCACAGCTTTCGGAGTATCAATTAATCCTGTTGCTACTCCTAAGATCGCTGTAAGAATCATACCGTAAAATACTGCACCATTAACTTTCTTAATCATGAAGATAATTGTCGTAACAACCCCGAAGATTGCTAGTAACGTTGTGCCCTTTGTTAAGTCCCCCAACCCAACAAGAACAGCATCATTTTTCACGATAATTCCAGCATTTTGGAATCCAAGGAATGCAATGAACAATCCGATACCTGCTGCTACTGCAAACTTTAACTCCGATGGAATTGCATTAATGATTTTTTCACGAATACCTGAAGCAGTAAGAATAATAAAGATAATACCTGACATTAATGTTCCGGCAATGGCCGTTTGCCATGGAATACCCATCGTTAACACTGCTGTATAAGCAAAGAACGCGTTAATTCCCATACCTGGCGCTAAAGCAATTGGATACTTCGCGAAAATACCCATAATTAACGAACCGATTGCTGCCGCTAATGCCGTAGCAACGAATACTGCACCTGGATCCATCCCTGTACCTGCTGGTAACCCTTTAACATTTCCAAGCGACAGCGTAGCAGGATTGACAAACAGTACGTAAGCCATAGATAGAAATGTTGTTAACCCCGCTATGAACTCAGTCTTATAATTCGTACCGAGCTCATCAAATTGAAAATAGCGTTTCATCTTACGTTTCCCCCGTTATATGATTACTCGCCGCATTTCTCCTAGCCCTCTTTTATCCCGAGAAATAAAAAAGGCTTCCATTGCATATATACATGGAAGCGTTCTATAAACAAAGACAAGTTTCCCCTCATCTTTATACAAACGCCTCGTAGTCAAGCCATTTACGGTAGCTAGGTAGAAACTTTCGGGCCATATCCCCGATATTATACGACGGCATAATATTCACTTTTCGTTTGAATTACATACTCATATTAACTCGAGGTAGTGTTTTTGTCAATTTAAAAACGAACAATTTTATAAATTTTTATATTTTCGTTCGTATTAATAACAAAAACAAAAAGATCCATCTATTCATGAATGATAGATGGATCTTTTTTATTACAATACTATTCCCACTCAATAGTTGCTGGTGGCTTACTCGTTACATCATACACGATACGGTTAACGTGTTTTACTTCGTTTACGATACGTACAGAGATTTTCTCTAGTACGTCCCAAGGGATACGTGCCCAGTCAGCTGTCATACCATCGATCGATGTTACTGCACGGATACCTACTGTGTAATCATAAGTACGCTCGTCACCCATAACACCTACGCTACGCATACCAGGAAGCGCCGTGAAGTATTGCCAGATTTCGCGGTCTAATCCTGCTTTAATAATTTCTTCACGTAAAATCGCATCAGATTCACGAACGATTTCTAATTTCTCTTCTGTGATTTCACCTAATACACGAATACCAAGACCAGGACCTGGGAATGGTTGACGCCATACGATTTCATCAGGAATTCCTAGTTCAGATCCTAATACACGTACTTCATCTTTAAATAACGTATTTAAAGGCTCAATTAATTTGAACTGCATGTCTTCTGGAAGTCCACCAACGTTATGGTGAGATTTAATTGTTTGCGCAGTTGCTGTACCACTTTCAACGATATCTGTGTAAAGTGTACCTTGTGCTAAGAAGTCCATACCTTGTAATTTAGATGCTTCATCATCAAATACGTAAATGAATTCGTTACCGATGATTTTACGTTTTTGTTCTGGATCTTCTACACCTTTTAACTTATTCATGAAGCGTTCTTGTGCATCCACTTTAATAACGTTCATATGGAAGCCTTCGCTAAATGTTTTCATAACGCCTTCTGCTTCACCTTTACGAAGTAAACCGTGGTCAACGAAAATACATGTTAACTGATCGCCGATTGCTTTATGAATTAATACTGCTACAACAGAAGAGTCTACGCCGCCACTAAGTGCACATAGTACTTTTTTGTCTCCAACAGTTTCACGAATCTTTTCTAATTCTACTTCGATAAAGTTCTCCATGTTCCATCCTTCAGAACAACCACATACGCCGAATACGAAGTTTTTAATTAAATCGTTACCGTGCTCAGAGTGACGTACTTCTGGGTGGAATTGTACACCGTATAAGTTTTTCGCTTCATTGCTCATACCAGCAATTGGGCAAGACTCACTTGTTGCGTCTACTACGAATCCTTCAGGTAAACCAGTTACTAAGTCGCCATGGCTCATCCATACAACTTGCTCTTCTGGAAGGTTCGCATATAATTTTGATTCGTTCTCTACTTTAAGAACAGCTTTTCCGTACTCACGGTGGTTGGCACGCTCTACTTTACCACCGAAGTGTTGTGTCATAAGCTGCATACCGTAACAGATACCGAAGATCGGTAAACCTAGTTCGAAGATTTTTTCATCACAATGTAATGCACCTTCACCGTATACGCTATTTGGTCCACCAGAGAAAATAATCCCTTTTGGATTCATTGCTTTAATTTCTTCTGCAGTAATTGTATGTGGATGAAGTTCACTGTATACACCGAACTCACGAATTCGACGTGCTATTAACTGATTGTATTGACTTCCAAAATCTAAAACGATAATTGTATCGTGTTGCTTCTTCAAAATAATCACCCCAACGTTAGTTCTCGTATATAAATATTTTCACCAATTTGGCGAAAAGCATTACCAATATAATAAAAAAAGCCAGTCCTCCGCCTCTAGTCTCATAACAAAGAAAAGGCAGGGGTCTGGCTTTATAAAGAAAGATAGTCTCCGCTCTTTATAAATATAAGACACACTGCCTTCATAGTCAGGTTGTTTACGGTAACCCGGTAGAGACTCTCAAACCATATCATTGAGGATATATGAAGGATCGTTTTATATTATCTTCCTAGATTCTAACAATGAAGTATCAATATGGTCAAGAGAGAAAGCGACAAAATTCTACAGAAATTCATTTCCTTTTCTAAAAAACATAAAAAAACATCCATTTCTATATAGAAATGGATGTTTTTTAGGGCAAACGGAATTACATCATTCCGCCCATACCGCCCATGCCCATGCCGCCCATGTCAGGCATTGCTGGTGCATTTGGTTCTGGCTTGTCAGCTACTACAGCTTCAGTTGTTAAGAACATAGCTGCAACAGATGCTGCGTTTTGAAGTGCAGAACGAGTTACTTTAGCTGGATCTACGATACCAGACTCAAGCATGTTAACCCATTCGCCAGTAGCTGCGTTGAAACCAACGCCTACTTTTTCGCCTTTTAGACGCTCTACAACTACAGATCCTTCTAGACCAGCGTTGATTGCGATTTGACGAACTGGCTCTTCTAGTGCGCGAAGTACGATGTTGATACCTGTTGCTTCGTCGCCTTCAGCTACGATAGAAGCTACTTTCGTGTATACGTTCATAAGTGAAGTACCACCACCTGCAACGATACCTTCTTCTACTGCTGCACGAGTTGAGTTAAGTGCATCTTCAATGCGAAGTTTGCGCTCTTTTAACTCAGTTTCAGTTGCTGCACCGACTTTAATTACTGCTACGCCACCTGCAAGTTTCGCAAGACGCTCTTGTAATTTTTCACGATCGAATTCAGAAGTTGTTTCTTCTAATTGCGCACGAATTTGACCAATGCGAGCTGCGATTTGCTCTGTATTTCCAATACCTTCAACTACAGTTGTGTTTTCTTTTGTAACAACAACTTTACCAGCACGTCCTAAAGATTCAACTGTAGCAGATTTTAAGTCACGACCTAATTCTTCAGTGATTACTTCGCCACCAGTTAAGATTGCGATATCTTCTAGCATTGCTTTACGACGGTCACCAAATCCAGGAGCTTTAACAGCTACTACATTGAATGTACCACGAAGTTTGTTCACTACTAATGTAGCTAAAGCTTCGCCTTCTACATCTTCAGCAATGATAAGAAGTGGTTTACCTTGTTGTACCACTTGCTCTAATACTGGTAAGATTTCTTGAATGTTAGAAATCTTTTTGTCAGTAATTAAGATATATGGGTTATCAAGAA
The DNA here is from genome assembly GCF_022748145.1 of Bacillus sp. CCB-MMP212. NCBI lineage: Bacteria > Bacillati > Bacillota > Bacilli > Caryophanales > Bacillaceae > Bacillus > Bacillus sp. CCB-MMP212. The sequence continues at coordinate 7,290 of NZ_JALDQE010000026.1, forward strand.
CTGCTTCCATTTTGTCAGAATCAGTAATCATGTAAGGAGATGCATATCCACGATCAAATTGCATACCTTCTACTACGTCTAATTCTGTTGTGAATCCTTTAGACTCTTCTAAAGTAATAACGCCGTCGTTACCAACGCGCTCCATTGCTTCAGCGATTAATTGACCTACTTCTTCGTCAGCTGCAGAAATAGCAGCTACTTGTGCGATAGAAGATTTGCCTTCGATTGGTTTAGAAATCGTTTTTAATTCTTCAATTGCAGCAGTAACAGCTTTTTCGATACCTTTACGAAGACCCATTGGGTTAGCACCAGCTGTTACGTTTTTAAGACCTTCACGAATCATAGCTTGCGCTAATACAGTTGCAGTTGTTGTTCCGTCACCAGCTACATCGTTTGTTTTGCTAGCAACTTCTGCTACTAATTTCGCACCCATGTTTTCGAATGCATCTTCTAATTCGATTTCTTTTGCGATTGTTACACCATCATTTGTAATAAGTGGTGAACCAAATTTTTTCTCAAGTACAACGTTACGACCTTTTGGTCCAAGCGTTACTTTTACTGCGTTTGCAAGAGTGTCGACACCGCGAAGCATCGAACGACGTGCTTCTTCACTAAATTTAATATCTTTTGCCATAATAATTGACCCCCTTGGATTTTTTAAGATTTATATAATTAACCGATAACTGCTAAAATGTCACTTTCACGTAAAATCAAGTAGTCTGTACCTTCGTATTTCACTTCAGTACCTGCATATTTTGAGAAGATGATAAGATCACCTGCTGCTACCTCTAAAGCAACACGCTCACCATTTTCAAGCACTCGACCAGTACCTACTGCAACAACTTTACCCTCTTGTGGTTTTTCTTTTGCAGTATCTGGTAATACAATACCACTTGCTGTTTTTTCTTCTGCTTGAACAAGCTCAATTACAACGCGATCACCTAATGGCTTTAGCATGAACAATAACCTCCTCATTTTGTTATGTAAATTTTATTTATTAGCACTCAAGTCATCCGAGTGCTAACACACTTATAATAATAAATAATCTCAATTTCTTTTGCAAGTAAAAAAATCATAATTTTTTCGCAAATTACTATATAAACTTTCTATATAGAATACTGCCTTTACTATATGAATCGTTGTTTCCCCTACTCGTATGTTACAATATGAAAGACACCCTAAGTTGTTTTCGCTAAACGTACAACTTTTTCCTGTCTCCTACTTTAATTTCAAATACGGATTTACAAAAAAATCATAATTCGAATGAAAGTTTATATCGTAGATAACATATTTACATGTTATCCTACCTCATCTCATACACTAGAGTTAGAAAGGATGGTTAAACTATTTGAAGAAACAATACTGGTGGATTATCGTTACATACATTTTAATGCAGTTATCTGGAATTGTTGGATTACCACTTCTCCTAAAAACAGGACTCTATGATAATAGAGGATTTACCATGGAGGAAAAAGGACAAATCATAACGGGACACTGGGCGATTATTAGCTTCTTTGTTGCATTATGTATCGTTCTTTGGTTACTTAGAACAGACATTCGTGACAGGCATTTAGATGCAATGCGCTCTTCTGTTCCAGCTACTATTGGATGGATTTTCATCGGCTTCTTCTTGGCTTTCTTTTCACAAATAGTTGCCGGTATGATCGAGATGCAGCTGCTAGGAATTAAACAAGGTTCAGAAAATACAATGAAACTGATGGAAATTGCAAGAACGACACCTTGGTTCCTTATTGTCGTATCTATAATCGGACCTATCTTGGAAGAAATCGTATTTAGAAAAATTTTATTTGGTACACTTTATAAGAAGTTTAACTTCTTTATTGCAGCTATCATTAGTTCGCTTGTATTTGCAGCAATCCATTTTGATTTTACTCACTTATTGGTATACACTGCTATGGGGCTCGTATTCGCCTTCTTATATGTGAAGACGAAGCGTATTATCGTTCCGATTGCAGCTCATGTTGCGATGAATACATTAGTCGCTATTGGGCAAATTTTTATGAGCAATGAGCAAATTCAAGAAATGATTAAAGAAGCTGAAAAAATGCAAGGCTTTATCGGAGGATTTTTTGTATGAGAAACTCACCATTGTTCATGGCTGCACTATACTTCCTTCTTGGATGTATCTTTACACGCTTCGCCATTACGAACGTGACAGATACAATCTGGAATGTGTGGACAATACTATTTGCAGTTATGGCAACAATTGATTTTAATTTGGCACTTCGCCTTATATTAGTTAAATTCACAAAGAAGAAACAATAATAAAACGCAGAGGTCGCTTCCTCTGCGTTTTATTGTGGATAGTTTTTCAAAAAGTAAACTAATGTTTGTAACTCTACAGCTAAATCAATATGATGAATTCTAATATTCTCTGATACGTTTAATCGTGCTGGTGTGAAATTCAAAATACCATGCACGCTCGTTTCAGCTAATCTATCTGCTACAGCTTGTGCTACTGTAGCCGGTACTGTTAATATTGCCACTTGTATATCATTTGATAATCTCTCTTCTAATTCATCTAAATGGTATACAGGAATGCCCCCGATTTCTGTTCCAACTTTCTCTTCACTAACATCAAATGCCATTTCAATTTTTGTATTATTGTTTTTCGTGAAATTATAATGTAAGAAAGCGGTCCCTAAATTACCTACTCCAATAAGTGCTACACGCGTTATATCATCTTGATCAAGTGTTTCGCGGAAAAATGATAATAAATAATTTACGTTATATCCGTATCCCTTTTTCCCTAACGCTCCAAAATACGAAAAATCTCTTCGTATTGTTGCGGAATCTACTTTTACCGCTTCACTCAATTCGGCCGATGAAACACGCTGCTTACCAGAAAGAGATAAGTTTTGGATAAATCGATAGTATAGAGGCAATCTTTTAGCAGTGGCTTGTGGAATCTTTTGCTGATCCATATGACCTCTCCTCTCTTCCTATCTTTATTCATATACTTTAATCAAATACAGAAGTTTAGCACTCATTAAATTCCTTGTATAATAAAGAGAAGAAGTATTCTCTCTTATTTTAAACTATACACTATTTTTAGTATGATTGAGAAATATAAACATGGCAAAGTTAAGAAATTATTTGAGGTGAAAACATTGATTTTATTACAAGTAAATGGACTTTCGAAATTATACGGTGCAGAAACAATTCTTGCAAACATAAAATTGGAAGTACAAACAAAAGATCGTATCGCATTAGTTGGAAGGAATGGAGCTGGAAAATCTACATTATTAAAAATTATCGCTGGTGAATTATCACATGATGGTGGCGAAATTATAAAACCGAAAGATGTCTCAATCGGGTATTTAGCTCAAAATACCGGCCTAGAAACGTCTTTAACAATTTGGGATGAAATGCTAACCGTCTTTACCCACTTACAGCAAATGGAGACAAAACTTCGAAGGCTTGAGCAAGAAATGGGAAAAGAAGAAAACTTTTCAAACGAAGCTATATATGAAAGATTGTTAGCTGATTATGACCAATTGCAACTCAATTATAAAGATCAAGGTGGATATCAATATGAAGCGGATATTCGCTCCATTTTAAGCGGCCTTGGCTTCCCAGTTGAAACGCACCAGACGACGATTTCTACTTTAAGCGGTGGGCAAAAAACAAGATTAGCTCTCGGGAAATTATTATTAACAAAACCAGACTTACTTATTTTGGACGAGCCTACAAACCATTTAGACATCGAAACATTAACATGGCTTGAGCAATATTTACAAGGTTATCCTGGCGCAATATTAATCGTTTCACATGACCGTTATTTCTTAGACAAACTCGTTACACAAGTATATGAAATTTCGAATAAAGAAAGCAGACGATTTGTTGGTAACTACAGTAAATATTTAGACTTAAAATCAGCATTATATGAGCAAGAAATGAAACGTTACGAAAAACAACAAGATGAAATCGCAAAACTTGAGGACTTCGTTCAAAAGAATATAGCTCGCGCCTCTACAACGAAACGTGCTCAAAGTCGCCGTAAACAACTAGACAGAATGGAATTATTAACGAGACCATTAGGTGATTCTAAGTCAGCATCATTCCACTTCGATATTGAAAAGCAAAGTGGAAATGATGTTTTACAAGTAAAGGATGCAACCATTGGCTATGATGAGGACCCTATAATTGAAAACGTAACTATGCGCTTAACTCGCGGAGATAGTGTTGCTTTAGTTGGTCCAAACGGAATTGGGAAATCCACATTATTAAAATCTATTGTGAATAAGTTACCACTATTAAATGGCGATGTTTCTTTCGGATCAAATGTATCTGTTGGTTATTATGATCAAGAACAAGCAAACTTAACATCTTCTAAACGGGTTTTAAATGAACTATGGGATGAATATCCACTGCAACCTGAAAAAGAAATCCGTACTATACTCGGGAACTTTTTATTTACAGGAGATGATGTACTGAAACCAGTATCTTCCCTTAGTGGTGGACAAAAAGCTCGATTAGCTCTTGCGAAACTTATGATGCAAAAGTCAAATTTATTAATTCTGGATGAGCCTACGAACCACCTTGATTTAAATAGTAAAGAGATTTTAGAGAATGCTTTAATTGATTATCCAGGGACTCTTCTATTTGTCTCACATGACCGCTACTTTATTAACCGTGTAACAACGACTGTGGTTGAGTTATCAACAGAAGGTGCACAGGAATATTTAGGGGATTACGATTACTATGTGGAGAAGAAAAATGAAATGATTGAACGCGCAGCATTTGAACAACAAGAACAGCAAGAAAATCAGGCACCTGTTCAAAAAACTGTAGCTCAAGAAAAATTAAATTATCTCGAAGAAAAAGAGCGTAAACAATTAGAACGTCAACGCACTCGAAAAATTGAAGAACTAGAACAAAACATCGTAAACTTAGAAGAAGAAATTGCTACGTTAGAAGATCAACTTTGCTTACCAGAAATATATGCAGATTATGAAAAAGCGAGTGAAATTACAACTAAAAAACAAACGCTACAAGAACAACTTGAAACGTGTATGGCAGAGTGGGAAGAGCTACATGTATAAGAGTATTTAAATAAGGAAGATGTCTCATCAGTCATGATTTTTGACTATGTGACATCTTTTTTCTTTAAGTACATAAATAATTTTTTGAATATATCAATGGTAACTCGGAATATATCAACCATTTTTCAAATACATCTATCGTAACCCTATATATATAAACGATTCGACACGAAATATCGATTTACCGACAAGGATTGACAACATCAGCACCCTCTATAATAGAAGGATATTTCAAAATGTTTTTCAGGGATATCTTCTTACTTTTTATTTCCCAAAAAACAATATATTCAAAGGTCAGACTTCATCTAGTTTATCCACAAACTTATACACATATCCACCTTTATAAAATAGCTATCAAAACAACTTTTCCACATTACCCACAACTAACAAAAAAGATATCAACACTTTATATACACAACAAAACCCACATTATCAACAGATAATATGGGTTTTATCCACAAGCTGTGGTTAATTATGTGCATAACTATGCTTCAATATCTAATCCTGGATTCGCATTTAAGGCTAATGTTGCACGCTTGCCTTGTTCATACGCAATTGTCCCTGCCGCTGCAATCATTGCTGCATTATCTGTGCATAAAGATAGCGGTGGAATAATTAGTTCAATGTTTTCTTTTTGTGCAAATTCTTCTTCTAATCGCGCACGAAGTCCTTTATTAGCAGCTACTCCACCAGCAAGAAGTAATTGCTTTACATTATAAGCCTCTGCTGCACGAGCTGCTTTCGTTACAAGTACATCTATTACACTTTCTTGGAAACTTGCCGCTAAATCTTCTGGTTTAATTTCTATACCACGTTGTTTCGCGTTATGCACAGTGTTGATAACTGCTGATTTCAATCCACTAAAGCTAAAATCATATGAATTCGGTTCTAGCCATGCACGAGGCAAATCAATTGTTGGTTCTCCTTCATGTGCAAGACGATCAATATGAGGACCACCTGGATATGGCATAGATAACGTACGAGCTACTTTATCATATGCTTCTCCAGCTGCATCATCTCGCGTTTCACCAATTACTTCAAATGAACCATGTTCTTTCATATAAACAAGTTCTGTATGCCCACCAGATACAACAAGTGATAATAGCGGGAATTGAACTTCTTTTACTAAACGGTTCGCATAAATATGACCAGCAATATGATGAACACCGACTAGCGGAATATCATGTGCAAAAGCTACTGCCTTCGCTGCATTTACCCCAATTAGAAGTGCTCCTACTAAACCAGGCCCTTCTGTTACAGCAATTGCATCAATATCATCAAATGTGATGTTTGCTTCTTTTAAAGCTTCTTCTAACACAACTGTAATTTCTTCTACATGATGACGGGATGCAATCTCTGGTACAACCCCGCCAAAACGTTTATGACTTTCGATTTGTGATGCAACGACATTCGCAATAATTTCCGTTCCATTTTTAACAACCGCTACCGCTGTTTCATCACAGCTTGTTTCAATCCCAAATATAATCGTATTTTTTTCCATTATATATTCACCCACATTACAAGACCATCTTCCTGATTGTCTGCATAGTATCGTTTACGAATTCCACCATTTTGAAATCCATATTTTTTGTACAACTGCTTTGCTACTTCATTTGATACACGTACTTCAAGCGTCATTGTTTTTACCCCTAGTTCTTTCGCTTCTGAAATAACTGCTTTCAATAAGGCATCTCCTAATTTTTGACCTCGGTATTCTGGCAAAATAGCTATATTTGTTATATGTGATTCATCAATAATTATCCACAATCCACAATATCCGATTACACGACCATCTTTTTCTAACACAATATAATGTGCATGTTCATTCATCGTTAATTCACGGTGAAAGGCATCTGCAGTCCAAGGAGTTGAAAAAGACACTTCTTCAATAGCTACAATTTGAGCAATATCATCAAGTTCCATCTTTCTAAATATCATATCCATCTTCTGCAAGGCCCCTACTTGTTTTGACTTTCTAACCACTTTGTTTCAGCTTCAGCTAAACGAAGATAGCTCGGAACAAACGTATGCACATCTTGTTCTTCTTTTTGTAACCCTAAGAATGCTAGCTCACTTGGTCTTGGATTATTTTTAGTAAACGGAGCGAATACAGCTTGATCACCTAAATGTTCTATAATTATTTCTTTATGCAATTTAACATCATTACCAATAAATAAAACAGGCTGTCCTTTATCTTTTAACATTTGCAACCAGTCCACAATAAGAATAATTCGGTCTTCTTCTATTGAAGTTAACTGCTCTCCTTCATATGTATATAATCCAGTATAGATTTGCCCACGTCTTCCATCAAATAAAGGACAAATTAATCCATTAAAGTTAACACCGTTTGCAGCTACTACCTCTAAACTTGATACACCTACAATTGGTATTTGAAGTGACCAAGCTAATGTTTTTGCCGCTGTCACGCCTATGCGAACACCTGTATATGATCCAGGTCCAGCAGCTACTACGATTTTAGTTAATTCCTTCGGTTTTACACCACATTCTTTTAACAGTTGCTCTACAGCTGGCATAAGACGTACAGAATGGTTTTTCGTCAAATTTGTAATGATTTCCCCAATCACGTTTCCTTCCTCAATAAGGGATACACCCATTACGTAATTTGAAGTATCAATTGCTAGTACTTTCATCTTGTAATAGCTCCTCACATAATCTAATATAGCGATCTCCAATTGGCTCGAGTATAATTTTTCTTGTGTCATCTCCCGCATGGAATAAACTAATTTGTAACTTTTCATTCGGTAAATATGCTTCTATTAAATGAGCCCATTCCACTACCGTAATTCCTTCACCGTAGAAATACTCATCAAAGCCTAAGTCCTCTTCGCTTTCTGCTAAGCGATACACATCCATATGATATAGTGGTAATCTTCCTTTATATTCTTTAATAATATTAAAGGTAGGACTATTTACAACTCTTTTCACTCCAAGACCTTTTGCTAGCCCCTTTGTAAAAGTCGTCTTCCCAGCTCCAAGATCTCCTTCTAAAATAATTACATCTTGTGCCTCTACGAGTTCACCTAGTTTTTCTGATAACCTTTGTGTTTCCGCAGAAGATTTTGTTGTTACTTCATATTTGCTCACAGACTTCACCTACTTTACTCACAATGTTCTCTGCTCTTTATTATACAGGTTTTGAATATATAAAAAAGTCCTTAGGAGTTGTCCTAAGGATAGTTTGACTGTCTTTATTAGTTTTTTGTTAAAACAAATAAAAAAATACGAAACAATTTGTTTCGTTCTTTTCTTTATATAAAATGGCGGTCCCGACCGGGGTCGAACCGGCGATCTCCTGCGTGACAGGCAGGCATGTTAACCACTACACCACGG
>NZ_JALDQE010000027.1:0-14751 GCF_022748145.1 Bacillus sp. CCB-MMP212
ATAAAAATTGACGTTTCACGTTGTTTGTTTCGTTTAGTTTTCAAAGTTCAATATCGCGTTTCAGCGACTTTTATAATTTAACATTTCTCATTAAATCTGTCAACAACTTTTTTCTTTCGTTCCTGACGACGCTTATTAATTTACCATATTAATCATTTAATAGTCAACACTTTTTAAAAAAATGCCAAAATAATTTTATCTTGGCATGATATAAAGCTTAATAATCACTAATGCCGCCACACCTGGTAGGCCTAATAAACTCGTTATTGCCGCTGTACCCATGTTAATTGGGATATGAAAATCAAAATATGTCCCTACAACATTTACGATAAAGAGCAATGCTATGCCTAGAGTAACATGAAAAATCACCTTTCCTATAAAACGTAATGGCTTAGAGGCAACACCAAAAACAAGAAAAATAAACACTAAAGTAAGAATGCCAACAATAATAATTGTAGAATTCATTTTTTCCTCCTTATGAATGACCTATACATCTATTTGTATGGGACAAGACAATAAAAAAGAACAGTTATCATAAACGGCATCTCTTTCATATAAACCTAATAAAACAACACCTCAGCATTTAACAAATAAAATAAAAAGGCCTGCTCAGAAAGCAGAACCCTTTACCATTGTTCCATTTTTACAGGACGACGCTTTGCTTCTTTCAACAAGAAGAAATATTTCGCCTCTGCTATTTTCAAAGAACAAATGACATCTTGAGATGGTTCTACACTTTGTTCGACCATTCTCTTCTGACGTAACCACTCATTCTTCACTTTTTCCAAAAGTACAATTAACTTATCATCATACTCTTTACGCAATTTACCCTTTTTTTGAAAGAACATTTTTGTTTCTCCTCTTATACTTCTCTGCGACCTTCTAATGCTTTCGATAGTGTCACTTCATCTGCATATTCTAAATCTCCACCAACTGGCAGACCATGTGCAATACGAGTTACTTTAATGCCTGTAGGTTTTAAGAGGCGGGAGATATACATCGCTGTAGCTTCCCCTTCAATATTAGGGTTTGTTGCTAATATTACTTCTTGTACCGTTTCATCATGTAGTCGCTTTAAGAGTTGCGGGATATTAATGTCTTCCGGTCCAATTCCCTCCATAGGAGAAATCGCACCACGTAACACATGATATACACCTTGATACTCTTTCATTTTTTCCATTGCGATTACATCTTTCGGTTCTTGCACGACACAAACAACTGATTGATCTCGATGCGAATCATTACAAATATAACAAGGATCACGATCAGTAATATGTCCACATACAGAACAATACGCTAAATCTCGCTTCGCATTTACAAGTGCTTTCGCAAAACCTAACACATCATCTTCTTTCATATCTAATACGAAAAATGCCAATCGAACCGCTGTTTTCGGTCCGATACCTGGCAACTTCATAAAACTATCGATTAGTTTTGATATTGGTTCTGGATAATGCATGTATCAATATCCTCCTAGAACATTCCACCTGGTAAGTTTAAGCCTTTTGTAAATTTACCCATCGTAGAGTTTGATAGCTCATCAGCCTTTTTAAGTGCATCATTTGTTGCAGCTAACACTAAGTCTTGTAACATTTCGATATCCTCTGGATCTACAACCTCTTCTTTAATCTTAACTTCAAGAATTTGCTTGTGACCATTTGCAATAACTGTAATCATTCCGCCGCCAGCTGTACCTTCAACTGTTTTTTCACCAAGCTCTTCTTGTGCTTTCGCCATGTCTTTTTGCATCTTTTGCATTTGTTTCATCATGTTATTCATATTTCCCATTCCGCCACGCATCATAATTAATTCCTCCTAATTATTATTACTCTTTTATTTCAATGAGTTCTTGTCCTACTAATTTCACTGCCTCTTCTATAAGAGGGTCTTCCTTTTTCTCCGGGCTTTCTTCAGACTCTCCACCTTCACGTTGTAAAAAGTCTTCACGGATTTTACCCCATTCACTTTTTGGAATGGCAATCATATTTAACCTTTTACTTAGCAATTCAAATAAAGCTTGTTCTACTGTATCCATAGCTTCTCGATTTTCGCTCGCCATCTTACAGTGAATCTCATATTGAAATGCTAAAACGTAAGTGTCATCTGAAGCTGCCACTGGTTCGCTATTTTCTAGTAGAACAGCAAACGCTACTTTGTTATATGATTTGAGTCTTCCTAACAACTCACCCCATACAGCTTTTAATTGTTCTAAATCTTGACGCTTCGCTTGTTTTAATACTTCATTTACACGCCCGACAGGAATCTTCATACTTCCTGTTCGTACGGGTTTTGGTGTTGCACGTGTCTCTCTTACTTCCTGTTGTACACCAGCTGGCACACCGTTCTTTTTGACTTGCTCTAACTCTTTCTCCAATTGCTGCATCCTGTTCATAATTGCTTGCAAACGATCAGTACCGTTTGCTTGCATCATAAACTGTTGACACAATTGCACCATAACAACTTCTAAGAAAATACGCGGATGATTTGTCCACTTCATTTCCTGTTGTCCCTTACTAAGGGTATGAATAATCTCATAGATCACTTCCGGTTGCATTTCTTCACTCAACTTACGGAATTGATCATCTACAATTACTCGTTCCAACATATGTTCTAGTTGCGGTGAAGTTTGATATAAAAGCATATCACGATAATAGTAAATGAAATCCTCCATAAAACGAACTGGATCCTTCCCTTTACTCATCATTTCATCTATGATCTGTAATGCTCTTGATACATCGTTTTCACGTATGCATTCTACTAAATTGCCTAAGTATTGCTGAGAAACAGATCCTGTTACGGCCAATACATCTTCTGTCGTAACAATCTCATCACTATAAGATATAGCCTGATCAATAAGACTAAGCGCGTCACGCATACCACCTTCAGCAGCACGGGCAACAATTTGTAATGCTTCATCTTCCACTTGCGTACCTTCGTTTGTCACAACCGTTGATAATCTCTCAACAATATCATTCACTGATATTTTTCGGAATTCAAAACGCTGACAACGCGAAATAATTGTAGGCGGGATCTTATGAGGTTCTGTTGTCGCCAAAATAAAGATAACATGTCCTGGCGGCTCTTCTAAGGTTTTTAAAAGCGCATTGAATGCACCCATAGAAAGCATGTGAACTTCATCAATAATGTATACTTTATATTCTACAGCACTTGGAGCATATTTTACTTTATCTCTAATATCTCGAATTTCATCTACACCGTTATTTGAAGCCGCATCAATTTCTAATACATCTGAAATGGATCCTTGTGTAATTCCTAAACAAGAAGGACATTCATTACAAGGTTCAGCTACCGGAGCATGTTCACAGTTAATTGCTTTTGCAAATACTTTTGCAATTGTCGTTTTTCCTGTTCCCCTAGGACCAGAAAATAAATAAGCATGTGAAACTTTCTCTTGAAGAAGGGCATTTTGCAACGTTTTTGTCACGTGCTTTTGACCGACTACATCTTCGAACTTTTGCGGTCTCCATGTTCGGTATAACGCTTGGTATGACACGAAAATACGGCCTCCCTCAAAGGTTATTATCTCATTTATTATAACCCATTCTGTTTATAGATTCCAAAAGTTATTTTCTATACAAAAAACTCACCTTTGTATTAAGGTGAGTTTTGTATACATATATAACTGCCGTGCACCCTCCGTCGATTACGTACCATAAGCGTTACTCAAGCAGTTAGCTCGGTTCAGGCACTCCTGCGGCACACGAGAAGACCCGCTTATTGCTGCTTCCTTCCGGACCTGACAAGGTTCACGGGGTCCCGTTGCGCAGGACCCAAACGTCAACACCACTTACTTAAGGCAGACCTTACAGCAACATAACCTCGAGAGGGGATTCGGCCTCGCTAGAGCGGATTGCGAGTATAGGGCACCGCTACCTCCCCGCTTAGCACGGCAAAGTTAAAACCAATATTCGGTTGCCTTCATTAAAGGCATTATCAGTATAACTTGTTTCTTTATAAAATGCAAATACGTTAGTTCCCAGTATTTTTCTCTAATTTTTTTATCGCTTTTCTTTTTTTACGAAGCTCTCTAAAAAAGTTTGTTAACAACGTACCGCATTCTTCCTCTAATACACCAGATACTACTTCACATTGATGATTGAAGCGTTCATCTGTTAAAAGATTCATTAATGTCCCTGCACACCCGCCCTTCGGATCACTTGCACCATATACAACTCGCTTCACTCGTGATAAAACAATTCCACCCGCACACATTGGACAAGGTTCTAATGTTACATACAATGTTGCATCTTCTAAACGCCATGTCCCTAATTTTTTACACGCCTCATCTATTGCTAGCAACTCAGCATGAGCTATTGATCTTTGCTCAGTTTCCCTTAAATTATGGGCAACACTAATTACCTCACCATCTAACACTATAACTGCTCCAATTGGCACTTCCTGTATTTCCTCTGCCTTTTTGGCTTCTTCTATCGCTAATTGCATAAAATAAATATCTTGATCTTGTTCCATAACATAGTCCTTTCATTACAAATAAAGTACACTTATTTCCATTTACTACACAGGGGATAACTTTTACATATTCAATCCACCCTAAAAGAAAAAAGAGAGGGGATTACATATGAAAAATACCGCCTTGCTCATTATCGATATGATTAATGACTTTCAATTTTCCCACGGACCCATTCTAGCTCAAAAATGTGAGACTATCACAAACCCTATTTTACAATTAAAGAAAAAAATGAAATCCTTCGGCTATCCTATAATTTACGTTAATGACCATTATCAACTTTGGAGATCTGATATCGACCAACTTATTACTCATTGCACAAATAAATATAGCGAAAATATAATCCATAAGATTGCTCCAAGTTCTGATGATTACATTTTTATTAAACCACATTATTCCGCTTTTTATGAAACACCTTTAAATTCATTACTAGGTTATTTAAAAATAGAAAATCTAATATTAACAGGAGTTGCCGGAAATATATGTATCCTATTTACAGCTAATGATGCCCATATGAGAAATTATACATTGTATGTACCACAGGATTGTATCGCCTCTAACAACGACCAAGATAATATACATGCTTTAAAAATAATGGAAACTACATTGAAAGCAAATATAACATCGTCATCCAAAATAAAATTTAATTAATACATATATCTATTTTCTAACTTTTTATATCAAATTAACCCGCTCGCTTCCCTCTTGTGCTACAATAATTCTGTTTTGTGTTTTTAGTAGTCACGGTAAATCACTGATTGAAAGGAGGAAACAGCGTGACCGGAGTACCATTTATCACGGTTGAAGGACCAATTGGTGTTGGAAAAACTTCACTTGCGAAGGAAATTTCAACTCACATGCAACTCCACTTACTAAAAGAGATTGTTGATGAAAATCCCTTTTTAGGAAAGTTCTATGAAGACATCGACGAATGGAGTTTTCAAACAGAGATGTTCTTTCTTTGTAATAGATACAAACAATTAGAAGATATTAACATAAAGTATTTGAATCAAAGGAAACCAGTAGTAGCGGATTACCATATCTTTAAAAATTTAATTTTTGCATCCCGCACATTAAAAGACTCTCAATATGACAAGTACATGCAAATTTATCGTATTCTTACACAAGATATGCCTGTGCCAAACGTCATTGTTTATTTAACAGCTAGCCTAGAAACATTGCAAAAACGAATCGCCATGCGCGGAAGAGAATTTGAAAAAAACATGGATCCAAATTACTTACTACAGCTCACAAAAGATTATGAAACAGCAATGGATGCTTTTAAAAAAGATCATCCGGAAATACCAGTATTGAAATTTAATGGAGACGATATGGATTTTGTAAAAAATCCTGATGATTTAAACGTCATCCTATCTGCCCTTCAAAATACTCTCTTAAAGGAGTCGAAATAATAATGAATTTAAGGCAAAAATATGATATACCCAATGACGCAGTAATCACTATCGCCGGAACGGTAGGTGTGGGTAAATCAACTATGACAACTGCATTAGCTAATGCTTTAGGTTATCGCACATCATTTGAAAAAGTAGATTCCAATCCATACTTGGACAAGTTCTATGCGGACTTCACTCGCTGGAGCTTCCACCTACAAGTGTACTTTTTAGCAGAACGATTTAAGGAACAAAAAAGAATTTTTGAATACGGTGGCGGTTTTGTTCAAGATCGTTCTATTTACGAAGACACTGGAATTTTCGCAAAGATGCATCATGAAAAAGGTACGATGACGGAAACTGATTATGAAACATACAAAGGGTTATTTGACGCTATGGTCATGACTCCTTACTTCCCTCATCCAGACTTATTAATTTACTTAGAAGGTTCTTTCGATGATATTGTCGATCGTATTCAAGAACGCGGACGCCCAATGGAACAGCAAACGCCAATTGAGTACTGGAAAGAAATGCATGGACGTTATGAAAACTGGATTAACAACTTTAATTCATGCCCTGTATTACGCTTAAATATTAATGAGTACGATATTTTAAAAGATGGGGATTCAATCGAACCAATCATTAAAAAAATTGGCCATTTTTTAAAACAAACACGTAAACTTGTAAAATAAAAAACCCGTGCATATGCACGGGTTTTCCTATTAAATTACTTCTTCTTTGTTGGAGCAATAATTTCACTCTCAGGTTTTCCTGCGTTAATACGCTGACGAACAGTACTTGTACTAATATCGTATGCTTCAGCAATCTCTTTAACAGTCATTTCTTTCCCATTAATTACTGCCGTTAATACTTTACCTGTACGTTTTGGAGCCGCTTCTTTCTTTACAGCTGCTTTTTTAACTTGTTTTGGCACCTCTACTTTATTCGTAGCTGGTTTTACATCACAAGTACAACCACAAAGTTTACGGAATGTATCATCACTAATAATGCGTGATACGTTTGCACCACTGTTTAAAATTCTATTGTTCTTACAGACAGGACATTGTACATAATATAAAGTTTTTCCATCTAAAGGAAACGTTTGTATAATAAGATCCATGTTGACTCCTTTCATATCTATGAAGATAATCATCGGAATATGAGTGTGTAATAAGGACAAAATTACCTTACACCATACTTTATGATTGGTTTTAAAATAAAAACTCGTTACGTGTTGGTAACGAGTTCTCCAATCTCCACTTATATGCGCTGTTGTCAATTATATCTGGAGGAGGTAGAGGGATTCGAACCCCCGCGCGACTCTCGCCGCCTGTCGGTTTTCAAGACCGATCCCTTCAGCCAGACTTGGGTATACCTCCATATTGACATCAAATATAATATCAAAAGAAAAACAGTTAGTCAACCCTACTAAAATAAATTATGAGGAAAGGAAAATTTTACTTTCCCCTTCCTACATTACAGTACTGACAACGCTCATAATTACCAATCACTCATACCGATGAATGTTTAAATTTACTTAATAACTGTTTTTCCTCCCATATAAGGGCGAAGAACTTCTGGAATTATAATTGTACCATCTTCTTGTTGGTAGTTCTCTAAAATAGCTGCAACCGTACGTCCAATTGCAAGACCAGATCCATTTAATGTATGGACATGTTCTGGTTTTCCATTTGGCTCACGGCGGAAACGGATATTTGCACGTCTCGCTTGGAAAGCTTCAAAATTACTACAAGAAGAAATTTCACGATATGTGCCATAGCTTGGAATCCATACTTCAATATCGTATTTCTTCGCTGCTGTAAATCCTAAATCGCCTGTGCACATGCTCATAACGCGATATGGCAACTCTAATAATTGTAACACGCGTTCTGCATCATTTGTTAATTTTTCTAACTCTTCATAAGAATCTTCTGGTTTTACGAACTTCACAAGCTCTACTTTATTGAACTGATGCTGGCGAATTAAACCGCGTGTATCGCGACCAGCTGAACCTGCTTCAGAGCGGAAGCAAGAGCTAAATGCAGCATATCTTATAGGCAATTGCTCTTTATTTAAAATCTCATCACGATGCATATTCGTTACAGGTACTTCAGCTGTTGGAATTAAGAAATAATCTTCACTTTCAATACGGAATGCATCTTCTTCAAACTTTGGAAGTTGTCCTGTTCCTGTCATACTTGCACGGTTTACCATATATGGAGGTAATACTTCTTCATATCCATGCTCATCAGTATGAAGATCAAGCATAAAGCTAATTAAAGCACGCTCTAATCTTGCACCAGCACCTTTGTAAAATACGAAGCGGCTTCCTGTTACTTTCCCAGCGCGTTCAAAATCTAAAATTCCTAAATCAGTAGCAAGATCCCAATGTGGTTTTGGTTCAAAAGTAAATTCTTTTACTTCTCCCCAAGTACGCGCTACTACATTATCATCCTCTGTTTCACCGACTGGAGCAGACTCATGAGGGATATTTGGAATAGATAACATTAATCTTTCTAAGTCTTCTTCAACTGTGCGAAGTTCGTTATCAAAATCCTTTACTTTTTCTCCAACCTCACGCATTTCTAAAATTAGAGCTTCTGCATCTTTCTTTTCGCGCTTTAATACAGAGATTTGTTGAGACACTTCATTACGTTTACTTTTTAATTCTTCTGTCTGAACAAGTAGTTCTCTTCTTCTCGTATCAAGTTCTTCAAAACGTCCGAAATCAGTTAGATCTTCACCTCTATGCTGTAATTTCGCTTTTACTTCTTCAAAGTTTGTACGTAAAAATTTAATATCAAGCATTATATACTCCTCCTTTTATTTTATAAAACACAAAAAACTCCCGTCCCTATATAAAGGGACGGGAGTTAACCCGCGTTGCCACCCTAGTTGAAAGCATTACCGCTTTCCTCTCAAGTAGAAATAACGGCTCTTCACCGGGAATGCTTACTAATCCAAAAGATGTTCCACATTCCATTCCAGGATGGATTCACAAACTGTTTCTATCGATTTCCACCAACCATCGACTCTCTATAAGAAACAACATTTGTTACTATTTCCTATCAACACGCTTATTTTATAAAATTGTTACCATCAATTTACTATAATCTTATACAAGTTGCAAGTTACTTATACAACTTTTTTCATTTTCGCTTCTTTTACCATTTCAACAAAGTATGCTGTTACACGATGATCATCTGTTAATTCTGGATGGAATGAAGCAGCTAAAAACTGATCTTGTCTTACCGCTACCATTCGGTCACCATGCTTAGAAAGCACTTCAACATTATCAGCTACTTCTACAACATACGGCGCACGGATAAATACACCAACGAAGTCTTCACCCACGCCTTCAATTGAAAGCGCAGCTTCAAAACTATCCTTTTGGCGTCCGAACGCATTGCGCTCAACTGTAATATCCATAGCACCAATATGTGCTTCTTCATAGCCAATAAGTGTTTTCGCAAGAAGAATCATCCCTGCACACGTACCAAACATTGGTTTACCAGACTTTGCAAATGTGCGAAGTGGTTCCATGAAAGCATACTTATCAATAAGACGGCGCATTGTTGTACTTTCACCGCCTGGTAAAATAAGACCATCAATCTCTTCAAGTTGCTCTATACGCTTTACAACAACAGCTTCTGCACCACTTGCTTCAACTGATTTTACATGTTCACGAACTGCACCTTGAAGACCTAGTACACCGATTTTCACCATTTTAAAGTTCTCCTTTAATTACCATCCACGCTCTTGCATGCGTTGTTCTGGTAATAACGTTGAAATTTCGATACCCTTCATTGCATTACCTAATCCTTTAGAAAGACTTGCAATTAGTTCGTAATCTTCATAATGAGTCGTTGCTTCAACAATTGCACGTGCAAATCTCTCTGGGTTTTCTGATTTGAAGATACCAGATCCAACAAATACCCCATCAGCACCAAGTTGCATCATTAATGCAGCATCTGCTGGCGTTGCTATACCACCTGCCGCAAAGTTTACAACTGGTAAGCGACCAAGACGTTTAATTTCAAGTAATACTTCGTAAGGAGCACCAGTATTTTTTGCATATGTCATTAACTCATCTTCACGTAGACTCGCAACTTGACGGATTTCTGCATTGACTTGGCGCATATGACGCACTGCCTCTACAATGTTTCCTGTTCCTGGTTCACCTTTTGTACGAAGCATAGATGCACCTTCTGCAATACGACGTGCAGCTTCTCCGATATCACGGCAACCACATACAAATGGAACTGTGTAATCACGTTTATTTAAATGGTATACTTCATCAGCAGGAGTTAATACTTCACTCTCATCGATATAGTCTACCCCTAATGATTCTAATACACGTGCTTCTACAAGGTGACCGATACGGCATTTTGCCATAACCGGAATTGACACTGCACCCATAACTTCTTCAACGATTGTTGGGTCTGCCATACGAGAAACGCCACCTGCTGCACGAATGTCTGCTGGTACACGCTCTAATGCCATAACGGCAACTGCGCCTGCCTCTTCTGCAATTTTTGCTTGTTCAGCGTTAATTACGTCCATAATAACGCCGCCTTTTTGCATTTCTGCCATTCCACGTTTTACACGCTCTGTCCCTGTTACATTTGTCATGTACAAAAACCCCCCTAGGTGAATTGCTTTCCCCCGTTAAAGGCGAAAATTAAGAATACTCTTACATTCTACCACTAACTATCAGATGCTTGTCTACTACTTTTTCATAAAGTCGGTATGAAAAATAGGAATAAAAAAAAAGCCCCTACCATGAGGAGCTTCTAAAACCAACCTTTTACTGTATCAACAGCACTATTCCACATACCACTAAAGAATGAACCAATTCCGCGCATAGCACGAGTAAACCAGTTTGCTTCTTCTACTTCAGATGTTGTTACAAGATCCACTTGCAACGACTTACCAGTTAAAAATCCAGGGTCGTTTGTATCTTTTGGCGTAATTACCATTTGACCAAGCGCAGCTCCCTTTTTAATAGGTGCTTCTTGTCCCTTACTTGATTCTTTTAATTCTGTTTTATAAACATCTTTACTTCCTTTTGGCACTGGAAGTGAAATAGCTTGTTTCGTTTGAACTGCTACATCTTTATCTTTCGCATTTTCTACTCTTACTGTTTCTTGTCCTTTTACTGAAGAACCTTTTTTATACATTTGTTTCACTTCAAAGTTAGCAAATCCATAATCATATAGCTTCTTTGTTTCATCAAAACGTGCTGTATGAGAACTTGTTTTAATAACTACAGAAATAAAACGCATACCGTTTCTTTCAACCGTACCAGTGAAGCAATCTCCTGCTTCTGGAGTTGAGCCTGTTTTCAGACCATCTACGCCATCATATTCTTTAACTAAGCCCTTTAACATCCAGTTCCAGTTTGACATTGCAAACTTCTCTTTTTCTGGACGGAATTCTTTTTTAGGAATTTTTGCTGTATCTAACACTTTTGGATAATCTTTAATTAAATGTTGTGCTAAAGTTGCAACATCCTTTGCAGACATTTTATTTTCTTCATCTGCTGTTGTTCCTTCAGGGTGCATTCCCTTTAAATCTTTATTCGTTAAACCTGTAGAATTGACAAATTTATAATTTTTCAACCCTAGTTCTTTCGATTTATCATTCATCATTTTTACGAAATCTACTTCTTTACCTGCAATTGCTTCTGCTAATGCAATTGTTGCACCATTTGCAGAAAAGATTGCCATTGCCTCATATAACTCTTTTACTGTATAAGAGCCACCATTTTCTAATGCAACATTTGATAATGAAGCATCTTGTGAAACCTTATATGCATATTCAGAAATCTTAATTTTCTGGTCCCACTTAAGTTTTCCTTTATCCACTGCTTCGTGAACTAAATATTCACTCATCATCTTTGTCATACTAGCAATGGATAATAATTCATCTGCATTCTTTTGATATAAAATTTTCCCAGAATTCGCTTCTACTAAAATTGCCGCGCCTGCTTCAATGTTTAAAGCGGCTCCTGTTTCAGCTGATGCATTGCTATATGGAATAAAAATGCTACAAGCTAGTGTAAGCACTGTTACCAAAGCAATGAATCTTTTGCAAAACATACCTTTCACTTTTGCTACCCCCAATATCTATGTACTCACATAACCGTTATTCTAACATAATCAAAAAAAAATAGACAGAGATATCAAATCTCTGTCTATTTGTATATAAGACATTATAATGAGTAGTTTGGAGCCTCTTTTGTAATTTGTACGTGATGAGGATGACTTTCACGTAAGCCTGCACCTGACATACGAATGAATTGTGCATTTTCGCGTAAGAATTCTAAATCCTGTGCTCCGCAATATCCCATACCTGCACGTAAGCCACCAACTAATTGGTGAACTGTATCTGCTAAAGGTCCTTTATATGGTACTCGTCCTTCAATACCTTCTGGAACAAGTTTTTTATTTCCTTCTTGGAAGTAACGATCTTTACTTCCTTTTTCCATCGCACCGACAGAACCCATACCACGATACACTTTAAATTGACGACCTTGGTAAATTTCAGTTTCTCCAGGACTTTCGGCAACACCAGCAAACATACTACCTAGCATAACAACATGTGCTCCTGCTGCTAAAGCTTTAACCATATCACCAGAGTACTTAACACCGCCATCAGCAATAACTGGAATACCGTGTTTACGAGCTTCGGTTGCACAATCATAAACTGCTGTTAATTGTGGTACACCAACACCAGCTACAACACGTGTTGTACAAATAGAACCTGGTCCAATACCAACTTTAACTACGTTTGCACCAGCTTCAATTAATGCTTTCGTTGCTTCAGCTGTAGCAACATTTCCAGCGATAATATTTAATGATGGATATTTAGCACGAACTTCCTTTACCTTATCAATAACGCCTTTAGAATGCCCATGAGCTGTATCAAGTACAATTGCATCTACACTAGCTTTTACTAATGCATCGATACGAAGCATAGCATCAGCTGTTACACCAACTGCCGCTCCAACTAATAAGCGTCCTTGCTTATCTTTAGCAGAGTTTGGGAATTCAATTACTTTTTCAATATCTTTTATTGTAATCAGCCCTTGTAATACACCGTTATTATCAACAAGAGGGAGTTTTTCAATTTTATACTTTTGTAGGATCTTTTCAGCTTCTTCCAGTGTAGTACCAACTGGAGCTGTAATTAATTGTTCTTTTGTCATTACGTCAGAAATTTTGATTGAGTAGTCTTGGATGAAGCGCATATCACGGTTTGTAATAATACCAACTAATTTTCGCTCATCTAAATTATTTACAACCGGTACACCTGAGATACGATATTTTCCCATAAGATGTTCTGCATCATATACTTGATGTTCTGGAGTTAAGAAGAAAGGATCTGAAATAACGCCGCTTTCAGAGCGCTTTACTTTATCAACTTGCTCTGCTTGTTGCTCAATAGACATATTCTTATGAATAATTCCTAAACCACCTTGGCGAGCCATTGCAATAGCCATATCAGCTTCTGTTACTGTATCCATTCCTGCACTAATTAACGGGATGTTTAGCTGTAAGCTTTCAGATAAAACTGTTTTAACACTTACTTCTCTTGGTAATATATCTGACCTAGCTGGTACAAGTAATACATCATCAAAAGTCAAACCTTCTTTAACAAATTTAGATTCCCACATAATTGTTCCCCCTATGATACCAGAAATTATTATTAGTAGCTTATCAATTGGTTAAAATACTGTCAAGGACGTATATATATGTTAGAATTTTTAGACAATAAAAGGAGCGTAATATATGCATCAAACATCTTGCACTTGGCAGCAGTTAAGTTTCTTTTTTTCATCTCAAAACGTACAACGTTATCTTGCCCGTTGTTATGAAAAATCCTCTATTCAGGATGCCGAAAAAAAAAGTTTTGAAAATTGTTATCCCTTTATTTATTACTTAGAACACGGGAAAAATTATTATGAATTATATAAGACAGCTCCATTTTCCATTCAACCAATGTTGTTATTTTATGGAATTAGCCAACTTTTTAAAGCATGTCTACTAACCATTGATCCTAACTATCCTGAATCCACTACTGTTTTAGCTCATGGCGTTACAACTCGCAAACGAAAAAAACAAGGGTATCAATTTTTAGAAGATGAGGTGAAGGTACAAAAAAACGGATTGTTTACTCATGTTGCAGAACAACTGTTTCACATGAAACACTTAGAAGCAGAAAAATTTAACATGTTAGAACTAATGGGAAATATTCCAGAATTACAAAATTTGTTCCGCTATAGTCAAAAAGGATCAACTTTATATAAAATCGATTCAACAATTAAAAATGAGCTCTCCTTTTCAGTCAACCTACTAGATCGATTACATATGACTAAAGAGAGATTTTCTCGCTACATTGAAACATCTTGTAAGCATTTATCAATGCAACATGTACCTGAGAAAACTAATGAATCGAATTTACTTTTTACGGCGCCAATTCAATCATGGAATCCTATGTACAGTACTCCTTTATACTATGAATATCTTACTAATACTTATTATTTACCACTTACAACTGATCCTAGAAATCCTAAACCAGTATTACCCGAACTCCTCGTTCATTATTTATTGCTCTATAATTTAAGCATGATTTCTAGGTATGAAACAGATTGGTGGTATGACTTACTTGGAAGCTATGGCTCTGAAGATTATCCATTTATTTATCAATTTCTTAATATTTCTGCTCAAAAAATCCCTTACTATATTTCATCATTTTTACTAACAGAACCTAACCTATTTCATGGGAAATAAAAAAAACACAAGTCAAAAGACTTGTGTTTTTAGTTGCTTGGCGACGTCCTACTCTCACAGGGACAAGGTCCCAACT
>NZ_JALDQE010000028.1:0-9328 GCF_022748145.1 Bacillus sp. CCB-MMP212
AACATCGTTTTGGTTTTAAAAATAGAGGTGTAAGTGCATTAAATTCCTTTTTGGTAGGAGTTATTTTTTCAGCAGGTTGGACTCCTTGTATTGGACCTATATTTGGTTCTATTATGTATGCAAGTGTTATGGATCCTACTAAAACATTTGTTAATGTGACCGCATATTCTTTAGGTTTTTCAATTCCTTTTTTATTAATGGCCTTTTTCATTGGTAAAACTAGATTTATTACTAAACATTCCGCAATTTTTATGAAAATTGGTGGTGTTTTGATGGTTATAATAGCTGTACTTTTATATACAAATAAAATGACTTATATAAGTATGTTATTTTCTGATTTGTTTAATTTACCTTACTTTTAATGTAGTAGGAAATAAAGAAGTAACTTCATATTATGAAGTTACTTCTTTATTATTTTATTTTTTCTGAAGATTTTAATTTATTTTTATGTTAGAATAAATAACTGTTAGAAATATTTTGAAGGGATGGGTATATATGAGAAAATTTATTGCTGGTTTATTCGTTGCTGCAACCGCTTTATCAGCTCCGTTAGTGGGGTTTAGTGAAGCTTCTGCAGCAAGTGCATCAAATGCAGTTTTACAATCTAGTCAAACATCTTCATCAACTTCTAGGATTACTGTAAATGGTTCTATGAAACTAGTTGTTCAAAATTGGGGAACAAAAGATATAGGATATACTATTTTTAAAAGTGGATCTGCTTATGCGACTGGTAATCTAAAAGGTGGAAAAAATTATAATAGCACTATGTCTTTGCCAAAAGGTGATTATTCGGTGAGATTATATTGTGGTGGTCCTTCTGGTGGTTCAACTGGTTGTTCTGGTATGGTTTCTATTGCTAATAATTAAAAAAAGCCCTTTAAAGGGCTTTTTTTAATTATTAGCAATTTCTGTTTTTAGATTTTGAAATTATCGAGCATATTGTTTTTTTCTTTTTTACTGATATTAATATATTTCAGTATGATTTATGGTGTAGGGGTATGTGTAGCAATGGAACCAAATCAGGCAATAAGTATTAGCGGACATTCATTTTAAGGATTATTTCGTATGTTATATAAATTGAGGATATCAAAGGATTTCTTGAGAAGTTAATGTTTAAGAGGAAATGAATGTAAACAAATATTTAAAAGTTTACTTTTAGTGAATAAAAAAAGTACGAAGTCTTTTAAAAGACTTCGTACAAAGCATAAAAAACAGATTAAATTACATATCATAGGAAACTGAAAGGGTATTTCTCTATTTATTATAACTAATTAACTCCCATTTTTGGGAATTAATTAGAAAAAATGCACAATTTCATATTTCATTATTTCCATAAATGAAAAAACACTGTTTATTTTTTGAATTTTCTTTTTATTTATGGTAAACTAGCTTATGTAAGATCGAATTCCTTAAGCGCCTAGATATATTTCTATTCATTATACGCAAAAAAACCAATTCTTTTGTAATAGAATTGGTTTTTTTGTATGCAATCCAGTCAATACAGCAACTTGAATCTATATTTTTAAGTGTAGTTTTATCAATTCTATTACAAATTAATAAGTAAATATAAAAACCTCTTTATATATAAAGAGGTTTTTTTAAGGATACAATCCCTTTAGGTAGATAGTGATGGGTGTATATTATATCATAATTTTTTTATAAAAGGATGAGTAATATAAAATTATAATTTAAATTTGTTGGCTATGGTAAAGCGTTTATATGTGAATGAATATAAGACTTAAGTCAAAACATATGATAAAATTTACCATTTAGGGGGGGAGAAAATTGAAAGTTTTTGTTTATATAGCTTTAGTATCATGTATTTGTATGTTAATAAGTTTGTTGGTTTTACAGAAGAAATTTTCATATAAAAAATATGATGTTTTTTTTGCTATTATAATTATAGGATTATGTATAAGTTTTATGATTTATACCTTTTATGGTGTTGATGTTTCTATTGGTAGACAATTATGGTACATAGGATTGTTTATATTAATTGGAGTTTTAACGGGTACTCTTATAAGTTTAGCTGGGAAGATCGGAAGAAGACAAGATAGATATAAAATTCATGTTTTGGGTTATATACTAGGGTTTTTAGGATGTGGAATACAAGCTGTAGCTTACTTTTTTATAGAATATCAATGGCATTTTTTTAATATGGAAATATTTATTTCTTTTTTCTTGGTTATATTAACTACAGTATTTGTTTGTATAGCAGTATTTTTTCATCGAATTTTCTTTATGTGTGTTGCAAGTATTCCAGGTTTATTAACAACTCAACATGTATCTATGTTTTGGATTATCATAAGTAGCAGCTTGTTAGTAATGGGGGCATTGCTTATGACAACAGAATATAAAAAGAAAAGACGAGTAGATAAGCGTGTGGAGTATTTTAAAGAAAAAGGTTATTTATAAGGTTTTAATTTTTAAGTTAAATAAAAGTAATTCAACGGTAAGTGTCAATGGTAAGCGGACTGAAATGAATCAGCGTTTTATGCTGATTCATGAAAGGAGCATTAAGGAATTGACACGTGCAGCTGATTCATCACCCTCTTGGCATTTCCTCAAAACGAACCGTTTTGGGGATGCCAACCGGCGAGGGAGCCCCTCAAGGATTGAGGGGTTGGGGAGTTCGATTGAGGGGGTCAAGGGGAAGATTTCCCCTTGTAGGTTCGGACAAAGTCCGAGGTCTTTTTGCCATGCTAAGCATGGTTCGGCGAAGCCGACAAGCGTCGCAGACCCCTATCGATTTTGATGCGTTAGCGTCAAAATACGTATAGGGTTACGTTAATTGACATCATTTCGTCGCTTTGCTAGACTGATGGTATCAATTAATCTAGGAAAAGTGGTGGCACTTTATGTTGGGTTCTATCTCATTTAATCAATCCCACCAAAGTTCATTGAGTCATAATAACAGAGAAAATATTCACGGGAATCCTGGTATTGATCCATCTAGGTTAGAGGAGAATATTTACTTTGTTCAAAAAGATATCCGAAGTGTATACAAGGAAGTCTTTCAAGAAGCAGTGGACAAGTATAACGAGAAACAAAAACGGAATGATCGTAAAATTGATGATTACTATGACAAAATACATAAAGATGATAAGACGCATGAGCAACGAGAATTGGTTGTAGCGATTGGGGAAGGTAAAGATGACCCAAAGTATAGGGAAGCGAAAAAGGAAGTGCTGAAGCATTATGCTGAGGTGTTTCAAGAGCGAAATCCAAACCTAACGGTTTATAACATGGTTTTACATGATGATGAAGCGAATCCGCATTTACATATTAACTATGTACCGAATTTCGAAAGTAGTCGAGGATTAACGAGGCGTGTCGGAATGGATAGAGCTTTGCAGCAACAAGGTGTCGAAGGGAAGGGAAGACAGTTAATTGCTCATTGGAGAGAAGCGGAAACAGCTTATATTGAGCAATTAGCGAAAGAATACATTCCAAATTTTGAACGTGCTAATGTAGGTTCCCATAAATACATGAAAGTCCGTCAATATAAGGAATATGCAGAAGCAAAGTCAACTATTGAAAATCAAGTAGAGGAACAAGAAACTAAGTTACAAACGATTGACGATCATTTAAAAAACGTTGAAGAGAAAACAAACGAATTAGAAATGACGAAAAAGAGTTTGGAAAGTGATGTCGTTGATACGTACAAAGAATTAGAGATAGTAAAGCAACAGGTAGAGAGTGAAAATGAAAAGCTGCAGCTAATTGGCCAGCGTCATGTGGAGTTAGAAAAAAGAGTAGAAAAAATGCAAAAAGAATTAGATAGTGCTACGAATCAAGTACCAAATGAACCTGTTAAAATTCCATTTTTACGCAAAGAAGTAGTAGTAGAAGTACAGGATAAAATGTTTGGAAAAGCTGAAATTACAAAGAAACAGACAAGAAATTATGTGTTATCACCAGAACAATATCAAGAATTAACAAAGCAAGTGAATGCAGCGGTTACTATTAAAAAGGATTATGAGCGTTTGAAAAAAACAGATTTTGTGAAAGAGAATGAGAGTTTAAAAGCGCATGCAGAGGGATGGATGAAAGAAAATCGAACGTTGAAACAAGAAAAAAGTAAGTTGCAAAAAGAAGTTGGTGTATTAAATAGAGAAATTAGCTCGTTAAAAGCTCATATAAAGGTTTTGCAGACGAATATAAGAGTTTTATATTTACAAACGAAAAAAGTTTTTAAAGAGCAATTTAAGGCGTTTAGAGGGATTATTAAAAATGAATTGGATAGTAAGGGAATAGATAATCAATTTGAATGTGAGCATAAAAAAGAAATGAATAAACATCGTGGATTGGATATGGAGCGATAAAATAGTAAGGAAACTTTGTTTTTATCTTTAAGGTTATTGAAAACGTGATAGAATGAAAAAAAGAGTCATGCGGGAACATGACTCTTTTCATAGGGTATTCTACGAAAATACCTAAACTTCATTTATCTGATTATAGATTATCATAATTTGATTTATAATCAAATAGCAAAAAATAGGTGTTTTTGTTGATTCCCTCAATTAAGGAGGAATTAACCTAGATATGACAAAAAAAATTATTGATTTTGGACAAGCTGAAAAAAAGGCAAAAGAAAGAGATAGTAAAATTAATAGTATTTATGAAAAACTTGAAGGTAGTGGTGGACTTTCTGAAGAAGAAAGAGTCATTATGCTGCAAGTATTAAGTAAAATGTCTGGTGGAGAAGAGTATTTTATTGGTAAAAAGAAAAAACCTACAGATCGGGTGAGATTTGTTCAAATGATTACAGAGAATATTGATTATTTATGTGAAATTGGTTATTTAACTCAACCAGAAAAAGCATTTTTATTTGATATTTCAAGATTTCTAGAATTTAAATCAAATGTTATTGTTGAAAAAAATGAAGATGATGATATAAAACCGAATACAGCGTCTCCTAGTTATTTGGCTAAGAAATTAGGAAAAACAAGGACTTCTATTTCAAAAATGATGAATGAATTGCTTGAAAAAGGGGTTTTAGGAGTTGCAGAAACAGGTGTAATAACTGAAGATGGAAGGGCTTGTTCAGCAAGAACTTGGTTTGTTAATCCTAATATTTTATGTAATTCACCTAAAGATGATATTGATAGAGCGACTCAACAAATTTTTTCAAAGGCATTGCGTACTATCAAAATCGAAGGTAATAAGAAAAAACATAAATTACCAATTTATTTATTTTAGATGTCAATTTTTATATTGACATCTTTTTTTATTTAAGATTTTCTATTTTTTAGGTGTTAAAAAAAATTAACACAGGTGTTAATTTTTTTTAACACCTCATGTCTTATAAACCCTTGATATTACTGACTTTCTTTACTTTGCTCTTCTCACTCTTATATATGGGGCTAAAAGTTCCGCAAGGAACAGGTAGTATTTTTGAGCAAACAACGCTCAAAAATCTCCACCTTCAGGAGAAGAAAAGTCGGTTCGTTAATCCTCACCTAAAGGCTATCGCCTTTTCTTTTTTCCCCTGTCCTTGCAAAACTTTTTTCGGCTCGTGTGCTTTTCTCGCCAAGCCGACAGACAAAAAGCAAAGCAATGGTTCTCGACTTGGACAAGCAAGTATACGAGCCGAACCGCTTAGATCCTTTGTCCTAAAATAGTTCTTACTCGATAATTGATACGGAATACGTGGGGTTTCGCCCCCACACGACGAGCCAGCACTCTAGCCAAAAAGCAAAGGGAATACCAAAAGATAAGATTAAGATCAAAACCAAACTAATAAAAAAATAGCCATCCATTTGGACGGCTATTTTACATAATTCTCGTTATTGGAAGTTGTTTCAATTCAATAAGTTTGTAATTTCTCCTTCAAAATTAGTATTACGCTCATAATAATAATCATTGATTTTGGAGGTTGTAAAAGACCCTATTTCTTTTTCCCTATCGTACATTTTTACAGCATATAGATAGCCAACCTCTGTTTCTTGGTTTTTCTTTGGATTAAATTTTGTTTCTTTCACTTCTTTTAGCCAATTATTAATTTTTGTTTCATCAGTAATGATTTTTTTTTCTCCGTTGCTTTTTGTAATTTCCAGTTTCGTAATGTGTTTGATAGGAAAGATTTCTTGAAATGTCATTGTCTTTTGCTGACAGGACGCCAACAATAGCAAGGCAATTGTAAGAACGATAGATTTACAAAAATACTTCATTTGTTTCTCTCCCTCTTTTTTCTAATTATATAATTTTTGGGAACCAATTTGTTCAAAATTTTGAATGTATATGGTATTCATGTAAGGTTAACATAACGTCTCATTATCGGTAGCAATACTAAAGAAAGAACCCTTATTTTTATAGGGTTCTTTCTTATTTTCTAGTAAAATTGATATGCATGATTTTATACATCGTTGATATAGAGGGAATCCGAGGGATCCCCTCTATTCTTTTTTTGCATAAAATTTTGTATAAATAAAAAAGATTTTGATGTTATTATCGAGAAGTAATACATATCGGTGGTAAAATCGGAATGTATTTCGGAAATTAAATTGTTTTTAAAATCGGTTTTCATATCGGTTGCAAGTACATTCCGATTTTGATTGGAATGTTGATTTAATCGTGTTTTTTAAGTGAAAAACGTATTCCGTTTTTTGGGGAGGAATAAAAATTGGAACTAAAATCGGAAATGCACACACCGAAAATTGTTGCAGATCTTTTGGGTATCACACCCGATTTGTTAAAGGTATGGTCAAACGAATTTAATATACAAACGGAGCGAAGCCAGGGAGGGCATCGTAGATACTCGAAGGAAAATATAGAAGAATTAAAAGCAATAAAAGAAAAAATACAGGCTCAAAAATGGTCTTACGATCAAGTTCGGTCATGGAGAAACGGAGAACTTGATTCGTTTGTTTCAAAAGAAGAAAAATCAGAATTAGAAAAGAAATTGAATGAAGTATTAGAAAATCAAAAATTACAAAATCAATTTAATCAAGCGCTCGTTCAAAAATTGCAAGAAATTACGAATGAATTGGTTACGACAAAAGAGCATTTAGCGAATACAGAGAAAAAGTTAACTGAAGTAAAAGGTAAAAATAGTGAATTAGAAGTTTTTATAGAGAAGAAGCTAGAGAAACGAGATCAATTATTGCTTGAAAACATTAGAAATATGCAGGCACAAAATCAGAAACAAAAACGGAAAGGTTTTTTCGGTTTGTTTAAAAAGTAAATTTGGCCGGTATTTTATGTATGGTTCTAATGTCGGAAAAAGAAGAATAGAAATATAGCATACATAGAATAAGGGAATGCAGTACAGATCAGCATACAAGCATTCCCTTGCTATTGATATGTTATGTGTTTAGTAAAGTATTATTTATAGTATAGGACCATAAATAAATATTAATAGGGTTATTAAAGCTTCAATTAAAGATATTATAAAAATTATTTTATAATTTACTTTTACGTTTTTATAACTTAATTTTTGACCAATATAATTAAGCAATAAAAATATAAAAAAAAGTGGAAGTGTAGATAATAAAATATTTAACATAATAAAACCTCCTTTTTTTGTAAAATCTTGACTTTTCTGAAAACAGATGTAACATAGTGTTTGAGAGTGGAAAATATTTCAATAAAAGGGGGATTTTTGTGTCTTTGTTTAAACGTGTTGTAAAATTGTTGTTTGTTTTTGGTTTAATTTTTTCAGGAATTGCTGGTTTTAATACGTCTAAGGTGTCTGCAGATTCTAAAGAGGTTAATTATCAAGTTTTAACTTCAGAACAGTTAAAAGAAATTAATGAGAAATTAGAAGAAATGAAGAATGATATTAATTTACAACTTTCTGAAGGTAAAGAAGATGTTTTTTCTAGTAGAAAAGTATCTTTTTCCGATGAGCCTTTAATTATGGCTTTTAATAGTGCTGATAATTTTAATGGTAATGGTTTTGCACTTGCGGTACAACAAAAGAAAAATTTCTCTGGTTATGTGGCTAATACATTTCCGGGAGCTGGTTTTAAACATACTGTTTCTGGATGGTTTTTATATGGTTCAGGTAAAGTAGGTAACTATGATTATGATCCAGATTTAACAGGTCCATTGTATTCTAAGAGCAATTCTACTAAAGCAAATAGACTTGATGACAGTGTAGTTCGTATTACTAGTAGTGGAACATTTAAAGCATTAAAGTATGCACCAGTTGAGTATACTACTAAGGTTGTTATTGAATTGTATGGTAGTGGAACGTATAGAGTTGTTACAGCTAAAATTAATTAATTTTATTTAACTTTAAAAGCTGATTTTATAATAAAATCAGCTTTTAATCTTTAATTTAAATTTTTGATCCATTGTTGTAACATTTCTTCATTCATTTCTCCGGCATGTTTTTTTATGATTTTTCCTTTTGAGTTTATTAGGAATGTTGCTGGTAATGTTGTTACGTTATAAGTATTTCCTACTTGTCCATCAGTATCTATAACAACAGGAAATGATAGATTCTTTTCTTTTATGAAATTTTTAACCGCTATATTTGATTCTTGAGAATTAATAGATATTATTTCAATACTATTATTTTTATTTTTTTGATAAAAACTTTCAAATGCTGGCATTTCTCTTTGACATGGTTCGCACCATGTTCCCCAAAAATTAAGTATTACCCCTTTCTTCTTTATTTTGTTTAATTTTATTTTTTCATTGTTAATTGAATTTAAAACAAAATTAGGTGATAAATCACCTTCTGAAACATTGTTGTTTTCTTTCTTTATTGCCCCTATATATATAGCATAAGCGACAGTTGAAAATAGTATTATTAAAGTTAAGGTTCTTATTATAAATCTTTTTTTATTTTTCATTTTTTCCCCTCCTATACTTTGAATTATACTAGAATTAAAAATGTTTATATGATTGTTATTTTATTTAGTATTAAAATTTTTATATAAAGGGGATTAGTTTTATGGATAATGTTACCTGGTGGTTAGCTTTAAGTGCTGGATTTTTATCTTTTATTTCACCGTGTTGTTTGCCTTTATATCCTTCTTTTATTTCTTATATTACAGGTATATCAATAAAAGATTTAAATGATAAAAATTCTATTTCTAAAAATAAACAAATATTTTTCCATGCTAGTTTATTTTTATTAGGTTTTTCTTGTATTTTTTATGTACTTGGATTTTCAGCAAGTTGGATTGGTAAAATTTTTATTGATTATAAAGATTTAATTAGAATGTTAGGTGCTATATTTATTGGTTTTATGGGGTTGTTTTTATTAGGGGTTGTAAAACCTACATTTTTATTACAAGAACATCGTTTTGGTTTTAAAAATAGAGGTGTAAGTGCATTAAATTCCTTTTTGGTAGGAGTTATTTTTTCAGCAGGT
>NZ_JALDQE010000029.1:0-8607 GCF_022748145.1 Bacillus sp. CCB-MMP212
GTTAGTTTGTCTAGCATCTAAAAATAAAAATTGACGTTTCACGTTGTTTGTTTCGTTCAGTTTTCAAAGAACTACTTAGTCGCTCATTTGCGACTTCCTTATGTTAACATCTTCATTAGTTAATGTCAACTAAGTTTTTCATTTCGTTTGTCGCTTGCGACGTTAATGTCATCGGCGACTTGTCCTATATTACACCCCTGTAGATCAATCGTCAATACTTTTTATCTTTTTTATTTTATAAATTATAAAAGCTTTGCCCTCTCTTAATTTCTAACACATCCTTAGAACTTCATAAACGTATGTATTCAAACTAACAATCTGCAGACTACACTCTCTAACTTAATACTAATACTTTTCTAAAGAATGAATGTGAGACCAAGTAAATATATATTAAGGATAATATTTTTTCTTTTAGTACGCCCCCCTTCTACTCATCTCTAGGGGATTATATATAAAACATTTCTCTTCTTTACCTTTAATCAACAAAAAGGAAAAGAAATCTAATAAACTTAGGAGGCGTTATGAAATGCATGTTAATAAAAAGATAATTTATGTATCCCATGATGCCCATTTCCACGGAGCACAGCTACTTTCTTTACATACTATTAAGGCTCTTAAAGAAAACTTTGATTACTCTGTTGCAATTATTTCTATTGGATCCGGTATTTTAATTCCCGATTTCCAAAAGTACGGTCCTGTTTATTGTCTCGAGCAAGATTATCAAACAAAAGAAAAGGTCGAATTATTAATAAAGGATTTATTATCACAGGATTTTACCCTCGCCATATGTAGCACTGTCATAAGTGGCGATATCGTCGCATTACTAGCTAGACACAATATAAAAGTTGTTTCATTAATACATGAATTACCGCATTTAATACAACAGTACTCTGCTGAAGGGAAAGCTAAAAACATCGCTGAATTTGCTTACAAAGTTGTTTTCCCTTCACAATACGTACAAGAAAAATTTCGTACAATCACTGAATTGGATCCTCAAAAATGTCACATTCTCCCTCAAGGTTTGTTTAACCACAATCCTTATAAGAATAATATCGCAAAAGCTAGAAATGAGTTACGTAAGAAGCTTAACCTGCCTCTAGATAGCAAAATCATCCTGGGTGTAGGCTTCGCAGATTATCGAAAAGGAATCGATCTATTCTCACTGATCTCTTACTCAGTAAGAAAGACTCACAAGGATATTCATTTTATTTGGGTAGGGAGAACAGATGTTCAATTCCTGAATACACTGCCCCCTAAATATAAAGCACATTTCACAGCAATCGATCCTACTCCCGATATCGGATTATATAACGCCGGAGCTGACTTATACTTATTAACTTCAAGGGAAGATCCTTTTCCAAATGTTGTTTTAGAAGCATTAGATGTAAAACTTCCTGTTATAGGGTTTAAAAATGCTGGAGGTTTTGAGGATGTTGTTACAGAAAAAACTGGTGCCTTAGTAGACTTTTTAAATTTACCCAAAATGCTAGAAAAAATATATGAATTTATTCATGATGAGGGATTACGATTACAAAAGGGAAGCTTTGGCCAAGAACTTATCGAAAAAAACTTCAATTTTCTTACTTACATTTATCAATTACTAGATCTTCTCGAACATAATTACAAAAAGATAAGCGTAATCATACCAAACTATAATTATGAAAAATACTTACCTGATCGAATCGAATCAATATTAAACCAAACCTACCCTCTTTACGAACTAATTTTCTTAGACGATGCCTCCACTGATCATAGCGTATCAACATTTAAAGAACTGCTCTCAAAAGAAAATAAGAGCCATCTGAAGGTTCAACAGGTTATTAATGATACAAACTCTGGTTCTGTATTTAAACAATGGATAAAAGGCGTCACTGCAGCAACTGGTGATTATATTTGGATTGCAGAGGCCGATGACTTATGCGATAAGACATTTTTACAAGAGGTGATGCAGGGGTTTTATATAAATAACAATATTGCCTTAAGCTACACACAATCAAAACAAATAGACGAACAAGGAAATGTATTGGCTAATCATTATTTAAATTACACAAATGATATCGATGAAGAGAAATGGAAAGCCCCCTATTTTCGAAAAGGCGTCGACGAAATACAAGATACGTTACTTATCAAAAACACTATACCTAATGTCTCGAGTGTAGTTTTTAAAAATATAGATATGAAGAAAACAGAAAAACAGTTAGAAAAGTTCAAAATAGCTGGTGACTGGTTCTTCTATGTTTCTCTTCTTACAGAGGGAGATATTTACTTCAATCCAGCCCCCCTAAACTATCATAGACGACATTTAAATAGCGTAACAAGAACAGAAGATTCATATTCCCATTACAATGAAGTTGTGCAAATGCAAAATTTTATTAAAGAAAGCTTTACTATCGACGACATTTCTAAAATGAAAATGTATACATATAGAAAGTATCTTAAAGCATACTTAAAAATTTAAACGTATGCTTTCTCTGCCATCAATATCTCTTGTAAGGCGATATTATTATTTAAGGGGGAATACTCTTTGAAAGACTTTATAGAGGAACATAAAGATTTAATTTCTCAAATCGCACACAGCTACAATGTAAATACAAGTATCCATCCTGAGGATCATATCTTTCAGTTCATTGTCACTAATCCCGTTTTCCCATCAAAAAAAGAAGCGATAGATTACTATTTTAAAGACGGGCAAAACTCAGCACAAATACTCTTAGACTTAATCACTTCCCTTTATCCTCCTACAGGCAATCCAATCAAATTGTTAGAGTTTGCATCTGGATACGGCTGCGTAACACGTCATTTATTAAATCTACAAGCAAATTTGAGTATAACCGCTTGCGATATACACGAAGAGGCCATTTCCTTTATTGAAAACAAATTAAATAATCCTTCTATATTATCTCATCCTGAGCCCGAACAGTTAAAATTAGACTCATCTACGTACGATATTGTTTTTTGTCTATCCTTTTTTTCTCATATGCCTGATACAACTTGGTTTCGTTGGCTGCAAACATTGTATAACGCTGTTTCACCTGGTGGTTTATTCATTTTCACAACCCATGGCTATCAAAGTAAAAAATATTTCGGGTTTCCAAATTTAAACGAACATGGCTATTGGTTTCTCTCTTCTAGTGAACAATTCGATTTAGATGTTAATCAGTACGGACAAACGATAGTTAGTCCCTCTTACGTATGTGACAAAATTAAATTACTGCCCCATAACCCAATCATCAAAAAGTATACTGAAGGATTTTGGTGGGAACATCAAGACCTTTGGGTAATAGAAAAAGAAGTAAAATAATAAACCACGCTCTGCTTATATACAAGTAGAGTGTGGTTTATTATTTTTTACTATATAAGAACTCTTCAATCCATAGTTTATTTAATCTAATCCCATTTTTAAAATCTATTTTAGGCTCCCAATTCAATTCTTGTTTTACCTTATCAATATTTAAAATGATTCTTTGAACGTTCTCTTGCTTTTGTTTATAACAGATAAAATCCACTTTTCTTTCTGTTATTTTCTCTAGTTCCACAATAATTCGTTTTAAAGAAAGACCTTTGCCACTGCCTATGTTATATACGCAAGATTTCAATTGATTTAATTGTGCTAGTTGTATAGTAATTTCAACTAAATCATCGATATAAATATAATCTCTAATAATCTCCTCTGGATTCCCATATATATTAATCCTTTCATTACTGAGATGCTGATACAAAAAACAATTTATCGCCCCAACTTTTTTTAAGGGGTTTTGGTATTTTCCATACGGATTAGAATATCTACATACAACATAATCTATTCCATATTTTCTCTTATAAAAATACAAATAATTCTCGAGCGAAACTTTTGTTATTCCATACGGGGAAAGTGGTCTTAATGGATGTTTCTCATCAATAGGCAAATATTCAGGTTCACCATAAACTGTGCCTCCTGAAGAAGCTAATATAATTTTTTTAATACGAAAATCTTTAACACTTTCCATGAAATTAAGAAAAAATAAACTGCTATTAATATCGCCGAAAACATCTTCAATTGAAGTTACTACGTTAGACGTCGCAGCTAAATAAATAATAATATCTATATTCACTAAAGCCTTATATATATCCTCAACATTTTCTAAATCACCTTTAATAAATTCAACTTCACTTATAATATTTTGAGGAAAATTATTTATATGCCTGGAAAATACTTTTACATTTTGCCCCTGTTTCAATAAGCCCAATGCGAGGTTGATACCAATGAAACTATTTCCACCTACTATTAAATAATTATTCTTCCTCATAATATCATCTCTCTAGTAATAAATTTTTCCCATCGTCAAACCTAAAAACATACACAAATAAACTGGATCATTTCGATTACTCATCTTCTTATCATTGTATGTTTGTTATAAATTTTCATTATCTTTATTTTCTATTTTCATTTTGGAATAACTTCCTTATTCAGATTGACTGCAAAACACTCATAATATTTACTCATCCCCATGAATATATTTAATAAACAATCCTCACTTGTTTAACCCATAAAAAAACTTCTACATACACAAGGTTCTCAAAAAAAGGAGTGCAAAACTCATGAAAAATATAAATCAAGAGCTTTTAAATCATGTAATTCTACATAAAGACCGAATTCCGCATTACCATAAAGACTTTCCCCTTATACTATTTTGGAGTCACAGAAGCGGATGCACCGCATTAGCTAATTGGTTCTTTTTTCAAATTGGATTATTTACTGAAGCAAAGAAATACAATGACTTTATTCATTACTATGAGTTCTGGGTGTATAAGAACAATATAAATTACATACCAGAGTTACAGAATGGTCTTCTAGAAGGTAAAAAGGATGTTTGTAAACTTGTGCGAAATCCCTATACAAGGGCTGTCAGCTCATTTCTATTACTTGCTGACAATCCATATGCTAGCCCCCAATGGGAAAGTATCCGTCATTATTTTTATAATGATAAATATAGTAATCAAGGAATATCATTTAAACAATTTTTATATTACGTTCAGGCATTTGGTTCCAATTCCCTAGCAATAGATATACATTTTAGCCAACAATACGTCCCCGGTGAAGAAAACTTCATCCAATGTTATATTCCTTTAGAAGATTTTAATGCACAAATTACCAAAATAGAACACACGTACGATTTGATAAAATCCAATTTAGCACTTCTTACAAATTCAGATCATCATCGCGCCCACAAGATGATTCATGCAGGGAGCTATGCAGAACTTAGCATTACAGATGAAGCCTTCCCACGATTTCCAACATACGAAAGCTTTTATGATAAAGAAACCATGGATTTAGTTACAGAAATATATGCACAGGACTTTGAAATGTACCCGTACACGAGAGGGATATTTTAAGTCTATACATTTTTCTATGAATAAAAGCTAATGCATCGCATAGCATAAAGTGAAACTTTAATTCGAGTCGGGTTCTCTTCAACTGATTATTCCCTTTTCCTAATCGCTATTTTAAGAGATACCTAACTTTCACCTATTCCCTTTGATTTCGCCGATTGTTGACGTGTATCATACTTTCCATAAATAGATTGCATGTAACATAGGAGTGATGTCGTGTGGAAATCAATTTGAAACACAATAATGGGTACTGCGTTATTTGCGAAAAGAAAGCTACATTTATAGAGCATAATGATTGGCTTAGAGATCATTATTTATGTTCTACATGTAACTCTATCCCAAGGCAGCGAGCTTTAATCCATACTTTACACACATTTTTTCCAAAATGGGATTCCTATAGTATCCACGAATCCTCTCCTGGAGGAATTACAACTCAGCTACTATTAAAAAACTGTAAAAACTATACATATTCTCAATACTTTAAAAACTATCCTCTTGGCCAATACTTTCAAGGAATTAGATGTGAGAACTTAGAAGACATGACTTTTGAAAATGAATCTTTTGATTTATTCATTACTCAAGACGTTTTTGAGCATGTAATGACACCAAACAAAGCCTTTAAAGAAATAGAACGAGTATTAAAACCTGGCGGCGCTCATGTATTTACTGTCCCTTGGTATCATACACTCACAAAAACTGTGCAAAGAGCAAGATTGAATAAAGAGGTGATTGAATATATTGAAGAGCCCATTTATCACGGAAACCCTATTGATGAGAATGGGTCTTTAGTAACGTTCGATTGGGGGCAGGATATGATTGAATATATTTATACACACACGAATATGTATACCATTGTTTATTTACAAAAGGATAGATCACTCGGGTTAGATGCTGAATTTTTACATGTTTTTATTAGTAAAAAGCAAGAAAATAAGGTTTAATCACTATATAATTCGGAGGTTTGACAAATGCATAACTTTAAGTTAGGAAGTGATTTTGATAATCTTGTTAATTCACTATCTGATGTTGAACTTCTAAATTTATTTATACAAAGTTGTTCCCAAACAACGATAAATGGGGTTCCCGTACCTAGGTTTCCTCCTGAAGAAATTCAAAAACAATTTGTAGGTGCTTCCTATGAACATGCTCTTTATGAAGCATATTTGTTTTATAGCTATATAAAACAATACGCCAAGAATTTAGGTGTTCCCGTGAATAAAGAAAGTAAAGTTTTAGACTTCGGCTGCGGATGGGGAAGAATTATACGCTTCTTATTTAAAGATGCCTCTGATCAAAATTTACTTGGCATTGATGTGGATCCTGCGATGATCACACTTTGTAATGAAACACTAGGAAGAGGGATATATAAAACAGCAAGTCCACATCCCCCTGTAGAATTTATTAGTGACAATTCATTAGATATCATATTCGCTTATTCTGTATTCTCACATTTATCCGAAGAAACTGCTGAAAATTGGATAAAAGAATTTTCAAGAGTTCTTCGCCCTGGTGGAATTTTCATCGCAACAACACAAGCTCGCTATTTTCTTGATTTTTGTCAACAATTCCACGAACATCCTGAATTAATTCAAACAGGATGGCATAAAACTTTATCTCAAGCTTTTCCAGATATACATCGCGCTATCTCGGATTATGAAAACGGAAAATTTGTCCACAGCGCTACTGGTGCAGGGGATGTTAGAAATAGTAGTTTTTACGGAGAAACCGTTATACCTAGGACTTATATTGAAAATCATTATGAGAAATATTTAAAGCTACAAGACTTTTTTGATGATGTAAATCGATTACCACAAGCCCTCTTTGTCCTTCAAAAAATTTAATTCCTTTTATTCAACGTAATACACTTAATTTCATGACGAAAAGCACTTTCTATTTCAGTTATATATCAAATTACCTAATACTCTCTTATTAAGTAAGCTGTAAAAACAAATTCAATACATACCATAAAAAAAGCAGTAAACAGCTAACATATCTCTTGTTTTAAAATTGCTCCACCAAATCAAGAATACCTTCCCAACAATTGAACTACGAAAAACATGAGGGGGATATACTTTGAAAATAATCGCTTTTTACTTACCACAATTCCATCAAATTAAAGAAAATGATGGATGGTGGGGGAAAGGATTTACTGAATGGACAAATACTAAAAGTGCACGCCCTTTATTTTCAGGACATTATCAACCGAGGGAACCTTATCAAGATTTTTATTATGACTTAACTAGCCCCTCCGTAAGAAAGTGGCAAGCAGAAATCGCTAAAGCATACGGTATATATGGTTTTTGTTATTATCATTATTGGTTTAAGGGAAAAAGACTATTAGAAACACCCTTTAATGACGTACTAAAGATGAAGGAACCTGACTTCCCTTTTTGTCTTTCTTGGGCAAATGAACCATGGACAAAATCTTGGGATGGTCTCGATAAACATATATTAATGCCTCAAGATTACGGAGATATATCTGATTGGAAGGAACACTTTGATTATTTATTACAGGCTTTCCAAGATGAGAGATATATTTATATAGATGATAAACCTCTATTCATTATTTATCGTCCAGGACATATTCCTGATTGTGAAAAAATGCTTAATTACTGGAATGCATTAGCGCGAGAAAATGGTTTAAAAGGCATATACTTTGCTGAAACATTAAACAGTTTTCCACTACCTAATATAAATGGATTCGATGCTAGCATTCAGTTTGAACCTTTCTATACAATTGCCCATGATAGCTCTTCAGACATAAATAAGGTCATATATGATTCTGATATGCACTTGAATGTTTGGGACTACGATAAAGTATGGATGTATATATTACAACGATCGCTCCCAAAGAAAAAAACATTTCCTGGGGCTTTTGTTGATTGGGATAATACTGCACGACGTAAAAACGCAAATAGCAGCATCTTTGTAGGTTCTACCCCTGAAAAGTTCACCATATATTTAAGCAAGCAAATTCATCGTACTTACTCTTTTTATAACAGCGAGTTTTTATTTATTAACGCATGGAATGAGTGGGCTGAAGGAACTTACTTAGAGCCAGATAAAAAATATGGTTTTTCTTATTTAGAAGGAGTTAAAAATGCAATTGATAGAGGTATGAAAGCATACAAAAAAGACGAGTCATTCTGACTCGTCTTAAAGTTGCTTGGCGACGTCCTACTCTCACAGGGACAAGGTCCCAACTACCATCGGCGCTAGAGAGCTTAACTTCCGTGT